>DATBJJ010000141.1:0-129137 GCA_036556425.1 Vicinamibacterales bacterium
GCAGTCGACAGTCACAGTCGACAGTCGCCAGTCTTTGCCCCGACGACTGATGACTTCCGACTGCGACTGCCGACCGCGACTGCCGACTGCCGACTCACGACTGCCGACTGATTCAGCTTTCATCCAACTTCATCCCATATCGCTCCGCCATCCGGTAGAGCGTCCGCCGGTCGATGCCGATCACTTCGGCCGCGCGCGTGCGGTTGCCCCCGACCGCCTGAAGGACGTGCAGGAGATAACGTCGCTGCAGCTCGTCGAGCGATGGAAGATCCGCGAAGAGGCGTTGATGGATGTCGGCGCCAGTCGCGGACTTCGCGATGGCCGGCGGCAGGTCGTCGACGTCGATCGACGCGCCGCGGCTGAAGAGCACGAGGCGCTCGATCGTGTTCTCGAGCTCGCGCACGTTGCCCGGCCAGTCGTACGAGACCAGCGCCTCGAGCGCCGCGTCCGACAGCGCCGTCGCGCGGCTGGCGCGCGCGCACGCGCTCTGCAGAAACCGCTCGACGAGCAGCGGAATGTCCGGACGGCGCTCGCGCAGCGGCGGTACCGTGATCACGATCACGCTGAGCCGATAGAACAGATCCTGCCGGAACCGATGCTCGGCGACCTCGCGCTCGAGGTCGCGGTTCGTCGCCGAGAGGATCCGCGCGTCGACCTTGATCGGCCGGTTCCCGCCGACGGGCCGGACCTCCCCTTCTTCAATCGCGCGCAGCAAACGGACCTGGAGCGCGAGCGACGTCTCGCCGATCTCGTCGAGCAGCACCGAGCCGCCGTTCGCCTGCTCGAAGATGCCGCGGCGATCGCTCACGGCGCCGGTAAACGCGCCGCGCGTGTGGCCGAAGAACTCCGATTCGAGCAGCGTCTCGGGCACTGCCCCGCAGTTCAGCGCGACGAACGGCCGCGCCGCGCGGCGGCTGTTCGCGTGAATCGCTCTCGACACCAGTTCCTTCCCCGTGCCGCTTTCGCCGAGGATCATCACCGGCGCGCCCGAATCCGCCGCGTACGCAATCTGCTTGTAGACGCCGAGCATCGCCGCCGTGCGTCCGATCAACCCGGGCGGATGCTCCACGGCGTTCACGCGCCCCGCCGGATCCGCCTCGCCGACGTGCGCGAGCGCGCGCGCGACGGTCGCCTTCACTTCCGCGATGCTGAACGGTTTGCTGATGTAGTCGAAGGCGCCCTCGCGCACCGCTTCGATCGCCGTCTCGAGCGTGCCGAAGCCGCTGATGAGAAGCACCTGCGAGCTCGGATGCTCCGCCTTGAACGCGCGAAGCAGATCGAGCCCGGACGTGGTCGCGTTGAGATTGATGTCCGAGATCATCAAGTCGAAGCGATCGTCGCGGAGCAGGCTCAACGCGCGCGCGGGATCCTGTTCGGACACGATCCGCCGCTCCGGATCGCCGATCAGCTCGGTGATGAAGCGGCACGTCTCGCGATCGTCGTCGACGACCAGAATCGAGTGCATGTCAGTTCGCGCGGCCGCGAAGCGCCGCGGCCTCCGAGATGGACGTGCTGGGCAGATCGATTGCGAAGACCGTTCCCGTTCCAGGTTCGCTCGTCACCGAGATCTCGCCCCCATGCGTGCGAATGACTTCACGAACGATGCCGAGCCCGAGACCCGTTCCGTGTCCCTCGGGCTTCGTCGTGACGAACGGCTCGAAAAGGCGCGGCAGGAGATCGCGCGGAATGCCGTGTCCGGTGTCGGCCACTTCGATCCGCACGCCCGACGGCCTCGACGCCGCGCTGATCCGCAGCGTGCCCCCTGTCGGCATCGCGTCGATCGCGTTCGTCATCAGACTGAAGAGTGCGAGCTCGAGCTGCGCCGCGTCCGCGCGAACCGAGCCGACGGATTCCTCGACGACGACGTCGAGGCGAATGCCCGATCGACTGAGCCTCGGCTTCGCGATCGCGCACACGCCTTCCACCAGTTTCGCGACCTCGAGCGGCACGCGCGGCGACGGCTGCCTGGCCCGGTCGAGCATCGTCCGCAGCACGTTGGTGATCTGCGTCAACTGCGTCTCGACGATTTGCAGCCGCTCGCGGACGAGCGGATCCGTCTGACGGTTCTCGCGGATCATCTGCACGTACCCCGACACGAGATTGAGCGGCGTCCCGACTTGATGCGCGACGCTCGCCGCCATCTGCCCGACGGCCGCCATGCGCTCCGCGCGCGTCAACGCTTCGCGAAGCGCGAGGACGCGCTGATAGCTCTCCTCCAGCTCGCTGTTGCGAACGACGAGCTCCGACGTGGCCTCCGAGACGCGCTGCTGCAAGGCTTCGCTGGCGTGATCGAGGCGCCGCAGCATGTCGTTCAATCCGGTCGCCACGGTTCCGAGCTCGTCGTCGCGCAGCACCGCGACGCGCGACGAGAGATCGCCGTCGGAGACGCGCCGGATCGTGTAACGCAGCTCGCCGATCGGATTGTGGATCAACCGGCGCATCACCATGTCGATCAGCACCGTCACGATCAGGATGCTCGGCAGCGCGACCCACAGCAGCACCATTCGTCCTTGCGCTTCAATCTGCCCGACGCTCGCCATCGACACGGCGGCGACGACCGCGAGCTGGCGGCCGTCCTTCGCGAGCGGCAGCGCGACGACGGTGAGATCGCGCCTCCGATCGAACTGCGGCACGCCAGCCGCGACAGCCTGCCCGCCGAGCGCGAGCGACTCCTCGCGCTCCTCGGACGACGTGCTCGCGACGACCTGCGTGTCCGACGGCTCCACGTCGACGATCGAGATCGATTGGAGGACGGAGTTGGCCTCGATCAGCTCGTGGAGGGTGTCGCGAACGTCCGCCGGATCGAAGCCGCTCTTCCGCGCCGCGAGATCCTCGACGACGGCGCGCGCAGTGCGTTCGGCGGTCTCGACCAGGTTCCGTTCGACGGCCCTGCCGACGGACCAGACTTCCGCGAGCGTCGCGGAGGTCAGCACGACCGCAACGACGAGCGCGATGAGGATGGGAAGCCGCGTGCGGAGCGATCGGGGGAGCCTGTCCGCCGCAGCCTTGGCGAAGGTGGACGTCAATTTCGCCGCGCTGGGGCGTCCTGGCACGGCCACCCCAGCCGGACGCGACGCGCCGCTCTCGTGTAAATGCGCTGGCATCAAGCTCTTACTCTGGCGCGGCATCGAGCGCCGGTGCGGCACGTCCGTTGATCATACGCCTCACGTGCGCCATCGCGCAGGAGGTTAGGTACATGTTCAACGTCACCCGTCATCTATCGCTCGGCCTCGCGGTACTGGCCGTCGCCGGCACCGCGTTCGCGGGACCCCAGGCGAAATCGGCCTCGACTCATCCGAATGCCGCTCAATCTGCAAAAAGCGTCGCAGGAAAATCGAAGGCGTCGGCGCCGACGACGCTCGCCGCCACCGGCAAGATCGTCAGCTTCGATCCGGCGGCGCAGTCCCTGACGTTGTCGACGTCGAAAGGCCAAGAGCAGTTCACGCTCGAATCGTCGACGCGCCTTCGCGATTCGTCGCACGCGATCGCGCCGGCCGACCTCGCCGGCCTGACCGGCCGCCAGGCGACGGTGCGGTACCACGAGTCCTCGGGCCAGAAGACCGTTGTCTCGGTGAGGGTCGCGGGAGGCGGCAAGACCTCCGCCAAGGACTGAACGAGGAACGGGCGGACGCGTCGGTACGCGCCTGCCCGCCGATCGGAGCGAGGGCGTCATGTTCGCCGCACGACTCGGAAGTCGCTCTGCACCGGTATCGGCCGCGGCGCTGGCCACGTTCGGAAGCGGGCTCTTGAATCTTCTGTCGGCGGCCCGGCGCGGCCTGCCGCCGAGCGCGATGCTGCGATCGATCTTTCCGCTGGAGTTCGTTCCGCTCTCACGGATCTTGACGGTCCTGCTCGGCGTCGCGCTCCTCGTCGCCTCGATCAACGTCTACAAACGCAAGCGGCGCGCCCTCGAGATCGTCGCGGGGCTCTCGGCGATCTCGATTGCCTTTCACGTCGTCAAGGGCGGGTACGAGGAAGCGATCTGCTCGGTGGTGTTGTTGTGCGTGCTCCTCGCCTCCCGCGACGAGTACGACGTGCGAAGCGGCGCGCCCGATTGGCGGGGCGCGGCCACGGTGCTCGGATGCGCGGCCGCCGTCGTGGCCGGCTACTGGGAAACCCGCGCCGCGCTCCTCCACTCGGCGCCGAAGCTCGCCGCGCTCGGTCAGCCGCTGCAGCTGACGATCGGCGCCGCCGCGATCTACACGACGTTCTCCGCGTTCAGACCCGCCGCCTACCGCATGCGCACGCTGCCCGAACAGCGGGCGGCCGCGCTGCGGCTCACGCGCGAGCACGGGCAATCGGCGCTGGACTTCTTCAAGGTGTGGCCGGAGAAGTCGATCTTCTTCGGACCGACCCGCTCGGCGTTTCTCGCGTATCGCGTGTCGACGGGCATGGCCGTCGTGCTTGGCGACCCGGTCGGCCGCGACATCGACATCGAGCGCATCGTGCGCAGCTTCGTCGCCGAGTGCAACAGGAACGATTGGGCGATCGCCTTCTACCAAACGCTCCCGTGCTTCCTCTCCACGTATCGCCAGCTCGGATTCTCGCGCTTGAAGATCGGCGACGACGCGATCGTCGACCTCGACGGCTTCGCGATCGATCACCCCGAGCGCAAATGGATGCGGACGCTCGTGCGAAAGTTGGAAGCGGCGGGCGTGAGGTACGAGCACATCGAACCGCCGATCTCCGACGCGGTGCTCGACGCGATGCACGGGGTGTCGAACGAATGGCTGCAGCGTCCTGGCCGTCGCGAGCGGCAATTCGCGCTCGGATACTTCGAGCGCAACTATTTGCGAACGACAGCGGTCGAAGCGGCGTTCGACCGAGAAGGCCGCATGCTCGCGTTCGTCAACACGCTCGTGTCCGAGCGCCGGCTCGAGGCGACCGGCGATCTGATGCGCCGGAGCACGGACGCGCCCAATGGGATCATGGACTACGTCTTCATCAAGACGTTCCTTCGATCCCGCGAGCAAGGCCTGCACCGGTTCAGCCTCGGCATGGCGCCGATGGCGGGGTTCTCGCCCTCCGAGCACGCGTCCCCGGAGGAGCGCGCGGTGCACGCCTTCTTTCAGCAGCTCGGATTCCTCTTCAGCTACCGCGGACTGAAGGCGTACAAATCGAAGTTTGCCACGTCGTGGGAGCCGCGGTTCGTCGTGTACCGCCACGTGCTCGATCTTCCGCGGCTCGCGGTCGCGCTCGTGAAGCTCTCGGAGATGAGAACGCGCTGATGCCGCACCTCGAGCTGCGCTGGCCGCTCGTGGCCGCCGCGGTCGCGCTCGACCTCGCCGCGTACGGCTGTCAGGCCGCGCGATGGACGCTGCTCCTGCGACGAACGGGTCGCGTGCCGTGGATGATGTCCGCGCAGGCGATCTATGCCGGGCTCTTCGCGAACGAGCTGCTGCCGATGCGTCCTGGCGAGGTGCTTCGCGCGTGGATCGTCGCGCGCGCGATCGGCGCACCGGTCGCCGCGATCGCTCCGTCGATCATCGTCGAACGTCTGTGCGACGCGCTGCTGATCGTGGCGGGTGTTGGATTGACGGCGCTCGTCGTGCCCGTTCCCTCGGCGGCGCTGCGCACCGCCGCGTGGATCGCGGTGATGCTGGCGGTCGTCGTCGCGATTCCGATCGCGTTCGGACGGAAGCGTCGGACCTCAACGCACATGTCAATCGTGTCCGGTGTGCGATCGATAAGCTTCACACGATCGACCTGGGCCGCTCTATTCGTGTCGATCCTGATCCTCGCCGCGCAAGTCGCGGCGTTCTGGCTGGTGATGCTCGCCGACGGCATTCGCCTGCCGGTGTGGGACGCTGCGGCCGTGCTGTCGCTCGTTCATCTCGGCACGGCGGTGCCAGGTCCGCCGGCGAACGTCGGCACGTATCAGGTCTCCACGATTCTCGCGTTGACGCTGTTCGGCGTGAGCGTTCCGGCTGCCACAGCCTTTTCCGTCGTCGTCTTCGCGGTCCTGACCGTGCCGCTATGGGTGATGGGCGGCGTCGCGTTCGCGCGGACGTGGTGGCAGATCGGCGCCGAGAGGCAGATTGCCGCGCGGCCGCGCGCGCGCATCAATGTTTTCCGCGCTCCGGGCGCGGCACTCGCTTTGCTCGTTTCTCGAGTGACGGAGGTGCTCAATGACGAGCAACAAAGCCTTACTTCGAGCGGCGCTGATTGCGTCGGGGATCGTCCTCACCAGCGCCGGAGCCGCGAACGCGCAGCTCTCGGATCCGGTCACGTTCACGACGTCGTTCCCGTTCGTCGTCGCTGGGAAGACGCTGCCCGCGGGCCGCTACACGGCGACGCCGATGCTGTCGGACCCGTCGATTCTCCAAATCTCGAACGGACGGACCGGGGTCATGGTGCTGACCGAGAACGATCAGCCGAAGGTCCAGCCGCGGCAGGATGAAGTCACGTTCGCGAAGCGCGGCGACACGTACGTGCTGCAGGAGATCTGGGATTCCGCTCTGAGCGTGGGCGTCGAGCCGACCAGCATGGCGGCGCATGGCGCGAAGGCTCATGCGAAGACGCACAAGCCTTGAAGGCTCGAGCTCTGCGCGCTAGAAGATCGTCGCTATCGACTCCATCGCGAGATCGATCACGCGCGTTGGAAGGATCCCGAGATAGAAGACGGCGGCCGTCGCGAGCAGGAGCCCGGCGGTCGCCGGCAGCGGCACGCGCGGGCGCGCGATGTCGCTGCCTTCCGTCATGTACATCATGACGACGATCCGCAGATAGAAGAAGACGGACACGACGCTCGTCAGGACGCCGATGATCGCGAGCCAGTAGTAGCCTTGCTCGACCGCGGCGGCGAAGATGTACCACTTGCCGATGAAGCCGGCCATCGGCGGAAATCCTCCGAGCGACAACAGGAAAATCGACATCAAGGCCGCGAGGCCGGGGCGCGACCTCCACAGGCCGGCGAAATCCCTCAGATCGTCGTGGGCGTTCTGCGAGGTCCCGAGCAGCGCGACGATTCCCAGCGCGCCGAGATTCGAGACGGCGTACGCCATGAGGTAGAACAGCACGGCCGACTTTCCGGTGGGCGTGGTCGCGATGATCCCGAGCAGTAGATAGCCCGCGTGCGCGATGCTCGAATACGCGAGCATGCGCTTGATGTTCGTCTGCACGACGCCCACCACGGTGCCAAGGATCATCGTCGCGGCCGCGATGACCGAGAGAACCGGAATCCACTGATCCTTCAGCGGCTCGAGCGGCGACAGGAAGACGCGCACGAACGCGGCGAACGCCGCGGCTTTCACACCCGTCGACATGAACGCCGTCACGATCGTGGGCGCCCCCTCGTACGCATCGGGCGTCCACATGTGGAACGGCACGGCCGACACCTTGAACGCGAAACCGACGATCAACAGTCCGGCGGCGATGACGGCGAGCAGCGACGGCGTTCCGGCGCCCTGGGCCGACAGCACGCCCGCGAGATCGTCGAGCCGCGTCGATCCGGAAATGGCGAAGGCGAACGCGATCCCATACAGGAAGAACGCGCTCGAGAAGGCGCCCAGCAGGAAGTACTTGAACGCGGCCTCGGCGCCCGCCGCGCTCGCGCGGCGGATCCCCGTGAGGACGTACACCGAGAGCGACAACACTTCGAGCGCGAGGAAGATGACGAGCAGATCCGTCGCCGCGGCCATGAGCATCATGCCGCTGATCGCGAACAGCGTCAGCGCGTAATACTCGCCCGGCGGCAGCATCTCGCGCTCGACGATATCGTCCGAGAACAGCATCGTCAGGACGCCGACGACGCAGAGGATGAGATTGATGAAGAGCGCGAAGTTGTCCGAGCGGACGACGCCGAAGCTCTGAGCGTCGCTGTTCCACAGAAACACCGTCGCCAATGCGGCGCCGACGAGTCCGATCAGGCCGAAGCCCGCGATCGGCATGCGCTCGCCTGGCTGCCGGAAGGCTTCCGCGATCATCGCGGCGCACGCCGAGAGGACGATGATGACGATCGGAATGATGGCGGTGAAGTCGTTCATGGCTTTGTGCCGGGACTCGAGATCCGGCCCGCCTCCGCAAAGGCTCCGGCGAGGTCTCGCCGTAGCGCTGCGCGCGAAGGTGGAGGCTCGGGGTTCGGGAGCGGATTGTCCGTCCGTTCGCCTGCCGGAACGCCGGAAATGCCATTCGAGACGCGCGCCGGCTGCGTGGCCTTGACCCGCTCGATGACTTTGGTGACCGCCGGCTCCATCGGGCGCAGGAATATGCCCGGCAGGACGCCCATCAAGATCGCCATGGCGACCGTCGGGACGACGAGCGCCCATTCGCGCGGCGTCAAATCACGGAGCGTGCGGTTCTTCTCGTTCTTGACCTCTCCGTAGTTCACGCGCTGGAACATCCACAGCATGTAGACCGCGGAGAGAATCACGCCCGTCGCGGCGACCGCGGTGAGCCGCGGACTCCACTTGAACGCTCCGATGAGGATCAAGAACTCGCCGACGAAGCCGTTCATCCCCGGCAGCGCGATCGACGAGAGCGTGATGAGCAGAAACGCGGCGACGAACCTCGGCGCCACCGCCTTCAAGCCGCCGAACTCCGAGATGAGCCGCGTGTGCCGGCGATCGGAGAGCATGCCGACGATCATGAACAGGCCGCCGGTGCTCACGCCGTGGTTCAGCATCTGATAGAGCGAGCCCTGGACGCCCTGCAGGTTCATCGCGCAAAGGCCGAGCACGACGAAGCCGAGGTGGCTGACGCTCGAGTACGCGACCAGCTTCTTCATGTCGGGCTGGACCATCGCGACGAGCGCGCCGTAGACGATTCCAATCACCGCGAGCAGCGCGAGCACGGGGGAGAACGCGCTCGCCGCCTCGGGAAACAGCGGGAACGAGAACCGCAGCAGCCCGTACGTGCCCATCTTCAGCATGACGCCGGCGAGGATCACGGACCCGGCAGTGGGAGCCTCGACGTGCGCGTCGGGCAGCCACGTGTGGAACGGGAAGAGCGGCACCTTGATGATGAACGCGAGCGTGAACGCGAGAAAGAACCAGCTCTCCATCTGCGGCGAGAGCGGGACGTTGTAGAGGTCGAGCAGGTTGAAGCTGATCGCGCGATTGGATTGCGCGTGCGCGTACGCGAGGCCGATGATCGCGACGAGCATCAGCACGCTGCCCGCCATGGTGTACAGAATGAACTTGACGGCCGCGTAGATCCGCCGCTCGTAGCCCCAGATCCCGATGAGGAAGTACATCGGAATCAGGACGGCATCCCAGAACACGTAGAACAGGAACAGGTCGATCGAGACGAACACGCCGAGCATGGCGGTCTCGAGCGCGAGGATGAAGAAGGAGAACGTCTTCACGCCCTTGTGGACCGACTCCCACGACGAAAGGAGGGCGAGCGGCGTGAGGAATCCCGTCAGCACGACCAGGAACAAGCTGATGCCGTCGACGCCGACGTAGTACTGGATGTTGAACGTGCGAATCCAGTCGTAGCGCTCGACGAACTGGAAATCGGCGCTCGCCGGATCGAACCGCCACCACAGCCACAGCGTCGCCGCGAACGTGACGAGCGACGTCAGCAGCGCGACGTTGCGCACGAGCGGCTCGCGCTCCGGCCGATCGCCGCGGCCGCCGGCGAGGAGGGCGAGCACCGCGCCCACGAGAGGAAGAAAAACGATTAGCGAGAGCATCTCAATATCGGCGTCCGTCTCCGGGCCCTACGTCCACAGGTACCAACCGAGGATCGCGACCGCGCCCAGGAAGAGCGACGCCGCATACGTGCGCACCGAGCCGGTCTGCACGCGGCGCAGCACCGCGCTCGCGCCGCTCACGACGGCGCCGACGCCGTTCACGCCGCCGTCGATCAGGCCCGCATCGACGCCCTTCCACAACGCGCCGGTCGACACCTGTTTGATGGGCTGCACGACGAGCGTGTCGTAGAGCTCGTCGAAGTAGTACTTGTTCAGCAGAAAACGATACGGTCCGCTGAACTGACGCGCGACGGCCGCCGCGCGCTCCGGATTGCGCAGCCAGAAGAACGCGGCAATGCCGATGCCCGCGAACGCGACGCCGGTCGAGATCGCCATGAGCATGCGCTCGGTGCCGACGTCCTCGCCATGCTCACCCTCCGCCTGCGCCGGCGCCTGCGCGTCTCCAGCCGGAATCGATTCGGCCGTCGCGTGGACCTCGAAGCTCGGCTCGAGGAACCGCTCGATGCTGTTGCTGCCGCCGAGCGCGTGCGGGACGCCGACGAATCCGGCAACCGCCGATCCAATCGCCAGCACGATCAACGGGATCGCCATCGAGGGCGGAGCGTCATGAAGAGTGCCATGGGTGCCAGGGGTGCCAGGGTGCAGGGTGCCAGGGTGCAGGGTGCCAGGGTGCAGGGTGCCAGGGTGCAGGGTGCCAGGGGCGCTATGCGCCGCGCGCCTCTCGCCATGAAACGTGAGGAACACGAGGCGGAACATGTAGATCGCCGTCAGCAGCGCCGTGACGCTCGCGATCGCCCAGAGCACGGCGCTCCCGTGCGCATGCTCGGTCCCGACGAACGCGCGATACAGAATCTCGTCCTTCGAGAAAAACCCGGAGAGGAGCGGCACGCCCGCAATCGCGAGCGCGCCAATCAAGAACGTCCAGTACGTGATCGGCAAGTGCTTCTTGAGGCCGCCCATGTGCCGCAGATCCTGCTCGCCGGCGAGCGCGTGAATCACCGCGCCCGATCCGAGGAACAGCAGCGCCTTGAAGAACGCGTGCGTGTAGAGATGGAAGATGCCTGCTGCGTACGCGCCAACGCCCATCGCGAGGAACATGTAGCCGAGCTGCGACACAGTCGAGTACGCGAGCACCCGCTTGATGTCGGTCTGCACGAGACCTATCGTTCCGGCCATCAGCGCCGTGGCAACGCCGATCGCGGCGATGAGCTCCAGCGTCAGCGGCGCGTGCGAGAACAGCACCGCGTTGCGGCCGATCATGTACACGCCCGCCGTCACCATCGTCGCGGCGTGGATCAGCGCCGACACCGGCGTCGGCCCTTCCATCGCGTCCGGCAGCCAGACGTGCAGCGGGATCTGCGCCGATTTTCCGGTCGCGCCGAGGAACAGCAGCAGCGTCGCGATCGTCATCACGCCCATGCCGGCCGTCTCCGGCGCGCGCGAAGCGGCCGCGGCCGCGACGCCTTGGAAGTCCAGCGTGCCGAACGTCGCGAAGATCAGCAGCATGCCGAGGATGAACCCGAAGTCGCCGACGCGATTGACGACGAACGCCTTCTTGCCGGCGTCGGAGGCCGACTGCTTCTTGAAGTAGAAGCCGATGAGGAGGTACGAGCACAAACCCACGCCCTCCCACCCGATGAACATCACGGGGAAGCTCGCGCCGAGCACGAGCACGAGCATGAACGCCGCGAACAGATTCAAGTACGAGAAGTAGCGCGCGTACTCGCTGTCAGGCTCCTCGTGCATGTAGCCGACCGAGTAGATGTGAATCAGCGCGCCGATGCCCGTGACGACGAGGATCATCAGCGTCGACAGATTGTCGAGGCGCAGCGCGAAGGGAACCTGCAGATCGCCCGACGGCAGCCAGGTGAAGACCGTCTGCGCCAGCGCCGGAGACTCCACGTGCATCGCCTGCAGGTCGAGCGCGGCGACGACGGAGACGATGAACGAGGCGACCATCGCGGCGCACGCGACGCCGCCCGAGATGGACTTCGGCAGCCTGCGCCCGAGGGACGCGTTCACCAGAAAGCCCACGAGGGGCAGGAGCGGAATCAGCAGCAGCATGTCACCACTTCAACGACGTGAACGCGTCCGGGCTGAGCGTCTCGCGATGCCGGAAGAGCGCGATGACGAGCGCGAGACCGACCGCCGCTTCCGCCGCCGCAACCGTCATCACGAAGAACGTGATGATCTGTCCGTCCACGGTTCCGCGATAGCGGCCGACGGACACGAACATCAGGTTCACCGCGTTCAACATGACCTCGATCGAGAGGAGCACCGTAATCAGATTCCGCCGGAGAAACACCCCCGCGGTCCCGATCGCGAAGAGAATCCCCGAGAGCACCAGGTAGTAGGTGTACGGCACCATCGCTCAGTGCTCCTTCCGCGCCAGGACGACGGCGCCCACCATCGCGACGAGAATCAAGACGGACGTCACTTCGAACGCGAACGCGTGCTGCGTGAACAGCATCTTCCCGATGTTCGCGACGTCGCTGATCTCCACGCCGAAGTCCGGATCGAACGGCACGCTGCCGTAGCGCGACAGCGCCCAGACCATCTCGATCCCGAGCAGCACCGAGAGCGCCGCGCCGACCCGCATCCCCGTCGGCCCGACCAACGTGGCCGCGGCGGCTGCCAGCGGCTCCTCGCGCGGCACGTTCAGCAGCATGACGACGAACAGGAAGAGCACCATGATCGCGCCGGCGTAGATGATGATCTGCGTCACGGCGGTGAACGGCGCGTCGAGCAGCACGTACAACCCGGCCAGCGCGCCGAACGACGTAATCAGCAGCATCACGCTGTACATCGGGTTGCGCTGGCCGACGACGAGGAGCGAGGCCACGACGGCGATGGCGGCGAAGATGTAGAAAGCGACAATCTCCATACTCAGCCCAACCAGAGAACGAGCGCAGCGGTTGCGAGAAGATTCAGCACCGCCATCGGCAGCAGCCACTTCCAGCCGAACTCCATCAACTGGTCGTAGCGGTAGCGCGGGAGCGTCCAGCGCATCCAGACGTAGAAGAACAACAGCGCGAGAACCTTGACCAGGAACCACATCCACGCGAGCCAGTCGGGCAGGAACGGGCCGAGCCAGCCGCCCAGGTACAGGCTGGTCGCGACCGCCGAGACCGTCACCATGTTCACGTATTCCGCGAGAAAGAACAGCGCGAAGCTCATCGAGCTGTATTCGGTGTGGTACCCGGCGACCAGCTCCTGCTCCGCCTCGGGGAAATCGAACGGCGCGCGGTTGGTCTCCGCCACGCCCGCGCACATGTAGATGAAGAATCCGAGCGGCTGCAGCCAGATGTACCACTTCGGAATGACGTACCACCAGTACCCGGACTGGTTCATCACCGTCTCGCGAAGCGAGAGCGTGCCGGACAGCATGATCACCGCCCCCAGCGCGAGGCCGTACGACAACTCGTAGCTGATCATCTGCGCCGACGATCGCAGACCGCCGAGCAGCGAGTACTTGCTGTTCGAGCTCCATCCCGCGAGGACGATGCCATACACGCCCATCGACGTGATCGCGAAGATCACGAGCACCGCGACGTTGACGTCAGCGATCTGAAGGGGAACGGGTTCTTTGAGATAGCCCCAGAGCGACAGCTCGGTCCCGAACGGGATGACGGAGAACGCGGCAAACGCGGCCGCCGCCGACAGCACCGGCGCGATCGAGAACAACATCGCGTCCGCCGCCTTCGGGCGCAGCTCCTCCTTCATCAGGAGCTTGATGACGTCCGCGAACGGCTGCTTCCATCCGGCATACCCGACCCGGTTCGGTCCGAGGCGATCCTGGATGTAGGCGCAGACCTTCCGCTCCATCCAGACCATGAAGGCGGCCGCGAGGACGAGCAGATTGAAGATGATGAAGATCAGTGCGAGATGCACCGTCACCGGCGTGACCCAGCTCAGGAGCCACTCGAGCATCAGTGCGCCCCCACCGGCGCCTTCGACGCGCGCCACGCGGCGGGCACCGTGCAGCGGCCCTCGCGAACGTGCGCCTCGAACTCCGCGCGGAAGTGCTTCACCGTCGTCAGCGCCGGCGTGGCGGCGGCATCGCCGAACGCGCAGAGCGTCTTACCCACGATGTTGTTCCCGATGCTCACGAGGAGATCGATGTCACGCAGATCGCCTTCGCCGTTCTCGATACGCGTGAGAATCTTGTAGAGCCAATCGCCGCCCTCGCGGCAGGGCGTGCACTTCCCGCACGACTCGTGCTTGTAGAAGTAGAGGAGGTTCTTCGCCGCCCACACCATGCACGTCGTGTCGTCCATCACGATGATGCCGGCCGACCCGAGCATCGATCCCGCCTTCGCCACGTCGTCGAAGCTCGCCGGAATGTCGAGCTGATTGTCGAGGAGGATGGGCACCGACGATCCGCCGGGGATCACCGCCTTGATCGTCCGTCCGTCGAACGGACCGCCGGCGTAGTCGTAAATCAGCTCGCGCAGCGTCGTGTTCATCGACGCCTCGAAGACGCCGGGCGTCTTCACGTGTCCGCTGACGCAGAACAACTTCGGCCCGCCGTTCTTCTCGGGCCCCAGCGCGGCAAACCACGCGGCGCCGTTGATGATGATCGGCGGCAGATTGCAGAGCGTCTCGACGTTGTTCACCGCGGTCGGGCAGTTGTAGAGGCCGGAGGCCGCCGGAAACGGCGGCTTGATGCGCGGCTGTGCACGTTTGCCCTCGAGCGATTCGATCAGCGCGGTCTCCTCGCCGGCTTCGTACGCGCCGGCGCCGCGGTGGATCACGATGTCGCAGTCGAAGCCCGAGCCGAGGATGTTCTTGCCGCAGTACCCTTGCGCGTACGCCTTCTCGAGCTCGGCCTCGAGCACTCTCTGCACGTGGTAGAACTCGCCGCGGATGTAGATGTACGCGACCTTCGCGCCAATCGCGCGGCATCCGATCAGGCAGCCCTCGAAGAGGAGGTGCGGATTGCGCTCCATGAGCACGTGATCCTTGAACGTGCCCGGCTCGCTCTCGTCCGCGTTGCAGCAAATGTATTTGGGGAGCGGCGAGTCCTTGAGGACGAACTGCCACTTCAGACCCGTCGGGAATCCCGCGCCGCCACGCCCGCGCAGCCCGGACGCCTTGACCATCTCGATGATGTCGTTCGGCGCCATGCCGAGCGCCTTGCGAAGGCCCTCGTAGCCCTGCTGCTTCTTCAGATAGAAGTCGAGGGCGTAGCTGTTCGGCTCTCGAACGAACTTTGTGAGGATTGGGTCCATGGTCTGCACAGTCACGCCGCACCCGCTGCGCGGCCAATCACGATGAGCACGATGGCCACGACGGACACGATGGCAATTCCGTTCTTCTTCGTGTTCATCGTGTCGTCGTGTTCATCGTGCACGATTCGTCACGGCGTCGTAGGTGATCAGCGTTCAACCTCCAAGTGACAACCCGAGAACGCCTTCTCGCCCTTGGTCTTGATCTCGTCCACCAACTTGCCCGCGTCCTCCGGTCTCACCTTCTCGTGCCAGTGCTCGTTGTTCACCATCACGATCGGCGCGCGATCGCACGCGCCCAGGCACTCGAACTCGAGGAGCGTGAACTGCCCCGACTTGTCGGTTTCGCCGACTTTGATGCCGAGCTTCTCGGACAGCGCTTCGGTCACGCGCTCGGCGCCCATCAACGCGCACGACAGCGTGCGGCACACCTGCAACACGTATTTGCCGACCGGCTCGCGGTAGAACATCACGTAGTAGGTCGCGACGTCTTCGACTTCGGCCGGCGTCATGCCGAGAATCGGCGCGATGTGGCGCATGCCGTTCGCCGTCAGATACCCGATCTGCTCCTGCACGAGATACAAGGCGGCGAGCACGGCGGATCGCTTTTGATCGGGTGGATACTTCGTCAGAATCTCGTCCAGCTTCGCGCGGCGTTCCGGCGTGAACGCGAACGGCTCGCCTTCGTCCGCGATCTTGCGCTCGGACTTCTGAAAGCGCTGGTCGTACATCATCAGCGGATGGAAACTCATCGGTCCACGTCTCCCATGACGACGTCGGTGGAGCCGATGACGGCGATGACGTCGGCGATCATGCCGCCGATGAGCAGCCTCGGCAGTCCCTGACAGGCGTAGAACGACGGCGCGCGCAGCTTGATGCGATACGGACGGTTCGTGCCGTCCGAGACGATCGAGAATCCGTGCTCGCCGCGCGGGCCTTCGATCGGCACGTATGCTTCGCCGGCGGGCACGTTGAATCCCTGCGAGTAGATCAGGAAGTGCTGGATGAGCCCTTCCATCTCGCTGTAGACCTTGTCCTTCGGCGGCGGAACGATCTTGTAGTCCTGAATGTCGAACACGCCGCGCGGCGTGATCCGCTCGAGCGCCTGCTGCGCGATCTTGGTGCTCTCGCGCATCTCGGCGACGCGAACGAGGTACCGCGCGTAGACGTCGCCGGCGGTCTCGGTCGGGACGTCGAACGCGTACGTCTCGTAGCCGAGGTACGGAAACACCTTGCGAACGTCGTACGCGACGCCGGCGGCGCGCGCCATCGGCCCCACCAGCCCATACGTCATCGCATCGTCGGCCGTCATGACGCCGACGCCCTTCGTGCGCTTGATCCAGATCTGGTTCTTCGTGAGGAGATCTTCGTACTCGCGCAAATGACCGGGAAACGCGTCGAGCCATTTCTTGACGGCTTGATGAAATCCCGACGGCAGATCTTCGCGGAGGCCGCCGATCCGCAGATAGCTGGGGAACATGCGGAAGCCGGCGAGCATCTCGTTGATGTTCAGGAGCTGCTCCCGCTCGCGGAAGCAGTACATCATCACGGAAACGGCGCCGATCTCGAGCGCGTGCGTGGCCAGCCAGACGAGGTGGCTCGCGAGGCGCTGCAGCTCCGCGATGAGCACGCGGATGTCGCGCACGCGCTCGGGCACCTCGATCGCGAGGAGCTTCTCGACCGCGAGCACGAACGCGAGGCTGTTCGACTGCGCGCCGAGATAATCCATGCGCTCGACGAGCGGGATCACCTGCTGCCACTTCTTCTGCTCGGCGGTCTTCTCGATTCCCGTGTGCAGGAAGCCGATGGTGGTGTCCGCGGAGACGACCGTCTCGCCGGACAGCTCCAGCACGAGCCGCAGCACGCCGTGCGTGCTGGGGTGCTGGGGCCCCATGTTGACGGTCATCGTTTCGGTGCGAAGCTCAGTAGTCACCGTGTCTCAGTCCGATTCCGCGATTTCGCACAGCGCGTGGATCAACGTGATGTGGACCTCTTGCACCCGTGCCGTGACGGACTCCGGAACGTTGAGGTGAATCTCCGCGAGGCGGCCGGCCTCGCCGCCGTCGCGTCCCGTCAGCGCGATCGTCCGCAGCCCGCGCGCGCGCGCCGTCTCGAGCGCGGCCACGACGTTCGGCGACGTGCCGCTCGTCGAAATCGCGAAGGCCACGTCGCCGGCGCTGCCGAGCGCCTCGATCTGCCGGGCGAACACGCGCTCGAAGCCGTAGTCGTTCGAGAGGCTCGTCAAGAGGCTCGTGTCCGCGGTCAGCGCGATCGCCGCGAAGCCGACGCGGTCCTTCTGGAACCGGCCGACGAGCTCCGCCGTCAGGTGTTGTGCGTCCGCGGCGCTTCCGCCGTTGCCGAACGCGAGCAGCTTGCGGCCGGACGCGAGCGCGACCTTCAACAGCTCGCCGGCGGCGGCGACGCGCGCGAGATCGAGGCCGCGCATGCGCTGATGCGCGGCGATCGCCGCGTCGAGCGTGCGCGCGGCAATCGATGCCGCCGTGCGGCTATCGGTCGACGGCATCAGCCTCGCCGCGGCGGGGCCTTCGATGGTCGACGCGCCGCCTCCAAGTTGGCCACGAATTCCTCTTCAGTCACCTGCAGCGGCTCGTACGTCTTGACGCGCTCCTTGATTTGAACCGGATAGTCCTTGCGCATCGGGAAGCCTTCCCAATCGTCCGGCATCAAGATGCGGCGGAGATCGGGATGATTCTCGAACTGCAGGCCGAAGAAATCGTAGGCTTCACGCTCGGCCCAGTTGGCCGATCGCCAGACGCTCGACAGCGAGGGAACGGACGTTCCGTCCGGCACGCGCACCTTCATGCGCAGCCGCTTCGGCGCGTCGCCGTATCCCGCCACGCCGGGCGACGCGAGGATGTACACCAACTCGAATCGCGGCTGGCGCGGATAGTAGTCCACGACCGTCACGTCCGCCAAGAACGCGAACCGCAGCTCCGGCGCGTCGCGCAGCGCCGCCGCCGTCTCCGGCAGCCCATCGAGCGGCGCGTAGATCGTCGGCATGCCGTCGCGCGCGTCCACCGCCTCGAATCGCGATGGATCCGCGGACAGCGTGCGTGACAACACCTCGATGATGGCGGTCGATTGCATGAGTGTGAGCGAGCGGCGCCGTGTAGCCTACGCGAACGACCTCTGCTTGTCGATCTTGCGCTGCAGTTGCACGATCCCGTAGATCAACGCTTCCGGGCGAGGCGGGCAGCCCGGCACGAACACGTCGACGGGCACGACCTGATCGACGCCCTGCACGATCGCGTAGTTGTCGAAGACGCCGCCGACCGACGCGCAGGCGCCCATCGAGATCACGTACTTCGGCTCGGGCATCTGATCGTAGATGCGGCGCAGCACCGGCGCCATCTTGCGAGACAGGCGGCCGGCCACGATCATCAAATCCGACTGCCGCGGCGATCCGCGAAACACCTCGGCGCCGAACCGCGCGATGTCGTAGCGGCCCGCGCTCATCGCCATCATCTCGATCGCGCAGCACGCCAGGCCGAACGTGACGGGCCAGACCGACGAACGGCGCGCCCACTGCACGACTTTCTCGACGGTCGTCGTCAGGATCGGAAGATCGTTGTCGCTCATAAGCACCCGGCGCCAGACGCGAGGTCACGCACGTTCATGCCCCCAATCGAGCACGCCCTTGCGCCACACGTAGACGTAGCCCGCGAGAAGAATCAGGAAGAACACGACAAGCTGCACGAATCCCGTCCAGCCGAGCGATCGCAGCGCCATCGCGAATGGATAGAGGAACGCGACCTCGATGTCGAAGAGGAGGAAGATCATCGCGACGAGATAGAACTTGACCGGATGGCGCTCACGCGCGTCGCCGACCGGGGGCATACCGCACTCGTACGGCGCCAGCTTTTCCGGCGTCGGCTTCCGCGGCCCGAGCAGGTGCGACAGGATGATGTTGAACGCCCCGAACCCGGCGCCCAGCCCAATCATGATGAGGATCGGAAGCCAGCCCTTCATCTCTTCGTCTCGGAAAGCACGAGCGATCCTGCAACGCTTGTGAATGTTTTCGCAAGCACGTGCGCGTCTCGGTTCCCCTCGCCTCAGCGACGGGCCCTCTCTCAGCGAATGCTATCACAGCCCTGAGCCATAATGCCCCGGTGTCCCGCCTCGCGTGGTTCAGTCCCATGCCGCCCGTCGCCACCGGCATCGCGCGCTGCAGCGCCGAGCTCGTGCCGGCGCTCGCCGGCCGGCACGAGATCGACGTCTTCGTCGACCAGAAGAATCTCGCGCTCGCGAACGGCTCGCGCGCATCGGGCGGCGCGCCTCTTCGTTCGGCGTACGATTTCGCCTGGGAACATCACAAACGTCCGTACGACCTCGTCGTCTATCAGCTCGGCAACTCGTCGCATCACGATTACCAGTGGCCGTACGTCTTCCGTTATCCAGGGCTCGCGGTGCTGCACGATGCGCACCTGCATCACGCGCGCGCGGCGTGCCTCCTCCGCACGTTCCGCGCGGCCGATTATCGAACGGAGTTCGTCGAGAATCATCCCGACGCGCACGCGGATCTCGCCGAGCTTGCGATCGCCGGCTTCGACAATCATCTTCACTACGCGTTCCCGATGACGCGGCTCGTCGCCCTGCGATCGCGCCGCGTGGCGGTGCACGCGCGGGCGAGCGCCGAACGGCTGCGCGACGAGGCGCGCGGGGCGGCGATCGAGAGCCTCCGGCTCGGCCATGGCGTCGAGCTCTCCGATGACGAGTCCGCTCGCCGTGGACGCCAGGCGCGCGAGCGATACGCGATCACGCGCGACGCGATCGTCTTCGGATGCTACGGCGGGCTGACGCGCGACAAACGCGTGCCGCAAATCCTCGCGGCGTTCGCTGCCACGCGCGTGCATGAGCCGCGGATGCATCTGCTGCTCGCGGGCGCCGTGCCCGCGCAGTACGATCTTGCTGGTGATATCGCACGGCTCGGCTTGGAAGACTCCTGCACCGTCACCGGCTATCTCGAGACCGACGACGAGTTCGCGAGCGCGATCGCGGCGTGCGACGTGAGCATGAACTTGCGCTGGCCCACGGCCCGCGAAATCTCCGGGCCGTGGCTGTGGTGCCTGGCCGCCGGAAAGCCAACCGTGACGATCGATCTCACGCATACGGCGCACGTGCCGTCGCTCGATCCGCGGACGTGGCAGAGCACCGCCACATCCGCAGACGCGCCGTGCACGGTGGCGATCGACATTCTCGACGAGGATCATTCGCTGAGGTTGGCAATGCGCCGACTGGCGACCGACGCGGCGTTGCGCGGCTCACTCGGCCGAGCCGCGCGGCAGTATTGGCGCGACAACCATTCGGTCGCGGCGATGGTCTCCGACTATCGCCGTCTCGTGGACGACGTGCTGCGCGACGCGCATGCGCCACTCGATCCGGCGAAGCTTCCTGATCATCTCCGGGACGATGGCGGCGGGACGCTGCGGCGGGTGATGCGGAGCTTCGATCTGCCGCTGCCATTCCCGCGTCGGCCTTGAGGTAGACTTTGACGATACGCGTGAACGGCGAGCCGTACGAGATCGCCGGCCCGGTTACCATCAGCGCTCTGCTCGCCGAACTGCAGATCGATCCCCGGATCGTTGCGGTCGAACACAACCTCGTCATCATCAAGCGAGACCGGTATCCATCGGTTGTCGTGAACGCGGGAGACGAGGTCGAGATCGTGAGATTCGTCGGGGGAGGCTGATCGATTGCGGATCGTTGATTGCGGATTGTTGATTGAAGAGACCGACCATGTCGCTGGATACCCTGACGATTGCCGATAGAACATTCACCTCGCGTCTGATCGTGGGCACGGGCAAGTACCCCTCGAACCAGATCATGGCGGACGCGCATCGCGCGTCCGGGGCCGAGATGGTGACCGTTGCCGTCCGGCGCGTCGATCTCCGCGACCGCAGCGCCGAATCGCTTCTCGGCCACATCGATCAGTCTCGAATCTTCCTGCTGCCGAACACCGCCGGCTGCTACACGGCCGAGGATGCGATCCGCACGGCGCGGCTGGGCCGCGAAGTGGGGCTCTCGAATTGGGTGAAGCTGGAAGTGATCGGCGACGAGCGCACGCTCTTCCCCGACAACATCGCGCTCCTCGAGGCCACGCGCGTGCTGGTCGGCGAGGGCTTCGTCGTGCTGCCCTACACGAACGACGATCCGATTGTCTGCCGCAAGCTCGAAGAGGCGGGCGCCGCGGCGGTCATGCCGCTCGGCGCGCCGATCGGATCGGGACTCGGCATCCAGAATCCCAACAACATTCTGATCATCCGCGAACAGGCTCGCATTCCGGTCATCGTGGACGCCGGCGTCGGCACGGCGTCGGACGCGACGATTGCGATGGAGCTCGGCGCGGACGGCGTCTTGATGAACACGGCGATCGCGCTCGCGAAGGACCCCGTGTCGATGGCGTCCGCCATGAAGCTCGCCGTCGAGGCCGGCCGGCTCGCGTATCGCGCGGGCCGGATCGCGCGGCGGCCGCACGCATCCGCCAGCAGTCCCACCGACGGCACGATTGCCGCGCTGGCGACCGGCGCTCGCAGATAGCTAATGGAGGCGCTGGAAGAGACGCTGCGGCGGCTGAAGCGCGAGCGCGACGAGGCCGATCGACGCTACAACGACGCGCTGACCGCTCTCGACCGGGCGCTGCCGCCGCCTCCCGATCTTCCACCGTCCCGCGGCGCGTACGACGATGCGCTGCTCGCCTCGCTGAACGAGGAGTGGCGAACGCTGACGGCCGGCCCGTCCGGCGAGGGATGGCGCGGCCGAGCGATCGGGTTCATTTGGCGAACGGTCGCGCCGTATTTCGAGCGGCAGCTCACGTTCAACGCGCACGTCGTCGATCATCTGAACCGCAACGTGAATGCGGCGCGCGACGCGCATCGCGCGTCGGAGGAAACGGTCGCCCGGCTTCGCGACGAGTTCGCGCGGCTCGGCGAGTTCCACGCACGCGCGCTCGCGTACCTTCAGCAGATCACCGCCTACATCGACACGCGCGATCGCGACGCGGCCGGCGGCGCGCTCGTCCTGAACGCATCGCTCAGCGGGATGGCGGAAAACGCCGACAAGCGATGGGAATCGCTCGCGATCCGCGAGCGGCGGGCCGACGAGCGGGCCGCGGCGCTGCGGTCGAGCCACGACGAGCTGCGCGCGATTCTCGCCGTCTCCCAGCAGGCGTCGCTCTCGGTGAAGCGTGAAGTCGAGAAGCTGCTGGCGCGCGAAGGCCCGCACGCCGCGCCCGCGACTGAGCCCGTTGCCGCGGTCGCTCCGCAGTCATCGGGAACGTTTGGAACGATCGACAGCTACAAGTACGTCGGCTTCGAAGATCAGTTCCGCGGGCCGCGCGAGGAGATTCGCGCGCGTCTCTCGACCTACGTCCCGCTCTTTGCCGGCGCGTCCGACGTCCTCGACGTCGGGTGCGGCCGCGGCGAGTTCCTCGAGCTGCTCGCCGAGGCAAAGATCTCCGCGCGCGGCATCGACATCAATCACGAGATGGTCGAGCAGTGCCGGGCGCGCGGGCTCGACGTCGCCGAAACGGATGCCGTCACGTATCTGACGTCGCTGCCCGACGCGTCGATCGGCGGACTGTTCGCCGCGCAAGTCGTCGAGCATCTGCAGCCCGGATACCTGCTGCGGTTCCTGGAGCTCGCGTTCCACAAGATCCGTCCGGGCGGCCGCGTGATTCTCGAGACGCTCAACCCCGCGTGCTGGGTCGCCTTCTTCGACAGCTTCATCCGCGACATCACGCACGTCTGGCCGCTGCATCCGGAGACGTTGAAGTATCTCGTCCTCGCGAGCGGCTTCACGCGCGCGGAGATCGACTACCGCTCGCCGGTCAGGCCGCAGGATCGCCTGCAAAAGATCGCGATCGCGGAATCTGCGGCGCCGCCGCTCGGCGACATCGCCGAGGCCTTCAACGGCAACGTCGACAAGCTCAACGCCCGCATCTTCACGCACCTCGATTACGCCGTGATCGGGGCGCGCTGACGCTTCGGTCCGATGCACCCGCTGCACGACTGGGGAGCGAGGTTCTGCGGGGCGCTGGCGGCGCTGCTCTTCGCCGCGCTGCTCGCGTCGCTGACGCGCGTCCCCCACGTTCCTTCCTTCATCCTCGCGGGGCTCGCGGCCCTTGCGATCCTGTCGGCGCTTCGACCGGATCGCGGACTGCTCTCGCTCGCGATGACGGTGCCAATCGCCGCGTGGTTGGGACGCCAATGGCATCCGTCCGTTGCCTGGCCCGAAGCGCTCGTGGTCGCGTTCTGCGCAGGGTATTGCGCGCGGCGCGCCGCGCGGTCCCCGGTCGATCGGCCGCCGGCGAGCGATCCGCTCGCGCCGCCGTTCGTACTGTTCGTTGCGCTCGTCGCCGCGTCGCTCGTCGTTCAGATCCTCGTCGATGCGTGGCGCTTCGGCAACGCAACGATCGGCGCCGAGATGTCGACGCTCCTGACGTCGGCCTACTTCCTCTCGTCGTCGACCGCGGATCCCGTCGATGCGGCGATGCGCCTTCTCGAAACGCTGATCGTGCTGCGCGCGGCCGTCACGGTGACGCGCGACGTGCCGGGATTCGCGCTGCGCGCGACGCAGTGGGTGGTCTGTGGCGCGACGGCTGCCGCCGCGCTGAATCTCCTTCGGCTGTGGGAAGCGGCGATGCGGCTCGATTCGCCGGTCACCGCGTTCTTTCACTATCTCCTGACGCAGCGGTTGAACGTCCACTACGCGGACGTGAACGCGGCGGGGTCGTACTTCGTGCTGACGCTCTTCGCTGCGCTTGGCCTCGCGCTCGCGCCGAAGGGACGCGCGTGGCTGATCTCCATCGTGCTGATCGGCAGCTCGATCTGGGTCGCGGGATCGCGGCTGGCGATGATGACCGGCCTGCTCGCGATTCTGCTGCCGACCGGCGCGCGCGTCATGCGGATCCGGCGCGGGAGCGTTCGCGGCACGACGCTCGCCGTCGCGGCCCTCGTGCTCGCGCTGCTCGCCGCGGGCGGGGCGTACTTGATCCCCGAGCGGGGAAATCAGCAGTCCGCGATCACCGCGGTTCACGTCCGGTGGGAGCTCGCGCAGACGAGCGTGCGAATGGCCGCATCGGCGCCGATGTTCGGCGTCGGAATCGGGCGGTACTACTCGCGTTCCGGTGAGTTCAGCTCACCACAACTGCTCCGATTGTTTCCACCGGCCGTCCACGAGAACGCCCACAACAATTTCCTGCAGATCCTCGGCGAGCTGGGCCTCGTAGGGCTCATCGCGCTCGTCTGGCTGCTTGGCGCGGCCGCGTGGCTCGCGGTCCGATTGCTTCGAGCGAACATCCACGATCCGGTGCGCTGGGGCCTCGTCACCGGATTGTTCGCGTTCGTGCTCTCGTGGCTTGGAAGCCATCCTCTCCTCATCGACGAGCCGGCGACGACGTTCTGGCTGGTGCTTGGAATCGTGTGCGGCTGGGGATTGACGATCGCGCCGGCAAAAGCGTCGACGCGTCCGGCGGCGATCGTGGGCGCACTCGTGGTCGCGGCCGTCGTTTCCATTCCGCTGCGCGTCGTCCAGCAGCGCGCGGATTTCGACCTGCAACATCGAGGCGTGGGACTCTCGGCGTGGCAGGAAGCCGTCGAGGGCGTGCGCTACAGGTTCGCGGGCGAGACGAGCAGTGTGTTCATTCCATCGGAAGCGCAGACGATCACGATGCCCGTTCGCTCCGTGCACGGCATCTCCGACGTGCGGCTGCACTTGACGCTCGATGGCCGGCCGGCGGACATCGTCAACGTTCCCGCGGATCGCTGGCAAGTCATTCGCCTGCACCTGCCGCAGGATCGGCATGCGCCGCGGTTCCGGCGGCTGGAACTGCGCGTGGAGAACGCACCGTCCAATACCGGCTCGATTTTGATGCTCGGCAAAGTTGAGTCTCGATGAGTACCGTTCGTGCCGCCGATCACTGACACGACGACGAATTCGCGAAGAGCACGAAGGCCACGAAAATCGCGAAGGAAGACGACGAAGAAAATGGACAGTGTCGAAACGATCACGACGAGCCGCCGCTCGTAAGAAACTGGGAAGAAGCACTTCTTCGCGTTGCTTCGCGAGCTTCGCGTTCTTCGTGATTGCTTTGTCGCAGCAGCATTCGCTCTGTCAGGGTGAAACGCTGCGACAAAAGATCACCGCGCGGACTTTTCACGGCGCTTCACGCCGATCCATCCGCGATCCATCAGCGCTTCGATGCTTCCCGTATTCGCGCGGCGTGCGCGCTGTACCGCTCGGCGTGCCGCCAGCACGCGCGGAACGCCGGCAAGCGCGGCGATCTTTCCGCGCAGGGCGGCGGCGCTCCGGCCGCGGAACACGTAGTGCCCCAAGCCCGCGACCGAATACAGCACGTGCGCCGGCAGCGTTCGCGCCATGAGTCCGCCAGGCGTGTTCTTCAGCCACGTCCATTCGAGATTCCGCTGACCGTGGTAGACCGCGTCGCGGCTCATCCTGCCCAACGTTCCACTGCCCGCGTGGCGGACGATGGCATCGGCCGCGTACCAACAGCGGTAACCGGCGAGCCGCGCGCGGTACGAGAGATCGACATCCTCGTACACCATGTAGAACGATTCGTCGAACCCGCCGAGCTCGTCGAAGATCGCGCGCGGGATCAAGAACGCAGCGCCGCACGCGCCGAAGACTTCTCGCGACTGCAGAAACGCGGCCGCCGCGACACCATGTCCGCGCTTGTACGCACCTCCCGCTCGGAGATACCCGTCGCCCGCGCTGTCGACGACATCGGGCTGCTTCAAGAAGACAATCCGTGATGCAACGATGTGGCGATCGCCGGCGTCGACGTGCGCGGCGTACAAGCGAGCCAGCCAGTCGGGCGCAGGGATCGTGTCGTTGTTGAGGAAAACCAACAACGGAGCGGCAGCCGCGGACGCCGCGCGATTGTTGCCCGCCGCGAATCCGAGATTCTCCACGTTGTCGACGATGCGCGCCGAGGGAAACGTCGCGGCTACGAATTCCACGGAGCCGTCGGTCGAGCCGTTATCCGCCACGATCGTCTCGAACGCCGGCGCGCCAACCTGCGAGACGAGCGCCGTGAGGCACGGACGCAGCCACGCGCGGCCGTTGTAGTTCAACACGATCACTGAAATCAGAGGGTTCACGGGTTCAAGGGTTCACGGGTTCAAGGGTTCACGGGTTCACGGGTTCACGGGTTCACGGGTTCACGCGTTCACGGGTTCACGCGTTCACGCGTTCACGGGTTCACCGAGCAACCGGCGGTAGATCGCGGCGGTCTCTCGCGCCGTGCGGGTCCATGAGAACTCTCGGGCGCGAGCCAGGCCGGCGCGGCGCAGATCGTTGCGATACTGCTCGTCCTCCAGCACGCGCTCGATCGCGTTGCTCCATGCGTCGCCATCGTCCGGATCCAGCAACACTGCGGCGTCCCCAACGACCTCAGGAATGGACGATGAGCGCGCGGCGATGACGGGAGTGCCGCAGCTCATGGCCTCGACGAGCGGCAGGCCGAAGCCTTCGTAGCGTGACGGATAGACGAGCGCCGCCGCGGAACGATACAGCGCGAGCAGAACCGACTCGTCCGTGTGACCTGCGAACGTGACCAGGGGTGCGGCGCCGCCCGCTCCGTCCTCGATCGCCGACAGCTCGGGACCGCTTCCGCGATCCACGCCCGCGAGGATCAAGCCGCACGCGCGGTGTGAGCGATTCCGCTCACGCACGCGCGCAAGCGCCCGCGCGACCATCGAGAGATTCCTCCGGGGATGGAGATCGCCGACGTGAACCACAAATGACGACGGCCACGCCTTATCCAGCGGCAGCATCGCGCCTTCCGAGAACGCCGGACCGGCGGCAAGGGGCACGACGTCGATCCGCTCCGGCGGCAGGTTGTACGCCTCGACGATCTCGCGCTTCGAGAACGCCGAGTCCGTCACGATGCGATCCGCCGCGCGGGCGCTGCGCCGGTAGAAGGCGCGCCTCACGGGATCGCGTTTATAGGGATACCACTCGGGATGCCGCTCGAAGCTGACGTCATGGATGGTGAGGACCAGCGGACGTGGACCACCTACGGGTGCCGTGTAGGAGGGAGCGTGAAAGAGATCGAGGTTCGCGCGGCTGGCGGTCCTCGGAAGCCCCGTCGTCATCCATCCCAGATTGGTTGGTAGAGAGATTGCAGCAGGGACAACCTCGACCCCAGGCGGAACCGACGAGCCGGCCCGCGATCCTACCGCGACGATCGTCATCGCGGGATCCACGGCCAGCGCACCGAATAACTCGCGTGCATAGCGGCGCATACCGGCCGCCGGCGACGCCAGCGCGCGGCCGTCGAAGCCGATGCGAAGCACGCGCCAATGGTAGCAGTTGCATGCAGTCCTGTAGAAAACCGCCGATGGGGCCGAAATCTATAACCGTACGCCAGCGCCGCCTGTCTAAGGAGTTTATGAACGTTGTCCGTCCCTTCCGGAGTGTTCTCGCCGCTCTCGCGCTTCTGATCCTGTTCGCCATTCCCAGCTTCGCACAGTTCCGCGGTCAGGTCGTCGTGTCGGGCCTGACGCATCCGCTTGCATTCGTCCAGGATCCGTCGAATGCCGCCGTGCAATACGTCGTCGAACAGGAAGGCTTGATTCGGGTGGTACGGAACGGCGCGCTCCTGCCCACCCCGTTCCTCGATGTGAGCGCCGCCCTCGCCACGGGCGGCGAAAAGGGGCTCGTCGGCCTCGCATTTCCGCCGAGCTACGCGGACACCGGCCGCTTCTTCATCTCGTTCGTGAACACCGACGCGAATCTCGTCGTTGCCCGCTTCGTACGATCCGCGGATCCGTTGATCGCGGATCCCGCGAGCCGTTTCGATCTCCAATGGTCCGACGGCAACAGATTCATCTGGCATCCCGCGGCGGTTCACTACGGCGGCAATCTCGTATTCGGGGCCGACGGCTATCTCTATTTGGGCACCGGCGACGGCGGCGAATCGAACGACCCCAATCATCGCGCGCAGACGAGGACGAGCCTGCTCGGCAAGGTCCTGCGGATCGACGTCAACGTCGGCGACGAGGACGTCGAAGGCTTCGACATTCCCGCGGGGAACCCCTTTGCCAGCGGCGGCGGCGCGCCAGAAGTCTGGTCCGTCGGCTTCCGCAACCCGTGGCGGTTCAGCATGGACGATCCCGCGCGCGGCGGGACGGGCGGGTTCGTGATCGCCGACGTCGGCGAGAGCCGCTTCGAAGAGATCAACTACGAGCCGCCATCGAGAGCGGGACGGAACTACGGGTGGAGAAACCGCGAAGGCGCCCACGATTTTCAGATCGACATCCCGGCGTCGTCCGAGCCGCTGACCGAGCCGATCTACGAGTACGACCATGGATGGGGACGCTCGATTACCGGCGGCTTCGTGTATCGCGGGTCTGCGATACCGTCGATGCGGGGCCGTTATGTGTTCGGCGATTTCGTTGCGGGACGCATCGCCTCGGTCGCGCTGACGATTGATCCTGAAACGGGCGAAGCCGTTGCATCAGACATGCGCGATCACACGAGCGAGATCACCGCGGGTGCGACCGTGCGCACCCTCAGCTCGTTCGGCGTCGACGCGACCGGCGAGCTGTATGCGGTCAACTGGAGCGACGGCACGATCGTCGCGCTCCGCGCGACGGGCGTGTCCACGCCGATTTTGCAGATCGATACTCCGGGCAACGGCAGCCAGGTCCGCCAGCCGTTCGCGCTCGCCGGATGGGCCCTGGACGCAAACTCGTTGAACGATCCGGGCATCTCGACGATCCACGTCTGGGCGTTCTCATCGACCGGGACGCCGTACTTCCTTGGTGTCGCCAACCTCGGCGCGGCGCGACCCGACGTCGGCGCGTACTTCGGCCCGCAATTCAACAACGCCGGATACGGGCTTATGGTGAAGGGGTTGCCGCCGGGCACGTATCAGATCGGCCTCTACGGCCTCGTGAGCGCGACGCAGACGTTTGCCGCGATTGGCGCCGTGACGGTCTCGATCGAACCGGCCGGCATGCTCCACGTCGACCTGCCCGCCAGCTTCTCGACGGTCAGCACGCCGTTCGTGATCGGCGGGTGGGCGATCGATCCCGCCGCCGTGACGGGCACCGGCGTCGCCACGATCCACGTCTGGGCGTTCAAGACCGACGGCACCGCCGCGGTGTTTCTCGGCACTGCATCCTTTGGCAATCGTCCCGACATCGCGGCCGCGTTCGGTCCGCAATTCGCGAACGCCGGCTTCGGGCTGATCGTCAACGATCTGCCCGTCGGCACGTGGCACGTCGGCGTTTATGGAATGAGCAGCGTGAGCGGGCTGTTCGATATGGTGGGGACGTTCTTCATCCACGTCCCGTAGCTCACCTCACCGTCACCCTGACCACCTTGGCGGGCACGAAGTCGCCCGCCTCGGTGCTCCAGGCAAAGACCGCGAGGTCGTAGTTCCCGGGCGTGAGGCCCTGAACGAAAATTCCGTAACCTGAATTACGGAATTGATCGCCGTGCACGGCGGCGACGTCCGGCCGGCCCCCTCCGTAGGCGGCGGCGCCGACGAACACGGGCGCGCCGCCGTTCAGCGGATACGCCCACACGTGGATGCCGGACACGCCGCTGTCGCCGTCGGCGGCGAGATCCGCGGCCCATCCGCCGAGCATGAACGGCTGCGCGACGTCCATCTGCGAGCGCGGCGAATCGATCACCACCTGCGGCCCGACGAACCCGCTGCCCCTGGCCTCGAGCACGACGCGGACCTCGCGTCGCTCCGCCGCGCGCCCGTTCACGCGGCGCACGAACGTCAGATCGTACGCGCCGACGAATCCCACGCCGGGGGCCCACGCGAACTCTCCGGTTGCCGCGTCGAGCGTCGAACCGACCGGGAGCGGCGCGAGCCCGCCATGGGCCCGCAAATATCCTTCGAACGTGACGCCCGGCGCATCGCGTCCGACGCGAAGCTCGAGACGGCCGGTTTCCTCGGCGCGCACGAGCGTGCGGCCGGTGGTGCCCGCCTGGAAGGCACGCCACGGCGCGTCCGGCTCCCATCCGCGGCGGCCCGGGAGCGGCGATCGATCGGCCGGCAGATCCTCGATTGACGACGCATCGAGCGCGGCGTCGGCGACCGCGGCAGCGGTCAGCGATCCCGACGAGTTCGACACGGTGAAGTACCGGCTGCCGATGCCCTGGCTCACGCCCTGATTGTCGGTCACGGTCCACGCAATCGTGTGGAGGCCGTTGGCGAGCGCGGTCGTGTCGATCACCTTGAATCCCACCGCGCCGTTCGTGTTGTTGTAGCCCGGGAAGAGCGTCGCGATGTCGGAGCGGTAGTTGTTGTACGTCGGATTTCCCATCGACACGCCGTCGACGAACACGACGATCGTCGAGCCGTTCGTGGGAATCGTCTTCGGCATCGGCGTCAGCGCCCAGCCGAAGTTGACGTAGTTCGCGCCGGAGGCCGTGCCGCCCTGCGTCGGCGTATCGATCGCGCCGAACGGCCGTGTCGCGCTCGCGTTGTTGCACGTGAACGTGCGAACGCCGAGCGGCGCAGTGTGCAGCTCGCGATCGATCGCGTGGATCTGGAGCGAATACGTGCCGTTGCCCTGCGACGGCAGCATGTTCGTCAGCACCATGAAGCCCCAGCCGCCGCGCGTGAATCGTGGATACGTGGGGAATGCCGCGGCGACGTCCGGACGCGCGCCGTCGATGAAGACGGCTTCGCCGAGGAAAATCTGCTGCAGGTTGCCGCAGCGGCCGTCGACCGACGCGCTCTCGCCGCTGACGGGGTACCGGCACACGTTCACCGCCGCTACCTCCACATCGTCGAGCGCCCATCCGGTCACCGGAATCGCGCCGGTCACGCCGCCGGTGTTGTCGAGCGGCGTGTCGATGACGCCGATCGGAATCGCCGACGTTCCCGTCGGCATCAGCCGGAAGGTGATCGCGATCGGGTTGAGGAAGTTGCCCGCGTTTCCGAGCGTCAGCGTGATCGCGCCGTTCAGCGTCGCCGGCGCCGAGAGGTTCGAGGGATCGACGGCGATCGAGAGCTCCGCGGCGCCGCTCCCCGATGTGGGATTCACGGTCAGCCAGGGCTGATTCGAGGAAGCGGACCACGTGATCGCGGGACCGGCCGACTGCGTGAGCCGCACGATCTGCGCCGACGTTTGCGACGTCGGCAGCGTACCGCTCATCGTCGCGCCGTAATTCAAGGTCGTCTTGTCGAGCGATGCGGTGGGACCGGTGCCGAATTGATTCAGCGTGAACGCCTGACCGCCGATCGTGAGCGTGCCGGTCCGCGCCGTCACGCCGTTGCCGCTGACGTTGTAGTTGACCGTGGCGTTGCCGCTTCCGCTCGTCGCCGATGTGATCGAGATGAAAGCGGCGTTGCTCGACGCGGTCCACGCGCAGCCGGCCGGCGCGGTCAGCGCGACGCTGCCGTTTCCTCCGGCGGAAGGCGCCGACGCCGACGTGGGGTTGAGCGAGTACGAGCACGGCGCGGCGGCTTGGTTGACCGTGAAGGTCTGCCCCGCAATGGTGAGCGTTCCGGATCGCGGCGACGTGTTGCTGTTCGCGCCTACCGAATAGCCGACGCTGCCGTTTCCATTGCCCGGCGTTCCCGACGTGACGGTCAAGAACGCGGCGTTGCTCGACGCGGTCCATGCGCATCCCGGCTGCGTCGTGACGGTCACGAAGCCGCTGCCGCCGCCCGCGGCCGCCGCCGCGCTCGTCGGGTTGATCGAGAACGTGCACGATCCGCCGCCGCTTCCCGGATAGATGTAGTTCAACCCGTCGAGATCGTCGGGACCGACCGCGGGCGGCACCGGCGTATTACCCGCGCAGCACGACGGATACATGATGTTCGTCGTCGCGTTCGGGATGCTGCCGTCGGTCTGCGTGTGGCCGAGGCCGATCGCATGGCCGATCTCGTGCGTCAGCACGCGCGTGAAGTTCAGCGACTGGCGGAACGACGAGCTGAGATCGGCGGCGTTCTGAAAGATCACGTAGCCGCGCGAGAATCCGTTGAACGTGTTGCCGTTGACGGTGCCGCCGGCGCCGAGGAACCCGCTGCCGCCGCCGATCGCGAGCGTCGATCCGCTGATCTCGTTGTTCGGATCCTCGAACGTGATCACGGCGCTGCTGCCCGGCAATCCGCTCCACGGCCCTTTCGCGACCGACTGGTTCGTCGTTCCGCCGTACTGCAGGATGATGTTCGACGGCGACGGATCGGTCCACGCGGCCAACGACGTTTGTATCTCGCTGACGGCATCGCCGCTCAACAGCGGGTTCGGCGCGCTCGTGTTCTTGTACCAGGTCACCGGCGTCGCCGAATCCGCTTCCACCCATCGCCATCCCGGGCTGCCGCCGAGCAGCGTGAAGGGCTGCGCGATCGGCTGCAGCTCGCTTCCCTGCTGCTGCACGTTGCCGGCGCGCGGCTGGCGTCCCGTGATCTGGACGGCAAGCGTTCTGAACTCCGAGAGCGTGCGCTCGCGCGACGTCACGCCGCCGACGACGTTCGTGTCGTGAAGGCTCCGCCGCAGCGCGCGATCGCCGCTCGCCTCGCGCAGCACGTCGAACTTCGAGAAGCCCATCGCGACGCTGCGAAGCCCTTGCGGTCCTCGCTCGAGACACACGAGCACTTCCTCGCCGATTCGATACTCGACCGCACCGCCGACGTAGAGAAACTCGTTGCCGATCACGCCGCCGAGCTCCCAGATCTCCACGGTGTCTCCCGCGACACCCGTGAGGTCCTCGATGATCTGAAGCGTCGTGACGGTGTAGATCGATTGTCCCGGCGGTCCGCCGCGAACGGCGCGCTGCGCAATCACCCGTCCGTGGACGACGCGCTCCGACAACGCGATCAACTGCGCGTCGGTGCGGAAGATGACGGTCGACGCCAACGCCGGCTGCGCCGCGGCGAGCAAACAAAGCGCTACAGCGATCGCGCGCAGCCGGGACAGGGACACACCCATACTCCGGTTGAGCCGAGCAAACCGGACGCCAAGCTCGGCCGGGCGAAAACCGCTAGAAAGACGGCATTTTCAGGCCGCAATTGTGGGATGTGCCGAATGAGGGCGCGCGAATTACAGGAATGTGTTTACCGGACTGTCAGGCGTACGACAGTGGCGGGCAAGAAATCACCAGCTTCGATGCTCCAAGGAAATATCGCGAGATCGTAGTTGCCGTGCGCCAATCCGGAGACGATCAACCCGAAGCCCGATTCGCGGCGATCGTCGCCGTGCACGGCGGCGACATCAGGTCGCGCGCCCCCGTACGTCGCGGCGCCGAGAAAAACGGGCGCGCCGCCGTTGAGCGGATACGCCCACACGTGCAGTCCCGACACGCCGGTCCCGCGCGGCGACGAGAGATCCGCCGCCCATCCCGCGAGCATGAACGGCTGCGCGACGTCCTGCTGCGATCGCGGCGTATCGATCACGACTTGCGTTCCAACGAGGCCGCTCGTTTTGGGTCCAAGGACGATGCGGACTTCGTGCCTCGAGCGCGGAACGTCTCCCATCCATTCGACGAAGACGAGATCGTAGCTGCCGACGAAGCCTGCACCCGGCGCCCACGTGAACCGGCCGGTGGCTGCATCGAGCGTCGACCCCGCGGGCAGCGTCGTCAACTCTCCGGCAGCGCGAACGTATCCGGTATAGCGCGCGCCGTTTTGACGATCGAGCATCACCTCGAATCGATCGACTTCTTCCCCCCGGATCAGCGTGCGTCCCGACGCGCTCGCCGGATAATCCTTCCACGGCGCCGTCGAGCCCCACCCGCGCCGCGCGCGCACGCTCGCAAACGAGAGCGGCGCGGACTCGACAGCGGCGCGATCGTCCGCACGCGCCGCCGCGGTCTGCGGCGCCGCGGTGACGCTGCCCGCGGAATTCGCCACGGTGAAAAACCGGCTGCCGATGCCTTCGGTCAGGCCCGCGTCGTCGGTCACCGTCCACGAGATCGTGTGCACGCCGTTCGACAACGCCGTCGTATCGATCGGGCGGAATCCGACGGGGCCGTTCGATCCCTCGGTGTTGCGATAGTTGGGGAACAGCGTTTCGATGTCGGCGCGCTCGTGGTTGTAGTCGACCGTGCCGCGCGATACGCCGTCGACCAACACGCGCATCGTCGAGCCGTTGATTGGAATCATCTTCCCCGGCGGCGTCGCACCGGGCGGCGTCAACGCCCACCCGAAATTGATGTAGTTCGCGCCGGAAATCACCGCGCCCTGATCGGGCGTGTCGATCGTGCCGAATGGTTTCGTGGCGTGCGCGTTGTCGCAGGTCAACGTGCGCGTGGAGAGCCGCACGAAGTTCGCCTCGCGATCCTGCGCGTAGATCGAGAACCGGTACGTGCCGTTGCCCTGACCGGGCAGCATGTTCGTGAGGACCATGAGTCCCCACCCGCCTCGAGAATTCAATGGATACGTGGGGAATGCGGAGCTGACGTCCGGCCGCGCGCCATCGATGAAGACCGCCGATCCAACATAGATCTCGGCATTCCCGGCACACAGCTCGCTGCCCGCCGCGCCTTCGCCGGTGACCGGCGATCTGCAGACGTTGACGCGCATCGTCTGGATGTCGTCGAGCGACCATCCCGTGAACGGCACCGCGCCGGTCACGCCGGTCGCGTTGTTCATGGGTGTGTCCACCGCGCCGATCGGACCGGTCGACATTCCGACGACGAAGAGCGTCAGGCGAACGGCAATGGGGCCCGGCGAGTTGGACGCGCCGGTGAAGGTGAAGACGATCGCGCCGTCCTCGATGCCGCTCTGCGGAAGCGTTGGGTCGGAGAGAACGTTCAGCGTCAGTTCGGCCGGACCCGTACCGGATGTTCGACTGACCACCAGCCACGGCCGGCTCGACGTCGCCGTCCAGGTGACCGTGCCGCTGCCGGTCTGCGTCAGGCGGACGATCTGTCCCGCTGTCTGCCCAGCGAATCCGCCGCCGGAAACGATCGCGCCGAACCGGAGCGACGTCTTGTCGAGCGCCATCGTCGGTCCCGACGGGGTGCCTGCGGGATACATCGTCCGCAGCCCGAGCAGATCGTCCGCGCCGAGCGCCGGCGGTATCGGCGTTTCCGGGTAACAGCAGCTCGCGTACATGAGGTTCGACGTCGGGTTCACCACGCTGCCGTCGTTCTGGGTGTGGCCGAAGCCGATCGTGTGGCCGATCTCGTGCGTCAGCACGCGCGTGAAATCACGGGACTGACGGAACGTCGTATCGAGGTCGTTGGCGTTTTGAAACACGACGAACGCCGACGTGAATCCGTCCCACGTTTGACCGCCGATCGTTCCGCCCGTACCAACGGTCGCCGCGCCGCCGCCAATGGCGAGCACCGGAAAATCGATGTCATCCATTGGATCCTCGAACGAGATCAACGTGCTTCGCGATGGAATCGTCGTCCATCCTCCGTCGGGAACCGGCTCGGATGCCGTGCCCGCGTAATTGAGGATGATCGACGCCTGTGTGGGATTCGTCCACGCCGCAACCGCGATCTCGATTTCGGGCACGGCGTCGCCCGACAGCAGCGGATTCGGTCTGCTCGTGTTCTTGAACACGCGAAGCGGGATCCCCATGTCGGCTTCGCGCCAGCGCCATCCGGGAATGCCGCCCGGGAGCGTCGTGAACGGTTGGGCGATCGTCGCCGGCATCGCGGGATCGATCGCCGCGCGCCGCGACGGGCGGCGCAACACGCTCGCGGCGAGCTGACGGAATTCAGTCAACGAACGCTCTCGCGCCGGAACGACGCCGCCGACGACGAACGTGTCCTTGACCTCGCGCTGCAGGGCGGCGTCGCCGTTCGGCGTTCTGACGACATCGAATTTCGAGAAGCCCATCGCGACGCTGCGCAGGCCCTGACGTCCGCGGCCAAGGCACACGAGCACTTCCTGCCCGATGCGGTACTGCACTTCACCGCCGACGAAAAAGATCTCGCCGCCGACGGCGCCGCCGAGCTCCCAGACTTCGATCGTGTCGCCCGGCATGCCGGTGAAATCCTCGATCAGCGAAAGCGTCGTGACCGTGTAAATGCGGGGTGACGGCTGCTCGGCTCTGATCGCGCGCTGCGCGACAACGCGCGCGTGCACGACGCGCTCTGAGATGGCGATAAGCTCTGCGTCCGAGCGATAAAGGACCGTAGACGCGTCGCAAAGACGCGGCACGGCGATCGACGCGGCGACGATCAGGCCAGTCAGAAAGCGCACTAATGCTCCACAGCGGAGGTTTGCAGCAAATGCAGGGCCAAGATGACGTGAGGCCAGCCCCGTGGCAGAGCTGGCCCTGAATCGATGATCGAGTTTATCTGATCGTCACGCGTACGACTTTGGCGGGGACAAAGTCGCTCTCTTCCGTGCTCCACGCGAAGACGGCGAGATCGTAGTTGCCCGGCGTGAGCCCGTGCACGATGAGGCCGTAACCCGAGTCGCGGAACCGTTCGCCATGCAGCGCGCCGACATCCGCACGCGCGCCGCCGTACGATGCCGCGCCGAGGAAGACCGGCGGTCCGCCGCCGAGTGGATACGCCCACACGTGCAGTCCGCTGACACCCGTTCCTTCCCCGGCCTCGAGGTCGGCGGCCCACCCGCCGAGCATGAACGGCTGCGCGACGTCCTGCTGCGCGCGCGGCGCGTCGATGACGACTTGCGGTCCGACGTACCCGCGCCCTTTCGGATGCAGCACGATGCGCACGTCTTGACGGCCGACGACGGCCGCTCCGCGCGTGCGCACGAACACGAGATCGTACGTGCCGATGAACCCGACGCCCGGCGCCCACGTGAAGTTGCCGGTCCTCGCATCGAGACGCGAACCAATCGGCAGGGGCAGCAGATCCTCGCCCGCGCGCAGGAAGCCGCTGTGCCGCTCGCTCGCATTCGTGCCGAGCGCCAGCTCGAATCGATCGAGCTCTTCGCCGCGCACGAGCGCACGACCGTTCGCGCCAATCGCGTACGACGTCCACGGCGCGCTCAGATCCCATCCGCGCCGTCCGACGATCGCCGATCGATCGCTCGCGATCGTCTGCGCCGCGCTCCGCGCCGCGCCGTTCAGGGGAACGCCGACGCTGCCGCCGCCGTTGGCGACGGTGAAGAACCGGCTGCCGATGCCTTGCGTCGCGCCGAGATTGTCCGACGCGAGCCATGCGATGGTGTGCACGCCGTTGGTGAGGGCGGTCGTGTTGATCGTCTTCACGCCGACCGCGCCGTTCGAATTCACGTAGCCGGGGAACAACGCGGCGATGTCGGACCGGAAGTTGTTGTACGAGTCCACGCCGCCGATCGGCGAGCCGTCGATCAATACGCTGATCGTCGAGCCGTTCGTGGGGATGGATCTTCCCATCGGCTGCCCCGCGAGGACCCAGCCAAAGTTGATGTAGTTCGATCCGGACGCTGTACCGCCTTGCGTCGGCGTATCGATCGCGCCGAACGGCAGCGTGGCGCTCGAGTTCGCGCACGTGATGGTCCGGGTGCCGAGCAGGACGACATGGCCCTCGTTGTCCGTCGACCAGTACGAGAACACGTACGTTCCGTTGCCCTGATTGGGCAGCATGTTCGTGAGGACCATGTGGCCCCACCCGCCGCGGCTATTGAGCGGATACGTGGGAAACGCGGCCATCACGTCCGGCCGCGCGCCGTCGATGAACAGGCCGAACCCGATGAAGATCTGCGGCGCGCCTCCGCAGTTGCCGTTTGGCGGAGCCGATTCGCCGGTCACCGGCGCGCGGCAGATCGCGATGCGGTCGACTTGGACGTCGTCGACCGACCACCCCGTCATCGCGATCGCGCCAGTCACTCCCGTCTGGCCGTTCACCGGCGTGTCGACCACGCCAATCGGATCGGCGGAAGTTCCGTTGAAGAACGTTCTGAGCGTGACATTGATGGGACTCGGAACGGTGCCGGCTCCGGTGAACACGAGCGTGACGGCACCGGTGTCGGTGTTGCCCACCGGCGCGCCCGCCGCGCTGACGTCGATCGTCAACACCGCGGGGCCCGAGCCGGAGGGCGGCGATACCTGCAGCCACGATCGGTTCGTGGAGGCCGTCCACGTCACGGTGCCCGCACCGCTCTGCGTCAATCGAACGGTCTGCGCGGTGGTCTTCGTGGTGAACGCCGCGCCGTTGGTGATGGCGCCGAATCTGAGCGACGACTTGTCGAACGCCATCGTCGGACCGGCGCCCGATTGCGCGATCGTCAGCGTCTGACCCGCGACGGTCATCGTCCCGTTGCGCGCCGCCCCGCCGTTCGCGCTGACGTTGAACGTGATGGTGATCGAACCGGTGCCGCTTGCCGGACTCGTCAACGTCACGAAGCTCGAACTGTTATTCGTGATGCTCCACGGACAGCCGGCCCCCGTCACGAGATTCACGGAGCCGCCGGTGACGCCACCGGCCGGAACGTTGACCGTCGACGATGGTTGAAGCTGATACGTGCAACTGTCCGGAACCCAGCCGAAGTCCGTCAGCATTCCCATGATCGCCGCGCTCGGGAGGTGATTCGATTCGGCGGTATTGAGCGCGTATGTCATGAGCGAGTTCGGCGTGCCCGGCGGATACGCCGTCTCGTCGAGGTGCACGTGGCTCGATCCTTGGGCCCACGTCGTCGGCGCGTACATCTGCGGCCGCAGGCCGCCGTTGCCGGCGGTTCCCGCGGGACCGTTCCAGAACAAGTCGTTGGATCGCAGCTGCGCGGAGAGCGCTGGCGACGGGTTCGCGAAGAGACCGGTGTTGACGAGCTGTTGGCTCGCGCCGTTCACGGTGTAGTAGTCGTAGACGAACGGAAATGCCGTGCCGTTGCCCCACTGGCCGTTCGCGCCGTTGACCCTGAGCGATCCGCCGAAGCCCAAGCCGTGGAGCAGCTCGTGCAGCGCGAGCGTGACGAAGTCGTACTGACCGGCCGGAGTATTCCCATCGGTGCCGAAATAGAAGTTCGCGATGTTGCTGTTGAAGTCGACCGTGATGTCGACGTTGGCGACATCCAGATCCGATCCGACGCGAGCGTTCGCGACAGGAATCGGAAACCAGACACTCGAGAGCGGCGCGTTCGTAAAATCTCTCGTCGACTGAACGAAGCCGGCGACGGCCAGGAAGCCAGAAAGGCTCGTGAATCTCGCATTCACGACGATCGGCACGGAACTGTTGACGCGGCTCGACCAGATGTTGATGGCGTGCTGGAACGCGGCCTGTGCTGGCGCAGAAAAGCCCGTGTAGTTGATCGTCCAGTTCGACACGGCAGGCAAGGTGATCGCTTGCTCGGCAGGCGACGGCACGAGGCGCGTGTTCGCGTCGACCGGGATGCCCACGGTGCCTGCGATCATCGTGCCCGCAGCTCGTCTCGCGTCCGGCGTCAGGCGGACCCGATCGCGATCGCCCGCCGACGGCGTCGCCAGGAAGAACGCGCCGGCGCCGCACGCGAGCAGACACCAGTGAGAGAGCAGACCACGGCTCAGAGCGCGCATCGTGTCCTCCTGCGCACGAACGTGTTTCCTGGCGCCGACCGCCGTTATTTGGATCCGATGATGACTCGAAGCGGTATCCGCTCTTCCCAACCCGTGCACGCGCGACGGATGAAGACGAACTCGAATGTGCCGGCGAACTCCACCGGCGGCAGCCACCGGAAAAGTCCCTGCTCGCCGTCGATCGACGCGCCGGGCGGCAGCGGCGCCGCGACGTCGCCGGTCAGCAAATACCCCTGATACGGACCGCAGCCAATCGACCACCACCAGGTGTCGAGCGCGATCTCCAAACGCTCGCCCGGCGCCTGCCGGATTTCGGGCGTCTCGCCGCCCGCGATCTGCAGCGACCAGCCGCCCTCGTCTACACCTTTCCGATCCCAGACGAAGGCTCGTGCCTGCGGCAATCGGCTGACGCTCGGCGCGCTGCGCGCGCTCTCCGTCGCCGCCGCGATCGAACCGGACCCGTTCTCGATGTTGACGAAGCGGCTGCCGATCCCCTGCGACATGCCGTTGCTGTCCGTCACGAGCCACACGATCGTGTGGAGGCCGTTGGCGAACGGCGTCGTGTCGATCGAGAACTGCACCGCCGGACCGTTCGCGTTCTGATACGGCGGCGACGGGAACAGCGCCAATACATCAGGACGCGGCGATCCATACAGAGCGACGTTTGGTTGTAGTGCGCCGTCGATTATGAGCCGAATCGTCGAGCCGTCGAAAGGAACAAACGCCGTCGGCTGCGCGAGAATCCATCCCTGATTCGCATACGTCCCCGACATCGTGCCGCCCTGCTGCGGCAGATCGATCGTCCCGAAGGGTCTCGGCGAATTCACGTTATCGAAGGTAACGGTCCGCTGCCCGAGCAGCACTCGATTCCCTTCGATGTCTTCGGCGACCGCGCTGAACGTGAACGTGCCGTTGCCGCCGTTGGGCAGCACGTTCGAGAGGACCATCAGCCCCCACCCCGCGCTCGTGAGCTCTGGACGTCCCGGAAGGCTTGCGACGACGTCGGGCCGCGCGCCGCGAACGCGTGTCGCGTCGCCGATGAAGATCTGGCCCGGCGGCTCGCTGCCGACGGCATCGCGGTATATCTGCACGCGTCTGATGCCCACGTCGTCGATGGCCCATCCCGTGACCGCAATCGCGCCGCTGAGGCCTGTTGCGTTCTGCGCCGGCGTCTCGAGCACGCCCATCGGGATTCCAGTCGTCGACGTCGTGTCGGTGATTCTGAGAGAGACCGAGATCGTGAGGATGTTCGTCGGCGCGACCGGCGAGACGATCTGAACCGCGCCAAGGAAATTGCCGTTGCTGAAGCTCACGAGGAGCGACGCATCGATCGAGATCGTCGCGAGGCTCGGGCTCGTGCCGCTCGTCGGAGAGATGACCAGCCACGGCTCGGTCGTCGTCGCCGTCCACGCGGCGGTCGGATCCACTTCGTTCGTGATGCGAATCGGCTCCGGCGCGGTGACGTGCGGCGAACCGGCGCCACGGTGCAGCGCAAATACGATCCCGCCCGAAGGCGCGTCGGTCATGACGGGCGCCACGATCGTGACGGCCGAGCGCTGCTTCGCGACGGGCGCCTCGCCCGCGGCGGCAAACAGCCATGCCGTTGCGACGGCGGCGGTAACGAACGCGCGTGCCGTTGCTCTCATCGAGTCACCTCAGCGCTGCGAGCGCGCGATCGTCACGTCGGCCGGAACGTTCGTCCGTCTACCGTCGCATGCCGCTGCCGAAAACGCCAAGCTATAGTTTTCCGATCCGAGCATGGCGGACCAAACATCGCGCGCCGATACGGTAAGGGACCTTCGGCGGCCACGAATTACGTGGCCCGCTCGACTCCGCCAACCAATGACGAGGATGATGTGGGCGCGCCGGATTCGCACGTGAGTCGGGGTCCCCCGAGGGACGATCAGTATAGCCGAGGTTAGAACGGCCAAATGTCGGCCGCGTAACAGGTTGCGGCACTCCGGTTGCAGGCTGTGCGATGTCGCCACGGAATCATGGGCAATTGATGGGTTTCGAGAGGTAGGGCCATGTCAATTCTGAAAGGCGCCGGTCGGGTTTTGGCGCCTGTCGCAGCGATCCTCTTGACGGCCACCGCCGCGAGCGCGCAACTGCGTTCGAGCGTGTATGTATCGGGCCTTTCGAGCCCGCTCGGGTTCGTGCAGGACCCGTCGAATGCAGCCATTCAGTACGTCGTCGAACAGGGGGGCGTCATCCGGGTCGTTCAAAACGGATCGCTCGTCTCGACGCCGTTCGTAAATCTCTCGACGCAAATCGCAAGCGGCGGCGAGCGCGGCCTGCTCGGCCTCGCGTTCCCCGCGAACTACGGATCGTCGGGACGCTTCTACGTCTGCTTCACGAATCCCGCCGGCAACATCGTCGTCGCGCGCATGCGGCGATCGAGCGGCAACCCGCTCGTCGCGGACGGATCCCGATTCGATTTCCAGTGGCCCGGCGGACTGCGATGGATCACGCATCCGCTCGGCAATCACAACGGCGGGAACATCGCGTTCGGGCCCGACGGATTCCTCTACGTCGGCCTCGGCGACGGCGGAGGCGGGAACGATCCGGATCACAACGCGCAGAATCCCGGAACGCTGCTCGGCAAGATGCTGCGGCTCGACGTGTCGGTGTCGGATGCGGACGCGGAGGGCTACAACATTCCGCCGACGAATCCCTTCCTTGGGCAGCCTGGTTATCTTCCCGAGATCTGGAGCTTCGGCCTGCGCAATCCGTGGCGGTGGAGCTTCGACGATCCATCGCTCGGCGGCACGGGCGCGCTCGTCATTGGCGACGTCGGCCAAGGCGCGCGCGAAGAAGTCGACTACGAGCCCGCCGGACTCGGCGGTCGCAACTACGGCTGGCGCAATCGCGAAGGCACGCTCGACACGAACATTCAACCGGTCCTGCCGCCGGCGTTCCTGCCGCTCGTCGATCCGATCTACGACTACCCGCGCGGCATGGGCCAATCGATCACGGGCGGATTCGTGTATCGCGGGAACGCGCTCGGCGCAACGTATCGCGGACGGTATTTCTTCGCCGACTTCATGGCGCGGCGCGTCTTCTCGCTCGCGCTGAACTTCGCGCCGGGCGCGAGCGTCCCGACCGTCTCGGGTTTGATCGATCACACCGACGAGCTCGGCGGCACGGCCGCACTCGGCGGCATCGCGTCGTTCGGCGTCGACTCGGCCGGCGAGCTCTATCTCGCGAGCTTCAACGGCGTGATCCTCCGGATCCTGCCCAGCGTGCGGCTGCCGAATCCAATCATGACGATCGATACACCCGCGCCCAACGCGACGGTTCGACAACCGTTCATGCTCGCGGGCTGGGCCATCGATCTGAACGCGTCGTCCGGCACCGGCATGGGACAGCATCACGTGTGGGCGTATCCGTTGAACGGCGCGGCGCCGAGATTCGTCGGCGTCACATCGCCCGGCGCGCGGCCCGACGTCGCCGCCTTCTTCGGCGCGCAATTCCTGCAGTCGGCGTACGGCGTGATCGTCACCGGGCTGCCTCCCGGCGCGTATCGGCTGATTGTCTACGGCTGGGTGAACGCGGCGGCAAATTTCACCGTGTCACGGTCCGTCGATGTGACGATCACGAGCAGCACGATTGTCGTCATCGACACGCCGCCGAACCTCGCCAGCGTCGGCCGTCCGTTCATGCTCGCGGGCTGGGCGGCGGATCCGGCGGCGCCGACGGGCGTCGGCATCAACACGATCCACGTGTGGGCATTCCCGCACAGCGGCGGGCCACCGATATTCGTCGGCGTGCCGGCGCGCGGCGGCTCGCGCCCCGACGTCGGCGCCTATCTCGGCAGCCGCTTCACGCCGAGCGGCTACAACATGCTCGTCACTCTCACGCCGGGCACGTACGACTTGAGCGTGTACGGCCACAGCACGGTGACGAACACGTTCGACGCGTGGAGCGTGCTCAGGGTGACGGTGAGATGACGATCTTCGCCCGAACGCTCAGCTTGCTTCCATCGCACGCGGTGCGAACGAATCGCAGTTCGTACGTGCCGATGAATCCGGGTCCGGGCTGCCAGTAGAACGTTCCACCCGGATCGATCGTCGCACCGACCGGCAGCTTGCCGAGCGTGTTCTGCTCGACAGAATACCCGGCCCAGGTTGCTGGACACGCATCCTCGGTCGGGGTTTCGAGCGGCAACTCGACGCGTCCTGTAGCGTCCGGCTTCAGCCGGACCTCGTCGATCGCGAACGCTGCGCTCGCCAGGCTCTCCGTATGGCGTCCGCTCTCGACGCCGCCGTCATCCGCGGGCTGCGCGTCCGCCGAGTTCGCGACGTTGAAGTACCGGCTGCCGATCCCCGCGCCCGCGTTGAGACTGTCGTAGACGATCCACGCGAGCGTGTGCTGCCCTTCCGCGAGCGCCGTCGTGTCGATCACCTTGTAGCCGACCGGTCCGCCCGAATTCGCAAGACCTGGAAACAGTCCGGAGACGTCGGAACGGAACAAGTTGTACGTCGGGTGTCCCAACGACACGCCGTCGACCATGACGTGAATCGTCGAGCCGTCGAACGGAATGATCTTGGGCTGCGGCGTCAACGCCCAACCGAAGTTCAGATAAGCGCTGCCCGCGATCGTCGCGCCTTGCTGCGGCGTATCGATCGCGCCGAACGGATCGGTCGCGCCCGCGTTCGTCGCGATGATCGTCTTCGCGCCGAGCAGCGTGCGCGCGCCTTCCGCGTCATCGGCGTACGCGTAGATGCGGACCGCGCCGTTGCCTTGATTCGGCAGCATGTTCGTGAGCACGAGGAAGCCCCAGCCCGCGCGATCGTTCAACGGATACGTCGGATAGCTCCGCGCGACGTCGGGCCGCGCGCCGCGGACGAACACGGCGTTCCCCAGGAAGATCTGCGTGCCACCTTCGCCGGCGATAGGATCGCGATAGATCAGAACTCGGCGCACCTCCAGATCGTCGAGCGCCCAGCCGCCGAGCGGCAGCGATCCCGCGACCTGCGATCCGTCGAGCGGCGCATCGAACGATCCGAACGGCGGCTGCGACGCGATGCCCGCCTGACGCACCTCGAAGACGCGCCGGCCTATCGTGACCGCGGCGATGCGGGGCGCCGGATTGGGATTCGGCGGCACGGAGAGCACGATTTCACCCGGCGTGTTCGACAGCACGCTCACGAACGTGCCGGGATCGACGGTCTGCGGTCCGCACGCGCCGCCAATCGTGATCGTCACCGGACCGCCGCCGGCGCCGAGCGTCGCGCCCGCGGGCGAGAGCACGAACGCGCACTCCTGCACGTCGAGCGTGAACGCCCGCGCCGTCGCGCAGGCGTTTGCGTCGACGACGCCGACGGTGAGCTCGTAGCGTCCCGAAAGAGTCGGCGTTCCGCTCAAGACGCCGGTCGTGCCGTCGAACGCGATACCGTCCGGCAATCCTCCGGCCGTCACACGGAAGCGCATCGGGCTCGTTCCGCCGCTGACGGTCATCACTTGCCGGTAGGCGCTGCCGACAACGCCGGAGGCAAGGCGTGACGGTATCAGCGTCATCGCGCTGCACGCCGCCAGCGTGAAGTTGACGTTGGACGTCACGTTCCCCGTCGTGACGGCGATCGGCGTCGCCGCGATCACATCGCACGCGCCGCTCGTGCACGACGTCTCGCTGAACAGTTCCGCGCCGTGCGCCGGCGTGGCTTCGGCACGCGCGCGATAACTCCCCGCCGGCACGTTCACGCGAAACGTTCCCGAGGCGAGCGAAACGGCCTGGCCGGCGAGTGTTCCCGCGGACGTGAAGATCGACACTGGAACGTTCGCGATTGCATTGCTCAGCGTGTCGCGCGTCTCGCCCGCGATGACGCCGCCGGGCGCGATCGTGAAGTTGACGTTCGACACGTCGGCGTTCGACACGACGACCGGTGTTCCCTGGCGAGGATCGCAGGAAGCGCAGGCGATGTCCTGATAGACCTCGTCGGCGTAGCCCCGATCGTTGCGCGTGCGCAGAAAATACGTGCCGGCCAACACGTCGTCGAAGCGGTAGTTCCCGAATTGATCCGAGAGCGCCGACGCTACCAGCATCCCGGTATCTGTCACGAGCTCGACTCCAATCGTGCTCAGCGGCTGCGGACCCTCGTCGCTGACGTTTCCAGAGATCCTTCGTCCCCCGGAGGGCGGGCCGAAATCGAGTCGGAACGAAAGATCGCCCGGTCGAATGACGATCGGCCGGCCGGATGTCGGCGGACAATCGACGCACGTGATGCCGCCATGCAGCGTGTTGCCCCACTTCGCGTAGTACGTTCCTGGCGGAAGGCCGACGGCCTCGACGGTGAACCCCACGATCGTGACAAATCGTACGACGCCAACCATCTCGACCCCGCGGCTGTCGAACATGCGGAGAGGCCGCGTACCACTGACGAAGCCCTCGCCCGAGCCCGCCCCCAGCGTCATGGCGAAGTCGATGCCGCCGGTCGTGTTGCCCGCCGTCACGGTGATCGGTACGCCGCGCCGGACGTCGCAGTCGACTGTGTTGCACACCACCTCGCCAAACAGCTTGTCGACAAGGCTTCCACCCCACGGGCGAATGCCAAACGGCGCCGCAAGCGGATCGCGCGCGAGCACGTAGTACTGGCCCGAGGGAAGTCCTTGGAGGTTGTAGACGGCGACGCTTGGGGGCGCCGGGCAGAACGTGTCCAGGACGCGCACGAGCTCGCCCGACGCATTGAAGGCGGATAGCCTCGGTCCGAGGATGAAGGCAGCGTTCGCGCACGTGATCTGCCCGGTGATGGCGCCGCCGATGCCGAGCGCGAAATCGATCGCGACGATGTTCGCGCCGATTCCGACGGCGAGCGTTTGCGGCGTTCCTCCGCAGCCCACGCACGCGCCCGTGTGCCATTCGTCGGCGTAAGGACCGGTCGATATCGTGCGCAGCCGATAGAATCCAGGCGAAAGTCCTCCGATCAGGTAGCCGCCGCCCGATACCGTTTGACCGCGTCCGACTTCGACATCCCCGAGGTACGCGGCGACGACGATGCCCTCGAGCGGCGTTCCGGTGCCGTCGGCGAGGACATGGCCGCTAATCGTCGCCGGTGGATCGAGGGCGAAGTCGATGTTGATCGGGTTGGCGCTCACGGTTGAAATCGGCGTCCCCGAGAAGATGCGGCAGGCTGGATCCACTCGCCTGAAGAACAGTGGATCGGTCTGGCTCGGAAAGTCGCGGCACAGAACGCCGCCGTACAGCTCGGAGAGGCCCATGCGCTGCGCCGTTGGCTGGAACGTGGCGCGCGCGTAGTAGATGCCAGGCGACAGGCCGAAGGCGACGTAGCCCCCGTCCAGTCCGGTCGGCACGGAGGTGACGAAGCTCCCGCTGGCGTTGAAGACCTGCACGGTCCCGGTCGTCACCGGCTGGTTGTTCGAGGCGAGCCGTACGACGCCGGAGAACACTCTGTCGTGCTCGAGCGCGAAGTTGGCGGTCGCGGTGCCGCCGGCAGTGACGGTGACCGGAGTGCCGGCGGTGATGCGGCAATCGTCGGCGACGCACGGAATGTTGTCGAACAGCTTGCTGTAGTACGTCGGCGAGCTACTCATCTTGACGAAGTAATTCCCGGGCGGCACACCAGTGAACGTGTATTGTCCGCTGCCGTTCGTCGACACGCTGCCGAGGAAAAGGCCGCCGCCAGCCTCGTAGAGCTGCATCGTCGCGGGAGACGGTACCGGCGTCAACGAGACCGCGTCTACGACGGTTCCGGTGATGGTTCCCGTCTGGGCGGCAGCGATCTGCGCGATCGCCAAAACACCCATACTCAGCGCGAGCACTTTGGTGAGCTTCATCGGCAGACCTCGACCGGTTAGCGACGCCGAATCATGACGCGAATCGGCAACCGTTCCTTCGTGCCGTCGCACGCCGTGCGTACGAACAACAGCTCGAACGTTCCCACGAATCCCGGACCGGGCTGCCAGAAGAACGTCCCTGCCGGATCGATCGCCGCGCCGACCGGCAGCTTGCCGAGCGTCTCCTTGTCGATCGAGTAGCCCGCCCACGTCGCGGGACACGCGCCCTCTATCGGCGTCTCGAGCGATAGCTCCAACCGTTCGAGCGGACGGAGCGTGATGACCCTCTCACCTGTAGTGTCTGGCTTTAGCCGGACCTCATCGATCATCGGCATACTCACGAGCGTCTCGGTTCGCACGCCGCTCTCGACGCCGCCTTGGACATTGCCCTCACCGGAGGGCTGCGCATCCGCGGAGTTCGCGACGTTGAAGTAGCGGCTGCCGATCCCCGCGCCCGCGCCGAGGTTGTCGTACACGATCCACGCGATCGTGTGCTGTCCTTCCGCGAGCGCCGTCGTGTCGATCACCTTGTAGCCGACGGGACCGCCGGAATTCGCGAGCCCCGGAAACAACCCGGATACGTCCGAACGGAAGTGGTTGTACGACGGATGGCCGAGCGAGACGCCGTCCACCATCACATGAATAGTCGAGCCGTCGAACGGAATGATTTTGGGCTGCGGCGTGAGCACCCATCCGAAATTGAGATACGCGCTCCCCGCGATCGTGGCGCCTTGTCCCGGCGTATCGATCGCGCCGAAGGGATCCGTCGCGCTCGCGTTCGCAGCGATGATCGTTTTGGCGCCGAGCAGCGTGCGCGCGCCTTCGGCATCGTCCGCATACGCATAGACGCGAGACGCGCCGTTGCCTTGGTTCGGCAGCATGTTCGTGAGGATCAGGAATCCCCAGCCGGCGCGATCGTTTTGCGGATACGTGGGGTACGCGCGCGCGACGTCTGGCCGCGCGCCGCGGACGAACACCGCGTTCCCCATGAAGATCTGCGACGATCCCTCGCCACCGGAGGGATCGCGGTAGATCTGCACGCGCGTGACCTCGAGATCGTCGAGCGCCCAGCCGCCAAGCGGAATCGATCCCGACACCTGCGATCCGTCGAGCGGCGCGTCGAACGCTCCGAACGGCGGCACCGAGCCCGTGCCGGCCTGGCGGATCCGGAACACGCGGCGGCCGATCGTCACCTCCCACGTTCGCGGCGCGGCGGTCGTATTCGCGTCGACGAGCAACACCACCTGCCCCGGTACGTTCGACTGCTCGTGAACGAAGCCAGTCGCGTTCGTGACGAGCTGCGATCCGCATGCGCCGGCGATGTCGATCGTGACTGCACCGCCGCCGACGGGCATCGTCGCGCTCGCCGGCGACAGCACGAACGCGCACGCCTGCACGTCGAGCATGAGGGGTCGATCCGTTGCGCAATCGTTCGCGTCGCGCGCGCCGATCGTGAATTCGTGACGGCCCGCCGCCGACGCCGTTCCCTCGAGAACGCCAGTCGCCTGATTCAGCGCGACACCGCCCGGCAGCACGCCGCTCGTGATCTGGAACGCGAACGGCGCGGTCCCGCCGCTGACCGTGAACACCTGCCGGTACGGCTGGCCGGCGACGCCGGTAGCCAGCGACGGCGGCGAGAGCGTCATCGCGCGGCACGACGCGGGGGTGAAATTGACGCCGGAGCTCGTCGTGCCGGTCGCCACCGGTATCGGCGTGCCGGTCGTCACGTCGCACGACGCGCTCGAGCACGGCAGCTCGCTGAAGAGCTCCGCCGCATGCGTAGCGCTCGGCTCGACCCGCGCACGATAACTTCCCGCCGCGACGTCGAATGTGAATCGTCCCGAAGGACTCGAGCGCGTGCGCGCGACCAACGCTCCGCCCGGCGTGAAAAGCGCGACAGGCGCATTGCCGACGACGACGCCCGACGGCTCGGCGACCAATCCAACGACGACGCCCGCGTCCGCCAGCGTGAAATCGATGCCGCCCACTGGAGATGCCGCCACCACGATCGGCGTGCCGTTGCGCGGATCGCAGGTCGGACACGAAAGCTCCGAGTACAGCTCGTCGACGAGGCGGCGCGTATTGCGGGTTCGAGCGAAATACGTTCCCGAAGGCACGACGAACCGAAACGCGCCGTTCCGATCGGTCAGCGTGCTGGCGACGATCGCGCCAGCGCTCGAGATCAGTTCAACCGTGATCGTGCTGATACCGGCCGTGCCTGCGGCGTTGCGCACCGTTCCCGAAATGCGCTGCGTCGCGTTCGTGACGATATCGAGCGACGACGACGCTCCGGCGACCGCGAGCACCGGGGTTCCTGAAGTCGGCGGACAGCCGAGACAGTCGATGCTCCGGTACAACGTGCCGTTGGCTTTCACGAAGTACGCACCGGTCGGCAGGCCGACGAGCGAGGTGAAAATGCTCGACTCGGTCAGCAGCACCGTAGAGGCATCGATCGCGACGCCGCGGGCGTCGAAGACCGAGACGGAATCCGTCGGGAACACGAAGTGCCCGTTGACCCTGAGCGAAATGATCGCGCCGCGCCGCATGTTGAAGTCGATGTTCGGCGTCGTCGCTCCCGCCGTGACCGTGACCGGCACACCCCGTCGCACATCGCAGTCGGCCGCGACGCAATCGATCCCGCCGTACAGCTCGTCGATCAAGAAGCCGCTGGTCGGGAACGAGATATTGGGTGGATCGAACGGAAGATCGCGCGCGCGAAGAAAGTACTGCCCAGGCGCGAGGCCCTCGATGACGTACGTCGTCTCCATGCAGCCAGTCGGTGGGCCTGGGCTCGGCAGGACTGTCACGTACCTCGCCAATGCGACGCGGGCGCCCGTTGCACTGAACGCCTCGATGAATGGGCGCGCGATGAACGGCGTTCCTTCACACCGCATGACACCGGCAATCGTCCCGCCGAGGGTCAACGCGAAATCGATCCCGCTCACGGTCGCGCCGCCCGCAACCGTGACCGGCGCCGGCGTTCCGGCGCAGCCGACGCAGAGGTCGTTGTACCACTCGTGGATGTATGGCTCCGGTGAGTTGGCAAGTGTCTGCGTCGTGCGAATCGTGTACGTCCCCGGCGGCAGCGCATTGAACCGGTAGCCGCTCACATCGTCGGATCGTGTGAACGCGACGCGCGTCTCGCCCGCGTACGCCTCGACGACGATGCCGCTCAGCAGGTTTCCGGTGGCCGCGTCCCTCACGAATCCGGCGATGGCGCCGGCGGGATCCATCAGGAAATCGATGCCGCTCGTCGTCGCCCCGGCCGTCACAGTGATCGGCGTGCTGTCGAGGATCCGGCAATCGGACTGGAACGCGGCGGGACACGGGATGCCGCCGTACATCTCCGGCAGCATGAACGAGCCGGGCATGTCGAGCGCGGTCGATCCGCTTGTCGTGCCGATCCGCGCGTAGTACGTCCCGGTTGGCAGCGTAGGCGCGGTGTACGCTCCCGCGGGCGCGCCGTTGAGACCGACCGCCTTCACGAAGCTTCCGTTCGCGTTGTACACGAGCACGAACAGCTGGTCGGTTTGGACGCCCAGGCCGTCCCGCAAGCGGCGGACGGTCCCGGTGAAGCTCCCACCGCGAACCATGCTGAAGTTCGCGGTGGCCGTGTTGCCGCTCGTCACGATCACCGGTGTGCCTGACGTTGGTGGGCAATCGACCGCAACGCACGGGATGCTGTCGAAGAGCTGCGCGTAGTAATCGCCGTCGCTCTGCACGTGGACGAAATACGATCCCGGCGGTACCGATACCTGGTAGTTCCCCGACGGATCGGCCATAGCCGTTCCGGCGGGCGCGCCGTTGTCGTCGTACACGACGATGGACTCGTCGCCAGGAAGCGGCATCGCGGTGACCGAGTCGAGCACGGTGCCCGCGATCGTGCCGTTCTGGGCGTGAGCGTCGGTCGCGATGACCAGCGCGAAGGTGATGAGCATCGCGTGCCGCATGGGAGCCCCCGCTACTTGTGACTGCGAATCGTAACCGTCAGAGGTGTTCGCGACTTGCTGCCGTCGCACGCCGTGCGTACGAACATCAGCTCGAAGGTGCCGTGGAATCCCGGACCGGGTTGCCAATAGAACGTGCCGCTCGGATCGATCGTCGCGCCCACTGGCAGCTTGCCAAGTGTTTTGTTTGCGATCGAGTACCCGGCCCACGTCGCCGCGCACGCGTCGTTCGCCGACGACGTCTCGAGCGGCAGCTCCAGGCGCTCGAGCGGGCCGAGCGTGATGACGCTCTCATCTGTAGCGTCCGGCTTCAGCCGGACGTCATCGATCGTCATCGGCATGCTCGCCAGGCTCTCCGTCCGCCGTCCGCCCTCGGCGCCGCCGCCTTGGGCAGTCCCTTGATCCGCCGGCTGCGCGTCCGCCGAATTCGTGACGTTGAAGTAGCGGCTGCCGATGCCCGCGCCGGCCTCGAGATTGTCGTACACGATCCAGGCAAACGTATGCTGCCCTTCCGCGAGCGCCGTCGTGTCGATCGGCAAGTACCCGACCGCACCATTCGAGTTCGCGAATCCCGGGAACAATGCCGCGATATCCGAGCGGAACTGGTTGTACGTCGGATGTCCGAGCGACACGCCGTCCACCATCACGTGGATCGTCGATCCGTCGAACGGGATGATCTTCGGCTGCGGCGTCAGCGCCCACCCGAAGTTCAGATAGCCCGTGCCCGAGATCGTCGCGCCCTGCTGCGGCGTATCGATCGCGCCGAACGGATCCGTCGCGCCCGCGTTCGCCGCGACGATCGTCTTCGCGCCGAGCAGCGTGCGGTTGCCCTCGGCATCATCCGCATACGCGTAGATCCGGAACACGCCGTTGCCTTGGTTCGGCAGCATGTTGGTGAGAATCAGGAATCCCCAGCCGCCCCGGTCGTTGAGCGGAACGCTCGGATACGCTCGCGCGACATCGGGCCGCGCGCCGCGGACGAACACCGCGTTGCCAAGGAAGATCTGCGCCGCGCCTTCGCCGCCCACAGGATCGCGATAGACCTGCACGCGAACCACTTCGATGTCGTCGAGCGCCCAGCCGCCCAGACCCATCGATCCACTCGCCTGCGTTCCGTCGAGCGGCGCGTCGAACGATCCGAACGGCGGCTGCGAGCTCGTACCCGACTGCCGGATCGTGAACGAACGGCGGCCGATCGTAATGGTGTGCGACCACGCCGGGAATCCCGCATTCGGATCCACGCGCAAGACGACCTGCCCCGGCGTGTTCGACTCGACGTGAATCGGCGCCAGGAGGTACCTGACGTCCTGCGATCCGCAGGCGCCCAGGATGTTGATCGTGACCGTTCCACCGGCAGCCGGCACCGTCGCGCTGGCGGGCGACAGGATGAACGCGCACGCCTGCACGTCGAGCGTCAGCGCGCGCTCGGTCGCGCAGTCGTTCGCGTCGCGCGCGCCTATCCTGAATCGATGCCGCCCGGACGCGGACGTCGTTCCCGCGAGGACTCCGCTCGTCGCATTCAGCGTGAGCCCGCTCGGCAACACCCCGTCGGTGACCTCGAACGCGAACGGCCGCGTGCCCCCGCTGACGGTGAACACCTGCCGATACGATTGCCCCGCGACGCCCGTCGCGAGCACCGGCGGCGAAAGCGTCATCGCGCGGCAGGAGGTGAGCGTGAAGTTCACGTTCGGCGTCGTCGCGCCCGACGCGACCGCGATCGGCGTTCCCGTCGTCACATCGCACGATGCGCTCGTGCACGGCAGCTCGCTGTAGAGCTCCGCGGCGTGCGTTGGGCTCGCCTCCGCGCGGGCGCGATAGCTGCCCGACGAAACATCGAACGTGAAGCGTCCTGACGGATTCGTGCGCGTGCGGGCGACGAGCGTGCCGTCCGGCGCGAACAGCGCGACTGGAATGTTGGCCGCGACGACGCCCGACGGTTCGGTGGCGAGCCCGGCGACGACGCCGGACGGAGCGAGCGTGAAATCGATATTCGACACCGCGGATGACGCGACGACGATCGGCGTGCCGTTGCGCGGATCGCACGTCGGGCACGAGAGCTCGGAGTAGAGCTCGTCGACGAAGCCGCGCGTGTTTCGCGTGCGCGCGAAATACGTGCCCGCCGGAACCTTCGGAAAACGGAAAGCGCCGCGCAGATCGGTGCTGGCGCTCGCGACGACCGTGCCCGCGTTGGCGATCAGTTCAACCGTGATCGAGCTGAGACCGATGGTGCCGGCGGCGTTGCGCACCGTCCCCGACACTCGCTGGCCGATCGTCTGAATGTCGATCGACGACGTCGTCGACGGCGACCCACGCCGGATGAGCACAGGCGTGCCGGACGTCGGCGGACAACCCGAGCAGGCAATGTCGTCGAAGAGTGTCCCGTTGGCGGCCAGGTAGTACAGGCCATCGGGCAGACCGATGATGTTCGTCGAGGGCCCGAACGGTACGAACTGCAGGACCGACGCCGTGTCGATTTGCACGCCGCGGGCATCGTAGATCGAGAGGGAAACGGAAGGATTGGCACCGACATAGCGGCCGTCAATCGTTATGCTGAATCCGCCGCCACCTCTCATGTCGAAGTCGATGTTCGGCGTCGTCCCGCCGGCCGTCACGGACACCGGCACGCCGCGGCGCACGTCGCAGTCGGACGCGACGCAGTCGATTCCGCCGTACAGCTCGTTGATGAGGTATCCACCGGGCGGAAAGAAGGGATTGAACGGCCAGACCGGATCATCCGCCGATCGAAGGTAGTACTGGCCTGGCGCGAGCCCGTCGATCACATAGGTCGTTTCGAAGCAGCCGGTCGGAAAACCGGGTGGGGGCGGTTGCGTGGTCTGCAGATACCTGTTCACGCCAACACGCTCCCCCGTGGCGCTGATCGCCTCGATGATCGGCCTAGCGATCGTTCCTCTCATCGCGGGGTCGCATCGCACGGTGCCGGCGATCGAACCGGCCGGCGACAGAGCGATGTTGATTGCGCCTACGATCTCACCGCTGGCGACTGTGACCGGCGCAGGCGTTCCGGGACCGCCGAAGGGCACGTCGTTGTACCACTCATGCGCGTACGGCTCCGGTTTCTGCGCGATCGCTGGAGCCGTGCGGATCGTGTAGGTGCCCGGGGGCAAAGCCGAGAAACGGTAGAAACCGACATTTGCGCCGTCCGCCGTCAGCGCGACGCCTACACGCGTCTGGCCCGCGTAGGCCTCGACCGTGACGCCAGCAATTCTGTCGCCCGTGAGGGCGTCGCTGATGTGTCCGGAGATCTCCCCGGCTCTGTCCAACACGAAATCGATACCCGTCGTCGTAGAACCCGCCATGACAGAGATAGGCGCGCTCTCCAGAATCCGGCAGTCTTCTTGAAACGCCGCCGGACAACGGATGCCGCCATACATTTCTGGAATGCTTTGCAGCACGGGAGAGCCCGGCATGCTGAGAGCGGACGATCCGCCTGGCGTTCCAATGCGCGCGTAGTAGATCCCCGTCGGGAGGTTACGCACGGTGTACTCGCCCGCGGGCGCGCCGCCGAGCCCGACCGCTTGCATGTAGCTGCCGTTCGCGTTGTAGACGAGAACGAAGAGCTGGGACGTCTGCACGCCGAAGCCGTCCTGCGCGCGGCGCACGATCCCACTGAAGTGGCCGCCGCGGACCATGTTGAAGTTGACGGTCGCGGTGCCGCCGCTCGTGACCACGACGGGTGTGCCTGCCGTAGGCGGGCAGTCCGCGGCGACACACGGAATGCTGTCGTAAAGCTGCGGATAGTACGTGGCGTCGCTCGCCGACACGTGGACGAAATAGGAACCGGGCGCGACGGATGCTTGATAGTTTCCCGACGCATCCGGCGACGTCGCGAGAACGCGGTCGCCGTTGTCGCCGTAGATCGTGATCGTCTCGTCGCCTGGGAGAGGCATGGACGTCCCGGCGTCGAGGACGGAACCGGAAATCGTTCCGTTCTGGGCGTAGGCGTACGGTGCTATTAGCAGCACCAGCACGCAGATCGCGACGTGTCGCATCCTGCCACCTCTGTCACGTGTAAAGCGCAGCCGGACCGGCTGCGAGCTCGTTCGAATACGCGGATATGGCGCCGGCCGTCGATTTCAGGACGGCCCAAACAGGAGGAGTTGTCGGTGGTACAGGCGCCGGCTTAGTGATACGTATTAGACCGCGAGACTCGCAGGGCGCTTAATCGGCGGCAAAAATCTAACACGGCCGATCGGCGGGATCAGCAAAAATTCCGACCCGCGATCGAGCGGTTTACAGGCTGGTTACAGTGCTGAGTGGGACGAACTTACGGCTGAAGGCCGAAGCTCACGCTACCGATCGAATCGGACCGAGCTCCACGCGCGGCCGAATGCCGACGCGAGCGACGCCGATGGGCGATCCTGAATCGTGACGTTGACCGGAATGCGCTCGCGCGCGCCATCCGCCGAGGTGCGGACGAAGAGCAGCTGATAGTCGCCGACGTAGCCCAGCCCCGGCTGCCAATAGAACGCGCCGCGCGCCGGATCGAACGACGATCCGTTCGGCAGCTCCCGCAGCTGGCCGTCGACGACGAGATAGCCGGCATAGCTGTCCCCGCGCGCGCTGGAGTCAGGATTGACGCGCAGCTCGAGGCGATCGCGCTCGGTCGTCGACACGCGCCGCGTGCCGTCGATGCCGACGCCCGCGCGACGCATCGGGTTGCCGACGCCAAAGCCCTCGCGCACCGACACCGCCGCGCTCACGATCCGGCCGCCAACGTCGTCGAAACGCTTTCCGAGATCGGGTCCGATCGGACGGAGCGCGTTCGCCGCCGTCGCTTCCGTCAGCGATCCGCCCGGGTTGAAGATCGAGAAGTAGCGGCTGCCGACGCCGCTCGTCACGCCGGCGACGTCCGTCACGATCCACGCGATCGTGTGCACGCCGTTCGCGTAGTTCATGGTGTTGAAGCTGAACACGCCGAGCGCGCGATTCACGCCGGGATAGGTCGGGAAGAGCGCCGTCAAGTCCGACCGCGAGTTCCAGCCCACCGGAACGCCGGCCGCAACGCCATCGATGTAGACCGTCACCGTGCCGCCGTAGAACGGCGACGTGTGCCGGACGCGCGACAGCACCCAGCCGAAGTTCGGATAGTTCGATCCGCCGACCGTCTCGCCTTGCGCGGGCGTATCGATCGCGCCGAAGGGCGCCGTGCCGGTGCTGTTCTGCGCGACAATCGACCGCGATCCAAGAAACCCCTGGTTCCCCTCGAGATCGAACGCGCGCATGTGCAGCGTGAACGTTCCCGTCCCTTGGTTCGGCAGCATGTTCGTCAGGATGAGGTAACCCCATCCCGCGCGATAGTTCAACGGCGTCGTCGCGCTATATGCCTCGATATCCGGCCGCGCGTCGTCGATCGAAACCGCGTCGCCGAGATAGATCTGGTTCGGGCCGCACGACGGATTCGGGCCGACGTTCTCGCCGCTCACCGGGTCGCGGCAAATCGTCACGCGCGCGACGCCGACGTCGTCAATCGCCCATCCCGTCACGGCCACGGATCCGGTGACGGTCGCGCCGTTCGCGGGCGTGTCGACCGCGCCGCTCGGCGGCGTCGTCTGCGACTGGATACGAACGACCGCCTCGGTGAACTGCGGCGTATTGATCGCGCCGCTCGAGTCGATCCGGATCGATCCCTGATAGTTCCCGATCCACGGATAGCTCTGGTTGATCAAGCTGATGGTCAGCGTCGCGCCGCCGCATCCCGAGTTCGGGCTGATCGTCAGGAACGGCAGATCGGTCGTGGCCGTCCAGCACGGCGTGCCGGCGGGCGCGTTGAGCATCGTCAGCCGCAGCACCTGCGGCGGCGTCTTCGTCGTCATGTTGGTGACGCCGAAGTTGAGCACCGAGCGGTTCAGCACGATCCGCGTGTTGCTCGGCGGTGTGTGGTCGATGACCACCGGCCACTTCGAGTACGCGCCGTTGGTGTTCTGGCCGTCGTCGTGCTCGACGTAGATGTAGTACTGCGCCCCGTCGGTGAGCCCGGACGTATTCCAATTGAGGCTGCCGTTCAGAGACGACGCGCTCACGCTGCCGATGAGCGTCTTCGACGACGGGTTCTTGTCCGTGTCGCGATAGACGTTGATCGTTCCGCCCGTCTTGCTCGTCGTCCACTGGATGTTGAAGCTCGTATGCGCGATGTCGAGCGCTGCGAGCTTGATCCGCTTGATGTAGAACGGCGTCGGATTCGCGAACTCGTGCGGATCGATCCGGAACGTCATGATGCCCGGATTCGGCGAGAAGCCCGGGACCCAGCCGGTCTGCGACGGGCTGCCCGGCTCGATCGGAATCGTTGCCATGTCGAAGTTCAGGCGGGCGATCACGTTCGCGCCGACGCGGCTGTTGAGAATGATGTCGTCGCTATACGTCTCGTTCGCGTCGCCCGCCACGTGCCAGACCACGCGGACGATCGAACCGTTGCAAATATCGCGCGCCTTGTTCGGCAGGCCGAGCTCCGCGGTGAGGATCCGGTAGCGGGTCGGATCGATCCGGCGCAGCGCGCCCCTCACGTTGGAGTGCATCGGGAAGACCGCCGGCTTCGCAAAGCTGCTGCACGGCCCCGGGTTGAACTCGCCGAGCGTGCTCGTGGCGGAGAACGCCGTGACGTTGCCGAGCGGCGTGCCCGCCTCGGTCTCCGCGTTGGGGACCGTGACGATCGCGTGGTTCGTCATGTTGAGGATGTGATCGATGTCCGACAGGCTCGTCATGTCCCACGCGTTGTTCAGGTGCACCGTGGCGAAATCATCCGAGCTGCCCTCGTCCGAGGGCGACGTCACCGTGATCGTCGCCGGCGCGTTGACGCGATAGAAGCCGGTGGACACCGAGAAGTTGCCGGTCTGGCCCGTGCGGCGAATCTTCACGTAGTAGTCGCCGGGCGCGAGCGCGCCCACGTTGAGCGAGTAGCTCGTGCCGCCCACGTTGCCGGCAATCAGCCCCAGCGTCTGGTTCGGATCGCTCGTGACCGCGTTGTCGTCGTCGAGATAGATGTCGACGGGTCCGGTCCCGCTCCACGTGATGTTCCGGAAGAGCGCCGGTTGATTCTCGACGAGGCGCACCCAATCGATCTGGATGTTGCCGCCGGCGGGCTCGTTGTCGGGCGCGGGATCGAGGCGCAGCGATCGCTTCGTGCCGGTCCACGGCTCCGATCCCGCGAGCAATCCGAGCGTCGGCAGATCGACGATGTAGATGCGCCAGCCCGCCGTCGTGTACACCGGGTTCGACGTCGAGAACCCGGGCGGATCGAACATCGTGTTGGTCGTCGACAGGAAGAGGATGTAGCCGTTGTTCGTCGGCGCGCGCATGCGAATCGCCGCGACACGGTACTGATCCGCGTTGATCGGGAAGTTGGTCCCGAACTTGCCGACGTGCGCGGCGTTCGCGAACGCCGTCTCGAGGAGCCAGATATTCGGATCGGCCGCGACAATGCCCGAGAAGATGCCGCCGTTGAATGCGACGGAAGACCAGCCTGCTTGCGGAAAGTCGACGCTGTTCACGAACCAGCCGGCGTCGGTGCGCTGGTTCATGTCCCACGGATCCTGCATCACCGTCGTCGCGTAGTCGTTCGCCGACGCCACCGCGTTCGCACCGCCCGACGGCGCCGTCACGGTGATCGTCTGTGCCGACGCTGTTTCGACGAACAGCGCGGCAAGCAGACACGTGAAGTACAGAGACCGGTTCATCGCGTCCTCGCCTGCCGGGAGTGCAACAGCAGGGCCACCCCTGGCCGGGCTTGTGGCGCACGCGAAACCCGGCGGGGATCTGCCAGATACGGTGAATTGGCGGGACTTATCAGTACTGTGTGCTGACGAAATCGCCCAGGGTGTGCCATTCTGGGCCAAGCGGTGGGGAAACTGTAATGTAACTAATGGGCGCGGCGCCCGGGGTCAGTGAAGAACTTTCCGGCCCGCCGTCACGCAACGAGCGCGCGAATCGTGCCGTGCGGCGTGTTGAAGAGGCCATCCTTGCTCTTCAAGCGGAACGTCGATACGCGCTCGACGCGCGCGAAGCCCGCGGCGATCGCCATCTGCTCGAGGCACGTCATCGTCGGCAGCCAGAACGCGTGGCCGTCGGGCGTTCCCACGAACAGCGCGCGATTCTGTTCGGCGACGAGGAGATGCGTGTCGATCCCCGTGCAGACGATCGCCTGGTCGCGGCAGACTCGCCGGATCCCATACAACGCGCGCAGCGGATCCGTGAGGTGCAGCAGCACGCTCGCGCAGAACACCAGATCGAACATGCCGATTCGTTCGGGGGTGAGATCGTAGACGCTGCAGAAGCAGCGCTCGACGCGCGATCGGCGCGCCTGAATCGCAAAGCCGAACGCTCCGCGATGGTACTCCTCGTCACGTCGAAAGGCCGGATCATCCTGATCGAAATGCTCGCGGCCGTCATGGTCGGTCCAGTTCGGCAGCTCCGACGTGACGACGCGCTCAGCGCCTCGCTTCTCGAACTCGAACGCGAAAAACCCGTGAGCGGGACCGACGTCGAGGACGGACTTTCCAGCGAGCGACTCGGGAATGCCGTAGTTATCGATGAGCGGCGCGAGATCGTACTGGCCCGGCGTGAGGATGCCGCCGCCGAGATCGATGGTGTGATACCACTCGAACTCCGCAACCTTCTGTCGAATCTCTTCTGCTGACAGCGCTGCCGCCGCGCGCGCACTCTCGATAGTCATGCGCTCTCTAGCGCCCTATAGTATAGCGAACGCATGCGCTACTCGCTCCTCGAGCATCTCGCGTGTCCGGCCTGCCATGCCTCGCTCGCGTGCCTCACGCACACCGAGTCCGCGATCTCGATGCCCGAAGGTCTCTTTCCCGACGGCACGCGCGTCGCCGTTGGCGCTGGCGTCGGACCCGCGCCGGCATGGAAGAAGCCAACGCCGCTGACCGCGCTGATCGATCGTCTGTCGACTCGGCCAGCGCCGCCGGAGCGCGGACGGCAGATGGAGGTGCAGACCGGCCTCTTGATCTGCGGCGAGTGCGGACGATGGTTTCCGATCGAGGGAGGCATACCTGAGCTCCTTCCGGATCATTTGCGCGACGCGAATCGCGAGACGGCACTCTTCTCCGCGGCGATTGCGTCCGCGCCGGGCGAGCTTCGCGCCGCGCTCGCCGCGTTCACGCCGTCGGGCGATTCGGCATCGGATCCGGGCGCGCACTACAAGAAGGCGGAGATCGGCATCAAGAGCAAGATCGACGATCCGCACTTCTTCGGCCCAGGCTACAGCTCGCCGTTCAATCCGTGGAACTCGGAGTTCACCGTCTATCTGATCTCGCTCTTCGGCGCGGTCATGCCGATGCTGAACGCGAAGCGCGGCGACGTGATCGTGGACAGCGGCTGCGGCTACTCGTGGTCGACCGAATGGCTGTTCCGATCCGGCTTCGATCCGATCGGCGTCGACATCTGCCGCACGTATCTGGAGATTGCGATCGCGCGCATCGGCAGCTTCCGTCCCCACCTCGTCGTCGGCGACGTCGAGAACCTCCCGCTCGCCGCCTCGACGGCCAACGCCATCCTCGCCTACGAGAGCTTTCATCACATCCCCGACCGGCGGCGCGCGATGGCCTCGTACGATCGCGTGCTCAAGGACGGAGGCACGGTCATCCTGGCCGAGCCCGGCGGCGCGCACGAGAGCGCGAAGGTGTCGGTGGAGGCGATGGAGAAGTACGGCATCCTCGAGCGGGGGATGGAGCTCGACGATGTCGCGGGCTACGCCGCGGGCACCGCCTTCGGCGATCTCGGGCAGGTGTACGTCATACGAGCGTCACAGGATGAGTTGGGCCGCGAAATCGATCCGGGTTTCTTCAAGCGCCACTCCGCATTTGACGGAAATCTTTTTCGACTGTCTAAAGGTCCGAAGCGCTCGAGCCGACAAGGTGAGCGAGTAGCGCCGCCTCTGAGAATGTCCGCCGCGCGCATTGTGAGAGGACTCAAACGGCGTCTGAACCCTTTTTGATCGTGTGTTCGGCGCGCCGCTTGGTGTATCCTCTGTAAGCGCTTGAACTGTCGAGTGTTCTGCGACCATTCGACCCTTGCGTGCTTGATTCGTGAACACTGCCATTCTGTTCACCCTGCTCGGTAGCTTCGCCCTCTCGGCAGCTTTGACCCCGCTTTGTCGATTGCTGGCGCGCCGCGTCGGCGCCGTCGCGAAGCCACACAGCGATCGATGGCATCGGGAGCCGGTTGCGCTGCTCGGCGGCTGCGCGATCGCGAGCGCTTTCGCGATCGCGACGATCGCCGGCGCCCCGGTCGCGCCGCTGATGCCGCTCTTCGTCGCGACGGGGTTGATGTTCGCGCTGGGCACCCTCGACGACATCCTGCACTTCAACGCGACGACGAAGCTCGTCGTGCAGACGATCGTCGCGGGCGTCGTCGTGTTCCTGATGCCGACGGCAACGCTGACCGGCATCGTCGCGGTGGACTCGCTGCTGTCGCTCGTCTGGGTCGTGGGGATCACGAACGCGTTCAACCTCCTCGACAACATCGACGGGCTGTCGGCGGGCATTGCCGCCGTCGCCGGCATCTTCTTCCTCGCGGCGCTCACGCCCGCCGGTTTCTCTCCCGTGTCCGTCGCCGTTGCGGCGTTCGTCGGCGCGGCGCTCGGCTTCCTCGTCTATAACGTGCAGCCCGCCTCGATCTTCATGGGAGACGGCGGAAGCCTGTTCCTCGGATCGTTTCTCGGGAGCGCGGCGCTGCTCGCGGCGCCGGAGCTCCACGCGGGCGTCGTTCCGGTTGCGGCGATTCCGCTGTTGATTCTCCTGATCCCGATCTTCGATACGGCGTTCGTGAGCGTCACGCGCCGTTTGGCGGGCCGCAGCCCGATGGTTGGCGGACGCGATCATCTGTCGCACCGCCTCGTCGCGCTCGGGATCGACGAGCGGCGCGCCGTGCTGGGCCTGTACGTGCTGGCGGCCGCCGGCGGCGTGATCGCGTTGACGCTGCAGCACGCCGATTTCGGGTACGCCGCGATCCTGATCGGCCTCTACGTCATCCTCCTCGCGGGCATCGGCATCGTCCTCGGGCACGTCGAAGCGCACCTCGCCGGCGTCGAGGAGTTCGAGCAGCCGCTCGTGTCGGAAGTCGCGTATCAGAATCGCGCGTATGAAGTCGTGCTCGATCTCGCGCTCGTCGGGCTCGCGTACTACACGGCGTTCCGCTTCCGCTTCCGCGAACCGGAGTTCACGCACTTCCTGCCGTACTTCGCCGCGTCGTTCCCGCTCGTGCTCGTCTGTCAGCTCGCCGGCCTCGCAATGGCCGGGAAGTACCGGCAGGTCTGGCGCACGTTCGGCGCGCGGGAGCTGATTGGCATCATTCAGGGCGTCGCGACCGGCTTCGGGTTGTCGGCCGTCCTGATCCTGTATCTCTACTCGTTCGAGGGCTTCTCGCGCGCGGTCTTCGCGATCGATGCCGTCGTGCTCGTGTTCCTGCTCGTGGGCTCGCGCGTGGCGATCAGCTCGGCGGACGAGTACCTGCGGCGGCGCCGCGGCACCGGCAAGCCGATTCTGATCTACGGCGCGGGCGTCGGGGGCGCGCTGCTGGTGCGCGTGCTGCTGGAGGATCGGCTGCACGCGCTGCTGCCGGTCGGCTTCATCGACGACGACCCCGCGAAGCGGCGGCTGCGGCTCGAGGGTGTGCCGGTGGTCGGCACGTTCGCGGACCTCGAGGCGATTCTCTCGAAGAAGCAGATCGCGGAAGTGATCGTCAGCACCAAGTCGATCGATCGCGCCCGCGTCGCCGAAACGGCTGCCCTGTGCCGCAGCCACGGCGTGGACATTCGCGCGATGCGCTTCGCGCTGGAGGAGATCGGCCCCGTACCTGCCATTCGTCATGTCCAGGGTCGCTGAGCCCTTGGAACACGTCATGGTCAACCGTACGGCGGAAGCGCCTTCGATCCGGCGCACGCTCGTCGGCCTGCATCGGTACCGCCACCTGCTGCGCAATCTCGTTCTCAAGGACCTCAAGCTGAAGTACCGAGGCTCGGTGATCGGGTTCCTCTGGTCGCTCGCGAACCCGATCCTGATGGCGGTGGTCTACACGATCGCCTTCAGGCAAATCCTGCAGCTTCGATCGGAGGGCTTTGTCTTCTATCTCATGCTCGGCCTGCTCGCGTGGACGTTCTTCGCGAGCTCGGCGAGCATGTCGACCGGCGCGATCGTCGACAACGGCGGATTGGTGAAGAGCGTGTGGTTCCCGCGCGCGATTCTGCCGACGGCCACGGTGCTGTTCAACCTCGCGCAATACGTGCTGAGCGTGCTGGTGATCCTGCCGCTCATGCTGGCGTGGTACGGCATTCCGCCGGCGCCGCCGATGCTGCTTTTTCCGATCTTCGTCGGCCTGCAGTTGGTGTTCACGATCGGCGTCGCGCTGATCCTCGCCACCGGATCGGCGTTCTTGCGCGACGTGCGTCATCTCGTCGAGATCGCGATTACGATGCTCTTCTGGATGACCCCGATCGTGTACGAGGTGGAGAGCCTGCGCGATCCCTTCCGGCGGATCATCCTGTTGACGCCCATGTCGCCCTACGTCGCGGCGTACCAGGACATCTTCTATTACCAGCGTTGGCCGGATCTCGCGATCTGGGCGACCGCGATCGGCTACGCCGGAGGAGCAGCCGCGATCGGCCTGTGGCTGATCGTGCGCAACGAAGATCATTTCGCGGAGCAGGTCTGACATTGTCCGCGGTCATCGAGGCGCGCGACCTCTCGAAGCGCTTCTACCTCAATCACAATCCGGCCGCGGAGCTGAAGGTCAGGGTGCTCGGCCTCTTCGACGGATCGCGGCGTCCGCGCGTCGAGGAGTTCTGGGCGCTCAAGTCGGTCTCGCTGAAGATCCAGGAAGGCGAGTCGGTCGGGCTCGTGGGGCGCAACGGCTCCGGCAAGAGCACGATGCTCAAGCTGATTGCGGGGATCCACCGGCCGACGAGCGGTCAGCTGCTCGTCGCGCGCGGCGCGCGGATCGGCAGCATGATCGAGCTCGGCACCGGCTTTCATCCCGAGCTCACCGGTCAGGAAAACGTCCTGCTGAACGCGTCCATTCACGGGCTGTCGCGCGCGGACGCGCTGCAGGTCTACGACGAGGTCGTCGCGTATTCCGGCTTGCGCCATTTCATGGACGTGCCGTTGAAGAACTATTCGTCCGGCATGCACATGCGGCTCGGGTTCGCGATTGCCGCCAACCTGGATCCGGACGTCCTGCTGCTCGACGAGATCTTCGCCGTCGGCGACGCCGACTTCCAGCGCCAGTGCATGGCGACGCTCGAATCGTTCCAGTCGCGCGGCAAGACGCTCGTCTTCGTCTCGCACTCGTCCGCCGCGGTCCAAGCGGTCTGCCGCCGCGTGTGCCTGCTCGATCACGGCCGACTGCTGTACGATGGCAACGTGGATGCCGGCCTGACGGAATATCGTCGCCTGGATCTGCTCTCGCCCGTCGACGGCATCGAGCCGCCAGGCGGCGCGTCCGCGATCGCACCGCCGTCGGACGCCGGCGGCTCGCGTGTCGAGCGCGGCGAGATTCACGATCCCGATCTGGCGTGGCACCGCCTCGCGGCCGGTGGAAAGTGGAGCGAGGAAGGGCTGTGGGTGTTCGAGTTCCTCAAGCGCCAGGGGCTTCGGCCCGAGCAGTACGTGCTCGACGTCGGCTGCGGGAGCCTCTCGGCCGCGAGCCACCTCCTGCGCTTCATGGAGCTGAGGCACTATTGGGGATTCGAGCGGAACATGGAGCTCTACATCGCGGGCGCGCAGATCGAGCTGCCGCGCGCGGGCCTGCGCGCCGAGCTCGGCCACTTCCTCTCGAACGACGACTTCGATCTCTCGCAGGCGCCGCCGTTCGACATGGCAATCGCGAGCTCGTTGTTCCGGAGATTGCCGCTCAACAGCGTCGCGCGCGCGATCGCGAACGTCGTGCGCGCGCTGAAGCCGGACGGGAAGTTCTTCGCGACGTGGGCCGACAATCCGGAGCCGCTGAACTTCGAGCCGATCACCAGGCCGGACGGCAGCCGCACGTACAGCGATCGCGAGCCGTTTCACTACAGCTTCGACATGCTCGCGTCGCTCGCCGACGTGGTCGGCGCCCGCGCGGAGCGGCTCGACGATCGATCGCACCCGCGCGGCGAGGCGGTCATGGTGTTGACGAGAAACCGGTAGACTCAATCACGGTTGTGCCAGATCAGATCCACAAACTCGATCTCGAGACGACGGAGCGCGAGCTTGCGGACGCGCGGGAGGAGGCCCGGCGTCTCGCGCGCGAGCTGAACGGGATCTGCGTGGAGACCGAGGCGGCGCTGAACGATCTCGATCGGCTCGTGGCGCGGTACCGCGAGGTGCAGCAGGATTCGGCCGCGACGCAGGCGAAGATCGCGGCAATCGGCGCGAGCAATAGTTGGCGCGCGATAGAAGCGTTGCGCCGGCTCAAGACGCGGTTGGGCCTGCGCGGGAGCGCGCGGGGGGGCGCATCGGCGCCGCGCGCGCGCGGGAAGATATCGAGATTCGTCCGCACCGCGCCCCTCGGCGTCAACGTGTCCGGCTATCTCGACACGGAGAGCGGCATGGGTGAAGCGGCGCGGGCGAGCATCCGCTCCCTCGAAGCCGCCGGCGTGCCGGTCGCGCTGAACAACGTCGCCTCGCGGCTGCGCAAGCTCGATGCGTCCTACGCGTCCGCCTTCATCGACGCGAATCCGCACCCATTCAATCTCGTGCACCTCAACGCGGACAACATGGGGTGGTTCTCGGAGGGCCGCGGCAACGCGTACTTCCGCGATCGCTACACGATCGGCTACTGGTTCTGGGAGCTTGCCGACTTTCGCGAAGAATGGGTCCCGTTCTTCGGATACGTCGACGAGGTCTGGGCGGCGAGCGAGTTCGTTCGTGAGTCGTACGCGAAGTGGTCGCCCGTCCCCGTCGTGCGGATGCCGCTGCCGGTCGTGCTGCCGCCGGTCCCGCCGCTCGGCCGCACGCACTTCGGTCTGCCGGACGATGCGACCGTGTTCTTGTACATCTTCGACGTGTCCAGTCAGATGGAACGCAAGAACCCGCTCGGCGCGATCGAGGCGTTTCGGCGCGCGTCGTTCGAACGAGGCGGCGCGGTCCTCGCGTTGAAGTTCACGAACGCCGAATACGATCGCACCGCCGTCCGTCGTCTTCACGAGCACGCCGACGGCCTCGACGTCCGATTTCTCGACGGTTACATGGATCGCGCGGAGCTCTGCGCGCTGATCGATGCCGCCGACTGCTACGTCTCGCCCCACCGCTCCGAGGGCTTTGGCTTGACGATGCTCGAAGCGATGCGGCTGGGGAAACCCGTGATTGCGACGGCGTACTCGGGGAACCTGGACTTCATGACGCCGGACAACAGCTTCGCCGTCGGTCATCGGCTCGTGGCCCTCGAGCACGACTACGGTCCCTACATGCGCGGCGCGCGGTGGGCCGATCCGGATCTCGACGAGGTCGCGCGATTCATGCGGCTCGTCGCGGACTATCCGGACGAAGGGCGCGCGCGCGGCGCCGTCGCGCGCGAGCAGGTGCTGCGCGAGCGCGATCCCGCGGTCACGGGCGCGGTCGTGCGGCAGCGCCTCGAGGCGATCCGATCCGCGTCTGATCCGCGAGATCCGCGTCGATGAACCGTGAGACCGGCGAGGCGCTCGCGCGTGCTGAGGCGCTGCGGCTGCGGTTGCGCGAGTCGCTCAAGGAAGCGCGGCGCGCGCTGACGAGCGCCGAGGAAGCCAACCAACAACTCCATCGCGAGCTGAACCGCATGACGGCGTCGGGCGGCCGCCGGCTGCTCGTCGGCGCCAGGACCGCCGCGACGCGCGCGACGCGCGCGGTCCGTCATCCGCTCTGGACGACCGGCACGGTCGTGCGCGGGCTCGCGTCGTCGCGCGGTCCCGCGACCGCGCGGCGCGCGCTCGAGTATCTCGTCCGCCGAACGTTTCCGCTCAGACTCTCCGCGCCGGCGCGACGGTGGGCCGAAGGGCCGGACGAGTCGATCGCGATCCGCTGGGTTGGCCCGATCAACCTGCGCCACACGGTGCGCGAGGCGCTCCTGTGCCATCCGCCGGCCGGCGTCGAGTATCGCGCGCGCGTGCCGCCCGGATCCCGCTTCGCGTGCGACTGCGCGTTGTCGCCGCAAGTGTGGCAGGACCACCCGCCGGCGGTCGAGTTCACAGTGGCGGTTGCCGTCCCCGCCGGCGAATGGCAGCGGGAGGTCACGATCAGAATCGATCCCGGATCGCGATGGACGGATCGGCGATGGCATCAGATTGCGATCGATCTGCCACCGACTCGGGAAGCATCGATCGATGCGATCGTGTCGCTGTCGACGAAAGTGGACTCAGCGGCGAGCGTCGGCAACGCGTGGGCGATCTTCGGCGAGCCGCGGTTCGAGTGGCGCAGGAGTCAGGCGGAGGTGCGCCGATCGATCGCCACGTTCGCGCGGCGCATCAAGAGCGACGGCGTCCAGAATTCCCTCGAGCTCCTTCGGAGCGCCGGCATCGCATCGCAAGACGCGGAGGCGTATCCGCGCTGGGTCTCGCGCAACACGCGCACCGCGGCGGAGCTCGAGCAGCTCGCAGCCGAAGTCGCGGCGCTTCCCTATCAACCGCTGATCAGCATCGTCACGCCGGTCTACAACACAGATCCGCAGTGGCTGCGCGCGTGCATCGAGTCGGTCAAGCGCCAAGCGTACAAGAACTGGGAGCTGTGTCTCTGCGACGACGCGTCGGCGACGCCCGCAACGATCGAGGTGTTGAGGGATTACGAATCGGATCCGCGGATTCGCGTGCGATATCTCTCGGTGAACGGCGGCATCTCGGCTGCGTCGAACGCCGCGCTGGAGCTCGCGCGCGGCGAGTTCGTCGCGCTGCTCGATCATGACGACGAGCTCGCGCCCGACGCGCTCGCGGAGGTCGTCAAGCACCTGAACGCGCATGCCGATGCGCACGTGATCTACTCGGACGAGGACAAGCTCGATCTGCAAGGCGTCCGGTGCGACGCGTACTTCAAGCCGGACTGGTCGCACGATCACTTCCTGACGTGCATGTACGTCTGCCACCTGATGGTGCTGCGGCGCACCCTTGTGGACGAGGCCGGCGGATTCCGAACGGGCTATGAAGGCGCGCAGGATTACGATCTGCTGCTGCGCGTTCTCGATCGCCTTGGCGATCGCACCGACAAGATCCATCACATCCCGCGCATCCTGTACCACTGGCGAAAGCTTCCGGGATCCACGGCCAGCGCGGGCGCAGCAAAACCCTGGGCGCTCGACGCCGGACGCCGCGCGCTCGAGGACTACGTCAAGCGGAACCGCGTCGACGCGGAAGTGCTGCCCGGCGGCGCGCCAGGACTCTATCGCGTGCGCCGGCGCATCCGCGGCAGACCGCTCGTGTCGATCGTGATTCCGACCGCGGGAAAGCTTCGCGGCGACGGCCGCGACGTGCTCGCGCAAGCGATTCGAAGCGTCGTTCAGCACACGACCTACGACCACTACGAGCTGATCGTCGTGCTGAGCGGCGGCGGCGATCACGATCTCCCCTCGTCTTCTTATCGCGCGCTCGAAGGCACGCGACATCAAGTCCTCAAGCTCGAGAGGCTCGGCTTGTTCAATTTCTCCGCGAGCATCAACGCCGGCGCTGCCGCCGCGTCCGGCGAGCACCTGCTGCTCTTCAACGACGACCTCGAGGCGATCGCGCCGGACTGGTTGACGTCGATGCTCGAGCTGTCGCAGGAAGATGCCATCGGCGCCGTGGCCCCAAAGCTGCTGTATCCCGACGGACGCCTTCAGCACATCGGCATCGTCCTCGGCGTCGCCGGCGTGGCCGCGCACGCGTTTCATCAACATCCGGGCGTGTCGCCGGGCTACGGCGGCAGCGCGATGATTGTCCGCAACTACTCGGCCGTCACCGCGGCGTGCCTCATGTCGAGGCGCGGCGTGTTCGAGGAAGTCGGCCGCTTCGACGAGCGATTTCCGATCGATTTCAACGACATCGACTATTGCCTGCGCGTCAGGCGCGCGGGCTATCGCGTCGTGTACACGCCGTGGGCGCAGCTCCACCATCACGAGTCGGCCAGCTTCGGCGTCCGCCGCCAGGACTTCACGGTGCTGAGCGAAATGCGCCGGCGGTGGGCGGACGTGATCGACAACGATCCGTACTACAATCCGAATCTCACGCGGGACTTCCCTGACTACCGCATCGATGCCTGAGTCGAGTCCAGACGCTCCCCGTTCAGGGGCGCGCCGATTGACGCTGTCCGCGTGGGCGTTTGCGATCCTCGTCGCCGCGCCGCTCGTCGCCGCCGCGATTGCGAGCGTGCAGCAATTCCAGCCGGACGGATCGGTGCTCGAAGTGGAGATGCGCCCGACCGGCGGCACCGCCGCGCAGCTGTTCTGGACGTCCACGTGGGCGTTCAGCGAGCAGGAGTCGGCCGTCGTTCCGCTGCACCAGCGTCCGGGTGAATTCGAGAGGATCCGATTTCCGCTGCCCGCGCGCCCGCTCGAGTTCATCCGCTTCGACGCGCTCAACGGGCCCGGCGAAGTGCTCATCCGGCGGATGAGCGTCCTCGATCGCAACGGCAACACGATCCGCACGATCGATCCCATCCTCATGATGGCGCTGCACCAAATCGACGGGATCACGCCGGCCGGCGATGCCGTGCGTGTGGTGACGACGAAAGACGCCAACGATCCGATGCTGCTCCTCCGGAGCAATTGGCTCGCCGCGATCCCGCGCTGGTACAGCGTCACGTTCGTCACGAAGTGGTCGCTGGCCTGGGTCGCGCTCGCCTGCCTCGCGCTCGTCGTCACGGGGCTGGCGCTCGTCGGCCGCGATCTTCGCCGCGGGGCCTTCACGCGGCGCGATGCGCTCTGGCTTGGCGCGCTCTTTCTCGTGGCGCTCGCCGCGCGGCTCGCGCTCGTCGATCGCTATCCGATGCCGGTGCCGTTCTGGGATCAATGGGACGGCGAAGCGGCAAGCCTCTACCTGCCGTTCGTGAACGACGGCCTCACCTGGCACCAGATGTTCACGCTGCACAACGAGCACCGCATCTTCTTCACCCGCGTCCTCGCGCTGACGCTCCTCGCGCTCAACGGGCAGTGGGATCCGCAAGTGCAGATCGTCGCCAACGCGGTTCTGCATTCGACGACCGGGGTGATGTTCGCCGCGATGATCTGGATGGCCGCCGTGCGCCGATGGCTGCCCGCGATCGTCGTCACGATCGCGCTCGTGTTCGCGCCGCCGTTCGCGCTCGAGAACACGCTCGCCGGATTTCAATCCGCGTTCTATTTCCTCATGCTGTTCTCCGGCTTCGCGCTGTGGCTGATGGGCACGCATCGCGTCGGCACGCGCGCGTGGTTCTTCGGGTGGTTCTGCGCGTTTTGCGCGATCTTCACGGTCGCGGGCGGCATCCTGACGGTTGCCGCGATCGGCTGCCTCGTCGTGCTGAAGACGATCAACCACCCCAAGGAGTGGCGATCGGCGCTCGTGAACATCGCGGCGCTCGCGGCCGTCGCGGCGGTGAGTTACGCGGCACTGTCGCCGCCGCTGCCGTATCACGCGTACCTCAAAGCGGGCACGTGGCTCGCCTTCAAAGTCTCGTTCGCGAGAAACCTCGCCTTTCCCTGGATCGAATCGCCGCGCGCGTCGGTGCTCCTCTGGATTCCGCTGATGATCGTCGCGGGGATGGTGGTCGTGCGGCGGCTGCGATCGACGCCGCTCGAACAGTTGTCGCTCGCGCTCGGCGCGTGGGTGGCGATCCAGTGCGCGGCGCTCGCGTACTCGCGCGGCGTCGGCGGCACCGTGCCGGCCTCGCGCTATCTCGACATGCTCTGCTTCGGGTTCGTCGTGAATACCATGGCACTCCTCGCAATCGCCGCGTCGCGCGAGTCGCGCCAGTGGAAGGTTGCCGGCACGCTCGCGATCGCGATCTGGATCGCCATCGGCGCCGCGGGCATCAACGGCGTGACCCGATCGATTCTCGCCAAGGACGGACGCGATCGACGTCTGTGGTCGCAGGAATACGTCCGCAACGTGCGCCACTTCGTGATGAGCGGCGATCTGGCGACGCTCGCCGAGAAACGTGGACCGCAGGAGGTCCCGTACTTCAGCCCGTCGATGCTCGCGGGCTGGCTCATGCATCCGTACGTCCGTCATATCCTCCCTGCCGCGATCCGGCGGCCGATCGAGCTGCGCGCGCGGCCGGGCACGGAGGAGACGTTCGTGCAGACCGCATCGCCGAAGGATCTCGTGCCGGTCTGGGATTCCTACGGCGCCGGGCGCGCGAAGGCGCGCGGACGGTTCGAGAGCGAACCGACGGGCTGCTCCGAATACGGCCGCATACGCTTCGAGGTCGCGGGCGCGTCGCGCGCGTCTGGCATGCGGCTCGCGTTGAAGGACACCGTCACGGGCCGCGAGACGGTCGTGCGTCCGCCGATGGGCATCGGTCCGGGCTGGGCCGGTGTCAGCGTTCCCTGTCCCTCCAACAGCTTCACCGTGGTCGCCACGGACGACTCCCCGACCGCGTGGATGGCGTTCCGGCAGCCGGCGGAGATCGGATGGCTCTCGGCGATGGCGGAATCGGCCATTCAACGTTGGCGCGTGATGGCGATCGCGGCGGCGCTCGTCGGACTCGTCGCGGTCGCCGCGAGCGTGCGAACGCGATCGGCCGCCGCGATCGAGCACGCGCGGCCGGCGGGCAACGTCTGATGCCGGTCTGGCCTCCTCTGCAGGACGACGGCACGGCGGTGCCGTGCGCGATCTGCGGCGGCACCGAGAGCGCGCGCCTCTTCGACAAAATGGGATATGCGATCGCTCGCTGCGTGCGATGCGGACTGGTCTACGCCAACCCGCGCGCGCCGCACGAGAAGATCCTCGCGCGCTACAGCCGAGACTACTTCTGGAAGGAGTATCTGCCTTCGCTCGGCGTGACCGACGGACGCTTCGACCTGGAGCACTTCGATCGGCGGCACAGCGCGATGCTGGCGATGATGGCGGGCGCGACCAGCGGGCGCCGCCTGCTCGAGGTCGGATGCGGCGCGGGGTTCTTCCTGAAGGCGGCGGAGCGCGCCGGCTGGCGCGTGCAAGGGATCGAGCTCTCCGACGAGGCGGCGCGCTTCGCGATCGATCGGCTGCAGCTTCCCATCCGGCGCGAGCGCGCCGAGTCCGCCCCGATTCCTCCCGCGTCGTTCGACGTCGCCGCGATGTTCGACGTCATCGAGCATCTGTTCGATCCCGCGGCGGTCGTCGCCGCGATCTCGCGCGCGCTGGTGCCCGGCGGCACGCTCGTGATCAGCACGCCGAACTTCGAGTCGATCAGCCGGTTCGCCCTCGGCCTCGATTGGGCGGTGCTCAGCCCGCTGGAGCACGTGTATTACTTCACCGAAGACAGTCTGCGGCGGTTGTTGTCGGCCGCGGGATTCGCCGACGTGCGGTACATCCGGCGGCACGCCGCGTGGGGACCTCAGGAAACGATCAACTTCCGCTACACGCACGAGCCAGCCGGCTGGCGCGCGCGCGCCACCGAGGTCGTCGTCCGCGCCGGCGGCCTTTCGCTCGCGCGCCTGATCCAGCGAGCCGGCCGCCAGGACGCGCTGCTGTGCTTCGCGCGGAAGGCGTCATGATCGGCGGCCACGCACCGGCGACATCCAGTTCGTGGTGGCGCGAGGCGGGCGCAGCGGGCGCCGTGCTCCTCCTCTTCATCTCGGTCCTCCACTACGACGTCATCTTCTTCGGGAAATCGCTCGTCCATACGAACTACGTCAATCCTCTCGATCAGCGCGGGCTTCCGCAGAACTACGGCGACGATCTCGTGCCGCAAGCGGAATGGACGACGCGCAATCTCTGGCTCATCGCGAACATCCGCGATCCCGGGACGTCGTGGTGGCAGTGGGAGCCGAGCACGCAGTTCCTGAAGGAAGCCTTCGCGAAACGCGAGTGGCCGTTCTGGGATCCGTACGCCGGCGCCGGCGCGCCGGCGATGGCGAATCTGCTGCCGGCGTTCTTCTTTCCACCGTACACCGCGGTCGTTGCGCTCGGCGGATCCGTCGGCCTGCGCAACGCGTACTTCCTGTTCCTGCTGTGGGGGGCGGGGTTCTTCTCGTACCTCTTTCTTCGCCAGCACGCACTCGGATTCTTCGCGGCGGTCGGAGGCAGCGCGCTCGTCGTCCTCGGCGGCGCGATGAATCAGAACCTTGGCTCCGTGACGGGACAGATAGCCTCGTGCGTACCGCTCGCGCTCGTTGCGACGCGATGGCTGCTCGATGCGCCGACCGCACGCCGCATTGGAGCCGTCGCGATCGTCTACGCCGCGATCTCGCTCGCGAGCCTTCCTCCGCTCGTCGTCGGCCTCTTCGCGCTGACTGCGATCTACGCGCTCGTCGCGATCGCGTTGGGTGATTGCAGTGCGCCTCGCTCGCGCGCCTTCTCCTGCTGGATGCTGACCGGAGCGCTCGCGTTGGGTTTGGTGAGCTTCTACTACGTGCCGGCCGCAGCGCTGGCGCGCGCCGTTCCGCATGCCGCCGACATCTATCGCGGCGCCGGTCTCGAGACGATGCCGGTCGTGAAGATCCTGCAGCTGCTGTCGCCGACGCTGATGGGCGGCGTGCAGGTGTACTTGACGGCGCCGTACGCGAGCGACGGATACGCGGCGCACATCCCGTACGTCGGCGCCATGTGCATTCTCGCGGCGCTCCTCGCCCGTCCGGCCGCGCCTCTACGCGAGCGTACGCTCTTCCCCTTTTGCACGACGGCGATCGTCCTGGTCCTGCTGAAGCTCTTCGGCGTGCCGCCGATTCACTGGATCGGACGGCTTCCCCTCTTCGATCACATTCATTTCGCGCACTACTTCGGCGTGTTGGTCGGATTCGCGGCCGCGTTCCTCGCGGCGCAGGGCGCCGAGCGACTGCTCGAGGGATCGATCGGGAAAATGCACAGCGTCATCGCGTCGGCCGTCCTGTCGATCGCGACGGCGAGCCTCTTCGCGATCGCGATCGCGGACCGCGCGTATTCACAGCTCGGCGCGGGCTACTGGATTCGCGACTGGACGGTGCTTGCCGCGATCGTCGTGGCGGGCGTGTTTCTCATGACGCTCTACGTGAAGCGGCGCGAGCGCCAGACGATCCGCAACGCGGTTGCCGCGTCGCTTCTCGGTCTCGCGGCGATCGAGGGCATCTACAACGATTTCCATCCGAAGCCCGCGGCGTGGGACATGTTCGAGCACCCGCTGCCGTTCCTCCGCCTCGTCCGGCTCGAGGCGCCGATGGGACGCATCCTCGGCTTCGGCATCCCGCCCGCGAACGTGAACGGCGCGTTCCGCGTCTTCGGCCTCAATTCGCTGATGACGTTCACGCCGCCGCGCGTCTACGAGCTCTATCGCCGCTACGGCCAATCGCCGGCGCACGTCTTCATGACGATGCCGAAGACGATTCCGCCGGAGCGCGTGCTCGATCACGCGCACGTGCGGTTCCTGTCGGCGTACGTCGCGGTGCCCGAGGACGTGCGGCGGATCGAAGCGCGCGGCTACGCCAAGCGGCTCGACGACGGCTTCGTCGCGCTGTACGAACGTCCGTCCGCGCCTCGGTTCTTCTTCTCCAGCGACTACCGCGTCGTCCCGACTGGCGCGGCGCTCGAGGCGATTGCGTCCACCGCGCCCCGGGAGATCGTCGTCGAAGAGCCGTTGTCCACGCCGGCCGCGCCGAACCCGCCGAACGATCCGGTCGTTGCCGTCGACGCGTATCGCTTCAACACGCTTAGACTGAGCGTCGACGCGCCGCGCCCGGGACTCGTCTACGCGTCGGAGAGCTTCTTCGATGGATGGCGCGCGGCCGTGAATGGATCGCCTGCGCGAATTCTGCCGGCGAACTACGCCTTCCGCGCCGTCGAGATTCCCGCCGGCAAAGTGACGGTCGAGTTCCGCTACTTTCCGCCGGGCCTCGCGATCGGTCTTGCGGTCACGTCCGCGAGCGTTCTGGCGGCGCTGGCGCTTCTGGCCGCGCCGTGGCGACGATCGCGTACTCGCCCTGCGACCGCCGATCCGCCTCCAGCTCGCCCGATCCCAGCGGAAACGTGATGTAGGCCTCTTCGAAGCCCGCGAGCTGCGCGAGCGCCAGCGCGACTTCCGGAAAGATCGGCCGCTGGTGCGTGAGGTCCGTGTAGAACGTCTTGAACGCTTCGAGCGCGTGCGGATTCACCGTTTCCGCGATCAGCACGCCGCCGGGCCGCAGCCGCGTGCGGCACAGCTCGAGGAAATCGCGCAGCTCATTAAACGTGAAGTGTTCGATCACTTGCGCGGTGAAGATCGCCGCGATGGATGATTCCGGCTGCTCCCGGAGGAACTGCAGCGCATCTTTCTGCTCGACGCGATGTCCCTTGTCGCGGCAGTGGCGGACCATGTCCGCATCGGTGTCCACGCCGGACGCGGACACGCCCGCGTCCTTCAAGAGATCGAGCATCTCGCCGCGGCCGCAGCCGACGTCCACGACCGAGGCACGCGATCGAAGGAGCGGCACATACGCCGCCTGGCGATCGCGAATCAGCGCTTCCGATCCGCGGAACACGTCCTCGAACGCGTGATAGAAACCGTGATCCGTACCAGCCGGCGCGTGAAAGCCGAGGCGATCGCGACCTTGTGCGTCCTTGACGTGAAACCGCGACGGATCGGACATGTACGGCGCTGCGAACAGGCGGCTCGTCAGCGCCGCAAGCTCCGCTTCCGTGTTCTGTAGCGCCGTCGTCAAGGCCGCGAGGTGCGCGGCCGCGCGATCCTGAAACGCCGCGGTGGCCGACTGCAGTTCCGTTACCGCGTTCGTCCCCTGCGCGTGCTCGATGCGATCGACGAGCTGGCCGATGCGTATCGCTTCGCGCCGGGTGGCCAGCAATCTCGCCGTCAGCGCGCGCAACTTCACGTCCGCCACCTCGCGCGCGTGCTGTTCGGTTCGCAGTGCGCCGGCGGTCACTCCGACGGCGGCGACGACGTGAGCGTGGAATCGATGCTGCTGGAACCACAGCGGACGGAGCACGCGGAAGAGCGCGCGCTGCGCGAGCAGGCGCAGACCCGACAACCGGCGGCCTTCCGCGCTCAATCGCAGCGTCGACGTCTCGGTCAACGGTCCAAGAAGCGCTTCGAGCTGTTCGACGCCGACGGGCGCCGGCTCCATTGGTTTGTCCACTACCGCTCCTCCGGTACGCGTTGACCCTACGCCCAGCACTCGGCTTCGCCGCTCGCCGCGAATCGCCGTCACGCGCTGGACGATCGCGCGCGCGGACGCCTCTCGATTATGTCGCTGAACGATGTCCGCCTGACCGCGTTTCGCGCGCGCGCCCGCCTCCTGCGGCTGCTCGTACACGCGTCTCATCAGTTCGGCGGCGTGATCGAGATCGGGATCGGCCCAGCGTGCGCTCGTCGGATACGGTCCGCAGCCGGCCGGCACGTTGACCCGCTCGTAGTCCACGAGATAGCTGTTCTCCGGCGTCATGAAGTGCAGATTGCCCGAGTATCCCGTCGCGATGACCGGCTTGCCGAGCGCCATCGCCTCCGCCATCGTTAGACCGAGACCCTCGGATCGATGCAGCGAGATGTAGCAATCGCACGCGCCGACGAGCGCGTTCTTCTCTTCCTCGGTGTAATACCGATCGACGATCAACACGTCGCGCCGATCGCCGGCGGCCGCGCGCAGCCGCTCGAGCTCCGAGAGCCGCAGATCGCCGTTGATGCTCTTGACGACGAGCATCGGTCCTTCATCCGGCCGAAACGCGCGCGTAAACGCGTCGATCAGGCCGAGAGGGTTCTTCCGCTCGAGGACGCTCAGGAAGTCGAAGATCAGCAGGAACGTGAATCGATCCGGAAGCCCAAGCCGCGCGCGCGTGATCGCGGCGGAATACGACGGCACCGGCACGGGAATCGGCACCGTGAACACCGGCTTGCCGTTCGCTGCGCGCACGGCGTTGCCGATGAAGTCCGTCGCCGTCCACACTTCGTCGACGATGTCGAACGCCGCGTGCATCGAGCGGGGGAATTCCTCAACTTCCCAGAACCAGTAGCCGGCGGTGTGCCGTCCGTCGAAGAACGGCTGCCCCATGTCGCGCGCGAATCGCGGCGTGCTGTCGGCGTTCACGCACAACACGTTGATGTCGTACATCGCGCCGCCGGGCTCACGTTCGACGAAGGGATGCGCCTGTCGATTCAGCGTAGCGTCGTACGTCGTCGTCGCATGCGGAATCCCCGCCGTTTCGATCGCGCTCGTCAGCTGGCGGGCCGCTTCGCCGATGCCGAGCTCCGCGCGAAAATATCCGGCGATGTTCACGCCCTCGCGGAGATTGTGGGCTGCCGCTCCAGCAGCATCCGCGTCGACGGCCTGCACTTCCTGCCGCGGCGGCAGGAGCTCGAGCGGAATGTTTTCCTGAAGACCGCCGTCCTGCCAGATCCAGTCGGCATACGACACCGCATCTTTCCCGAAGATGTCGGGGAAGTGCATCTGGAGATCGAGCCGGTCGCGGTAGATCGAGTACAGGAAACGCGACACGCGACGCGGCCCGCCCTCCGCCGGACCATTCAGCCACGCGATGAACGCGTCCGGATTGTCGGGATCGAAAGGCCCCGGAGGCTCGGGACACCTGCCCTGCTCCGCGCAGACGACCGCGCTCCAGTAGAGACGCCGCATCCGCGTCGTGATAGGAACGCCGGACGGAAGACGGTTCCACCCGTACTCGGGTCTGCCGTCGTCGTGAATGCCGGCGGCGACGAGGCTGTCGAAATACTCGCGGCAGATCCGCGCGAGCGCCGGACGCTCGCTCAACAACACGCGCGGCCGCTCGCCCTGATGCTTGCTCAGCAGCCACGGCTTGCGCGTGTCGAAGCCGCTGAAATGAAAGAACCGCAGCGGCTTTCCATCGACGAGGTATCGGCCGCCGTCGAAGGTGAAGTCGCGTCCGTGCAGGTTCCAGTACGCGACGTTGTAGCCCGGATCCTTGAGGATGCAGTGATCGAAAAACGACGGGACGAAGTCGACCCAGCGCTGATCGGTGAACATCATCTTCGTCACGTCGATGAGCGCCTCGCGCTTCGTCGTGTCCCACCACCACTCGAGGAACGGCCGTGCGCGTTCGCCGACGCCGATGAAGCCGAGGTTATAGACGCCTGCCGCCAGGACGAAGAAGCCGTCGATCTGGCGCTCGTCTTTCGGATACGGCCGCATGGTGTGCGGCGTGAGGACGATGCCGTGCTGCGCCGCGAGCGCTGCGGCCTCATCGAGCGATCCGAAGATTCTGATATCGGGATCGAGATACGCGATCGGCCCGCGCCCCTCGTCCAGCAGACGTCGAAGGAACAACGGCTTGACCGCCGTCGCGAGCTCGGTCACGTCGTAGATGCCGGCGAGGCGGTGCACCTCGTCGCGCTCGAGACCGATGTCGGCGAGCCGGCGCCACTCGACACGATCGTCGCCCGGCGCGAACTGCCGCCGCTCGTCGTCGATCAGCAGAACCGTGAAGCGGCCGCCTGGATGATGAAGGAAGAAGGAATCGGCAAGCACCCTGACGAACGGCAGGTAATTACACGCTATGATTGTGCACGCATTCAGCATGGAGCGCGGACCGATCCGAAGCCTCGAAGTATCACCCAGCCCTTCGTTCGCGCGCAAGGACTACATTCCGCAATGACCGTCGACCTGCCGCTTCCGCCAAGAGAATTTCGTCATCTCGTCGGACTGATCGAGCCTGCGGCGTTCGACGATCCGAGCGTTCACACGGTCCTCCGGACGGTCCCGGCCGAGGCATTCGAGTCCGTCCTCGACTACGGGTGCGGGTGCGGCCGGCTCGCGCGTCAGCTCTTGCGGGCCGGGCACGCTCCGCGAAAGTACGTCGGGATCGATCCGCACAAAGGCATGATCGAATGGTGCCGCGCGAACATCACGCCGCACGCCCCTGCCTTCGAGTTCAAGCACCACGACGTGTTTCAAGAGTTCATGAATCCCGAAGGCAGCCTCGATCCGGTGCCGCTGCCCGTCGACGATGGCAGCGTCACGTTGTACCTCGCGTGGTCTGTGTTCACGCACTTGATGCAGCCGGACGCGGAATTCTCGCTGCGCGAGCTCTCCCGCGTGCTGCACCCGTCCGGCATCGCGATCACCACGTGGTTCATCTTCGACAAGACGCGGTTCCCCATGATGCAGGACTCGCAGAACGCGCTCTACATCAGCGATTTCGATCCCACGAACGCCGTCATCTTCGATCGCGGGTGGCTGCAGCGCGCCGTCGGCGCGGCGGGATTGCGGATCGTCTCGGAGATCCCTCCACTCGTTCCGGGCCATCAATGGGCGATTCACCTGCAGAAGGCCATCGCCCCGGGATCGGCTCGATGAGCACCACGGTCCCCATTCCGCCGATCGAATTCCGCCGGCTGGTCGGCCTGCCGGACGAGAGATTCTTCGACGGATCGATCCAAGGCACGCCCTTCGATCACCTGCCGAGCTATTGCTTCGATTCCGTGCTGGACTTCGGCTGCGGCATCGGACGCCTCGCGGCGTCGCTCATCCGGCGGCCGCAGCCGCCGCGCCGCTATCTCGGCATCGATCGCCACAAGGGGATGATCGACTGGTGCCGCGCGAACCTCTCGCCGCTCGCGCCGGAATTCTATTTCGAGCATCACAACGTCTTTCACGAAGTGCTGAACGCCGAAGGCACGCCGGGCCATCTGCCGCTGCCGGCCGGCGACGGCAGCGTCACGCTCTTCATCGCATGGTCGGTGTTCACGCACCTGCTCGAAGAGGACGCGAAGTACTACCTGCACGAGCTCAATCGCGTGATGGGTCCGCGCGGCATCGCGACCACGACGTGGTTCCTGTTCGACAAGGGGGACTTCCCCATGATGCAGGAGTTCCAGAATGCGTTGATGATCAATCCGCGCGATCCGACCAACGCGGTGATCTTCGATCGCAACTGGCTCGTGCGAACGGCGGCGGAGGCGGGGCTGACGATCACGTCAGTGACGCCGCCCGAGATTCGCGGCTTCCACTGGATCATTTACTTCGAGCGCACGGGCCCGGGACGCGTGCCGGCCGAATTTCCGCCGGACCTCGCGCCGCGCGACATCGCGCGTCCACCGCTCGGCTGAGCGTCCGCAGGCGCGGGCGCGGCGCGGAATCGCGTCGAGCACGCGATGCCCCACGAGAGGCCGATGCAGGGCCCGGATGCGACGAGCGTCGCGATCGCGGGCGTCTCGGCGGCCGTCTTCCAGCTGAGGAGATACAGGACGCCCTCCTCGAACCGCGGATGCGCGCCCCACTCGAACTCGCGATCGCAGTGCTTCAACATGCGCGACGTGTAGATGCTGTTCATCGGCGTGCCGGCGCGCGCGGCCAGTAATTGGATCTGCAGCTCGCGATTCGCCTCGAGGCTGCCCGACTCCACTTTCGATCCCGACAATCCTCCGCACGACCACGAGGGATACTGCCAGATGCGATCGTGCGTCCTCACCCACTCGTCCACGCGCGCGGCGTCGATGGCGCTCGCCAGCGCGCGGCCGGTCGTGACCTTGAAATACCGCATGTAGGGCCGGACCTCCGTCAGCTGCACCACGACAGCGAGCGCGGCGATCGGGATCGCGATCGCGGGGCGCCACCATCTGAACACGCACGCCAGCGAGAGCGCCACGACTGAATACGCGACCGGCCAGATGAACCGGCCCGTCGCGCGGAAGAAGCTCGCGAGGCTCTCGACCCGCGCCGGCACGTCGTACGACAGAACGAGCGTGCTGCCGGCGTAGACGCGATTCGACGCCGCGTAGATCGCGCAGGCCGCGAGCAGCGCGACGAGCCACGCGTGCGTCCTCACGTGCCGCGCGGTGGCGGCCGGACGCGAGACGAGCGCGACGGTCACGACGATCAGCGCGCCCATGCCGATATAGGCTTCGCCCTCGTACTGACCGCCGGTCGCGTCGCGGACGACGTCGAACGATCGCGGCACGAGCAGGCCGGCGAGGTTCCACGAGAAGAGGCCGAATCCCATCGCCTGCATCGACGACGGATTCGTGAACAGCACGCCGTAGCCGGAGGCGAGCGCAATCGCGACGACCGCCGCGGCGCCGCACGCCATCGTGCGAACGTCGCGCCAGGGCAGCCCGTCGCGCGGGATCGTCGCGAGCAGCGTGACCGCGTGAAGGGCAATCACCATCGCGAAGAGGTACGAGTTGATGAGAAGCGCCAGGCTCGCGAGCACCCACATCTCTACGAGACGGCGCGATCCGCGCCTGCTCTCGAAATAGAGCGCCAGCGCCCACAGGATGAGGAAGTGGCTCGAGATTGCCGTGTGCTGCATCCGCCACATGAACGACGTCGTGCACACCAGGAGGACGGCGCCCGCGAGCGCCGCCGGAAGCGATCGCGCGCCGGCCGCGTAGAGCAAGCGCGCGGCAAACGCGCCTTGCAGGAGGTAAGTCAGCAGATTCCAGGGCCCGTAGGGATTGAGTCGAATGCGCGTCGCCGCGTACACGCATTTCGTGACGATCGCCGTCAACGGCAACGCGTCGAGGAAGAGGACATTGCCGCCTTCGGGATAGCCCATCCGGGGAACCGCGAAGATCGGCAGCCGCCAGGCGTCGCCGAGGAAATAGCTCCATGCGACCATGTAGGCTGCGGAATCGTTGTCGGGCTGCAGCCACTTGCCGCCTGTGCCGTGCAGGAACTGCGCATCCAGGGTGTTGTACGCGATGATCGCGGCGATCGCGGCCGCCGCGAGCGCGCTCGTCCACAGCGGCGTACCGCCCCGTTCGACCGCAGGTCGAAGCTGCAAACCAGCATTCTATAATCGTCGGCAATGCGGGAAACCCACAATCCGGCGCGGACCGATCGCCACTCGTATGCGGCGCCCACGAACGACTCGCCCGAAGCGGAATCGTTGACGATCCTGATGGTCGCCTCCGGGCGAGAGCCGCACCTCGCGCAGCTGCTCGCCGATCTGCACGGCGTTCTCGACGCCATCGGCGTGCCACGCGAGATCATCGTCGTGGCCGACAGCGAGGACACGCGCACGAGCGACGCGGCGGCGCGCGGCCGCGCGCAGTTCCTCACGTCCGACACGCCTGGCTACGGCGCCGCGCTCAGACGCGGCTTCGCCGCGGCGCGCGGCGACTACATCCTGACGATGGATGCCGACCTCTCGCATCCATCGGAGTTCGTCGAAACGCTGTGGGCGCACAGGGGCGACGTGACGATCGCGTCGCGATACGTGCCGGGCGGCGCGGCGGATATGGGACCGGTGCGTCTCGCGCTCAGCCGCCTGCTCAACGCGCTGTTCAGGAAGGGACTCGATCTTCCCATACGCGATCTCTCGAGCGCGTTTCGACTATATCGGCGGAGCGCGCTGCAGGGGCAGACGATCACGGCGACCGCCTTCGACATCCTGCAGCAGGTCCTGGTGCAGGCGTATGCAGAAGGATGGCGCGTGACGGAAGTACCGTTCGTGTATCGATCGCACGGTACGCACGACTGGCGGAAGCGCGGCGCTCGCGTGGCGCTCGCCTGGCTGCGGCAATTCGGCGCGCTCTGGCTCCTTCGCAATTCGATCCTTGCCGCCGATTACGACGACCGGGCGCACGACAGCCGGATCCCGCTGCAGCGATACTGGCAGCGCGCGCGCCGCCGGCACGTCACGGAGTTGATCGCCGGACACGGGCGGGTGCTCGACGTCGGCTGCGGCTCGAGCCGAATCATCGGCGATCTGCCGGCCGGGAGCGTCGCCGTCGACGTGCTGCTTCGAAAGCTCCGCTACGCGCGCCGCTTCAATCGAGCGCTCGTGCAGGCCTCGGGATTTGCCTTGCCGTTCGCGGACGGATCGTTTCCATGCGTGCTCTGTTCGCAGGTCATCGAGCACGTGCCGAAATCGTCGCCCATCCTCGACGAGTTGTGCCGCATCGTCCAGCCGGGCGGACGATTGGTGTTGGGCACACCCGATTACGCCAACTGGCAATGGGTGTACATCGAAAAGCTGTACGGGCTCGTGCCGGGCAGCTACGCCGACGAGCACATCGCGCACTACACGCGAGCAGAGCTCATCGCGACGATGTCCGCGCGCGGCTTCACGGTCGAGGACGAGCGCTACATCCTTCGTGGTGAATTGATCCTGGCGTTCCGCAAGCACGCAACCGGCTGAACGTCAGCGCGCCGAGAGCCTGGCGTCGCGCTCGTGCTCCTGGAACCACTGATAGGCCGACACGAGCCCTTCGCGCAGCGGGATGCGATGGCGCCACCCGAGCGCGTGCAGGCGGCTGACGTCGAGCAGCTTCCGGGGCGTGCCATCCGGCTTCGACGCATCGAACTCGATCGCGACGCCGGGCGCCACGATGTCGCGAATCGTCTCGGCCAGCTCCCGAATCGAAAGATCCTCACCCGTACCCACGTTGATGTGCTCGTCGCTGTCGTACCGCTCCATGAGGAACAGGCAGGCGTCGGCCAGATCGTCGACGTGCAGGAACTCGCGCATCGGGCGTCCGGTGCCCCACACCGTCGCGCTCTTCGCGCCCGAGAGCTTTGCTTCGTGGAACTTGCGCATCAACGCAGGCACCACGTGCGATCCGGTCGGATCGAAGTTGTCGCCCGGTCCGTAGAGATTCGTCGGCATCGCGGCGATGAAGTCGCACCCGTACTGACGCCGGTAGGACTGACAGAGGCGGATGCCGGAAATCTTCGCCATCGCGTAAGGCTCGTTCGTCGGCTCGAGCGGCCCGGTCAGAAGATACCGCTCGAGGATCGGCTGCGGGCACTCCCTCGGATACACGCAGGAGCTGCCGAGGTACAGCACACGCTTGGCCTCGTGCAGCCGGCTGGCTTCGACGACGGTCGCGTGAATCATCAGGTTGTCGTAGATGAATTCGGCCGGCCGCGTGCTGTTGGCGAGGATTCCGCCGACGGTGCCGGCGACGAGGAACACGTACTCGGGCTTGGTCGCCTTGAACCAGTAGTTCACCGCCGCTTGATCGCGCAGATCCACTTGATCGCGCGTCACCGTGAGGATGCGCGTGAATCCCTCGGCCTCGAGCTTCCGGACGAGCGCGGATCCCACCAGGCCGCGATGACCGGCCACATACACGCTGGCGTCGCGCGGCAGTTTGTGTGCGGGCACGATTTCAGTGTAGCAGGCTCTACTCTTTTCTCACGGCGAGGCACGCGACCGCGCGCGCCGCGGCGGCGCCGTCGGGCTCGAGCGGCGGATCGGGCCAACGCGCGGTCCGCATGTACTCCGCGACCCACGACACATATCGGGCGTCCGCGCTCTCCGCATCCGTCGAGAGCTGCCAACCCTCCGCGGCGTACCGATAGAACGCGAGCGCGCGCGACGCCGTGGCGCCCACCGCGGCTTCGAGCGTGGCGAGATGCGCGCGATCGAATTGCTGGAACGCGCCGTGATGCTCGTAGACGCCGAACGGCACGGTCACGAGCAGGAGCCCGCCCGGCTTCAGCACGCGGACGAGCTCGCGCGCCGCGGCGATGAAGTCCTCCGGACGCTCCTCGGCGTGCGCCGCCGAGCGCGTGTAGAACGTGTTGTCGCACCCGACGTGCTCGAGCGCGGAGATGCTCGCCACGACGTCGTAGACGCCATCCTTCATGGGAAGCGACCGGAGATCCTCGTAGAAGTACGAGATGCCGCGCTGCCAGTGGCACTCGGCTTCAGGCGCCAGCGTCACGATGTGCAGCGCCTTGTCGGCGATCGACGGAACGTCCAGCATGAGGACGTTGTTGAGCGTCGAGCCCGCGTCGAGCAGCCTGCACGGTCCCGGCGGAAGCTGCGAGATCAGCCACGGATACTCGACGCACCGCTCGTCGAGTCCACGTCCGTATCCCGACGGCAGGAGGGAACGCGACGCAAATCGCGCGATCACGTCGCGATCGTGAACCGCCGCCTGCAGCGTACGTTCGCGGCGCGTCTGATAGGCCGCCGTCCAGGGGATCGGAAGCGGCTCGGGCTCCTCCGAACCGGTCGTCACTTCCTCGGCTTTCGCGCGACGAACCAGGTCTGCTGTCCCATGATCCACCACGCCGGGCGGACCGCGAGATAGAGGCGCACCAGCCACGGCGACTGAGGGATCGCGCTCCGCGTCGTGTACGGAAGAAAGCGCGGAATCACCTCGACCACTTCGAAGCCGAGGCTCTCGGTGGCTTCGGTGAGCGTCACGTGCGTCAACGGCAGGTGATGATCGACGAAGTCCCAGTACGCGCCGCCGACGAATCGGATGTTCGGTTGAAGCGCGAGCAATCGCCCGCCCGGCCGGAGCACGGTCAGGATTTCCTTCAGCGTCGCGAGAAACGTGGCTGTGTCCGGCAGATGCTCGAAAAAATTGCTGCAGAACACCACGTCGACCGAATCCGCCGGCACGTGCGCGGAGAGCTCGTGGCTCGGGGTGAAGATTTCCTCCGTCCCAGGCGGGAGCTGGCGACCCGAGAGCCGCTCGATGTCGACGGCGATGCGCTTGCCGCACGCGATGTGCCGCAGGAACTCGCCGAACCCGGCGCCGATGTCGAGCACGACGTCATCGGGCTTCACGTAGCGCTGGATGAAGTGGGGGCAGAGAACCGCCCAAATCGCGTCTTTCGCGCCGCGGTCGGCTTCGGGAAATCGCGTGGCGTAGAGCGTGTCGAGACTCAAGCAATCACTCGCGGCGTCAGCATCGCGTCGGCTATCATAACGTGTCCGCATGCGAATTCTGATTACCGGCGGCGCGGGATTCGTCGGCTCGAGTCTCGCGCTGATGTTGAGGCGCGATCGCGCCGAGCTCGACATCTGCGCCCTCGACAATCTCCGCCGCCGCGGCAGCGAGCTGACGCTCGCACGGCTCAAGGCGCACGACGTGCGCTTCGTGCACGGCGACATTCGCTCGACCGATGACATCGCCGAGGCCGGCCCGTTCGATCTCCTGCTCGAGTGCTCGGCCGAACCGTCCGTGCACGCCGGCTACAGCGGCAGCCCGTCGTACGTGCTGCAGACGAACCTCGTCGGCACGATCAACTGCCTCGAAGCGGCGCGCCGCCATCGTGCGGACGTGGTGTTCCTCTCGACGAGCCGCGTGTATCCGATCGCCGGCCTCCGCGGATTGCCGCTCGAGCGCCGCGGGCAGCGCCTCGATCTTCCGCCGCACGCGGCGGGACCCGGATGGTCGTCGAAGGGGATCGCCGCCGACTTTCCGCTCGGCGGCTATCGATCGATGTATGGCGCGACGAAGCTCGCGTCGGAGCTCGTCATCGAAGAGTATCGCGCGATGTACGGGCTGCGGACGATCGTCAATCGCTGCGGCGTCGTGTCGGGTCCCTGGCAGATGGGCAAAGTCGATCAGGGATTCGTCGTGTTGTGGGCCGCGCGGCACGCTTACGGCGGTCACCTCGCCTACTCCGGTTTCGGCGGCGAGGGGCTGCAGGTGCGGGACGTTCTGCACATCGCGGACCTGTACGACCTTCTCCGCCTGCAGCTCGCCGGCATCGATCGCCATTCGGGATCGGTGCACAACGCCGGCGGCGGGCACACGAACAGCGTCTCGCTCGCGGAGCTGACCGCGATGTGCCGCCTGCGCTCGGGCCGGTCGATCGCGATCGATTCGCAGCCGACGACGAACGAAGCCGACGTGCCGTACTACGTCACCGACAACTCCGCGATCACTGCCGCGACCGGATGGACGCCCACACGCCGCCTCGACACGATCCTCGACGAGATCCTGTCGTGGCTGCGCGACGAGCGCGGCACCCTCGAGCCCGTGCTGGGCGCCGGAACCGCGGCGCCCGCACCGGCGGCGCCCTGACCGGACATGTCTGTCGTCCTCATCACCGGCGCGTCCGGACTCATCGGATCGGAAGCCGCCCTCTTCTTCTCCGCCAAGGGCTTCGACGTCGTCGGCGTCGACAACGACATGCGCCGGTACTTTTTCGGCGACGACGCGAGCACCGCGTGGCGGCGGCAGCGCCTCGAGCGGGAGCTGCGCGGCTACACGCACGTCGCGGCCGACGTTCGCGACGAGCGCGCGATGGATCGCGTGTTCTCGCCGCTCGGGCGGAACATCGCGCTGGTGATTCACGCGGCCGCTCAGCCGTCCCACGACTGGGCCGCGCGGGAGCCGATCACCGACTTCACGGTCAACGCGAACGGCACGCTGACGACGCTCGAGATGACGCGCCGGCACTGTCCGGACGCGCCGTTCATCTTCACGAGCACCAACAAGGTCTACGGCGACACGCCGAATCGGCTGCCGCTCGTCGAGCGTGAGACACGCTGGTCCGTCGACGAGAGCCATCCGTTCGCCGCGCACGGCATCGACGAGACGATGAGCATCGACGCGACGCTCCACAGCGTGTTCGGGGCGTCGAAGGTGGCGGCCGACGTGATGGTGCAGGAGTACGGCCGCTACTTCGGGCTGAAGACCGTGTGCTTTCGAGGCGGCTGTCTGACGGGGCCGGGCCACTCGGGCGCGGAGCTGCACGGCTTTCTGTCGTACCTCGTCAAATGCGCCGTCACAGGCCGGCCGTACACCGTCTTCGGCTACAAGGGGAAGCAGGTCCGCGACAATATTCACTCGTACGATCTGGTCAATGCGTTCTGGCATTTTTTCCAGGCGCCGAGATCGGGCGAGGTCTACAACATCGGCGGCGGGCCGCACTCGAACTGCTCGATGCTCGAGGCGATCGCCATCGTCGAGCGGCTCACCGAACGGCCGATGGCGTGGACCTACAGCGACGTCAATCGCGCGGGCGATCACATCTGGTGGGTCAGCGACATCCGGAGGTTCTCGAGCCACTATCCGGGCTGGACGCTGACGTATTCGCTCGACCGCACCATCGAGGAGATTCACGCGGAGATGACCGAGCGCGCGGGCGGCGCGCGGGCGCGCTGATGCCGCTCGAAGTGCGCTCGCTCGCCGAGTGGGAAGCAGATGGCGTACCCGGCCTGCTCTCGGTGGTCATTCCGGCGCACAACGAGGAAGGGCGGATCGCCGAGACGGTGCGCGCGATCCATCAGCAGCTCACGGCCGCCCGCATCACGCACGAGATCCTCGTCGTCAACGACAACAGTCAGGATCGGACCGAGCAGATCCTGATCGATCTCCACCGAACGGTTCCCACGCTGCGCCACATCAACAACGCTCCGCCGAACGGCTTCGGTTTCGCGGTCAGAGCGGGGCTCTCGGCGTTCAAGGGCGACGCGGTCGCGATCGTGATGGCGGACGCGTCGGACCGCCCCGAGGATCTCGTCGCCTACTATCGCAAGCTGGAAGAGGGCTACGACTGCGCGTTCGGATCGCGCTTCGTCCGCGGTGCACAGGTCGTCGACTATCCGTGGCCGAAGCTGTTCATGAACCGGCTCGCCAACTTCTTCATACGCACGCTGTTCTGGATGTCGTACAACGACGTCACGAACGCGTTCAAGATGTATCGGCGTTCGGTGATTGCCGGCGTGCAGCCGCTCCTCGCCTACCATTTCAATCTGACCGTGGAGCTTCCGCTCAAAGCCATCGTGCGCGGCTACCGTTTCGCCGTGGTTCCCACCTCCTGGCACAACCGCACGCAGGGCGTCTCCAAGTTCAAGATCAAGGAGATGGGGTCCCGATATCTGTTCATCGTGTTCTACTGCTACCTCGAGAAGTACCTCTCGCGCGAAGACTATCGAAACCGCACGGACCTGCGCGACAAGCAGCTGCAGGTCTGGTCGCGATAGGGCGATGACGCGCGGATGAACCCGAGAATCGCCGTGCTCATGCCGGTGTTCAATGATTGGGAAGCGGCGTCGCTCGTGTGCCGCGAGCTCGATCGAGCGTGCGCCGCGCTCTCCGGCCCGCGCGTCGCCATCGTCCTCGTCGACGACGGATCGACTGTGCCGCTTTCGACGGGGCACTTCGACTGGCCGCGGTCCGCCGTGGCGTCAATCGACGTCCTGCGCCTGCGATGCAACGTCGGCCATCAGCGAGCCATCGTCATCGGGCTCGCCTATCTGTTCGACGCCACCGACTCGACCGCTGTCCTCGTGATGGACGGCGACGGCGAAGACCGGCCGTCGGACGCCGTCGCGCTGATCGAGAATCACCTCGCGGACCAGGGGCGCGCGATCTTCGCCGCGCGACGCCGGCGGCTCGAGGGCTGGATCTTCCAACTCGGCTACAACACGTATCGCCTGTGCCACTGGCTGCTGACGGGAATCGAGGTCCGGATCGGCAACTTCAGCATCGTGCCGCGCCGGCTCGTCGGCGCGATCGTGGCGACGAGCGAGGCCTGGAGCCACTACGCCGCGAGCGTGGTCAAGTCCAAGGTGCCCATGTCGACGATTCCCATGGATCGCGGCCGACGGATCGCCGGCCGATCCACCATGAGCTACGTGGGTCTCGTCACGCATGGACTGAGCGCGATCTCGGTCTTCCGCGAGCAGGTGGGCACGCGGCTGCTGATTGCCTCCGCCGCGTTTTCGCTGCTGGGCGTCGCCGGCCTCGCGGCGCTTGTCGCCATCGCCGCGTCGGGCGGCATCCCCGTCGATCGGCTGACGGCCATCCTCGCCGCCCTGATTCTGCTCGTGACGTTCCAGGCGGTCGCCGCGAGCTTCACGCTCGCGTTCTCCGTGCTCGCCGGCCGCGATCAGTCGACGTTTCTGCCCATCCGCGACTATCGCTTCTACGTCGACTCGGTCGCCGCGCTCCATCCGCAGAAATGAGCGGAAGCGAGTACGCGTACGCCGGAACCGAGCTCGACGTCTTCAAGCACGCGCACCGCTGGAAGGAATACTGGAGCGGCGCGATTGCGCCGTACTTGCGCGGCGCGATGCTCGAAGTCGGAGCCGGCGTCGGCGCGAACACCCCGTATCTCGTCGCGCCGCGGGTCCGGCGCATCGTCCGGCTCGAGCCCGACCCGCGGTTCGCCGAACGGCTCGAGCGGCACCGCCCGCCGATCGGCGCAGGCGCGATCGACGTCGTCGACAAGTGCGGCGTCGTCGCGGACCTCGCGCCCGACGAGCGGTTCGACGTGATTCTGTATCTCGATGTGCTCGAGCACATCGACGACGACCGCGCGGAGATGGCGTCCGCGGCCGCGCACCTCGTGCCGGGCGGCCACCTCGTGGTGCTCGCGCCGGCGTTCCAATTCCTGTACAGCCCGTTCGACAAGGCGATCGGACACTACCGGCGCTATCGGCGATCAACGCTGGAGCCGCTCGCGCCGCCGGCGCTGACGCTCGAGCGATCGGAGTACTTCGACGCGCCGGGCGCGGTGCTGTCGGCCGGCAACCGGCTGCTGCTCCGCTCGGCGGCGCCGACGCTCGCGCAGATCGCGTTCTGGGATGCGTGGATCGTGCCGATCGCGCGGATCACCGATCGCGCGACGCGCGCAATGTTCGGACGATCGGTCTTGTGCGTGTGGCGGGCCGGTCCGTGAGCTCGACGTCTCTCGCCGATCGCGCGCGCCGACATCCGCTGCCCCTTTTCGCGGCCATCGCCGCGGTCGCGGCGCTGACGGTCGCCGCCGCGCCGTACGCCTACTACCGGATGTTCGGTCAGTTCGCGGCGTACGACGACGAAGGCTACATCATTCGCTCCATTCGATCGTACTTGGACGGCGGCCGGCTGTACGACGACGTGTTCAGCCAGTACGGCCCCGCGTTCTTTCTGATTCAACAGGCGCTGCACGGCGCGCTTCGGCTCCCGCTCGATCACGACGTCGTGCGCTTGACGACGATCGCGTTCTGGCTGCTGACGACGATCGGCGCCGCGGCGATCGTATTCAGGTTGACCGGCTCGGTCGTTGCGTGCGCGTTCGCGTTCGTGACGGTCCTCAATCATCTGGCGCCGCTCGTCAACGAACCTGGCCATCCGCAAGCGCTGCTGACGGTGCTGTCCACGGTCCTGTGCCTGCTTGCCCTCGGACGCGGCGCATCGAGCATCCCTCGCAGCGTCTGGTGCGGCGTCATCGTCGCGTGCGCGGCGCTGACGAAAGTCAATGTCGGTGTGTTTCTCTTTCTCGGGTTCGCGCTGCCCCTCGCGCTTGCCGCCCGGCTGCCTTCAGCGGCTGCGTGGGCGCTCATCGTTCTGGCGACGGCCGCGCCGTTCGCGCTTTTCAAGACCCATCTCGCGGGCTGGGCATTTCCCTTCGCTCTCTCGAGCGCGTCGTCCATTGCCGCGACCGCGCTCGCATGCAAGCGGCGTTTCGGCGGCACGATGGCCACCGAGCGATCGCTGTCGGCGTTCGCGATCTCGACGGCGGTCTCGATCGCGATTCTGCTGCTGCCGGCGCTGATTCGGGGAACGTCGCCTGCGGCGCTCGCGCGAGCGATCGTCACGGAGCCGTCGCGGTTCGCGTCGGTCTTCTTTCTTCCGTTCGAGATGCCCGTCGCCGCGGCCGCGATCGGGCTGGCGCCGGTCGTCTTCTGGCTCACGGTGCCCGCGGCGCGCCTGAACGGAACATCCATGCGCGCGATCGTCGCCGTGATCGAAGCCGTGATGGTTTATGCCGTCATCCCGACCGGCAGGTGGGGCTACGCGGATCATCTGGCGTATCTGGCGCCGTTTGCCTGGTGCGTGATCGTCAGCGGAAAGGAATCCAATCAACGGACCGATGCGTTCGGCAGAGGCGTTCTGGCCATGTGCGCGGTCTTCCTCACGCTTCAAGCGTATCCAGTCGCCGGAACGCAGCTCGCGGTCGCCACGGTGTTCATCGTCATCGTGGCATTCGTGGGTCTCGGCGATCTGCTGCAGGCGCTCGACGCGCACGTTCGCGCGACGTCCGCACGGCTCGTGGCGCGCGCGGCGCTCATCGCGGCGATGGGATTTCTGTATTGGCCGGCGATGGCCCCCGGCGTGTGGCGCGAGTCGTACGATCGCGGATTCGAGCTGCGGCTGCGAGGCGCGGAGAGACTTCACGTGAACCCCGAGCAGGTCGCTCGCCTGCAATGGCTCACCGCAACGGTCGCCGCCGAGTGCACGTCGCTCGTGACGGTTCCCGGACAGCTCAGCGTGAACGAATGGTCTGGCGTGCCGCCGCCGACGGCGCGGAACGTCACCGCGTGGCTGATTCTGCTCCGTCCCGGCGAGCAGCGGCAAATCTGGGACGCGCTGAACGCGTCGCCGAATCCGTGCGTGCTCTTCAGCCCGAAGCTGGCGGGACTCTCACCGGAAGTATCAGCGCTCCAGCGATATCTCTCGTCGCACTACCGCGTCGCGGCGGCGGTCGGCGACGACGAGCTGCTCGTGCCCGCGGCGGACACGCGGCCGCGTCTGACGATGGTGCGCCTCATCGCCCAACGGCACTCGTTCGGCCGGCAGCGCTCGGCCCTTCCCGTGTCGATCGATCTCCTCGAACGCAAACCGGAGTCGACGATTCGCGTCTGGTTCAAGACGAATCACGATGGAGTTCTGATCGGCTGCCAATCGAGCGCGAGCGTCGAGGGACGCGCGGAACGCGCGCTGCCGTTGATGTACATCGGGCGCAGCGGCGCGCTGTACGCGCAGCACTATGCCGGTGGCACCGCCGTTCAGAAAAGCGCCGTACCGGTCAACGATGGCCGATGGCATCACGCCACGCTCGTGCGAACGGTGCGCGCCCAGTCGCTATACGTGGATGGCACGCTCGTCCACTCGCTCGAACGGCCTGTCGTCGATCTGCGGCTTTCGCACTGCCAGGCGGGCATCGGCATGACGACCGACTGGCCCGACGCGGGGCGTGGCTGGATGACCTTCACCGGCGAGATCGACGACCTTGCGGTCGCGGCGCAGGCGTGGGACGCGCAGCTGATCGCGCGCGATTGGATCGAAACGCTGGTACGACACTGACGCCATCTCTTCGGTGCCCATGCACCTTCGTAGAACGACTATCATATCCATCCGGATGCAGAGCGCACCTGAATCCGCGACGGAGGCGTGGCGACCGTCGCGGTGGGAGAAATCGCTGGCCGCCGCGCTGCTGTTCGCCCTGCTCGCGGTCGTCCACTACGACGTCGTCTTTCTCGGCAAATCGTTCGTCCTCACGAACCACTACAACCCGCTCGACTACCGTCCGCTAGCGCAGAACTACGGACCCGACCAGGTCCCCCCCGAAACGTGGACCGGGCGCAACCTGTACTCGTATGCCAACATCCGCGATGCCGGCGGTGCGTGGTGGCAATGGGAACCCGACAGCAAGTTCCTGCAACAGGCCATGCGGACGCGCGAATGGCCGTTCTGGGACCCGTACATCGGCGCTGGCACGCCGGCGATGGCGAACATGACGCCGGCTCATTTTTTTCCGCCGTTCGCGCTGATGGTCGCGCTCGGCGCGACGGTGACGCTCAAGAACATCTACAACGTGCTGTTGCTTTGGAGCGCCGGTTTCTTCAGCTTCCTGCTCCTCCGGCGCCACGGCCTCAGTTTCATCAGCGCGATCTTTGGCGGCGCCCTGGTCATGATGTGCGGTGGACTCAACCAGCACATCGGCACCATCCTGCTCCAGTCCGGCGCGTGCCTGCCGCCCGCGTTGTACGTGACGCGACTGTTCGCCGAGGCGCCGACGCGGCGGCGCTCGCTATTGCTGTCCGTGAGCTACGCCTGCATTGCGCTGGCGAGCTTTCCTCCGATTCTGTTCTGGGTGTTCGGCATCACGGCCATCTACGCGCTGACGACCATCCTGCTCGAAGGCGCGCCGCGCAGATGGGCGACGCTGCTGCAGTGGACGGTTGCGACCGGACTGGCGGTAGGTCTGGTGGCGTTCTATTACGTCCCCGCGTTGACGCTGCGATCGTCCGTGAAATACGTTCTGACGTTCTACACCGGCGTCGGCCTCGAATCGATGCCGTACTGGAAGATCCTGCAGCTGCTGTCGCCGACGTTGGCGGGCGGCCTGCCGATTTATCTGAACCCGCCGGTCCCGCAGAGCCTCGAGCCGAATCTCCCCTATACGGGGATCGTTGCGCTGACCGCCGCGCTGCTCGCACGGCCCTTCGGAGATCCGCGCAGCCGCACGTTGTTTCTCGCGTCCCTGATCACGGCTGTCCTGATCCTGCTCAAGCTCTTCGGCCTGCCGCCCTCCCAGTGGATCGCGCACCTCCCTCTCTTCAACCAGATCCACTACGCGCACTACTTCGGCATTCCAATCGGCGTCGTGGCGGCGTTTCTCGCCGCCCTCGGACTCGAGAACCTGCTGCGCGGCACAGTCTCGCTGCCGCGCCTGCTGGTCGCGGTCGCGGTGCCGCTCGCCGCAACCGAAGGCTTGTGGTGGGCCGTCGCGCGAGCCGACCTGCTCAAGTCCGCCGCCTACAGTTACTGGCTGCGCGACTGGCTCGTGCTGAATCTGGTCGGCATCGCGGCGGCATGCGCGCTGCTCGTTGGCGCGCGGCGAACGCCTGCGCGGTCCTTCGCGGCCTGCGCGGTCTTTCTCTTCGGCGCCGGCGAGGGCGCGTACAACAATACGTACCCGAGCCCCGACGCGTGGGAAGTCTTCGATCACCCGGTGCCCTATGTGCAGATGCTGCGTGGGTCCGCGGGCATGGAACGGGTCATGCCGTTCGGTGCGCTGAGCGCCAATCTCAATTCCGCGTTCGAGATCTTCAGCATCGATTCGCTGATGACGATCAACCCGCCGAGGCCGTACGAGCTCTATCGGCGCTATGCCGAGCCCCCGCCGTGGCTGTTCATGCGCGAGGCGCGCCGCATTCCGCCCGATCCGGTGCTCGATCGCGCAGCCATCGGCTTCCTGGTGATCCGCGACGCGTTTCCGGCTCTCGTCAAGGAAGCGCAGGCGCGCGGCTACCAGGTCCGCTTCAACGACGGCTATGTGTGGGTGTTCGAACGGCCGACGCTGCCGCGCTTCTTCTTCTCGAGCGAGTACGAAGTTCGGCGCGCCCCCGGCGCCCTCAACGTGATCGCGACCACTCCATCGCGAGTCGTGATCATCGAGAAGCAGCCCAGCTTCCCGGTAACGCCGAATAGACCTGACGATCCGGCGGTGGTGGTCGAATCGTACCGGCGGAACTCTGTCGTGCTGACGGTCGACGCCCCGCGCGCTGGCCTGGTCTACGCTGCGGAAAGCTATTTCACCGGCTGGACGGCGCGGCTCAATGGTGTCGACACGGCGATTCTGCCGGCAAACTATGCCTTCCGTGCCATCGAAGTGCCGGCCGGGCGATCCCGCGTCGAGTTCCACTACTGGCCGCCCGGCCTGACCACCGGATTGGCCGTCTCGATCGTCAGCGCCGTGCTGCTTGTTCTGTGGCTGAGTCTCGGGTCTTACGACTCCGCGACGCAATGGGCCGCGGATCGCCTCATCTAGTCCGACTGCGCGCTCGATGTCCGCGGTCGCTCGGCCCCGCGCACCAGCGTCCACCACACGAGCGCAGTCATGGCCGACGGGAAGGCCACAACCAGGAAGAGCGTGGGTACTGGAGGCGTCCATTGGGGTTCGACCCAGAACAGTAGAGGCCCCGTCAATCCAACGCTGTATCGTCTCAGCATCTGCCAGAATGCAAAGGTGTGTGCCACGACGAGGGCCGCTCCGAGAAACAGAAAAACTCGGCGGCGATCGAGGAAGCGCTCGATCGATGACCGCTCGACCAGCATACCCGCGAGGATCGGAACTCCGGCTGCGTACGGGAGTCCGTACCGTCCCTGCCACGTAAACCCTACCCCGTTCGCTATGGCCGATGCGGAATCGATGACGAACGGGGCGAGGACGCTCGTCGCGATCGCCGTGCCGAGAACGAAGACCGATCGCGAGTCCCGCGCGAACGTGATCGCCAGAAAGACGATGAATCCCAGCAGCGCCGTCCACAGGAACAGCGTAACGCTGGGAATGGGAACTTCCGACCAGCCGAATATGCCGATCATCGCGCCGTAGTGCCACCAGATCGCGTTGACGTTGTGTGTGAGGATCTCGCTGATGGTGAATCCGCCTGGTGGATAGATCGAGTGGGCAGTCGAGAAAGGTTCCCTGAGGACGATCCACGCCAGCGCGGCTGCGACGGCGGCGGCCAACGTTGCGGCCCAGATCCGTGTCGCCCTGCGAGCCACAATCGAGCGCAGCGTGGAACGGCCGGTGAGCGAGAGCAGCGTGAGCCCAATGAGTGCGAGCCACAGCGGAGATATGTGGCGGGCCACCACCAGCAGGATGGCACCAATCGCAGTCCGCCCGATCAGGCGATTGGAGAGTTCTGCAGGCGTGGCTCGGGCCAGCGCCGCGCCCGAGACCCACAACGCGATGGCGGCAGTCGTCTCCATCGCGCTCGGATTGATCGCACCGTTCACGAAGAGCGTTTGAGGCGTGAGCGCAACGAGCAGGCCGAGCGGCGCCATCCGCGAATAGCCCATGCTCCAGATGGTCTCGAACGCAGAAGCGAGGAGACCGGCCATCAGTACGACGCTCGCCAGCCGCATCGCGTACATCTGCTCAGCCCCCGCCCTGAATGGGCGCGAGAGGATGCCCACCCAGGCATAGTAGGCGGGTGGGTAGCGTGGGACCGCGGTCACCACGTCTGCGAGGCGGCGGAAGGAGCCCGCGAACTTGACGCACCCTGGCGTCGCCGCCGCCTGAAAGACGAAGCAGTTGTATGCCGGAGTGTCGTAAATCGACGGAACGCGTACCGACTCGTATGCGCTCGCAGGCGGACCTTGGCGGCCGCCAATACCCCAGGTCAGATCGTCTACCTGGCTCGGGCTGAGCGCGGATCCGAGGATCTGGCCGCGCCCCACCGCCGCCGCTCGGATGGTGTGCGAGCCTTCGTCGGCAGGAGCGAACAACGGGTCGGCGATCGCCCAGCTCGCACCGACGACCGCCACCAACAGGAATGTTCCGATCCAACGCGTCCGGCCCTGATCGGCCATCGTCTCTTCCTACTCGAGCCCATCTTCGCGATACGAGCGCGCGATCGGCAGGTGATATTGCTCCGGCCGGTGACGGCCGAACGCATTCTGCTTCATTCGCCGATAGAGATCCTCCGCAATCCGCTCCGAGGATCGCCCATCACCGAGGGTGTGCACCCACGTCGTGCCCACGAGCGACTCGAGCTTGCGGAACACGTCCGGCGCCGCGTAACCGTCCGGATCGGCCGGATCGAACTTCACGCTCGATCGGACGTCGTAGACTTGAGGCCGTTCGGTCGCCTTCCGCATCTGCACCGACGGAATCTGAAGCACGCACGTCTCCTCGACGACCGTGCCGGAGTCGGTCATCACGCCGCGCGAATTCACCATCAGACACAGCATCTCCTCGTACCCGATCGGATCGACGACGCGCGTCGTCTTCGGCACGGCGAGGCCGAACTCCGCGAGTGCTTTCTGCGTCCGATAGCTGGCCGGAAGGAACACAGGATACGGTGATGCGGCGAAGAGATCGAGGATGCTCTGCAGCCGGTCCGGCGTGCTGACGTTCTCGCGGCGATGGCAGGTCGCCAGATAGTACTTGCCGCGCTCGATCCCGCGGATCGCGAAGAACGGCGGCGTGGCCAGCGCGTCGAACTTCTCCCGGCGGGCAAAATAGTACCGGTTCAGCACGTCGACGATTGGATTGCCGACGACAACGATGTTATCGGGGTTCAAGCCTTCGCGGACGCCCTGCTCTTTGTATTCGTCGAAGTAGGCATAAATCACGTCGGACAGATGATCGATCGTCGTCCGATATTTTTCTTCGGGCATCCGCCAGTCGTACGAGCGCATGCACCCTTCGATGTGCACGATTGGAATATTCAACTGCGCCGCGGCGAGCGCGCCGGTTGTCGTGTTCGTGTCGCCGAGGAAGACGACCGCGGCCGGACGGAGCGTGGCCAGTACGTCGTACAGCCGCGAGACGATCGACGCGACGATCTCCGCGTCGGTCTCTCCGCCGCATCCCAGATCGATCTCCGCGGGCGCGACGTCGAGCTCGCGGAAGAAGATCGACTTCAGGTTGTCGGAATAGTGCTGGCCGGACCAGATGAACGTGACGTCGATGTCCGGATAGCGGCGCAGTTGTTCCAGGATGAGCGAGGCGCGAATCACATCCGGGCGAATGCCGAGGACGAACGCGAGGCGATTGTTCTGCGTCATGCCGGAACGGCGCGGTAGTCGAACCGAGCGAGTTCGCGAATCATCTCCGGCACGGACGGCGGCCGATCGTACCCGGCCGCCGACCAGAGCGCCGCATTCAAGTCGCGCTGATTCGTGGCGAGCGTGCGATCGATGACGGTCGGCGCATCCACCGTGTCGATCGAGATGTCGGCGCGCCCGTACGCGCTGGCGAACTCGTGCAGCATTTCGGCCTTGCTCAGCGTGCCCGTCGGGATGACGTGCACGAGGTGGCCCAGCGCGACGCCGTCTCGAACGATGCCGCCGCACAGCTTCGCGAACTGCAGCGTGGTCACGCCGTTCCAGCGGTGATTGGCGAACCCCTTCAGCTTCGCCGCAGCGGGCTGGCGGCGGAACCACTCGATCAGGAATTTGAAGTCCTTCGGCTCGGGGCCGATGATCGAGCAGCGAAGGTGGTGAACGTTGTCGTGGAATGTCTCGCCGAGGCTCTTGGTCTTGCCGTACACGTCGAGCGCGTCGTGGGCGTCCGCCTCGGTGTAGGCCCCCTTGGTTCCCGAAAACACGCAGTCGGTCGCAATCTGAATGATGCGCACGCCCGCGCGCGCCGCCGCGCGGGCGAGCGTGTGAGGCAATCGGGCGTTGATCTCGACGGCGCGCTCGATCTCGTCGGCGCGATCGTCGCGGATCAGCGGCTTCGTGATGCCGATGGCGTTCACCGCCCAGTTTTGACCGTCGAACAGTCCGTCGACCTCGTCGGACGGCGGAGCGAACCGCCGCCAGTCGACGCTCGGATAGATGCCGGACAGCCGCCGCTCCAGGTCGGGCGATCGGACCGTCGCGGTGATCGCGAACGACGGGTCGCGCGACAGCGCGTCGACGACCATCGAGCCGAGCATCCCCGAACCGCCAAGAACGAGAACCTTACGCTTCGCCAGCGTCATGATCGTTCACGCGCCTGAAATCCCGCCGGGCGCAGCCCGAAGAATGCGCGCAGGGGATACTTGAGATAGCGCCAGAAGACCGACGGGCGGTAGGCGAACGACGTCGGACGCTGGTCGCCCGTTCGATTCGTCAGCACGACCGGAACTTCATCGAAGCTGCGCGTCAGGAACCGGCACCAGTACAGCTCTTCCATGATGACGGCGAAACCGCGCTCGGTCAGCGTCATCTCGCGCAGCAGCCGTGAGCGCACCGCCCGAAAGCCATTGGTGCAGTCGTGGATCGGCAGGCGGAACAGGACGCGGGCGAGCCGGTTGCCGGCGGCGGAGATCGCGACGCGATAGAGCGGCACGCCGCGAATCGCGCCGCCGCGGCTGTAGCGCGTGGCCTTGATGACGTCGATCGCGTTGGACATCACGGCCGCCAGCCGAGGGATGTCGGCGGGGTCGTTCGTCAGATCGCTGTCCATGAAGAGCACGTAGTCGAACGCCTCCGCCGCGGCGCGCGCCGAGCCCGTCACGAGCGCCGCGCCGTAACCGCGATTCGCCTCGTGCGTGACGACGTCGAGGCCGGACACCGCGCGCGCTTCCTCCCGCAGAATGGCGGCCGTCGCGTCGCTCGAGCCGTCGTCGACGACGATCAGCGACGTGCGGTGCGGCATCGACGCGAGCGTGCGCGCGATCTCGCGGATGCAGCGCGACGCGCCCCGCTCCTCGTTGAACATGGGCACGACGACGGCAAAGCTCGGAAGGCGGGGGTCAACGCTCAACGTTCAACGTTCTTCAATGGTCCACACATCCCACAACCGCGCGTGATAGCGGATGTCGTCGTCCTTGCTCTCGTCGAGCGTCGACGTCGAGAAGAACATCACGCGCGCGTCGTCGGTCAACGACATGAAGCCGTTCGCGTATCCCGCGGGGATGAACAGCACTTTCGGCTGCGCCGCCGACAGCACGTGGCGCGTGACGGGCAATGACGGCGACGGACTGTCCCAGTTGTCAATCCGTACCGCGGCCACGAGCGCGGCGCCCGCGACCGCCGTCACGTATTTCGCCTCGCGGCGATGCGCGTGCCACGCGCGGACGAAGCCCGCGCGATGGTTCCGGACCGTGTAGAAGCGCTTGACGCCGGCGAAGTCGAAGCCGTTGACGAACCCGACCTCGCCGCGGTCGTCCGCCGCGAGGCCTCCGGTGAGCAGCAGCGGTTCCATCCGTGGACCTCAGCTCGCGCGCCGCGGCGCGTACAGCTCGTTGGATTCGTAGAAGTCGTGCAGCGCCGCGCGCGTCGTCGCCACGTTGCTGTAGACGGGATTGCGGAAATCTCCATAGGTCCCGGCGCGCAGCGCGTCCACCATCTCGCGCACGCCGGCCTCGAGCGTCGTTTCGGCCTCGAAGCCGAGCGTCGTTCGGATCTTCTCGAAGGACACGCGGTAGTTGCGGCGATCGCGATCCCCCTCTGAGATCTGCAGCCGCACGTCGCGGTACGCGCCCGCGGTGCGCTGCACCAGCTCGCCGAGCTGGCCGATCGTCATGTTCAGGCGCGTGTCCCCGACGTTGAAGATCTGGCTCTGCACGAGCTCGGCCCGCGCGTCGAGCACCATGACGATCGCCCGCGCGAGATCCCGTACGTGAATGAACGGACGCCACTGATCCGGACCGATCACCGTGATGAGGCCGTTCATCATCGCTTGAGCCGCGAAGAGATTCGCGACGAGATCGAAGCGCGGCCTGCTCGAATGGCCGAACACCGTCGCGAAGCGCAGCACCGTCACGAAGAAGTCGTCGCGCACGGAAAACAGCAACTCGCGCTCGCTGTCGATCTTCGTCTGCGCATACAGGGACACGGGATTGAGGTCGTCCCCCTCGCGCATCTCCTTGTCCGACGCGCCGTACACCGAGCAGCTCGACGCGAAGATGAAGCGATGGATCCCGAGCGACTGCGCGACCTCTTTGGCCATCCGCGTCGCGATGATGTTCGCGTGGCGTGTGAACTCCGGATCGACGGCGCATGCCGGATCACCGACCAGCCCGGCCAGGTGAATGACGGCCGAGGCGTGCCGCATCGCGGCCGTCAGCTTCGAGATGTCGGTGACGTCTCCCTCGAGGAGCTCGAAGTGCGGCGAACCGGCGAACGCCGCGAGCGGTTCGGTCCCGTACATCAATCGATCGAGCACGCGGACGCGATGTCCTGTGTGCAGCAGCCGCTCGACCGTCAGCGAGCCGATGTAGCCCGCACCGCCGATGACGAGCACCGGCCCGTGGCGCGTCACGACGAGCGTGTTCAGCGGCGCGCGGCGGCTGTAGGGCAGGCCCAGCAGCAGACGCGCGGCTATCGCGGTCGGCGCGGTGAGCAGCGTCCACAGCGCGAGGATCACGGGCGGGACACCGAGCAGCCAGGCCGCGAGCACCGTTGCCGCCGTGGATCCCGCGAGCGCCAGCGCCTTCGCGGTGGAGCGTGCCAGCTTCAGATAGCTATAGATTCCGGCGGCCGCGTTGAACGCCATGAACGCCGCCGGCAGGAGGACGAGCGTTCGTCCGATCGGTGTCGGCGTTGCCGGGAAGAAGATGCGAAGGAACAGCAGACTGGCCGCCGACGCCGACGCCGCGAGCACGAGGTCGAACAGGATGCGCGCCTCGTTGGGACCGAGCGCCGACAGCGTCCAGCCGCGGCGCCCGCGAATGCGCAGGTAGGCCCCGACGCGCATCAACGCGCTTCGACTCCGGCGGGCGTGCCCGGCATCCGCGACAGCCGCGCGAGATCCGCGTCGACCATCATGCGCACGAGGCCCGGGAAATCCACGTCCGGCTTCCAGGCGAGCGTCTGGCGCGCCTTCGACGCGTCGCCGATGAGATGATCGACTTCGGCGGGACGGAGGTACTTTGGATCGAGCCGAACGTACTTCTGCCAATCGAGCCCGACGTGTCCGAACGCGATCTCGACCAGGTCGCGCACCGAGTGGCTCTCGCCGGTCGCGATCACGTAGTCGTCCGCGCGGTCCTGCTGGAGCATCAGCCACATCGCGCGGACGTAGTCGCCCGCGAAGCCCCAATCGCGCTTCGCGTCGAGGTTGCCGAGGCTCAACGAGCTCGCGAGACCGAGCTTGATCCGCGCGACGCCGTCGGTCACTTTTCGCGTCACGAACTCCAAGCCGCGGCGCGGCGATTCGTGGTTGAAGAGGATTCCCGACACGGCGAACAGATCGTAGCTCTCCCGATAATTCACCGTGATGTAGTGCGCGAAGACCTTCGAGACGCCGTAGGGGCTGCGCGGATAGAACGGCGTCAGCTCCGTCTGCGGCACTTCGCGCACTTTGCCGAACATCTCGCTCGACGACGCCTGATAGAAGCGGATCGACGGGTTCACCTGCCGCACTGCTTCGAGCGCGCGCGTGACGCCCTGCGAGTTGAACTCGCCCGTGAGCATGGGCTGATCCCACGACGCGGGCACGAAGGACATCGCCGCCAGATTGTAGAACTCGTGCGGCTCGGCATCAGCGATGACGCGTATCAACGAGAGCTGATCGAGCAGGTCGGCCGGCTTGAGCGTGATGCGATCGAGGAGATGCTCGATGCGCCAGAAGTTGCTCGTGCTGGCGCGCCGCACGGCGCCGACGACCTCGTACCCTTTCTCGAGCAGCAGCTCGGCCAGATACGACCCGTCCTGGCCGGTAATCCCGGTAATCAGCGCGCGTTTCGCCATATTTCAGCCTGAGAGTATATCGCACCGATCGCGATCGGGTGGCCTCATCCGCTCACCTTTCCGGGTTCAGGCGGTCCGCTCCGTCGCGGCTCCGCCGCCGAATGCGACGAGCATCGCGGCGAAGAAGTACACCGCGCCTCCAAGCAACAGCGTCGTCGAGAATCCCCAGTTCATCGCGACGAACACGGCGAGCGTCGAGCCGACGACGGAGAAGACGCCGTTGATGGCCCAGGCCCAGGGCACGAGCGCGTCGGCGCGGCGTTCGGCCAACAGACGAACGGCCGACGGGAGCGGCACGCCCATCAGGATCCCGGCGGGCAGCATCAGCGCGGACGCAAGGCACAGGCGAAGCCAGAGCGGTTGGCCGATCGCGGCGTCGATGACGCGCGGCAGGCCGGCGGCCGCGAAGATTGCCATCGCGACGACGCCGAGAAGCACGCGGACCATCCGTGACGGCAGCCGGTCGGGCGGGACGTGGCGGCCGAGCGTGGCGCCGAGCCCGGTGCCGAGCAGCAGCGAGAACAGCGTGACGGTGAGCGAGTACACCGGGTGCCCGAGCAGCAGCACGAACCGCTGCAGCAGCGCGACCTCCACGAGCATGAAGCCCGCGCCCAGGCACCCGAAGTACATCAGCCACCGCGGCCACCCCGCCGGAAGATCCTGACGCGTCGTCACGGCGAGCGGCAGCACGACGAAGAGGACGACGAGCGCGCTGGACACGAACATCAGCAGAAGGAGCGCGCTCAGACCGCCGGTCGCAAAGCCGTCGAGGTCCGGTGGCGCGGGAATCTCGAAGCCCGCGGCACGCATCAGCGCCGCGACGTGTTTCTGCGACGACAGGCGCGTCGTGTGAAAGAAGAACGGGCGGTCGTCGCCGACCGGTGTGATGTCAAGCGGGTATCCGCTGTAGAACGCGCGGCGATCGGACGCGAGGATCAGCCGCGCGAAATCGCCGACCGGGCCCGCGGCGGGAGGCGTCACGGTCACGCCGGGGAGGTACACGATCTCGAACCCGAGCGCGCGGCTCTCGGCCTCGAGCTTCTCGACTTCCTCGCGGCGGAACGGCTCGCGCTTGGTGAGCATCGTCATCACGCGGTCGTAGCGCACGATCGCGATCCGCGGCGCCGCCTCGACGCCGCGCCGCGCGAACGCCTCCTGCGCGAGCGACACGAGCCGCAGGCCGTCGAACATCCAACGCGAGATGCTCAGCACGCCGTCGTCCGTCAAGTGATCGAGGTAGTCCTCGAACGCGTCGGTCGTATAGAGGCTGTTCTCGGTGAGCGTGTATGCGCCCGCCGCCGTCGCGGCCCACGTGTCGACGAGCGACGCTTGGATGACGTCGTAGCGCTCGCGCGACCGGCGCACGAAGCTCCGGCCGTCCTCGACGTGCACGCGCACGCGCGGGTCGCCGTAGACGCGGCCCGAGTAGTCGAAGAAGCGGTTCGTCATCACGTCGCGCACGATGATCGGGTTGATCTCGGCGCCGTCGACGCGGCCGGCGCCGAGGACGAGGGCGGACGCGAGATCGCGCCCGCCGCCGGTCCCGATGATGAGCGCGCTGAATCCCGGCGTCGCCGGCGGAGCGCTTTCCGCCGACACGCCGCCCTTCAAGAGGTACGCGAGGGCCGTCAACTCGTACCGCAGATAGCTGGCGTCGGGCAGGCCGTTCGGGAGATGCAGGATCTGCGTCGCCGCGGCGGAGTCGATGTCCATCAACAACGTCGCAGGCAGCGCGCCCGAGAACGTGGGGCTCAGCGACCAGTCGCCGTACGGAACGTCATACACGCCGATGCGCGAGAACGAGTTCCACTTGCTGAAGAGCACGCGATGGTCCTCGTGCCCTTTCGTGACCGTGAGATCGAAGAGCGCGGGGACGAGCGTGCGTCCGCCAATGGCGACGAGCAGGATCGCGCTCGACCACGCGAGTGTCGTTCGACGATCTGACGGCGCGAACAGCGCGGCGGCGACGGCGCCCGCGCCCGCGGCGAACAACACGCCGCCAGGCGCGCCGACGAGGTTGACGATGGGGATCAGAAGAAGGCAGCCGGCGGCCGCGCCGATGAGATCCGCGGCGTAGACCGCGTTCACGCGCCGCGCGTAGCGCGAGAGCGCGAGCGCGATCACGCCGCCGCCCGCGAAGAACGGCAGCCCCGCGAGCACGTAAATCGCCGTCATCCGCAGCGCGGTGTCGAGCGAAAACGTGAGGCCCACGCGCAAGCGCACGAGGCAGGCGAGCGCGACGAGCAGCGACGCGGCGAACATCAGCGCGCCTCGCGCGAGCAGCGTGTCCGTCGGCACGCGCGCGAGGCGCTGTCGAAACAGGAACACGCAGACGCCGCTCGCGCTGAGACCGAACAATGCGATCGAGATCGCGAGAAACGCGAAGTGGTAGTACATCGTGACCGAGAAGAGGCGCGTCCACGCCAGCTCGGTCATGAGGAGCGCCGCCGACAGGAGGCCGACGCCCGTTACGGTCGCGCGCGAGGGCGCCGGCGCGGTCTCGGAATGCACCATGTCACGAGGCGCGGCCGCGCGCTGCGGCGGCGAACGCGCCGAGCGCGGCGACATACGCCGCCCACCCGGTCCAGTACGCCGCCGAGATCGACCAGGTCAGCGCGATGCAGACGCTCAGCACCGACGCAAGCACGGAGGCGGCGCCGTTCAGGCCCCAGAGCCACGCGGTCAGCTCGCGCGCGCGGCCGGCCGCGAGCTTCATCCCCAACGGAAACGCCATCCCCATCACGAGGCCCGCGGGAAAGAGCAGCAGCACGGCCGCGGCGATCCGGACGCTCGTGGTCATCGGCTCGATCCAGCGCACGACACTCGGCGTGATCGCGCCCACGAGCGCGAGCGCGGCGACGATGGCGATCAGGCGCCCGCGTCCACCGGTGGCTGCATCGACGTTCGCCGTGAGGAAGCTGCCGAGCCCGCTCGACAACAGCAATGCGAAGAGCACGACCGAGAGCCCGTACGTGGGATGGCCGAGCGCGATGATCAAACGCTGCATCAGCGACGTCTCGATCAACATGAAACCGAGCCCGATCGAAACGAAGAACGCGAACAGCGACCCTGCGCCGGCGAGGCGTACGCGATTGCGCGTCATCCACAGCGGCAGCAGAATGCACGCCGCGGTGAGCACCGATACCGTCGCGAGCAGCACGGCGAGCGTGGCCACCGCTTTCATGTTGTGGCTCTGCTTGCCGACGTCGAGCAGCTCCGGCCGCAGCACATCGCGCAGGCGCAGCATGTTGAAGAAGAACGGGCTGTCGTCGGTCGGCGCCGAGATGTTGATGGGATAGCGATCGAGGAACTGCTGCAGGCCGTCGAGCGTGGTCAGCCTGATGTACGTCTCGTCCGTGACGACCCGCGGACTGAATGGCACGTCGAACTGCAGTCTCGCAGCCTCGGCGTCGAGCCGATCCAGCTCCTCCGACGCGAAAGGACGCCGGCTGACGAGCAGCGTCCCGACGCCATCGGGGATCTCGGCCCGGCGGTTGGCCAGTTGCATGTTGCGGACGATCGCCAGGTGGCGGCGCGGCTCGGCGATCCCCATCTGCCGCAGCGCCTCCACCGCAATCATCGTCGTGCGATACAGCTCGCCGGGACGATCGCGGAAATACCAGCGTGAGACGCTGAGCAGGCCGTCGTCGGTCAGATGATCGAGAAACGTCCTCCAGGCCTCCACGGTGTAGATGGAGTTCTCGCTGAGCACGAACGCTCCGGCCGCCGTTGCCGCCCACGTATCGATCAGCGAAACCTGAATCAGATCGAACCGCTCGGGCGACCGGGCGATGAAGCTGCGCGCTTCGTCGTTCACGAACCGCACGCGCGGATCGCGATCGAGGTGTCCGGTGTAATCGCCGAAGCGGCCGTTGACGGTCCGAATGATGTCCTTGTTGATTTCGACGGCCGTCACCGATCGCGCGTGGAATGCGAGCGCAGACAGGACGTCGCGTCCGCCGCCGGCGCCCACGACCAACGCGCGCCGATCGGGCCGCAGGTAGTAACCGATGTTCGTGACGTCGTACTTCAGGTGCTCCAGCGTCGCCGGATCGCCGTCGTAGCCGGTCAGTACTGTTCCGGCTCCGACGTCGATATCCATCTGGGCCTGGCGGACGAGCTCGGTTGCCGGAAGCGTCGGGCTCAATCCCCATCCTTGGGGCGGGGCCGGCTCCTCGCGCCACACGTTGACCCTGACTCGCGAGTACGAATTCCACTTCTCGTAGGTCGGCCGCGCCTCGAACGATCCCTTGATGTAGAGAATGCGAAAAATTGGAAAGCCTCTCCACACGAGCCACGTATGCGAGGCCGCGCTCGCGGTCAGCGCGATCGCGATTGCCGCGGCTCCGCGGCGATATCCGCGCGACGTCAGATCGCGCGCGAACATGAGCGCGCCGGCGGACGCCAGCACCGCGACCCACAGCACGGCGGTCGGCCCATCCGAGTATCCGAGCACCGGAATGAGAAGTACGCACCCCAACGCGGCGCCGGCGAGATCGGCGGCGTACAAGCGGCTGACACGCGCCGGAAATCCCGTCAATGCCAGGCATACCACGATGCCGCTCACCACGAATGGAACGGCGATGACCGCATACGTGAGGGCGATCGAATAGATCGCGACGATCGACGGATGGATGCGGAACGGAATGCTCAGCTGCGTGAGGAAGCTGAACACGATCGCGATCGGAAACGCCAGCGCGGCAACCGCAAGCCGCTGACGGATCGCGGCTGGCGGGAACAGCTGCGGCAGCAGATACACTGCCAGCGCGCCCGCCGTCATGCCGAACATCGCCAGCGACAGCGCCACGAACGCGAAGTGATACAGCATCGTGACGCTGAAGATGCGCGTGAGCAGGATCTCGTACATCAACGTCGCGAGCGCGACGAAAAAGAGGCCGGCGTAGGTCCGCCACGTCACGCGTGGATCGGCAGGATCGAGGTGGCTGCGGGAGGACACGAAACCGCCATGATATCGCACACGGGCGCGCGTCCTCCGCGTCCTCGTCCTCGGCTTCGTTCTCGGCTTCGATATAAGCTTATTCACTCGAGATGCCCCTGCCTTCGCCGGAACCCGGTGTGACTTCTTCGGCGTCGCACCGCGCGCGATCGATCGGTATCCCGCTCGCGTTCGTCGCCCTCATCTTCATCCTCCGGATTCCGAACATCGTCTTGCCGATGGGACCGGACCAGGGTGTGTACACGACGATCGCGTGGGGTCTGCAGCGCGGGCTCGATCTCTACCGCGACATGTTCGAGCAGAAGCTCCCGGGCATCTATCTCGCCTATTTGGCGGGCTTCACGATCTTCGGCACGGGCACGCACGCGATCTTCCTGATCGACTACGCCGCCGGGCTGGCGACGGTGATCGCCGTCTTCGGCATCGGTCATCGACTCCAGGGACCTCGCTTCGCGGCGCTCGCCGCCGCGATCGCGGCGTTCGCCACGTTTCCGGCCGCACGGTTCGCCTATGGCGGTTTCATCGAGCGAGGCATCACCGAGTCGTTCATCATTCCGCTCGCGGCGATCGCCGTTGGGTGCGGCGTCACGTCGGCGGCGCGCGACGGCGTGAAGTGGGCGGCCGCCGCCGGAATCCTGATCGGCACCGCGGCGGTATTCAAGCAGACGGCATTGATCTATCTCGTCGTGCTCGTCGCCTGGACGTGGCTCGTTCGCGACCTGCGCCACGCCGTCCGGTTCGCGCTGATTGCAGCTGCGGGCACGCTCGCCGTACCGGCGCTCGTTCTCGCGTGGCTGGCAAGCCGCGGCGTCGTGGGCGACATGTGGAGAGCGACGATAGAGTTCAACGTCGCCTACCTCGCGGTCGGCGATCAGAGTTTCGGCGCCACGCTGACGCGGTTCGCGCAAGAGATCTTCCGGCGCGCGCGGCGCGACGAGATCTGGGCGCTCGGCGGGCTGTCCGCCGGAGCGGCGGTGCTCTCGTATCGATGGCAATCTGCGGCGGCGAGCCGCGTCGCCGCGCTGGGCGTTCTCTGGCTGGCGGGCGCCCTTATCGCGACGCTCGCGAACGGTCCGCGGCTCTTCACGACCTACTTCATTCCGTCGCTCGTCCCGCTCAGTCTTTTGATCGCGTGGCTGTTCGATCAGACGCTCGGCTCGGCGGTCCGCGCGCGGCGCGTCGCGGGGTTTGTGTGTCTCGCGCTGGCGGGGATCATGCTGGTGCGCTCCGGCTCGCTGCGGCAGGCGGCAACCGCGACGTGGGACGACACGCGCTTTCTTTTCGGGCGCACGCCGAGCCAGGAGTACCTGCAGCGGTTCCGATCGCGTGGACGCGAGGTGTTCAATGCCGCGACCAACGAGCGCCTCGCGGCGTACGTTCAGGCGAACACCGCGCCGGATGAGCGGGTGTTCGTGTTCGGCATGACCGCCGGTACGTACTTCTCGAGCCGCCGCCTGCCCGGCAGCCGGTTTCTGTGGGCGTACGCCGCGGTCTCCGAAATGCTGCCTGGCCCGGAGTTCACAGTCGATACGCTGGCCGCCGAGTTGGCGCGGAGCTCGCCGCGCTACATCATCCTGCAGCGCAGCAACGGGGACAGCTTCTCGGGATGGCGGGCGTCGGAGGCTTTCGAGGCTCCGGCGCTTCAGGCCTTGATCGCAGCGGGGTACGCGCGCGAAACAGAGATTGGCGATTTCGTGCTGTATCGAAAAACGGCTCCGTGACGGCGGCAATCAGCGGTCTTGGCTGACCGTCTTCTCCACCGGCAGAGGCACGGCCGTCGTGCGGCGCCACTCGGAAAGCGCGCCGCCGAATCTGAAGCGAAGCAGATTGAGCAGGAACTCCACGCACGCTGACGGCCGCACGTGACTCAGGCCGTTGGAACGCATGCGCGCGAAGACGTTCATCTCCAGGACGCGCACGCCCAGATAGTGGGCCTTGATCATGATCTCCGGATCGAGGAACCAGTTCTTCGATTCGAGCCGCATCGCGGCAATGACGTCGCGATGGACGATCTTCGGCAAGCCGTTGACGTCGATCGAACCGAGTCGCGGCCAGAGGATCGTGACCAACGCGTTGTACAGCACGGAGACGATCTTTCGCCGCCAACCGTCCATCCGAAAGCGCCGCCGCACCTTCCCGAGCACGCGCCCGTTCGTCTGCTTCACGATCGTGAAGAGCCGGGCCGCGTCCTCGGCGTCCACTTGACCATCCGCCGCGATGATGCCGATCCACTGTCCGCGGCAAACCGGAATCGATCTGAGGATGCCGTTGCCGTAGCCCTCGTTCTTCTCGACTCGGCAGTGCACGACAGGCAGCCCGCTCGCGACGAACCCGGAGATGATCTCGCCGGTCCGATCGGCCGAGCCGTTGTCGCACGCCACGAGCTCGATCCGATGGCCCGCCTGTGCGAACTGCTGAACGAGCTGCGGGATCGTGTAAGGGATGACGTCCTGCTCGTTGTAGCACGGGACGATCAGCGACAGTTCCAGCGAGTCCCGATCGGTCGTCATGATGTCGGTGCGCGTCCGCCGTCACTCGCGGCGCCCGGGAGCCGCTGCGCGTACCAGGGAATCGTCTCGTTCAGGCCCGCCTCGAACGAGAACTGCGGCGACCACTCCAGCATCGTGCGGGCCTTCGTGCAGTCGAGGAATTGGTTCGGGATCTCGAGCGAGGCCTCGCCGAGAACGATCGGCTGCAGATGCGACCGACGCATGCGATCCAGAATCTGCCGCACCACGTCGAGCACGGCGAGCGGCTGCTCGTTCCCGAAATTGAACGCATGTCCCGCCAACTCGTTCTGGAACATCCGCTCGGCGACGCACAGATACGCACCCACGGCATCGCGAACGTAGAAGTAATCGCGCTTGAACGTGCCGTCGCTGCGGATCACGGGCGCCTCGTCGAGGAGCGCCGATCGGATGGTGCCAGGAATGAGCCGGCTGAAATTGAGATCGCCCGGACCCCACAAGTTACCGCACCGCGTGACGACGACGGGCGTGCCGTAGGTGTGGAAGTAGGACAGCGCGATCAGATCAGCGCAGGACTTGGAAACGTCGTAGGGAAAGCGGCCGACGAGCGGCGTCGCCTCCGTGTATGGCAGCTGCTCGTGCGCGCCGTACGCCTTGTCGCTCGACGCGACAATCACCCGCTGGACGAGCCGCGAGTTCTGCCGGCATGCCTCGAGCAGGTTCCAGGTCCCCTGAATGTTCGACTCGAACGTCGAGATCGGAGAACGTGCCGCGGTGCCGACGATCGTCTGCGCCCCGAGATGGAAGACCGTGTCGATCTCGTATTCGTTCAGCGCGCGCACGAGCAATGGCAACTGCGTCAGATCGCCGCCGATGATGTTCGTGGACGCCGCGAGACCGGATTCCAGCAGGCGGCTTCCCGGCACCCAGTCGCGCAGCAGGACGGTGACGTCCGCGCCTTGCGCGACGAGCGCCTCGACCAGCGCCGACCCGAGGAGTCCGGAGGCGCCCGTGACGAACACGCGGCGGCCGCGCCACGCTAACGGCGCGTGAGCCACGGCGCTTGTCCGCTTTGCAACAGAGCCTCCAGAACCTGCTTGTCCCGCAGCGTGTCCATCGGTTGCCAGAACCCGTCGTGCCTGTACGCCCGCAGCTCACCGGCGGCGGCCAGGCGCTCGAGCGGACCGCGTTCGAGCGGACTCTCCTCGTCCAGGTACTCGAACACACCGGGGTCGAAAACGAAAAAGCCGCCGTTGATCCAACCCTCGCGCGTCTGCCGCTTCTCGGCAAACTCTGCGACGCGATCGCCGTCGAGCACGAGCTCGCCGAAGCGTGCCGGCGGCCGCACCGCGGTGACGGTGGCGAGGCGGCCGTGCGATCGATGGAAGCGGACGAGCGCCTGGATGTCGACCGTGGAAAGCCCGTCGCCATACGTCGCCATGAACGGCTGGTCCTGGATCTGATCGCGGAGCCGGAGAATGCGGGCGCCGGTCGATGTTTCCGCGCCGGTATCGATCAATCCGATGCGCCAGTCGATCGTCGCGGGCTTGATGATCTCGAGCGACCCGTCGGCGAGATTCACGATGTAGTCGCTCAAATGCGCAGGCAGGCTGCGGAAGTAGTCCTTGATCACCTCGCCGCGGTATCCGCACGCGACGAGAAAGTCCGTGAATCCGAACGCCGCGTAGTACCGCATCAAGTGGAACAGCAGCGGCCGTCCGCCGATTTCCACCATCGGCTTGGGCAGCGTCTGCGTCTCCTCGGCCAGCCTGGTGCCGCGCCCGCCCGCGAGCAGCACGACTTTCATGTCGGATCGCATCTCAGATCACCCGGGCACGCGGAACGGGAATGATGAAGCGCCCGCCGCGCGCGCGGTACTCGTGCTGCTGCTGGACGATCTCCTCGGCGATGTTCCAAGCCAGTACCAGAAGGAAGTCGGGGGGACGCCCGTTGGTGAGCGCCGACACCGGGCGCACCGGGATGTGCATCCCTGGAGTGAAGAGCCCGACTTTCCGCGGATTCCGGTCCACAGTATAGCGAATGAGGCGCGTGTCGATGCCGCAGAAGTTGAGCAAGGTGTTGCCCTTCGCCGGCGCCCCGTATGCCGCGACCTCGGCCCCTTCGCGAGCGAGCCGCGCGAGCAGATCGAGGAGCGCGCGGCGGCTCTCCCCGACCTCGCCGGCGAACCGGCGCGACCGCGCGGCGTCGGCGGCGCCGCGTTCGCGCTCCGCCGCCTCGAGCTGCAGCACGTCCGTCGAATGCGACGCCGCCGATTTCGAGAAGTAGACGCGAAGCGATCCACCGTGCACGGCGACGCGATCGATGCGAACGATTCGCAGCGCCGCCATTTCCGCGAGGCGGCACAGCGGAGCGATCGCGAAATACGACAGATGCTCGTGATAGATCGTGTCGTACTCCACGCGATCGAGCATGTCCCCGACGTACGGCACCTCCACCACGATCAACCCATCGTCGGCAACCAACGCGCGGCAGCCTTCCAGCACATCGCGGGGATCGTCGACGTGCGCCAAAACGTTGTTGGCGACGACGACCCGCGCCGCGCCGCGTTCGGCGCGCAGCCGGACTCCGACCTCGCGCGTGAAAAACTCGTTGACGGTTTCGACGCCGGATGCGGTGGCATCGGCCGCGAGGTTGGTGGCCGGCTCGATTCCGAGCGCGCGGACGTCGTGCGCCGCGAACGCCCGCAGAAACGTGCCGTCGTTGCTTGCCACCTCGGCGACGAGATCGTCCGGACCGAGCTTCAAAAGGTCGACGACCGTCGCCGCGTACTCGCGGGCGTGCGCCGTCTGCGTGCTGGACGTGCCGGTCACGTAGATGTACTCGCGGAACAAGATGTCGGGATCGACGACGTCGAGCAGTTGCAGCAGGCCGCAGCTTCGGCAGAAGCTGAGGTCGAGGGGATACCTCCGCTCCGTCGCGAACTCCTCGGGGCTGCGGAGAAACGCGTTGGCCAGCGGCGTCGCTCCCAACGAGAGAATGGGGTCGAGCTCGCGGCTTCGGCAGATCCGGCAATCGGTTCGGCGGACGATCTCCGGACGATCAACCGGCATGATGAAGTTCCGCGGTCCGGCGAATACCGTCGGCGATCGTCGTCTGCGGAACCCACGACGCGAGACCGCGCAGGCGGCTCACGTCAACGGTGCCGTGCCACATTTCCTCGGCGCGCGTCGGCAGCGCTCCGAACTCGAGCAGGTTCGGATCGAAGCCGAGCACGTTGGCCGCGGTCTCCGCGAATTCACGTACGGTGGCGAGCCGTGATGTAGCGAGGTTCACGATGGTGCCGGGCGGTGGCGCACTGGCGCCGAGACGCAGCAGCCCTTCAGCCACATCCTCGACGTAGGTGAAATCGCGCGGCTGACGGCCATCCGTCAGCGCGAGCCGCTGGCCGCTGCGGGCGGTGCGAAGCAGTGATGGAAGCAGGCGATGCGCGTGCTCGCCTGGTCCGTAAACGGTGAACAGGCGCCCGATCACGGCGCGCAACCGAACCGCCGCCGCTCGTTCCTGGATGGCTTGCGTGGCCCGAAGCTTCGTTCGACCGTACTCCGTGGTCGGATTCGCCGGGCCATCTTCGCGGATCGCTCCCTCGACCGGTCCGTACTCCAGCGCGGATCCGGCGTGCACCAACGACGCGCCCTGCCATCCGTCGGAATCCATCGACTCCACCTGGGCGCATAGCGTTTTTACAAAAGAGGTGTTGATCGCCGCCATCAGTATGGGATCGCGTTCAGACGGATCGACGCCGTACCCGACGAGGTTGAAGACGATCTGCGGCCGCACGCGCGCGAACGCGCGGCTGACGGCCTCCGGTTCGGTGAAATCGGCGCGAACGATCGTGAGCGACGGCAGTGCCGCTTCGGCAGCCTTTGCATCACGAGCGGTGACGGTCACAACGGCGCGGTTCCGCTCGAGCGCTCGAGCGATCCACGCGCCGATGAAGCCTGAGCCTCCCAGCACGAGCGCACGAACACCGCGGTAGGCGTCCATCATAAAGGAACTCAAACCAGAGGCACGATCGCAGCGACTATACTGAGACGAGCCCTGCGAAGCGTAACGTGATTGCAATGATACGACCCGAGCTTCGTCCGCAAATCTCCAGATTCCTCTTCCTCGGCGCATCGGTCGCGCTCCTCACGGTGTGGACAGCGCGCGGTCTCTCTGCGCAATCGACCTCAGGAGCCCCGGAGCTCGCTGCCGGATGGGCCGCGCTCGCCGCGGGACGAAGCGCAGAAGCCGAACGGCACGCGGACTCGATCCTCCGTACGGCGCCGCGTAACCACGATGCCGTAGCGTTGAAGATCTCGGCGCGGCTCGCGGCAGGGAACATCAACGGTTCGCTCGATGCTTACGAGCAGTGGCTCGCTGACATGCGCCAGCGCGAAGACGTCTTCCTGCTCGAGCGAATCGCGATCGGAATCGTGGATGCCGCCGCGGCGTCGAAGGACCGCTCGGTGCGGTCGCGCGCGCTCGAGATCCAAGTGGCGCTGGGCAATCGGGACGCCCTCGCTCAACTGAGCGCCATGGCCGATGAATCCGCGACGACGAGGACGGATGCGGCACGCGCCCGGCAGGGGGACGGCGCGGCGGTCGCGCGCTTGACGAGCAAGCTCAACGCTCCTGGCGCGCGCGACGTCAGCGACGCGATCGACGCGCTTCGCGAGGCGGACGCCAAGAGCGCAACTGGAGCGATTGCCGCGGCGCTCGATCCGCGGCGCCCGCTGCCGACGAAGATGGCCGCCGCTCGCGCGCTCGGCCAGCTGGGCGGCGTCGAGGCGATTCCAAAGCTGCGCCAGGCGCTGAACGATCCCGATCCGCCCGTGCGCGCGATTGCCGCGGTCTCACTCATGTCGCTCGGCGACCAGACCGGCGCGGAGATCGTGCAGTCGCTCGAGCGTAGTCCGATCGGCGACTATCGGCTTCTCGTGGTCGAGGCGCGCGCCGCCAGCGAGCCGACCGGACCATGGGTCGGCGTCGCGACGAAGGTCCTCGACGATCCCGACCCGCTGGTCCGCTTGCGCGCCGCGGAATTGCTCGTGAAGCACGCGGCCGAGCCCGGCAGAGCGGCCGACGTCTTTCGGGACGCCCTCGGCGACTCGAACCCGGCCATGCGTCAGGCCGCGCTCGATCGGCTGCCGGCTTTACCACCCACGGTTCTCGATCGCGATTTGCCCACGCTCCGCAAGCTTCTGCGCGATCCGTTTCCCCCCGCCCGCATCGAAGCGGCAGCCGCCTTGCTTCGCGTCTCGGGCGCCCTCACGCCATAAACACGGCGTCACGGCGTGAAAGCGCGAGTAACCTTGAAACCTCGCGGCGGTCTCGCTTACCCTATTGTGAACGCGGCTCCCAACCGATACGAGCACTGGACCAATCCCGGGCCCCACGGGAATGTGGGAAGGACTGTCTATGAGATACCGCTGCGCGTTGAGCACATCACTGTTGTTTCTTGGGTTGCTCAGCGCGCCGCCGCCGCTCATAGCGCAGGCCAGCCGCTCGGGCCTCACATTCACAGTCAGCGCGCCGGGAACCGTCGTCCTCCTCCCCGACGCCGCCCACGATTCGGTGCGCGATCGGTATTTGGTCGTGTCGGAAGTGGGCCACATCGGGATCGACGCGCACTTGATCGATACCGCGGGCACCGTGATCGCGGCGCTGCCTCTGCATCGCAGCGCGCTCTACGCGCAGAACCCTCGTGTGGCGTTCAGCCCCGACGTCAACGGCGGCGCCGGCGGGTACCTCGTGACGTGGCACGAGAACATCACCCCGTCTGCCGCGCAAGTCTGGGGTCGTCTCGTCTCGGCTGACGGAACGGCGCTTGGGGCCGGGCCGATCGCCATCGGGACCGATTCGGCCGGCGCGGTGGCGAGCTCGAACTGGCTGATGGGCGCCGCGGTCGCGTACTCAACGGTCAGCCGCGAATTCCTCGTCACGTGGATGGGCAGTTATGGCGTCAGCAACGACATCCGCTTCATGCGGGTGAGCGCGCAAGGTACGTTGCTTCAAGCCACCGCGACTTCAGTGACGGCGACGACTCCCGATTGGGAGCGCGACCCGGCCGTTGCGTACAACCCACACAGGAACGAGTTCTACATCGCCTATGCGGGCTGGGTGAACGCAGGCGGCTACGGCATCGTCAACGGCCAGCGCGTTCAAGCCGGAACGGGCGCGCTCATTGGAGGCTCCACGAACCTCGGCCAGTTCGCCGGCCCGTTGATTCCGTCGGTCGCCTACAGCGTCGCGGCACAGCAGTACGTCGTGGCGTGGTACAACCGGAGCTCGAGCGCCGCCGCTTTCTATGGCCTGTCGGTAGATGGCGCGAGCGGCGCGCCGCTCGGCGGTATTCGGGTGATGTCGGGCTACTACTTCGCGTATGACGCGTTGGATCTCGACTACAACCCGGCGGCCGGCGATTTCCTCCTGGTCACGCATGGACGTGATGAGGAAGACGCGGCAGTGTCGATCCGTCCCGACGGTACGCCGTACGACAACGGCTTCGTGCTGACGGATACGGTTGGCATCAGCGGCAACTTCAATCCGCGTGTCGTCGCAAGCGGGACCCATGCGAAATATCTGGCAGTCACGTCGGGTGCGTTCTCGAGAATTTCCGGTCAGTTCGCGCTGACGACTGGTGGCGGACCTCCGCCGCCGCCACCGCCGCCGCCGCCACCACCTCCGCCGCCGCCACCGACGCCGCCGAACCCGATGATTGCGCTCGACGTGCCGCAGAACGGAAACGTCTCGACGCAGTTCGCGGTCGCAGGATGGGCCGTCGATACCGGCGCAACCTCAGGCACCGGCGTCGATCAAGTGCACGCGTGGGCCTTCTCTATCGTCGACGGCGCGGCGACGTTCGTCGGCGCGGCGAACCTCGGCGTTGCGCGTCCGGATATCGGCGCGTGGCTCGGCGCACGCTTCGCGAACGCTGGATACGGTCTGACGGGCTCGCTGCCGCCAGGCACGTACGACATCAACACGTACATGCGGAGCACCGTGACCGGCGTGTTCACGGCTGCGATAAGCAAGCGCATCACGATCATCGCGCCGGTGTCGAATCCGATGATGTTCGTGGATCTGCCCGCGCAGAATCAGGTCGTCGCGCGAACGTTCACGGTTGCCGGCTGGGCCGTCGATATCGGATCGCCGACCGGCGTCGGCGTGAGCGGCATTCACATTCACGCGTTCCCGATCGATGGATCGCCGTCGATCTTCCTCGGCGCGGGCTCGGTCGGACACTATCGCGCCGACATTGCGGCGTTTCTCGGCGCGCGATTCGGGCCGAGCGCGTATATTTTGCAGGCTACTTTGCCGCCCGGTGAGTACAACCTTGTAGTTTTTGCGTGGAGCGACGTCGCTCGGACCTTCAACAACTGGTCGGTGGTCCGTATCCGCGTCGTGTAGCACCTCGAGCCCGCTCGTACAGCGCCGCCGGCCACGCGGCTATCCATGAGCTGTAAGTGGCTGTCGGCGCTGACATTCAGGCGTGAAATCCCCCCCGCACTTTTGTAACGCCACGCGTAACGACGCAAGGGTGTGAAACCGGCGCATCGCGCAAAACAGGCCGGAAAACAATACGGCACAGCCTTTGCCCTGCGGCTGAGGCATGTTCAGATGGCTCCGATTTCTATGTGTCTGCCTTACTGCGTGCGTGCTGTTTGCCGCGCGCGTCGACGCAGCCACCGTAACGATAGCGTGGGACCCGAACACAGAAGGTGATCTCGCCCGGTACATCGTCGGATATCGCACGTCCCCTACTGGCGCGGAGACGACCGTCAACGTTGGTCTCGTCACGACCTGGAGTCTGACCACGGCGGTCGCGGGCCAGACCTATTACTTCCGCGTGTACGCCGAGAACACCGCGGGCTTGCGCAGCGCGCCCTCCAACGAAGTGTCGGCGGTGATCCCGAACACGCCGCCTCCGCCGACCGGCGGAGGGCTTGCGCTCGAGCGCGGTCAGCTCTCGTACGCCGCGGTGAAACAAGGAAGCACGGTCACGGCGCAGACGCCGAATCAAAGCATGCTCGTGACGCAGACGGTCGGTTCGACGGTCTCGTGGACCGCGGCGGTGACGACCGGCACGTCCTGGCTGCGCGTCACCCCCGCGTCGGGCACCGGCACGCAGCCCATCACGGTCTCGATCGTGCCCAGCGCGCTGAACCCGGGAACGTATAACGGCGTCGTGCGCGTGCGTCCGAACGGCACGAGCTTGAATCTCAACATCGCGGTCCAGGCGCGCGTGTACACCGCCGGCAGTACCACGGGACCAACAGGCGTCGTCGACACGCCGCAGGATGGCATCGTCAACGTCGCGGGCGCGCTCCCGGTGACCGGGTGGGCGATCGACGACGTGGCCGTGTCGCGTGTGGATATCTACCGCGACGCGGTCGGCAGCGAGCCGGCGGGAGCGCAGATCTATCTCGGCACGGCTGCGTTCGTGGCCGGATCGCGCCCCGACGTCGAGAACTTCTATCCGACGATGCCGATCAGTTACCGCACGGGCTGGGGCTACATGGTGCTGACCAACATGCTGCCCGATCAGAACACCGGGCGCGCGACGGGCGGCAACGGGCCGTTCGCGGTGCACGCGTACGGCATCGACGCCGAAGGCATCGCGCGCTATCTCGGCACGAAGCGCTTCACCGTGAACAACACCAACTCGCGCCGTCCGTTCGGATCGATCGACACGCCGACGCAGGGCGGCACGGCGTCCGGCAGCAACTTCATGGTGTTCGGATGGGCGATCTCGCCGCGCGCGACGATTCCGACAAACGGGTCGACGATCACCGTGTTCGTCGACGGCAACCCGCTCGGCCACCCGACTTACAACAACTACCGGTCGGACATCGCGACGATGTTCCCGGGTTACGCGAACTCGAACGGCGCCGTCGGCTACTTCCCGCTCAACACGACGCTGCTGAGCAACGGCACGCACACGATCGCGTGGGTGGTGACCGACAACCAGGGCAACAGCGAAGGCATCGGCAGCCGCTTCTTCACGGTGCAGAACGGCGCGTCCTCGTCGACTGCCGCCGCGGTCGCGACGTCGACCCTCGCCGAGGGATCGCACGGCGCCGCCGTCGGTCAGTCGGCTGAAGTCGTGGCGGAGCTGCCGCCCGACTACTCGCTCGTCGAAGTGAAGAAGATCGCTTCGGACGATCCGAGCCCGCAGGTGGTCTTCCCCGAGTGGACGGGCACGATCAACGTCAACACGCAGGAGACCGAGCACGTCGAAGTGCGGCTCGCCAATCAGTTCGACGAGGCCGGCGGCATCTACGAAGGCTACGTCGTCGCCGGCGATCAGCTCCGGCCGCTGCCGGTCGGCTCCTCGCTGAACGCGAAGACCGGCGTCTTCAAATGGCAGCCGGGGCCTGGCTTCGTGGGCACGTATGACTTCGTCTTCGTCCGCAACCTCTCCGGCGGATTCAAGACGCGCATCCCGGTCAGGCTCACGATCGCGCCAAAGCAATAACCGAACTAGGGGTTCAGGGTTCACAACCTTGAACCCCTGGTGCGTTTGTTATCATTCACTGCGTGCCCATCCGCCCGGAGGCGGCCCGCGTCGCGGTCGTCATCGTCAACTATCAGAGCTACGACGAGCTGCACGCGTGCTTGAGGTCCCTCGAGCAGGCCTGCGGCGCGTTGTCGGTCGTCGTGATCGATCACGACAGCGATCGCCGCGCGGCTGACGCGCTGAGCCGGACGTTTCCCCACGTCCGCGTCGAGCGCAAGGACGGCAATCACGGCTTCGCCGCGGGCATCAACAACGGCGCGCGCGAGTCGACGTCGCCCTTTCTGCTCCTGCTGAATCCCGACTGCGTGCTCGAGAAGAACGCGTGCTGCGAGCTCGCGGATTGGATGGAGGCGCATCCCGAGGTCGGCGCCGCGGGTCCGCGGATCCGAAACGCCGACGGCACCGTTCAACCATCCGCCCGGCGATTCCCCGATTTGACGACGGCGATCGCGGGCCGCAGCTCGTGGCTGACGCGCGTGCTGCCGGGGAATCCCATGTCGCGCCGCAATCTTCCCGCGCGCGATCCGTCGATCGCGTCGGCGGTCGAGGTCGATTGGGTCTCCGGCGCGTGCATGCTCGTCCGGCGCGAAGCGTTCAACGCGATCGGCGGCATGGACGAAGGGTTCTTCTTGTATTGGGAGGACGCCGACTTCTGCCGCCGCTTGAAGCAGGCGGGTTGGCGCACGATCTACTTGCCGTCCGCCGGCGCGACGCACATCGGCGGCCGCAGCAGCCGGCATGCCGCCGACGCGTCGCTCGAAGCGTTTCATCGCAGCGCGTACCGTCTGTACCGCAAACACGCAGGTCCCGCCGCGCAGCTCCTGAGCCCGCTGGTGTTCGTCGGACTCCGCGCGCGGCTCGCGCTGATGAAGCGCATCGTCCGCCGGCAGCGAAGCACGCATGACTGACATCGATTGCGTCGTGATTGGCGGCGGGGTCGTAGGCCTCGCCTGCGCGGCGGAGATCGCCGCGAAGAATCGATCCGTGTGTCTGCTGGAGCGGCACCCTCGACTCGGCATCGAGACGAGCACGCACAACAGCGGCGTGCTCCACGCCGGCATCTACTATCCGACCGGCACGCTCAAAGCGGAGTTGTCGATACGCGGACGACGTCAGCTCTACGAATTCTGCGCGACGCATGGAGTCCCGCACGTTCGCTGCGGAAAACTGATCGTGCCGAGCGGCCGTTCGGACGAAGCGGCCGCGCTCGAAGAGCTCGAGGCGTTGTGGAGGCTCGGGACCGCGAACGGCGTCGAAGAGCTCGCGCTGGTCGACGAGGACTTCGTCCGCGCGCGCGAGCCGTTCGCGAAGCCCACTCGCGCGCTCTGGTCGGGATCGACCGGCATTGTCGAGACCGAAACGCTGGTGCGCACGTTGAAGCACCTGTGCGAGTCGCGCGGCGTGATGATCGTGGTCGGCAGTCCCGTCATCGGGGGCGATGGCGCCGGCGACATGTTAGTTGTTCGCACGCCCGGCGAGAGTATTCGGGCGGCAACGGTCGTCAACTGCGCGGGGCTCTATGCGGACGATGTGTCGGCGATGTTCGGCGGACAGACGTTCACGATCTATCCGTGCCGCGGCGAGTACGTCGAGCTCACGCCGTCGAAGCGGTACATGGTCAACGGCCTCATCTATCCGCTGCCCCACCTGACGGGACACGGCCTCGGCGTGCACGCGACGAAGACGACGTGGGGATCGGTGCTGCTCGGACCCACCGCGCGGTATCAGACGCGGAAAGACGACTACGAGGAGAACCGACTGACCGTCGAGGATTTCGTGCAACCGGTCCGGCAGCTTCTTCCAGGCCTCGAGGCGAAGGACCTGCGCCTCGCGGGCAGCGGCATTCGTCCGAAGCTCCATCCCGCGACCGAGTCGTTCAGAGATTTCCTGATCGGACGCGACGCGAACGTGCCCGCGCTCGTGCAAGTCTCCGGGATCGATTCGCCTGGCCTCACGTCATGCCTGGCGATCGGCGAGCACGTCGGCGCGATCGTCAATCACGACTGAGGCGCACGTATCGCTCGAGCGCTTCCTGCCAGGTCGGCATGGGAATGCCGGCGCTCGCGAGCTTCTGATTCGAGAGAGCGCAGTTGCGCGGACGCCGCGCGCGCAAATTGTGCGCGTCGCTGCGCGTCGGGAGGATCGTCGCCTTGCAGTTCAACAGCCGCGCGGCCGTCTCCGCGACGCCGACCCATGTCGTGACGCCGCTGTTCACGCAGTGGTACACGCCGGGCGCCGGGCGCTTCGCGAGAATCGCTTCGGTCGCCGCCGCGACGTCGGCGACGTAGCTCGGCGTGACCGTGCGGTCCTCGAACGCTCGGACCGGCTCGCCGTTCTCGATGTTCACGAGAATCTTGTCGATGCTGCTCTTCGCCGGATGGCCGCCGAACAAGCTCTCGACCCGGAGCACGTACGACGAGGGCGCGTCGAGCGCCATCCATTCCCCGAGCAGCTTCGACAGGCCATAGACACCGAGCGGATGCGGAGGATCGTCTTCGGTGTACGGGCGATCCGAGGCGCCATCGAATATGAAGTCTGTACCGTAGTGCACGAGCGTTGCGCCGGTCTCGGCCGCGGCGCGCGTCAACGCGCGAACGCCAACTGCGTTTCCCGCTATCGCGTCCGCCGGCACGTCTTCCGCCAGATCGACCGCGTTGTACGCCGCGCAATTGATCACCGCGTCAGGGGCGATCGTCTTCATCCGCTCCATCACCGCCCTCTCGTCGGCGATGTCGAGCTCGGCGCGCGTCAGCGAGAACACCTCGCACGTTTCGGAGAACCGCGCGGCGATCGCCGATCCGAGCTGGCCGGCAGCGCCCGTGATGACGACGCGGTTGGGATGATTCATCGGACGGCGCGCAGCGCGTCGGCGATCGTCTGAACGACCGCCTGCTGCTGCGGCCCGGTGAGCTCGCCGAAAACGGGCAGCGCCAGCACGGATGCCGCCGCCGCCTCCGCTTCCGGAAAGTCGCCCCGCGAGTATCCGAGCGACGCGAAGCACTCCTGCAGGTGAAACGGCACGGGATAGTAAATCTCGGTCCCGATGCCATGCTCGGTCAGGTAGCGGCGCACCGCGTCGCGCGAGCGCAGGCGCACGACGAACTGGTTGTAGATGTGAAACCGATCCGCGGGTTCGATCGGCAGGACGATGTCGCTCGGATCGATCGCGGCGGCGAACAGCTGACGATAGCGGTCGGCGTTCGCGCGCCGCATCGCGGTCCAGCGCGCGAGGTGCGGGAGCTTCACGCGAAGCACGGCCGCCTGAAGCGCGTCGAGCCTGAAGTTGCCGCCGATCTGCTGATGGTAGTAGCGCGCCTCGGCGCCGTGGTTCCGCAGCAAACGGATCCGGCTGCCAAGCGCGCGATCGTTCGCCGTCACGAGCCCGCCGTCGCCGAACCCGCCGAGGTTCTTGCTGGGAAAGAAGGAGAAGCAGCCGGCGATCCCCATCGATCCCGCCTGACGGCCCTTGTACGTCGCGCCGATCGCCTGGCACGCGTCCTCGACGACCGGCACGTCCGCGCGCGCGGCGATCGCCAGCAGCGGATCCATGTCCGCCGCGAGGCCGTACAAATGAACCGGCACGATCGCCTTCGTTCGCGGCGTCAGCGCGCCGGCCACGCCATCGGGCGAGAGGTTGTAGGTAATCGGATCGATGTCGACCAGCTTGGGCGTCGCGCCGAGACGCGCGATCGATCCAGCGCTCGCGAAGAACGAGAACGTGCTCGTGATGACTTCGTCGCCCGGACCGATGCCGAGCGCCATCAACGCGACGAGCAGCGCGTCGGTTCCCGACGACACGGCAATGGCATCGGCGGCGCCGAGCGATGCCGCGAGCTCCTGCTCGAGCGCGTCGACCTCGGGACCGAGAATGAAGCGCTGGCTGTCGCACACTCGCGTGATGGCCGCGAGCAGCTCGTCCCTGATCGGCGCGTATTGCGCGCTCAGGTCCAGCAGCGGGACGTGCATTGCAGATTGCCGGTTGCGGATTGCCGAGTGCAACTCGATTAGCGCACCACTATCTCCGGCGCGCCCCAGACCGCCAAATCGTTTCGGATGTCGCCCGGCTGGCGCGGACGGCTGCCGTACGTATTGAAGATCACATCGACTTCCTCGCCGGCATACGGCGAGAGATCGACCATCACCGGCGTCCATTTGCGATCGTTCTGATTGGCGTAAGGGTTGACGTCCTGCGTGAAGAGCTCGTCGGACGCGCGGCCGTCCGACACGAGCACCATGAAGCGGATGCCGTCGCCTTCCTGGGTCCACGCCTCCGGCTTCAGCCCCAAGAACACGCGCAGCCACCCGTCGTCCGGCACGCGGGTCTTGAAGATCATGCGGCTGCCCACGACCGGCGTGATTGTGACGGATCGCTTCGTCTCGCCGTTGATGGTCACGTCCTCGATCTTGAAGACGTCCTGATTGGGCTTTTTCTCCGCGGCGTCGAAGCGAGCCAAGAGATCGATCGCGCCCTGCTCGCTGCCCCTCCGGATCAGCCACCAACCCAGGATGAGCACGGCCACGACGGCGATCGCGATGAATATCGAACGGTTGCCTTTCATCAGGCGCCTATCCTCCAGTAAAAAAACGTATCAATCTACCATATCCGTCCCGCGCTACCGGCGCTGCTGCCGTTCCTTGACGGCGGCGCGCGTCTCGCGGTCCGCCTCGCGGCGCTTGATCGTCTCGCGCTTGTCGTGCGCCTTCTTGCCCTTCGCGAGACTGATGGCGATCTTGACGCGTCCGTCCTTGAAATACATCCGCGTCGGCACGAGCGTCATCCCGCGCTCGACGGTCTTGCCAATCAGCTTGCGGATCTCTTGGCGGTGCAGCAGCAGCTTGCGGCGGCGCGTCGGCTCGTGGTCGCTGTAGCCGCGATGGCTGTAGGGGCTGATGTGGACGTTGTAGATCCAGACTTCTCCGTCCTCGACGCGGCCGAAGCTGTCGCGCAGATTGACGTTGCCCTCGCGGATCGCCTTGACCTCGGTGCCCTGCAGGACCACGCCCGCCTCGTAGGTGTCCACGATCAGGTAGTCGTGAAACGCCTTGCGGTTCTCGGCGATGTTCTGCTGCGCCAGCTCGCGCTCGGTCTTCTTCAACGAATTGCCATCCTCGAACCTATGTCCTAGCGCGACCAGGTCTGCACGATCATCCGACCGAGCTGTTCGGTCCGCGCCAGCTTCAACGGCGGCAGCGCCACCGGCGTCTCGGGATTGCGGGTCACGAGCAGGACGGGGCCGAAACGCTGCCCGTCGAGCACTTCGCCAAGCGCGGCGGCGCGCGCGACGCTGTCGGCCAGCAGCACAATCTTGCGATCGTAGAGCGGAAACAGCATCTGCGCCGTGTGCATGTCGTCGGACACGACGATTCGCTCCGCCGCGGCCGCCACGGCGAGCACGGCCGAGGCGTCATCCGCATTGCGCTGCTTGTACGCCGGGATGGTGCCTCCCAAGTGTATGACAATCGCGGCGGCGACGAGCGCCGCGCCGAGATAGCCGACCAGTCGATCGACCGCCAGCGTCGAGCGCAGATGCGACGCGACGATCATCACCGCCGACGCCGACAGCAGCGGCAGCAGCGGCAGGAGCAGCCTCGGCCCGAGCGATTTGCCGCCGCTGGTGTCGACGCCCGCGAACGCAATCACCAGGTAGACAGCCGTCGTCGCGAGCGCCACAGCGGGGAACGGATCGTCGAGTCGCGATCCGGACCCGCGCTCCTTGTCGCCTGGGGCATGCGGGAACAGCGCGCAGACGACGAAAGGTGAGACGCGAATCAGCCCGGCGAGCCACTTGGGCGCGGTCAGCACTTCCCACACATCGCCCGCCGCCGTTGCCGCGATCGCCGCCAGCCACACCAGGAGTCCGATCGACGATCGCCAGCGCCAGCGTACGACGAGCGCGGCGAGCAGGCCGAGCACGAACACCGCCACCTGTCCGTCCGAACCGCGGCCGAGGAGCCAGTAGATGACGACCGTATCGTAGCGTTCGCGCATCGTGAACTGCTCGAGCACGGGCACGTCGAGGTTCGGCGACCTGGTCAGATGCAGGGCGCTCTCCAGCATGTGCACGGCATGGCGCAGGTGCGCGGCCGCCGGACGGTTGAACCACCAGATCTCGACGATCGCCGAGGCCACCAGCGGCGCGACGACGCCGGCAATCACGCGCGCCAGCACCCGCCGATCGCGGGTTCGAAGCCAGAACACCAGCAGCAAACCCGGCACGAGCAGTACGACTTCGTCGCGCAGCGCGGCGCCGGCGCCGACCAGCACACCGGACACGAGTGGGGCGCTTCCGGTCGCGAGCGATGCCGGCGGCGATCGCAGCGCCCAGGCGAACGCCGCCGTCCCGAACGCGATCGCGGGCGCATGCTCGGAAGCATTGACGGCATAGAACCACAGCGGGCCGGCGAGGCCCACGGCCACGATCACCGCCAGGCGCTGGGAGCTCGGCACCAGCAGGCCCGCGCAGACGAGTGCGACCGCAGCACCGGCGATCGACAGCGCGATCATGCCGCGGAAGCCGGCGACGGCGACGCCGACGGCCTGCAGCACCGCCGACGCGGGCGGGAAGATCGCCTGCGTCTCGCCGTGGGGTCTCATGAAGAACGGCCGCTGGAGCGGCGAGAACGAATGGCGGGGATCGAGGAACTCGCCGGGATACGGGATGTCGAGGCTGGTGAAGCGCCGCTCGACGAGCGCCTGCGCCTGCACGAACTTCACGCCGATGTCGCCCGAGTACACGCCCTCGGGCGCCAGCACGATCAATCCAAGCACCGCGTAGAAGGCGACGATCGAGATCGTCGCGAGCGCGACGCTGCGCTGCCTCATGTCCGAACGGCGGCAAGGTTCGCCGCCAGCAGCACCGCGTGGACCAGGCTCGACGGATCGGCGACGCCCCGGCCGGCGATGTCGAACGCCGTGCCGTGATCGACCGACGTGCGCACGATCGGCAGGCCGAGCGTGACGTTGACGGCCCGGCCGAACGCCACGAGCTTCACCGGAATAAGTCCCTGATCGTGATAGCAGGCGATCACCGCGTCGAACTCGCCGCGCATCGCCCGGACGAAGATGGTGTCGGCTGGAAAGGGACCGTCGACCGTGATCCCTCGCGTGCGGCAGCGCTCGATCCCCGGGCGCAGCACCGCCTCGTCCTCGAGGCCCATCAGACCGTGCTCGCCCGCGTGCGGGTTGAGCCCCGCGACGGCCAGCCGCGGCGACGGGAATCCAAACCGCGGCAGCTCCGACGCGGTCAGTTCGATCGTGTCCTCGAGGCGCTCGCGCGTGAGCTCGCGCGGTACGTCGGCGAGCGGGATGTGCACCGTCGCGAGCACGACGCGCAGCGAGTCGGCGTAGAACATCATCGCGATCCGCCGCGCGCCGGTGAGATGCCCGAGCAGATCGGTGTGGCCGCGCCACGGGAGGCCGGCGGCCGCGAACGCCTCCTTGTTGATCGGCGCGGTGGCGATCGCGGCGATGCGTTGGTGCTGCGCGTCCTCGACGGCGCGCACGATGATGTCGTACGCGGCGCGGCCCGCGCGCGCAGAGACGCGGCCGAGGGGGATCGAGGCATCGCTCGCGCCGTAGACGATCGGGTCGCAGACCCCGAGGACGCGCGGATCGCGGGCAGCTTTCTCGGCGATCTCCGGCCCGATGCCGGCGGGATCGCCGACCGTAATCCCGATCTTCATCGCCGGCACGTTCCGCAGCCGCCGCTCCCGCAGGACCCGCATCCGCCCCCGCCGCCAGGACCGGTCGGATTGTCGCAGCTCCCGCAGCCGCCCTCGTCCGCGCAGCCGCCGTGCTTCACGCCCTTGCCGTTCGGCAATTCGTACCGGAGGCAGCATTTCAGCCGGCCGCACATCCCCGACAACTTCGATGGGTTCAGGCTCAGCTTCTGCTGCTTCGCCATCTTGATCGAGATCGGCTCGAACGACTGCAGCCACGTCGTGCAGCAGAGCGGGCGGCCGCAGGAGCCATAGCCGCCGAGCATGCGCGCTTCATCGCGGACGCCAATCTGCCGCATCTCGATGCGCGTGCGGAAGTGCGCCGCGAGATCGCGCACGAGCTCGCGGAAATCGACGCGCCCTTCGGCCGTGTAGTAGAAGATGAGCCGCGAGCCGTCGAAGATCTGCTCGACGCGCGCCAGCTTCATCGCGAGGCCGCGCTCGCGGATCTTCATCAGGCAGATGCGGTGGGCTTCCTGCTCCCGCTGCTGCTGCTTCAGCCGCGCGACGACATCGTCCTTCGTCGCCTTTCGGATGACGCGTGACGGCGAATCCTCGGGCGGCCGCTTGCGGTCGGCCAGCGCCGACACGGATCGCGTCACCGTCCCGATCGCGTCGCCTTCCGCGGTGTGCACGACCACGCTGTCGCCGGGCGCGAGCGCCGCGGGCGCTGCGCGCGTCGATGGCTCGGGGCCCGGCTCGCGGCGATCGTCGTCGAGCGCGAGCTCCGGGAGAAGAAACGTGTAGGTGCGGCCGACCGGCGAGAACTTGACGCTGATGAACGAGCGAGGCTGCGCGTCGCTCATGGAGGCCTCTATGTCAACGAACGAGGCGCGCGCCTCGTTCTACAGTTGAAATGCTACCCAGTCCGCGACGATCTTCGGGCTCGCGTTGCGATCGATGGCGTCGAGCGCGCGGTCGATCGCGGTGAACGCCTGTGTCACGCGCTCGCGATCCAACGTTCCCGCCAGCCGCCGGAGCGGCGCGGCGAGATCCGCGTTCGCGAGGTGCTGCTCGTCGGCGCGCGCGCCGAGCGCGCCCACGTCGCGCAGCATCGAGGCGAGCGCGCGAAGCCGGCGCCGCAGCTCGTCGCGATCGCCCGCGCCGGCGAGCACCTTCGCGCTCTCGAGCCGGCGGCGCGGATCGTTCGACACCGCGACGCTCTGCAGGACCTCGGCGGCCGTATCGCGCGCTTCCGCGAACGTCTCGAGTCCGCCGTCGAGCGCGACGCCAATGCTGCCGTCCGCCGCGGACGCCGCGGCATGGGCATCCGCCGGCGAGTACTCGTGCGATCGCATGAGGACGTCGGCGACCTCGTGCGCCGCCATCCGGCCGAAGCGCAGCCGCTGGCACCGTGACCGCACCGTCGGCAGCAGCATATCCGGCCTCGACGTCACGAGCACGAACATCGACGCGCTCGGCGGCTCTTCCAGCGTCTTCAACAGCGCGTTCTGCGCTTCTCCCATCATCGCGTCGGCATCGTCCACGACGACGACCCGGCGGCGCCCCTCGAAGGGGCGGTACGCGGCGCGATCGATGGCGTCGCGAACCTGATCCACTTTGATCGATCCGCTCTCGCCCGGCTCGATCACGAGCACGTCCGCGTGGACGCCCCGCGCGATCCTCGTGCATGCGGCGCACGTTCCGCAACTGTCGCGATCGCCATCCTTGCGCGCGAGGCAATTGACGAACTGCGCGAGCGCGAGCGCCGCCATGCGCTTCCCCACGCCTTCGGGACCGGCGAAGATCAAGCTGGGGGGAAGCGATCCCCGCGATGCTGCGCCCGCAATCAGATCCAGCAGGTGCCGATGGCCCGCGATGTCGCGAAATC
>DATBJJ010000142.1:0-38403 GCA_036556425.1 Vicinamibacterales bacterium
CACTGAGCGAAACGCTGCTCATCGTCATCGTCGTGATCTTCTTGTTCCTCGGATCGTTTCGATCGGTCCTCATCCCGGTCGTGGCGATTCCAGTGTCGCTCGTCGGAGCGGTCTTCCTGATGCTCGCCGCCGGCTTCACGATCAATCTCCTGACGCTGCTGGCCATCGTGCTCTCCGTCGGCCTCGTTGTGGACGACGCCATCGTCATGGTCGAGAACGTCGAACGGCACATTCACGGAGGCAAGCCGCCGTTTCACGCGGCGATCGATGCGGCCAGAGAGTTGGTCGGGCCGATCATCGCGATGACGATCACGCTCGCCGCGGTCTATGCGCCGATCGGAATCCAGGGCGGGCTGACGGGTGCGCTCTTCCGGGAGTTCGCGTTCACGCTTGCCGGCGCGGTGATTGTCTCGGGCGTCGTCGCGCTCACGCTTTCACCGATGATGGGCGCGCAACTCCTCAAGGCGGGTCAGAGTCAGCGCGGCTTCGCAGGCTGGATCAATCGCCGCTTCGACAGCCTGCGCAGCGGCTACACGCGCGCGCTGACGGGCACGCTCCGCTATCGCCCCGTCGTCCTCGTGCTGTGGGCGATCGTGGCAATCCTGGTCGTGCCGTTCTACATGTTCTCGCAGCGCGAGCTGGCGCCGAACGAAGACCAGGGCGTCGTGTTCTCGGTGCTCCAGACGTCGGCCAACTCGACGCTGGATCAAACGAAGATGTTCGCGGAGCAAGTCGCCGAGGTCTACCGGTCGCTCCCCGAGGCGGCGAGCATCTTCCAGCTCACGTTTCCAACCGGCGGCTTCGGCGGCTTCGTGACGAAACCATGGAGCGAGCGAACCAAGACGACGGAACAATTGTTGATGGAGGTGGCCGGACCGCTCTCGCAGATTCCCGGCATTCGCGCGATTCCGTTGACGCCGCCACCGCTTCCCGGCGGAGGCGACTTCCCCGTCGATCTCGTGATCGCGTCAGCGGCCGAACCGGCTCAACTCCGCGAGTTCGCGAACCAGCTCGTACCGAAAGCGTTCGCGAGCGGACTCTTCATCTTCGCGGATGCGGACGTCAAGTTCGATCAACCTCAAGCCGAAGTCGTGTTCGATCGCGACAAGCTGCGCTCGCAGGGCGTCGACCTGAGTCAGGCGGGCCGCGATCTGTCCACGCTGCTCGGCGGTGACTACGTCAACCGGTTCAGCATTCAGGGCCGCAGCTACAAGGTGATCCCGCAGGTCAAGCGGACGGAACGACTGACGCCGGACCAGCTCTCGCAAATGTACATCACCGGCTCGGACGACAAGCTCGTGCCGCTGTCGACGTTTGCGCACCTGCAGACAACGGCGGAGCCCAGAGAGCTGAAGAAGTTTCAGCAGTTGAACGCGGTCCGCATTCAGGGCGTCATTCCGCCGCCGGTCCCGCTCGACCAGGCGCTCGGGTTCCTGGAGAGCGAAGCGCGCGCGATGCTGCCGCAGGGCTTCACGATCGACTACGCGGGCGAATCGCGGCAGCTCCGGACCGAAGGCAGCAAATTCCTCGGAACGTTCCTGCTGTCAGGGATTCTGATCTACCTCGTGCTCGCCGCGCAGTTCGAGAGCTTCCGCGATCCGTTCATCATCCTCGCCGGCTCGGTGCCGCTCGCGGTCTCCGGCGCTCTGATGTTCTCGTTCCTGGGTTTGACGACGTTGAACATCTACAGCCAGATCGGATTGATCACGCTGGTCGGATTGGTGTCGAAGAACGGAATCCTGATCGTTCAGTTCGCGAATCACCTGCAGGAGACGGGCGCCGACAAGCTGACCGCGGTCATCGAGGCGGCGGGCACGCGGCTGCGTCCGATTCTGATGACGACGGCGGCAACGGTCGCGGGTCACTTTCCGCTCGTCACCGCGACGGGACCTGGCGCAGGCGCCCGCAACAGCATCGGGATCATGCTGGTCAGCGGCATGATCATCGGCACGCTGTTCACGTTGTTCGTCGTGCCGGCGATTTATGTGCTCGTGGCGCGGCGGCACGTCGCCCAGACGAGCGACGACACGGTGCCTGCCCTGAGCGGTGTGCACGAAGGAGCGCACGCATGAAGACCAAACTCCTTGCGATGCTAGTCGTCACGGCGTCCGTCGCCGGCTGCACGGTCGGACCGAACTATCGTCGTCCCGTGGTCTCGACGCCGACGACGTTTCGCGCTGACCGAAGTCCAGCTCCGGACGGCGCGTCGCTGGCCGATTCGAAGTGGTTCGACGTCTTCAACGATACGCGACTGCAGGAGCTGATTCGGAAGGCGCTCGCTCAGAACCACGATCTGCGAGAGGCCGCGGCGCGCGTCGAGGCGGCGCGCGCGAACCTCGGCCTCACTAGGGCGGATCAGTTCCCGACGATCCAGGCGGGCGCATCCGTCACGACCGCGCGCTCCGCCGCAAGCGGATCGTTTCCGCTTCCGCCAGGCGTCGATCAAACGAGGACCTTTGGCGGCGGATCCGTCGGACTCTCTCAGTTCGAGCTGGATCTGTGGGGCCGCCTGCGCAGGGCGACGGAAGCTGCTCGCGCCGATCTCGCCGCCAGCGAGGAGACGCGCAAAGCGGTGACCAGCGTCCTGGTGGCGGACGTCGCAAGCGCGTATTTCAATCTGCTCGAGTTGGACATGGAGCTGGCGATTGCCAGGCGCACGCTGTCGGTTCGCGAGGATTCGCTGAAGCTGATTCAGAGCCGCGAGCGCGGCGGACTCGGCACGCTGCTCGACGTGCGAACAGGCGAGCAGCTGGTGTACGCGGCGGCGCAAGTGGTGCCGAACCTCGAGCAGCTCATCGAGCAGACCGAGAATCAGATCAGTTTTCTACTCGGCGGGGCGCCTGGCGCCGTGCCACGAAATCGCACGCTGACCGAGCAGGTGCAACCGCCCGCCGTTCCGGCAGGACTGCCCTCGTCGCTCCTGGATCGCCGCCCGGACATTCGCGCGGCCGAGCAGAATCTCGTCGCGGCGAACGCGATTATCGGCGCCGCGAAGGCTGCCTACTTCCCGCGCATTTCGCTCACGGGTCTGCTCGGATTCCAGAGCGACCAACTCTCGAGCCTGTTCACGGGTCCCGCACGCGTGTGGCAGTTCGTGCCTCAAGTGACGCAGCCGGTCTTCACCGCCGGGCGGCTGAGATCGAACGTACGACTCGCGGAAGCGCAACAACAGATCGCGCTGATTCAGTACGAGCGGACGATTCAAGGAGCGTTCCGCGAGGTGTCCGACGCGCTCATTCAGTATCAGAAGGTGCGTGAGATTCGCGCGAAGCAAGAGCAGCTCGCCGCCACGCTGCGCGATCGCTCGCGCATGTCGTACGTCCGGTACGAGGGCGGCATCGACACGCTGTTGAACGCCCTCGACGCGGATCGCGATCTCTTCGACGCCGAGCTGCGGCTCGCGCAGACGACGCGCGACGAGCTGCTCGCGGTCGTCCAGTTGTATCGCGCGCTGGGTGGTGGGTGGCAAACCGAATAGCCTACGCCCACGAGGTTCTCGGATCCGCGAAATCCGCGGCATCCGCGAGATCCGCGTTCCCATCGACCTACACTGAACAGTTTTGGGGCGAAACCGGCGTAACGTTCTACCTTCTGACCCAATTCCAGTTCCAGGCTGTTCCGGAGGCAATTCGCCACGCTTCTCGGCCGGCGCTCGGGTACCAGTCCTCTCGGTCCGCGTCCAACCTGGTTATCAAGAAGCCGGGATCGTGCCTCCAGCTAGGGAGTGGACTGTGCAATCGCGGGATGACAGAACGCCAATCGAGAATCAGACAGCGACACACGTCCAAAAGGAATGCTACTGGGTACTGAAGCAGCGCTTCCTCGGAGGGGTTGTCACGAAAGTACGTCAGGTTCCAGTCCGATTCATTGAGTCGCGCTGCCGCACAAGCCTGTTCTTCAAAGAGCGCATGGAGCCTTGCGCACAACTCAGGGAAACCGATCGTGACAACCGGCCACTGGACGTGATTCGGGACCAGCAACTCCAACATGCTGAGATTCCAGTGCGCTGCAACGGTCATTAGTACGCCGATTGGACAGTCGAATTTCCGATTCTCGTCCTTGTCGAGATCCGTATAGAGATCCTCTGACACGCCCGTCCGCTTCACGATGTCGGCGAGCGGAGTCCCGGAACGCCTCAGCAAGCGCCGAAGGCGCTGCGCGAAACCTCCTGGAACTGGCGCGTCGACTACCGGTGGAGGCTCCACGACACGATCTGGCGGAGCCGTACGGCGGGTTTGATTCCTTCGCAACGAGGGACGCTCATTCCGAATCAACCGCAGGTGCTGTTCGTCGTGGTCGTGATGTGTGAACAATGCGGAAAACAGCCTGTCGGGATCGCGATAAACGTCATCCCACATGTATCTGCTCGCGTACCCGGAGCGGCAGTTATCGAGAAAGCGCAGCGGAAAATAGTCGTCACATTCGTCGGTCGGCACCGTCGGAAGAACGAGTCCGCTGATTGCGCACTCTTCCTCTAGCGCCGCCGCAATCTCCCAGTCCACAAACTTCCTGTGTTTCGTATTCAGCCCAATCAGAACGACAAGCGAGCTGGCGCCGGCGATCCTTTTCCTTATCAACCGCATGACGTTGTCCGGCGTCAGGCTCGAGTCGATATCGCCTTCTCTCACCGAAACGTCGAGAAGATGACCCGTCGCCCCTCCGAGGTGCGCATAGCGCATGTTCTCGACGAGGCAGTCCAAGATCGCGCGATACCGCCGATCGGCGTTATCGAAGCTCGCAAAGACCTCGCCCGTCCAGGAAATGTGAACCCTACGCATCGGTCCGATTCGAGCGCGGTGAGAGAGAATCGATTCGTGTCGCGGGCGGGCTTTACTCGCGCGAGTCCGCCCCTCGCAACCGTTCCACCATCCGTCTGATTTTGCGGTTGGCATCGACGCTGTCTGCACCAGTGGTGGCGTCGGGCGGCCGGTTCCAGCTCTCGATCCTGGCGACGACACGGTCGAGAAGATCGTGGAACCGTTTCGTCTCCGCCTTGTCGGCGCCGCGTGTCTCGACGGCCTCCAACGCATAGTAGAGTCCGACGAGCGTTGCCGGTTGGTCGCGGGACTCGAGCAAGCTGATCTCGCGTTCGAGGCCATCGATCAAGTTCTGAAACGTGAGAGCGTCATCGGCCCGCGCCGAGTGCATGTAGAAGACGAGACGGTCGTAGATCCAGGGACTGGTCGCGGCCCGCGTCAGTTGCCACTCGTGAACGACCGGGTCGAGCGAGGGATTCGCGCGCGCGGCATCTAGACGCTGCTCGAGCGGGTGGATGAGCCGCATCTTCCGCTCCTCGAGGTCCGACAGCTCCTCATAGATGCGCGCATCGTCGAATACTGGTGGAATCGGATCGCGAAGCCGCATGTAAGCGGCGCGGATCTCCCTGCGGCGCCGCTCGCATACGGCGAGCCGGCCCTCTTTGTCGCCGAGGCGTCCGTCATGATCGCGTCCGAACTCGCGCTCGGTGATCAGCTGCCCGCCGATTGCCATGGCGTAGCTGTCCACCGCGGCGCTGAGGCGGTCGTAGGCGAGCTGCGCACCTGGCGGAAGCGCCGCCCGGATTCCGTCCTTGTGCCGCTCCATCTCGTCGCGCGCGATCCGTGCGCCAGCATAGCGATCCAACCAGCGTTGATCCGCGCAGTCGTTGAACGGCTCCTGGAAGGTTTTGCGCTCGAAGAGCTGGGGAAAGCGATCGAAAATCGAGACGACCGACGCGGACTGGATCTTGAGGACGGCAGCGGCGAAGTCAGTCCAGGGATCCGGCCCGGGTGCGGGACCACTCGTGGGTGTTTCTTGGGCCGGCGGCGTTATCTGAATCCTGGGCGTCTCGTTCTTCCTTTCCCGGACATCGTTGACGTGGCCCGTCACACGGGTGAGGAGTTGGAGCGTTTCTCGTTTGATGGCGGCCGGATCGCGTTGGATCAACGTCGCCTGTACCAGCCCCAACGGGCCGTCAATCGCAGCGGGAGGAAGATCGAGCAATACCGGGAACAGCGCGACCTCGACGTCGCACCGGATGAGCGCGCCCGCTTCGAAGAGTAACCACGGTGAGGCACGGTTCTCCGGCGTCACGCAGATGATGCCCGTTCGAGCCTTCTCGAGAAGGCGTGCGAGGCTCTGAAACCAGCTGCCTCCCTTTGGCAAATCTTCGGAGAGTGAGACCAGATGCTCGCCAGGCTTGATCTGCGCAGGCAACGTGTTCGCCGGATCGATCAATACCTCGACCATCAGCTGTCGAAGCGCCTTCGCGAACAACAAACTTCGATCCTTCGACCATGAGATGAAGATTTCAGACATCGCATGTCACCCCGCGCATGGCCCCTTATACGCCACTTTGCGCGTGCTCCTTCTCTTGACTTCTAGAGGACGGCGCGCGTACACTCCTCTCGACTCAAAGAGAAGAGAGGTCGATGCCGTCACGCCGCAACACCGAACCGGATCCGCTGCGCGGCAGCATCGATCTCCTCATCCTCAAAGCGCTGTCGCTCGAGTCGATGCACGGCTGGGGCATCGGCGCGCGCATTCAGCAGTTGTCCAAGGGACGCCTCGACGTCAACCAGGGATCGCTCTACCCCGCCCTTCAGCGGCTCGAGCACCGCGGTGACATCGAGAGCGCGTGGCGGACGACCGAGAACAACCGCCGCGCCCGCTACTACTCCATCACCAACCGGGGCCGCCGCGAGCTCGGCCAGCAGCTCGACAAGTGGAAGCGCTTCGCTCAGGCCATCAGCCTCATCGTCGAGGGGTAAATGAGTGCATGGAAAGGGCTGGCGGCCCGCGCACGGTCGATCCTGCGGCCCGGTGCCGCGGAGGCGCGCCTCGAGGAAGAGTTCCAGTTTCACCTCGAGACGGAAACCAAGCGTCTGATCGGCGAAGGCGTCCCGCCTGCCGACGCGCGGCGCCGGGCGCTCCTCGCATTCGGCGCGATCGAGGGCCATCGCGAGGCGATGCGCGACGAGCGCGGAGCGCGCTGGTTCGACGATCTGCGCGCGGACGTGCGCTCCGCAGTCCAGGGAATGCGCCGCAATCCTGGCTTCATTCTCGCCGTCACGCTCACGCTGGGTCTCGGCATCGGCGTGAACGGGATCGTCTTCGGGTACGTCAACAGCATGCTGTTCCGTCCCGTGCCGGCACACGTGCCCGAGGAGCTCGCGGCGCTCTTCACGCGCGACGCCAAGACCGGCAACACCGGCGGCTTCGGCTACGACGACTTCATCGACTTCCGCGACCGGAGCGGCGCCTTCGCCGGAGCCGCGGCGATGACCGGCGCTCCCGTGAATCTCGTCGTGCCGCTCGTTGCCGGGACCGCCGCCGGCGACATGGTCTGGGCCGAGATCGTGACCGAGGATTTCTTCTCGGTCCTCGGCGTCCGCCCTGCGATCGGACGTTTCTTCACCGCCGACGACGCGCCGCAAGGAGGCAATCCTTTCGCGGTCCTCAGCTACGACGCGTGGCAGCGCCGGTTTCAGGGCGATCCGAACATCGCGGGGCGAGCGATCCGCATCAACGGCAGCGAGTTCGTCGTGACCGGCGTCGCGCCGCGTGGATTCAGAGGCATGCGGCTGCTGGCATTCTGGCCCGAGCTCTGGGTTCCGATCGGCATGCAGCCGGTCGTTCAGCCAAGCACGCCGAGACTGCTGCACGGGCGCGGCGGCGGTCCGCTGCTCGTGTTCGGACGACTCAAGCCCGGCTTCGATCTCGAACGCGCGCAGGCCGTCGCCGCCGAGTTCGCGAAGCAGCTCGAAGCCGCGTATCCCGCGTCCAATACGGATGTCGGCGTCAGCCTGCTCCCGGCAACGGTCGGCTTCGAGAATCCGGCGATCGTCAAGCCGCGCGTTCTGATGCTGGCCTCGGCGCTCGGCGTTGTCGGATCGTTGATCGTCCTGCTGATCATCTGCGCGAATCTGGCGGTGCTGCAGTTGGCGCGGACCGCGTCGAGAGCTCGAGAGATCGCCATCCGGCTCTCGCTCGGCTGCTCGAGAAGCCGCTTGACGCGGCAACTGTTGGTCGAGTCGCTGCTGGTCGCTGCGCCCGGCGTTGCGCTCGGCGTCGCGGCGATGCGCCTCGCGTCACCGCTGGAGCCGTACCTCTCGCCGAAGTTTCCGTTCCAGGTCGGCCTCGCGCCGACGGCGGACATCCGCGTGATGTTCTTCACGAGCGCGATCGCGGTCGCTGCGATCGTGCTCTTCGGCATGATTCCGGCAGTGCGTGCCGGCCGATCCAGACTGGTCCCCTCGTCCATCAGCGGGCTCGGCCTGAGGCAGTCAGGCGCGGAGCGCCCCTCGCGAACGAGGAGCGTGCTGGTCGTCAGCCAGCTCGCGCTGTCGGTGATCTTGCTGATCGCCGCGTCGCTCTTCGTGCGCAGCCTGACGATGGCGGACGCCGTGAACCTCGGGTTCGAGCCGCGCAATCGGCTTGTGATTTCGATGAACGTCGGCCTTCAAGGGTACGACCAGGCACGAGGGCTGCAGTTCTACGACGAAGTGCTGCGGAGAACGCGTCTGCTTCCCGGCGTTCTCGCGGCGAGCTTCGCGTATCCGTCGCCGTTCGACACTCACGATCGCGGCGTTCGTTTCTACGTCGACGGGCTGGCGAATACCAGGGACGGAACGGTCTTCGCGCAAGCGACCTTCGTCGCCGACGAGTTCATTCCGGCGCTCGGCGTCCGGCTCCAGAGCGGCCGCGACTTCACGACTCACGACGGCGGCGAGGCGCCGCTCGTCATGATCGTCAGCGACTCCCTCGCGAATCGGCTGTGGCCGGGGAAGAGCGCGGTCGGCCAGCGCGCGCGCTACGGCAGCGCGTCCGGTCCCGACGTCACGGTTGTCGGCGTCGTCGCCGACGCGAAGTTCGCAGCCGTCGGCGAAGTCACCACGCGCCGGGCCTACCTGCCGCTGAAGCAGCGCTATCGCGACTGGGAAACACTCGTCGTCCACACACGCGACACGCCCGGTCGAATGCTCGCCCGCCTTCGTGAAGTGATTGGCGGCATCGATCCCTCGCTGCCATCGTTCGGCGCCATGACGATGGAGCAAGCTGTTGCGAATGGCTTCGGCGCATCGCGCAGCGGTGTCGCCGTGGCAAGCTTCTTCGGGCTCCTCGCACTGCTCATTTCGTCGATCGGCCTCTATGCCCTGGTGGCGAGAAGCGTCGCCGACCGCACGCGCGAAATAGGCGTGCGTGTCGCGTTGGGGCTGACGCCGCGAGGCGTGTTGGCGCACCTGATGCGTGACGGCGCACGCCTCGGTCTCATCGGGCTCGTGATGGGTCTCGCGGGCGGGATGGCGCTCGCCCGCGCCATGGCGGGCCTGCTGCTCGGGCTCTCGCCCGCGGATCCGATCACGTTCACCCTCGTTCCGTTGGCGTTGACGATCGTCATTGTCGTCGCGACTTTCGTACCCGCGCGGCGGGCGGCGCGGCTCGACGCGTCCGCCGCATTGAGGAGCGAGTGATACGCTGGCGGCGATGACGCGCGGCGGCCTTCAAAAAGATCCGAACTCCTTTCCCACCTTCTCCTTGATGTACGCGTAGCTGAAGTTCAGCCCGTTGAACTTCGCGGCCTTCGCGGCCATTGCCGACGCGCCGGCCGTATCGCCTGCTTGGCGCAGCGCGAGCGACGTCAGATACAGGATCCGCGGATCCTGCTGGTTCGCGGACTTGAATTCCTGGACCGCCGCGGCGCCGCGCTTCTCCGCGAGCGCGATCAGACCGGCAAGCTCGTGCTGCTGCTGTACCTCGAACGGTACGTTCTTCACCGCAACCTGTTTCGCATACTCGGCAGACCTGGCTTTCGCCGTTGTGAGATCGTTGGCCGCGACGGCGAGCCGTCCCTCCTCGAAGATCGCGTTCCGCCGCGTTGCCGCCTTCACCGAGTCCGGCACCTGAGCCGCGGCGATCGCGTCGACGGACTCGCGGTACTTCGCGGCCGCCTCGTCGAACCGTCCCGCCTCGCGAAGGATGTCCGCGATCTGATTCAGATCGCCGGACATCGAGCCGCCGTCCCGTTCCGCTTCTGCGAGCGCGTACGACGCTTTCATCTCCTGAATCGCCTTGTCGGTCGCGCGCTCGTGCACGTAGGCGGCCGCCGTCCAGAAGTGCGCCTGACGCTTCTCGCCGGTGTTCCGCGCGATCGCCGCAAGCTTGGCGAAAGCGGCGCGCGCCTGATCGGGATGGCCCATGTACAAATGATCGTTGCCGATGCCCACGTACGACGCCACGAAGTTCGGATCGATCGCGAGTGCTTTCTCGTACATCTTGATCGACTCCGCGAAGCGCCCGACCTTCATCAGGAACTCGGCGTACGAGTCATACGGATTCGGATCTTTCGGAATCAGCTGCGTGTATTTCTTGAACGCGCTCTCCGCTTCGCTGTACTTCTCGAGGAAGCGATACGCGTAACCCATCTGGTTGTACGGCTGCGAGAACGACGGATTGATTTCCGTCGCGCGCACGAAGTGCTTGATCGCGGCGTCGTAGTCCTGCCGTCCGAAGTACACGTTGCCGACCAGCGTTCGTACGCGCTCGTCGTTGGGAAACAGCCGCACGAGCTCGTTGTAGTGCGAGAGCACCCCGGCCGGATCGCCCTTCAGCCCCGCCTCCTGCGCGAGGATCATCTGGCGCTCCCCTTCGCTGACCTGGCCCGCGAGCGACGCCGCGCGCGTCAACGCGTCGATGAACTCCTTGTTGGTCCCGGACGTGTTGGCGAGACCGAGATAGCCGAGCGCGAAGTTCCTGTCGGCGGCGACGGCCTGTTCGTAGAACTTGCGCGCGTCCGTCGCGCGGAGCTTCTCGGCGAGATCGCGTCCCTGCAAATACAGCTTCCGTGCCTGCTCGGACGACGTGGTGATGGGAACTTTGTCGGCTGCCGCCTTCGTCTGCGCGAGGAGCGGCGGCGCGCCGGCGCCGATCGCGATGCCGACGACGCACACGAGGATCCATCCGCTCACGGGGTTGCTGCGCATCAGAATACCTCCTGAGAACATGTCGGCAGGAGCGTACGAGCGCGCCGCGCGGGCATCCAGCGCGAAGGGGCGAACCCCCTCGTCGCAGGGCCAAGACCGTCCAATCGGGGTACGGACGAGCGTCACGCTTCACGCCCGAATCGGGCTACACGTTCCGTTCGAGCCACTCCCACGCGTCCGCCTGCATTCGGACGTTGAACTCGTGCGGCGCGTCGTAGAGACGGCATCGCTGGCGATCCGCCACTCCTGCCTTGCGGAAGCACCGCTCGATCTTCTCGAATGCCGCTCGCACACCTTCGGGCGGGAAGAGTTGATCTCTCGAGCCATTGATCACGAACAGCGACCGCGGAGCGATGAGCGCGGCAAGATCCGGCAGATCGAGGTACCGATACAGGCCGGCGATGTGAAAGGTGAGGCCGATCGAGTTCACGATGTGGCGCCGTATGTGCGTGCCGAAGGACGACATCCAGCCAACGTCGACGGCGGCTTTGATCCGCGGATCGAGCGCCGCGAGCACGAAGCTGCGATAGCCGCCGACCGACAGGCCCACGCATGCGAGGCGGCGCGGATCGACCTCCGGGCGCGCGGCGAGATAGTCGAGGCTCCGGCGATCGTCCCACAGCATGACGCCGGGCCATGTGATGCCGGCGGCGAGCAGGCTGCGTGCGACGAGCGACTCCGACTGCTGCGATCGGCGGTTGAACGCGCTGATGTCCTCTCTCGTCATGCTCCGGGGATCGCGGAACGACGGAGGATCGTCGTCGAGCAGCATGCGCCGCTCGCCCCAATAGAACATGTCGATCGTCAGCACGACGTATCCGCGTCGAACGAGCTCGTTCGCGACGCTCTTCCCTTCGTAGAGCTGCTGCTTGAACTCGCGCAGCACCGCATGCTCGTTCTCCTGCTCGACGACTTTCTCTTTGCCCCAGAGGTAGACGCCGCCGTGGCAATGCAGCAGTAGAACCGCAGGCAACGGACGCGTCGCACCCTTGGGAACGAGCAGATAGGCCGGCACTCGCAGATCGGGCGACGTGTTGAACGTCAAGTACTCTTCGACGTAGTCGCTGCGATCTTCGCGCCGGATCACGTCAGCGGCGGGCGCGATGGGGAGCGGCTCGTAGAAGAGGTGCTGAAGCACTCTGGCGCGCGCCGATTTCTGCCATCCGTCCAGATTGCGGAACTTGTCGTGCAGGTACGACTGCTCGAAGGTGGATCGATCGGCCTGCTTCTGCACGAACGAGTACAAGCTGCCGATGTGCGAGCTCGTGGCGGGCGCCGTCGAACCCGGCTGTGCCTGCGCGCGACCGACTGACGGCCGTGTTCCGGCCAGAACGCTCGTAGCGCCGAGCCACTCGCAGAACTCGCGGCGTGAAACGATCGCGCTCGGTTTTGCAGCTTTTGCCCGCACCGAAGCCCTCGAGTCCTCGATCATTTCTGCTTCTTCGCGAGAAAGTACAGCGTCGTGAACGGCAGTCCTTCCTCTTCGAGCGTGAAGCCGTTCTCGTGAAGCAGCGCGCGCCACGGCTCGGGGTCCTGCGACGGATGATGAGCGAGCAGCGGAGAGACGAGCCACGTCCTCCAGTCGACGTGAATGATCATCAGGAGGAACTCGCCACCCGGCTTGAGCACCCGCGCCACTTCAGCGATCGCACTCGAGCGTTCCGATCGCCGCAGATGATCGATCGCATACGAGCTGACGACCGCATCGAACGCTTCGTTGCCGAACGGCAGCTTCCGCATGTCGCCGACGCGAGTGTCGGCGCGCTCGGCCACGCCCGCAATCCTCGCGTTCCGCATGAACCGCTCCGGCGTGTTGTCATCGATGCCCCAGTACCCGGAGTAGATGTCCACGCCGGTCGCCGTCGCTTTCGGCCGGGCGAGGAGCACGCCGATCGCCGCGCGGCCGGAGCCGGCGCCGACGTCGAGCACGCGTCCGGATCCGGATGCCAGGAAGCGCTCCGTCGGCAGCGTCATCGGACGATTGAGCATCACATTCAAGACGACGACCGACGCGACGGCCCATACGGCCACGACGACGATCGGGGCATACATCCAGCGTGGCCATGACCGCCAGACGGCAAGCGCTGCGAGACCGCCCGCGAGGACGAACGGGACGAGCATCGCGTAACGGAGCGCCCAGGTGTATCCAAAGTCGTAGCTCAGGAAATTGAACATGCCGACACCATACCAATCAGTCCTGAACCAGCCCTGAACGGCGGAGGCAGTTCCGGTTCATCCGGAATGGCTCGCGGGCGGCCGCACGATCGTGCCGTGGGGCGCGGCGGGGCGCGCAAGATGGCGGACGCCCCAACGCATCAAGACGGTGAACACTGGATACAACGTGCGGCCGTAGGGCGTCACGCGGTAGCGCACGCCCAGACGGGCTGGCACCAGTTGCTGGCGGCTCACGAGGCTGTCCGCCTGCATCTGCCGGAGCTGCTCGCGCAGCACCTTTGCCGTGACGCGCGGCATTGTGCGCTGCAGCTCGCCAAACCCGAGCGGCCGCGAGCCGAGCCGTTGCAGGATCATCGGCTTCCACCGTCCGTCGATCACCGCAATCGCCGTGTAGAGCGGACAGGCGGCACGCTCCTCGTGACTCGTCGGTGACGATTTTCCGCGAAGGGGGTACTTGGAAGTACCGTCTTGTGCCCGACGCGATGCACGTTTAGAGTCGCGGGTCATGGCTTCCGTCCGTCTGTTTCGCGTCATCGTGCCCGTGCTCAACCTCGGCGAGGCGGAAAAATTCTACAGCGCGCTGCTGGCACAACCCGGCTTCCGCGTGTCCGCCGGCCGCCACTACTTCCAGTGCGGGGGCGTCGTGTTGGCCCTCTACAACCCGGGCGCCGACGGCGACGATGGCAACGTGCGACCGAACTTCGAGCACATCTACTTTGCGGTCGACGATCTCGAAGCCGTGTTCGCGCGGGCCGAGCGCCTTGGTGGCCTCTCTTCCGAGATCGGCGATGGCAAGCTGCCGATGGGAAAGATTGCCAAGCGGCCGTGGGGCGAGCGTTCGTTCTACGTGAAGGATCCTTCGGGCAATCCGCTCTGCTTCGTCGACGAGACGACGCTCTTCACTGGCCCTTGACGAGCGCCTTTGCCGCCGCATTCTGAAATGCGGCGCGCACATCGCTCGCGTCGCTGTTGGGAAAGTTCGAGCGCTGCACCATCAGGATGAAGGCCGCGCCTTTCACGGGATCGATCCACGCCTGCGTACCCCAGGCGCCGCCGTGGCCGTACGTGCCCGGCGAAAGCATCGCCGCGACGCCCTCGTGCGGCGTGAGCAGGATGCACGTGCCGATGCCCCAGCCGTAGTTCGCGCCGCGATTGCCGTACGTCTCGCTCTGGAAAAAGCCGGTGGGCAGCGCGCCCGTCTGCGGCGTCGTGAGCAGCTTCATCGATGCCTGAGTGAGATACCGCTTTCCCTCGAAGACGCCGTTGTTGAGAAGCATCTGGGCGAACCGAGCATAGTCGCGCGCCGTCGAGTAAAGGCCGCCGTTGCCCTGCGGCGGACGATTCCGCGGCCCGAAGTCCGCGCGCGGCGCAACCGCTTCGAGGGCACCGGTCTGTTTGTTCTTCCCGTACGCGGTGGCCAATCGCGCCCGTTGCTCGTCGGTCGGATAGAACGTCGTATTTCTCATCCCGAGCGGATCGAAGAGGCGCTGCTGCAGGAACACGTCGAACGTCACGCCGCTCACGACCTCGACGATGCGCGAGGCGGCGTTGATGCCGCTCTGCGTGTATCGCCAGCGTTCGCCGGGTTCGTACTGCATCGGCGCGGCGAGCCAGATGGGCACCAAGTCGGCCAGCGTCTTCGCTTGCTGCGCCGCCGCTCCGCTCGCCTCCCCCAGCCCTGACGTGTGCGTGAGAATCTGCGTGATCGTCAGGTTCGCCGGCTTGCCGGACGGCGTCTTCAACTCCGCAAACTCGGGCAGATACTTCGCCACAGGATCGGTGACCTTGAGCTTCCCATCGTCCTGCAGCATGAGAATCGCCACGCCGGTGACCGGCTTGGTCATCGACGCGATCCAGAAGAGCGTATCCGGCGTCATCGGACGCTTCGCCTCGACGTCCGCGAAGCCGGTGGTCTCGAGGTGCGCGACGTTGTTCTTCGTGACGACCATCGTGACCGCGCCAGCGATCTCCTGCTTCGCGATCATCTCCTGCATCGCCTGGCCAACGCCGGGCAGCGTTCGTTCCTGAGCGAAGGCGGTCAGTGCAAACGAGAACGCGACGGTGAGCGCAAGGCGACGCGTGTGCATGGAGAGGGTGTACCGTGTCGGCCCGCCGTCGTCAAGTCCGATCTCAGGCCTTCGCCTGACGACTCGCGACACACGCTCACTTAACGCTGGGTGATCGTCAGGCCCTGCGAAGCCGCGAACGCGATGAGCCTGCCAATCGCCGCCGAGACCTCGGTCGTCTCGTTCGCGTTTCGTTGGAGGGTAAAGGCGGTCCCTCGGGGATATCGCGGAAGCATCCGCTCGAGCGCCGCGATCGACGTGAAGCGGTATTGAGCGAGCACGATATGGGATTCGTCAGGCTCGTTGATGTGCCACAACATGATTCTCGTGTCGTCCCCGTGAATCATGTAACCGGTTTGCGTGCGGCATCCGTCCGTGACGCACAGCGATTGGAGCTTGCGTAATTCAGGTTCGCGTACGAGCCAGCCCTGACCAGTACCAATCGCCTGTCGAAACGCGTCCTCCACCATCGCCTGTCTCGCGTTCGGCGCGTCGGCGGCGCGGCTGTACACCAGCTCCGCGCTACGGCCGCTCCATGCCGCGTGCCACCGCTCGAACGCTGCCAGCAGCGCCTCGAGCGCCGCAGACGATCCGTGTTGTCCCAGCGTCTGCACGGCGCCAACGACCGCGTCGGGATCTGGATTGTCGAGATCCGCGATCGCGCGTGCTTGGACAACCGGCGTCATTCGCAGGCTCGCGATCTGCTCGAGGTTTCTCCAGCAGCCGGTCGTGCGCGACGCCATCGCGCGATCGAGCAGCGTGGCGCCGACGGGTTCGTCTACACGCAAGAAGTAAGCAATGATCGAAGACTGCTGGCTGCACGCCATGCGGCCGATCGCGTCGCCGGCGGCCGCCAGGATCCGCGGCGCAACGCGTCTCGTCGCATACCGATGAACGAGCGCCGCGTGGATTTCGGTGTTGCTCGCCTCGAGGTTCGCGGCAAGCGCGTCATCGAGATCGGGCAGTTCGACGTCCTGCAAGCTGCCGAGCGTTTTCAGCGTGGCGCCGCGCCGCGGAGTCCTTATCTCACGCAGGATCAGCGGCCGCGCCTCGTCCGGCGCGAGCTGCGCCAGCCGCCGGAGCGCCAGGTCGGCGATCGATGGCGTGTCGTTGGTCGGCGGCGCGTCGGCGAGCCGCCGCAGCGCCGGAAGCATCGCTGGCCCCGCGACAGTCGACCATTGGTATTCGAGGAGATTCGCTTGCCGCTCGACCGGCAGATCGAGAAACGCAGCGGCGAGCTGATCGCGCGACGCCGCCGATCTCGCCGGCGGCTGACGCTGTGGCCATGTTTGCGCCTCCACCATCGTGATCGCGCGAGCACGATCGGTCTTGTCGGGCAGCGCCGCGTTCACGATGCCGATGTATGCCGTCATTGCTGCGTCGACTAGATCTGGACGCGCGGTCAACTCACCGCGAGCGATGAGTCGTCCTTTCGTCCCTCGCGTTTGCGCCGGCCGGAATTCGGGATGCTGAAGGTACACGGACAGCGCTGACAACGTGCGCAGATAGCTGCCGGTCACCGGTTGATCCGGTGCGCGCAGGCCCTCTTCCATCGCCCGCACGACTGACGCTCGATTCTCCGCGCCGAAGAGTCCTGCCATGTAGTCGAAGTCGCATCCTCTTTCGGTGTCCGCGCCGTAGCGGCGGATCATTTCCATCGCCGCAGCGTCGGTGCCGAGGAATCGCATCATCCGGCAGCCGGACCGCCCGCCGACAGGCTTCGCGTCGACCAAGCGAAGCGCGCTCTCGAGCTGCGATGCCTCCCACGCCGGACTGCGCGGAAGGATCTCGAACGATACGGGATTCGATTCAACGGGAACCAACGTATGCGGTGTGACTGATTCGTCGGTCACGCGGCGCGATTTCACGGCGAGCGTGTACGTTCCCGGTTTGTCGAATCGAAACCACTCGTTCAGCTCGAGCTTGACCGTGTAGGGCTTCTCGCCGAGCACGCCGACGCCTCGAAGGCCGCCGCCGATGGACCCGCCGATCGACCCGAAGTAATCGAGCATCGGATCCGACACGTCGTCCATCCGGTCGATCACGAAGTCGTCGATCGTCAGGCGGCCGCTGCGGTCGTACGTGGCGCCGTCGACCGTGAATCGTTTTGGCGCAGCACTGCTGAATTCCAGCTCGATAGGGATGATTTCACCGGGCCTGAACTGGCGACGGCCGTCGGTGAACCGGAGTGTCAGCACCACGCGCGCATCGCCCTGCGGTTGCACGGCCGATCCCGCCGGCATCGACTGCGCGAAGACGGCGAGGAGAAGGAAGACTGCTGAAGCGACGAGCGGCATCTCCTGTGTTAGACACCTGAACGCGCACGACGGCCGGCGCCGCTATTCGACTCGCAGCGCTTCGATCGGATTGATTCTGGCGGCGCGGCGCGCGGGCAGATAGCTCGCGAGCGCCGCGACGAACAGCAGCACCACCGACACCACGAGATACGCGCGCGGATCGGTCGGGCTCACTTGATAAAGCTGAGTCTTCAGATACCTGCTCAACAGCACGGCCCCGACGAGCCCGATGACGAGGCCGGCGCCCGTCTTCCACAATCCCTGCCGCATGACGAGCCCGATGACCTGCTGGTGCGTCGCGCCGATCGCGCCGCGCACGCCGATCTCTCGCGTGCGCTGCGAGACGTCGTAGGTGAGCACGCCGTAGATCCCGAGCGCCGAGAGGAACAGCGCGACGCCCGCGAACCCCGCGAGCAAGAGCATCGTGCCGCGGCGCTCGGTGTGCGAGGAGTCGATCGCCGCCTGGAGCGACCCCGTGTCGAAGAGCGCAATGCCAGGATCGATCGCGTTGAGTTTGTTGCGCATGAGCGCGACGGTCTCCACCACCGGCCGGTCGGTGCGCAGGAACACCGTGCCGCCGCCGAGTCCACCGGTCAGCGGCTGATAGACGAACGGCACGCCGCTGTCATCGTAGACGCCGCGGTGCGGCACGTTCCGCACGACGCCGATGATCGTCGGCCAGTCCGCGTCGTTTTGCGGACGTCCGCCAAAACTGAAGCGGCCGCCGATGGCGGAGCGGCCGGCAAAATACTTTCGCGCGAAATTCTCGTCGACGACGAAGACGCGGCTGACGCCTTCGGCGCTGATGTCGGTGGACTGGATGAACCGACCTTCGAGCAGCGTGAGGTGGAGCGTCTCCTGATATTCCGGCGACACGACCACGCGGTTGGCGCCGGGCTGCGGCGACCCCGGCGGCAGCGTGTCCTCGGCGAGCGTGAACGCATTGAGCGGCATGCCCCCCTGAAACGGCGTCGCGATCGAGAAGGCGACGGACGTCACGCCGGGGATCTCCTGCATCGCCTGCTTCACGCGCTCCTGCAGGGTGCGCGCGGCGTTGCCCGAGCCGCGCAGCGAGAGCGGCACGGCGAGGCGGCCGACGACAACGCCTTTGGGCTCGAATCCCGGGTTCACGGCAATCGCCTTCATGAAGCTGTGGATCAACAAGCCGGCGCCGCAGAGGAGGATCAGCGCGGCGGCCACCTGTCCGATGATGAGCGCGCTGCTCAGCGTGCGAATGCCGATGCCGTCCGACGAGCCTCGCGCGCTGCTGTTGATCACTTCGCTCAAGTTCGTCCGCAGAATGTGCACGATCGGCGCGACGCTGATGAGGAGCGCCGTCGTGAGCGCCATGGCGACGGTGACCGCGAGCACGTCGCGATCGAGCGCGAACGGCAAGGCGTCGGGCAGAATCCGCGCGCGATAGAGGTTGAAGCCCCACGTGAGTCCGGCCGCGACCGCGACCCCGAGCGCCGTGCCCAGCGCGGTGACGAGCGCGCCTTCGAGCAGGAGCTGCCGCCCGATGACGCCGCGCGTCGCGCCGAGCGCCGAACGCACCGCCAGTTCGGCACGACGCGCGTTCGCGCGCGCCAGCAGGAGGTTCGCGACATTCACGCATCCCGTGAGCAGCACGAGAATGACCCCGCCCTGCAGCATGTAGAGCGTGGCGCGCATGGGCGCGACGCGCTCGAGCTGCACGCTGCGAACGGCGATCTTGTGGCCGGCGCGATCGAGGAACGTGCGGACCTGCGGCGTGCCCGCATCGTAGAAGCGCCGCTCGATCGTGTCGGCCTCGGCTTGCGCCTGCCCGACCGTCACGCCCGGCTTCAGGCGCGCGAACAGGTTGGGATTGTTCCCGTGCCGCGCGTTCGGGTTGACCTGCGCCGGGTTCCACGCGAACGGACGCACGAACCGCGCGCGCGCCGCGTTGAACGCCTCGAACGCGCGCGGGGCGACGCCCACGATCGTGTAGGTCTCGCCGTCGAGCCGCGCCGTCTTGCCGATCACGCCGGGATCCTCGTTGTAGTGCGTCTCCCAGAACGACTGCGTGAGGACGAGCACTTTGTCATTGGGAAGGACGTGATTCTCGACGGTGAAGAACTGCCCGAGCAGCGGCGTCAGTCCGAGGACATTGAAGATATCCGCCGTCGCGCGCACGCCGGAGAGCCGCTCGGCGCTCACGTCCTCGCCATACATCCCTTGGAACTGCGTCCAGAGTCCGACATGTTCGTACGACGAGCCGTTGGTCTTGTAGTCGAGGTATTGGACGACGTTGCTCGAGGCGCGCGGCACGCCGCCCTTCGGATACGTGTTGTAGATCTCGACGAGCCGGGCGGGCTCGGAGAACGGCAGCGGTTTCAGCATCAACCCGTACACCGCGGAGAAGATCGCGGTGTTGGCGCCGATGCAGAGCGCGAGCGTGAGGAGCGTGACCGTGGCGAAGCCGCGGCTCTTCCACAATTGCCGCGCGGCGTACCGCAGATCGGAGCCGGCGCCGGAACCGAGACGGACGTACCAAGAGTCACGTGGCTTCATGAAGGACCTCGATCATCCACTCTACGCCGAAGTGGGCGCCGAGGTTCCTGCGCTGATCGCGAGGCTTGACCGTCGCCTTACCGGCAGATAGCCTGTCACCCTCCGTTCAGCGGTCCGTTCGGACATGACGGGAGGCGAGTCGATGGTGCGTTCTTCTTCACCCGGTCGGGCGCGAGCCATGTTCGCGGCCGTGGCGCTGGCGGCATGTGTATGGGCGGCTCCCGCGGGACGCGCGCAGACCGCCAAGCCGTCGGATCTCCCGTCGCCGGAGCAATTCTTCGGCTTCCAGATGGGAGCGGATCGCAAGCTCGCCAACTGGGACAAGCTCCACGCGTACTACCAAACGCTCGCCAAGTCGGCGAAGAACATGCGGCTCGTCGAGCTCGGGAAGTCGAGCGAGGGCCGGCCGTACATCGCGCTCTTCATCACGTCGCCGGCGAATCTCGCCAAGCTCGATCGGTTCCGGCAGCTCAATGCCCGCCTCGCGGATCCACGCGGCCTCTCCGAGGCGGAGGCCCAGAAGATCATCGCCGAAGCCCGCGCCGTCGTGATTCAGACGTTCGCGCTCCATTCGAGCGAGGTAGCCGCGGCGCAAACGGCCGCGGAATACGTGTACGACAGCATCACGCGCCAGGACGAAGAATCGCAGCGCATGCTCGACAACGTGATCAGCATCGTCGTGCCGTCGATCAACCCGGATGGCACGCAGATGATTGCCGACTGGTACATGAAGTACGCCGGCACGGAGTACGAGGCGGCGGGATTGCCGTGGCTCTATCAGAAGTATTCGGGCCACGACAACAATCGCGACGGCTTCGCGCTCAATCTCCCCGAATCGCAGAACCTGGCGAAGCTGATGTACCGCGAGTGGATGCCGCAGGCGTACGTCGATCATCACCAGATGGGCAGCGGGAACGCGCGTCTCTACATTCCGCCGTACGCCGAGCCGATCCGGCCCGACGGCGATCCGCTCGTGTGGCGGGAGATCGCGTGGTGGGGCGCGCACATGGGCAACCGGCTCGAGGCGGCCGGAAAAACCGGCGTCATCGGCAACGCGATTTATTCGGGCTGGGGACACATGGGCTTTCACTGGATCACGCCGTTCCACAACATCGCCGGCATGCTGACGGAGTCGGCGAGCGCGCGCCTGGCGACGCCGATGTACATCCACCCCGATCAACTGCGCGGCGGTCCGCGCAACCTCCCCGAGTACCAGACGCAGACCAACATGCCGAGCCTGTGGCCCGGCGGATGGTGGAGGGTGCGCGACATCGTCGAGCAGCAGAAGATCGCGGCGTGGGCGACCGTCGATCTTGCCGCGCGCAACCGCGAAGTCGTCCTGCACAACATGTACTTGAAAGGCATCCGGCAGACCGAGCGCGGCGCGCGCGGCGAGGTGAAGGCGTATGCGATCGCGATCCCGCAGCACGACTCGCTGACGGCGCGGAAGCTCGCCAACATGCTGCTCCACTCCGGCGTCGAGGTGCAGCAGACCAGCGCGCCGCTGACGATCGACGGACGCGTTTACGGCGCAGGGTCGTACATCGTGTCGACGGCGCAGCCGAAGACGGGCCTGGTGCGATGGATGCTCGGCCGCACGTTCTACCCTGACAACAGCTACACGCGCGATCGCGAAGGCAATCCGATCCGTCCGTACGACATGGCGACCGACACGTTCGCCGAGTTCATGGGCGTGCGCGTCGACGCATTGCCGGATCCGGTGACGCAAGCTCTGACGAAAGTCGCGGCGCCGTCGTGGCCCGCCGGCGCGGTGAGCGCCAACGCCGCGAACGGCTATCTCCTCAGCGCGAAGTTGAACGACTCGTATCGCGCGGTCAGCCTTCTACTCGAGAAGGGAGCGACGGTGCGTCGCGTCGTCTCGGGTGACGGCTACACGCCAGGTGACTTCGTTGTCACCGGCGCGACGGCAGCGGTGGCTGGCGAGATCGCCAAGCTCACCGGCGTCGACTTCGGCGCGCTGCCCGGTCCGGTGCCGGCAAACGCCTTCGCGATCCGGACGCCGCGCGCCGCGATGTATCAGCGCTATGGCGGCGGCAACATGGACGAGGGCTGGACGCGTCTGATGTTCGAGCAGTTCAACATCCCGGTGAAGACGATCATGGACGCGGAGATCAAGAAAGGCGATCTCAACGCGAAGTACGACGTGCTGATCCTGCCGGCGGACTCGATCAACGCGATGACGGGCGAAGCCGGGGCCGGAGGCGGACGAGGAGGGCGCGGCGGCGGCGCCGGCGAAGGGGCCGGCGGCGGCGGTGGACGGCAAGGGGGCAGTACGCCGCCGGAATACCGCAGCGGCTTCGGAGCCGACGGCGTCAACATGCTGCAGGCGTTCGTGCAGAAGGGCGGCACGCTCGTGACGTTCGGTGAGGCGGGCGACCTCGCGATTCAGCGCTTCAACCTGCCCGTCCGGAACGTCGTCGCAGGGTTGCCCTCGAAGGAATTCTGGTCCCCGGGCTCGACGCTGCGCGTGCGCTTCGACAACCGCCATCCAATCGCGTTCGGCATGCCGCGCGACGGCTACGCGCTCTTCCTGGCGGGCAGTCAAGCGTACGAGGTGACGACCACGAGCCCCAACGTCGAGATCGTCTCGACGTTCGTCGAGCGCGAGGTGCTGCAGAGCGGATGGCTGCTCGGCGAGAGCGTCATCGCCAAGAAGGCGGCGGCGCTGACGGTGACGCATGGATCCGGGCGCGTCGTCCTGCTCGGCTTCAGGCCGCAGCATCGCGATCAGACGCACGGCACCTTCAAGCTCGTTTTCAATTCGCTGTTCAACGGACCGCCGACGCCTTCCGCTGGAACAACGAGTCAGGCGCGCTGACCCGCTATCTGGAGCCTCCCGTCGGCTCGAAGCGCTTGAAGAAGCTCGACGCCTTCCACTGCGGCCGTGCGGGGTTGTTGGCGACCTCGGCTGACAGCGCGCCGACGAGCTTCGTGAACGTCACCGCCGCGCCGAGATCCATCGGCTGCCGGAGATCGTCCGACGGTTGGTGGTAGCGCTCCTTCGTCCAACGCTCCTCGATCGCCGCCTCCGGAGATCCCGGTTCGGCGCCGACCTTCATCGCAAGCGCCGGCACACCCTGCCGGATGAAGCTGTATTGATCCGATCGCGTGAAGCGATTCCGCTGCGGCTGCGAATCCGGACCGACAGCGAGACCGCTGCGCGCCGCCACGTCGCGCACGCGGTCGCCGAGATCGGACTCGTCGAGTCCGAGGACCATCACCGACTTCATCGGAAAGAGCGGCAGGAACATATCCATGTTGATGTTCGCGACGATGCTGGTCTTCGGGATCGTCGGATCGCCCGCGAAATAGCGGGAGCCGAGCAGGCCATGCTCCTCCGCCGTGACGGCGAGGAACAGCACCGACCGTTTCGGCCGCGACGATGCCGCTGACAGACTGCGCGCGACCTCGATCAGCGTCGCGATCCCGGACGCGTTGTCCATCGCGCCGTTGTAGACGCGATCGCCGTTGACCGCGGCGCCGACTCCCACGTGATCGAGATGCGCGGTGAGAACGACGTGCTCGCGCGTGAGCGCGGGATCGCTGCCAGGCAGCAATGCGGCAACGTTGTCCGATTCGATCGTCGTCGACTCGAGAGTCACATGCGCGCGCAGCGTCGCCGGCAGAGGGAACGCCGGGAGCGGTTTTCGATCGCTGGCGAGCGCGAGCAGGTCCGCGAACGCGCGGCCGGATCCGGCGAACAAACGCTCGGCGCTGGCGGAATTGACGTTCGCGTTCACCTTCATGCCCGCGAGATCGTTGAAGCGCGAATCCACGAGCGTCATGACCGGATTCAGGCGGGCCGGCGCCGTCTTTGCCCATGGCTGCTCCGCGATCTTCGGATTGGGAATCGAGAGTGCGCCGATGGCGCCGGCAGCCTTGAGCGACGCCCAGCGGATGGCCGCGTTCTGATAGTGCGCAGCGGAGGCGCCAGTAATGTTCGCCGGCGTTCCCGTGATGAAGACCGCGACTTTGCCTTTGAGATCGAGACTCGCCAGATCGTCGTAACCGGCCTCCGGCGCCGACACGCCGTAGCCGGCAAAAACCAAGGGCGCTTCGACGTCCGGCGTCAGCTCCGCACGCAAGTTGATCGTGATGTCGTCGCCGAAGCGCAGCACGTCCTCTTTGGCTTCGGGACCGCCTCGCACCAACGCCACGTGCGACTTCTCCTCGACGATGCGCCGGCGCGTGAAGTGGATGGATTGGAAGTAGCCCTTCGTGCCGGCTGGTTTCAGGCCAGCCCGCTCGAACTGCTCGGCGACATATGCCGCGGCTCTGCGATAGCCGTCGGTTCCAGTCTGGCGCCCTTCGAAGCTGTCGTCAGCCAGAGTCTTGACGTGCGTCCACCAGCGCATCTGCTCGTCGCCGTTTGGTGACGGCCCCTGCGCGAGAACGGGAGTCGTGGCGAGAGCCGCGAGCGCAACGAGAAGGCGCGTAGATTTCATGGCGTCAATCATAGTCGTGTTCACACGAGCCGAATCACGATCGGCTCCTTCATCACGGTCCCCGCGGGATTGCGGCGCTCGATCTCCGCCAATGGATCGCCTACGCCCGTCACACCGCCGATCGCCCGCACGTGCATCGCGTCCTCCGCGATGCGGACGTGAAGGAAATGCGGCTTCGCGCTCCACGATTGTGTCTGCGCCTCGACGAACTCGTCGGGAGTGCCGCTGCGGCTCTTTCCAGCGGCGCCGGAAACGAAGTAGTGAATGCCGTCGACGACCGAGTGCTGGAAGTTGTGCTCGTGACCGCTGAACACAGCTCTGACGCCGGCGCGTTGGAACAGCGGGATCAGCCGATGCAAGGACTCGGTGTTGTGATGGCGCGGTCCGGCGGAGAACGGCGGATGATGACAGAACGGAATCCGCCACCGTGGCGATCCCTCGCCGGCGGCAAACGCGGACTCGATGAAGCTCTGATGGTTCGGATGATCGAACAGGCGCTTGCCGAAGAACCGCTCCTTCGAGGTGTCGAGGCACACCAGCTCGATGGTCGATCCGAACGCGAAGCGGTAGAACATGCCGGGATCGAGCGACGCGCGTGACGCGGCGTCCGGGCCCGACAGCCGCTCGCGGATGTAGAAGTTGTCCTCGACCTGATCGCGATCGTCCTGCTCTTCGGTCTCACCCGTGTCGTGGTTGCCAATCGATGGATACGTACAGATTCGATTGATGATGTAGCGGTACGGCTGAAAGTACGTGAAAAACCAATCGTCGTCTTCGTCGCCGTGCTCGGCGATCGGCACGATGCCGAAGAAGTGTTTGCCCGCGTAGATGTTGTCCCCCGTCGTCAGAAGAAACCGGATGTCGTGGGTCTCCGCCGCCGCGACGAGCGCGTTCGCGACGTATTGCTGCGGCCGCTTCGCGGATGGATCCTTCACGCCCACACCGAAGTCGCCGATGATGGCGAACTCGAGCGACGGCGCCGGCGAACGGGGATGCGGGTTCGTTTTGAACGCATTGACGTACGTTCGGCCCGGAACGAGCGCCTTGTGCTCCGGCGACCAGTCCCACCGCTGGCCGTCCGCCCAGAGTTCATCCTTGACGATCAATCGATAGGTGTAGGCCGTGTCCGGCGCGAGATCGGTCACCCAGCAGTGATTCGTCTCGTGCGTGCTCGCCGCGGTCACCAGCGCTCCGCTTCCGTCGAACACTTCGACTCGAGCGGGACCGTAGGGCGCGGATTGCGCGCCAATCGTGTCCTTGCGCGGCGGATGGATGTGATCCAGGTCGTCCTCGTCCACCAGCTTCATCCGTCCGCCGGACCTGACCCGAAAGTAGAAGGCTCCCCAGGCGACGAGCACCGACGAGTGATTGACCTGCGGCAGATAAATGTACGGTTCGGCGTGATACTCAGGCATCGTTGTGGTGTCGGCTCAAAACGCTCTTTTACCAGATTCAGTTCTCCGCCGATACGCTAATGGCTAATATCTACGCGGTCATGCGGGCCGCGTCCACGATCCACTTCGTCGTCATCGCCTTGCTCGGCTCCGCCTGCGCGCGTCCCGCGGCGCAAGGACCGTACGACCTTCTGATCACCGGCGGCTCGGTACTCGACGGCGAAGGCACCGGTGCCGTGCGGGCGGACGTCGGGATCCGAGACGGGCGCATCTCCGCTATCGGTGATCTCCGGACGGCGACGGCTGCGCGCCGTATCGATGCGTCGGGGCTGATCGTCGCGCCCGGCTTCATCGACATGCACAACCATTCGGATTACACGATCCTTGCCGAGCCCAAGGCCGAGAGCATGATCCGTCAGGGCGTGACGACGATGGTGCTGGGTGAGTCGCGATCGGCAGGACCGATCAAGGCTGGCGCAGAGGAAGCGCGCGCCCGCGCGGACGGCGTGACGATCGACTGGACGACGCTGGGTGGATATTTCGCGAAGCTCGAGCGGCAGCACATGTCGACGAACATCGCGTCGTACGTCGGCGAAGAGCAAGTCTGGACGTACGTCAAAGGGTACGGTCGGTCGCCGGCCACGCCCGACGAGCTCGCGGCGATGAAGCGATTGATCGCGCAGGCAATGGAGGAAGGCGCGATGGGCCTGTCGACCGCGCTGCTGCAGCCGCCCTCGAGCTTTGCGACGACGGCAAACCTGATCGAGCTCGCGGCCGCGGCGAAAGAGCACGGCGGCATCTACTCGTCGCACATCCGCGACGAAGGCGAAGGCGTGTTCCGCGCGATCGACGAAGCGATTCAGGTCGGCAAGGGCGCGAAGATCCCGGTGGACATCATCCACATGAAGATCGCGCACAAGAAGCTCTGGGGACGCGCGAACGAGATCGTCGCGATGGTCCAGAAGGCGCGCGACGAAGGCTACGACATCCGCGCGAACGTGTATCCGTACACGGCCGGCCAGAACAATCTGTCGTCGATCGTGCCGCCGTGGGCGCACGAGGGCGGACGCGAGAAGATGCTCGAGCGGCTCGAGGATCCGTCAGCCCGGAAGCGGATGCGCGACGAAGTCATGAACGGGCTGCCGAATTGGTACAACCACTATCTCGCGACGGGCGATGGCTGGGGCGGCATGATCCTCGTGTCACTCCGGCACGAGCGCAACAAGCCGTTCCAAGGCAAACGCATGGCGGAGCTGATTGCCGCGCGCGGCGGCCATCCTGCCGATGTGCTCTTCGACGTGTTGATAGAAGAGAACGGCAGCGTGCCGACCGTCTTCTTCCATCACTCCGAAGCGGACATGCAGCTGATCCTGCGGCAGCCATGGACGTCGATCGGATCAGACGGAACCGCCGTCAATCCTGACGGCCCCACCGGCCGGACGCATCCGCATCCCCGGTACTACGGCACGTTCCCTCGCGTGCTCGGGCGCTACGTCCGGGAACTGAAGACGATCACGCTGCCCGAAGCCGTCAGGAAGATGACGAGCATGAACGCCGACAAGATCGGCATCAAGGATCGCGGGCGGCTGAAGGAAGGCCTGTTCGCGGACGTGGCGATCTTCGATCGGGATCGCGTGATCGATCGCGCCACGTTCGAGAATCCGCATCAGTTCCCGGCCGGGATCGAGTACGTCATCGTCAACGGTCAAGTGACGATCGACAAGGGACGTCATTCGGGTGCGCTTGCCGGGCACGTCATACGTGGGCCGGGAGCGAAGCGCTGACGCTGGCCGCGACGTCGAAGCGATCGAGATTCATGACCTTGTCCCACGCGGCCACGAAATCGCGCGCGAACTTCTCTGCCGCGTCGTCGCATGCATACACTTCCGCGAGCGCTCGAAGCTCCGAGTTGGATCCGAAGAGGAGATCGACGCGGCTGCCGATCCACCGGACCGCGCCGGTGCGATCGCGCCCCTCGAACGTGTCCGCCGCGTCTGACGCCGGCCGCCATTCCGTGTCCATGTCGAGGAGGTTGACGAAGAAGTCGTTGGTCAACGCTTCCGGCCGGCTGGTGAACACGCCGACCTTCGACGGCTGCGCACTGGCGTTCAGAGCGCGCAGGCCGCCGACGAGCACGGTCAACTCCGGAGCGCTCAGCGTGAGCATGCGGGCCCGCTCGATCATCAACTGCTCCGCCGGCACCGCCTGTCCGTGCGGGAGATAGTTGCGGAACCCGTCGGCTCGCGGCTCGAGCACCGTGAAGGATTCGACGTCGGTCTGATCCTGCGACGCGTCCGTGCGCCCCGGCGTGAACGGCACGCGCACGTCGAAGCCGGCGTTCTTCGCTGCCTGCTCGACCGCCGCGCACCCGCCGAGGACGATCAAATCGGCGAGCGACACCTGCTTCGTCGCGCCGGCCTGCGCGTCGTTGAATGACTTCTGGATCCGCTCGAACGTCTGCAGCACCTTCGCCAGCTCGCGCGGGTTGTTGACGTCCCAGTCCTTCTGCGGTGCGAGACGAATTCGCGCGCCATTCGCGCCGCCGCGCTTGTCGGTGCCGCGGAACGTCGACGCCGACGCCCACGCCGTCGACACGAGCTGTGAGATCGACAGACCCGACGTGAGGATCTGGCGCTTCAGCGCAGCGATGTCCTCCACCCCGATCAGGTCGTGCGTCACCGGAGGAACGGGGTCCTGCCACAACTGCGGCTCGGCAGGCACCAGCGGTCCGAGGTAGCGCGACATCGGACCCATGTCGCGGTGCGTCAGCTTGAACCATGCTCGCGCGAACGCATCGGCGAACTCGTGCGGGTTCTCGTGGAAGCGGCGCGCGATCGTCTCGTAGGCGGGATCCACGCGCAGCGCGAGATCCGTCGTCAGCATCGTGGGACCAATCTTCTTCGACGGGTCGTGCGCGTGCGGGACCGTTCCTTCGCCGGCGCCATCCTTCGCTCTCCATTGGTGCGCGCCGGCCGGGCTCTTCGTCAGCTCCCATTCATAGCCGAACAGGTTCGTGAAGAAACCGTTGCTCCATCGTGTCGGCGTCGTCGTCCACGTCACCTCGAGGCCGCTGGTGATCGTGTCGCCGCCCTTGCCGGTACCGTAGCTGCTGATCCAGCCGAGGCCCTGAGTCTCGAGAGGCGCCGCTTCCGGTTCGGGTCCGACGTGCGTCGCCGGTCCCGCACCGTGCGTCTTTCCGAACGAATGGCCGCCGGCGATGAGCGCCACCGTCTCTTCGTCGTTCATCGCCATGCGGCGAAACGTTTCGCGAATGTCGCGCGCCGCGGCAACAGGATCGGGCGTTCCGTTCGGGCCTTCCGGATTGACGTAGATGAGGCCCATCTGTACTGCCGCGAGTGGGTTCGCGAGCTGACGGTCACCGCTATAACGCTTGTCGTCGAGCCACGTGCTCTCCGTTCCCCAATTGATCTCTTCGGGCTCCCAGACATCTTCGCGGCCGCCGCCGAAGCCGAACGTCTTGAACCCCATCGACTCCAACGCGCAGTTCCCGGCGAAGACCATCAGGTCCGCCCACGAGATCTTCCGGCCGTACTTTTTCTTGATCGGCCACAGCAGCCGCCGCGCTTTATCGAGATTCGCGTTGTCGGGCCAACTGTTGAGCGGCGCGAACCGCTGCTCGCCCGCGCCGGCTCCGCCGCGGCCGTCGCTGATCCGGTACGTGCCCGCGCTGTGCCACGCCATCCGGATCAGGAGCGGACCGTAATGGCCGAAGTCCGCGGGCCACCATTCCTGCGACGTCGTCATGACTTTCTCGATGTCCTTCTTCAGCACGTCGAGGTCGAGGGTCTTGAATTCTTTGGCGTAGTCGAACGACTCGCCCATCGGATCGGCCGCGGGCGGATTCAGGTGCAGGACACTCACGTCGAGCTGATTCGGCCACCAGTCGCGATTCGTGGTACCTCGGTGCGTCTTGGCGGAGAAAGGACACTTCTTTTCGCTATCCATCGTTGTTCTTCCTGTTCGGGGGAGAAAGGGGGGCGCAATCCGCGCAGCGGCCCCAGTAAATGACCTCGGCTTCGTCGATCTCGTAGCCGCTGCTGTCTGCCGCAGTGAGGCATGGCGCCGAGCCGACGGCGCAGTCGACGTCCACCACGCGACCGCATACGCGACAGATCAGATGGTGGTGGTTGTCGCCGACACGGTTCTCGAAGCGCGCCGGCGATCGAGCCGGTTGAATGCGTCGAATGAGTCCTTCGCTGACGAGAACCGCGAGCGCGTCGTACACCGACTGCAGGGAGATTGCGCCAATCTCGGCTCTCACAGCTTCCGCCACGGCGTCGGCGGTCGTGTGAGGCTGGCTTGCGACCACGCGCAGGACCGCCAGTCGCTGAGCGGTCACCTGAATTCCGCGTGTCCGGAGGAGCTCGGCGGGGTCAGACACGCGAGATACAGTAACTCAAATTCTGGAGTTATTCCATTATTTTTATGACTATTGCCGCCAAATCGGGGCAACGGCCCTTGCGAACGGGCCTCGAGGTCGCGACAATCCCCCGATGCGTGCGTTGCGCACTCCGCTCGTGCTCGCGGCCGTGCTCGCCTTGCCGCTCTCGGGGATCGCCGTCGCGCAATTCGCGGGCCGCGGCGCGATTCAAACACCAGGCGGCGGACGAGGTCCCGGCGCGGCACCTGACGCGAACGATCCCGCCAATGCGAACGCCGATCTCTCGCCGAAGCCGCCGGTCGTTCCGCTGACGCCCGCAGAACAGGCGGCGCGATTCTGGCTTCCGGCCGGGTACCGCATGGAGCCCGTGCTGGCCGATCCAATCGTCGAAGATCCGGCACAGATCGCCTTCGACGGCAACGGTCGAATGTTCGTCGTCGAGCTGCGCGGCTACGTCCAGACGCCGGACGGCATCGATCTCATTCCGCCGATCGGCCGCATCTCGATGCATCAGGATCGCGACAACGACGGCGCCTACGAACATCACACGGTGTTCGTGGACAAGATGGTGTTCCCTCGCTTCGTCCTTCCATTCGGAGCGAACACGATCCTGACGATGGAGACGAACGCGGATGAAGTGTGGAAGTACAGCGACACGAATGCTGACGGCGTCGCCGACAAGAAAGAGCTCTTCACGACGAACTTCGGACGCGCGGGAAACATGGAATCGCAGCAGGCCAGTTTGTTCTGGGCGATGGACAACTGGATGTACAGCACGGTCAACGCATTTCGCGTGCGATGGACGCCGAATGGCGTCGTGAGGGAATCGACAGGACCGAACAGCTCGCAATGGGGCGTGTCCCAGGACGACGACGGCAAGGTGTGGTTTCAGGGCGGCGCCAGCGGAATGCCCGGATATTTCCAGTTCCCGGTGCACTACGGCAACTTCGCGACGCCGGATCAATTCGAGCCGGATCTCAACATCATGTGGGGCGCGCCGATCCTGATCGGCGACATCCAGGCCGGGCTGCCCGGCACCCGCATGCCGGATGGATCGCTCATCTACGCGACCGCCGGCGCGGGAAACGAGATCTATCGCGGCGATCGAATGCCGAAGGATTTGCTCGGCGATTATTTGTACGGCGAGGAGGTATCGCGGACGATCCGGAGGCTGAGACCCGTGAAGACCGACGGTCTCACGCAATTGAAGAACGTCTACACGCGGTCCGAGTTCGTTCGATCGCTGGACCCGCTCTTCCGCCCGGTGGACATCACGACCGGTCCCGACGGAACGATCTACGTCGCCGACATGTATCGCGGAATCATCGAAGGCGCGGAGTGGGCGAAGGAAGGGACGTACCTTCGTGCGAAGATCAAGCAGTACCAGTTGGACAAGGCGATCGGGCACGGCCGCGTCTGGCGTCTCTCGTTCGACGGAATCGCTCGCGGCAGCAGCCAGCCGCGAATGCTGAACGAAACGCCGGCGCAGTTGGTCGCGCACTTGTCGCATCCGAACGGCTGGTGGCGCGACACGGCACAGCAGCTCCTCGTGCTGAAGCAAGACAAGACGATCGTGCCCGCGCTCCAACGGCTGGTCCGAACGTCGAAGAACGTGCTCCCGCGGTTTCACGCGCTCTGGACGCTCGAAGGTCTCGGAGCGCTCGATGCGGCGCTGACGCGTGAGGCTCTCGCGGATCCCGAGCCTCGCATGCGAATTCAAGCGTTACGCGCGAGCGAATCGCTCTACAAGGCTGGCGATCGATCGTTTGCCAACGACTACCGCGCGCTCGCCAAGGACTCCAACGCCGACGTCGTCATTCAGGCGATGTTGACGATGAACGTGCTCAAGGTGTCCGAGACACCGGCGGCGGTGAAAGCGGCGGCGGACGCGAACAAAACGCGCGGCGTTCAATTCGTCGCCGACAGAATCCTGAATCCTCCTGCAGCCGCGGGACGCGGCGGCCGCGGCGGCGCGCCGCTGACGGCGGATCAGCAGAGCACGCTCGAGCGAGGCGGCACGATCTACACCGAGCTGTGTTTCTCGTGCCACGGCGAAGATGGACGCGGGACGCCCGTGCCGGGCGGCGCGCCGGGGTCGACGCTGGCTCCGTCGCTCGCCGGATCGCCGCGGATCAACGCCCATCGCGACCACGTGATCAAGACACTTCTTCACGGCCTCGCCGGACCGATGGACGGCAAGACGTATCCACAGGTGATGGTGGCGATGGGCACGAACAACGATCGGTGGATCGCGGACATCGCGTCGTACGTGCGGAACGGCTTCGGCAACAGCGGCACGTTCGTGACGACTGACGACGTCGCGAGAGTGCGCGCGGCAACCGGCGAGCGCAAGATACCGTGGACCGTCGCCGAGCTCGACGCGTCGCTGCCGCGACTCCTCGTTCCCGATGCGGGTTGGACCGTGACGGCCAGCCACGACGCGCGCCCGGCGCCGCAGGCGAACGCGGAAGGCGCGTACAACTTCATCGCGAACGCGTCGGGTGCGCTGAGTTTTCTGGGCTGGACGACAGGCGTTCCGCAGCAGGCCGGAATGTGGTTTCAAATCGAGCTGCCCGCGGCGCGGATGTTGACCGAGATCAACTTCACCGCGTCTGCGATTGGCGGCGGCCGCGGCGGCGCGCCAGCCTGGACGTTTCCTCGCAAGTATCAGGTGCAGGTTTCGAGCGACGGCCGCACATGGAGCGCGCCGATCGCCGAAGGCAGCGGCACTCCTGGGACGACGGTCATAAGGTTTGCGCCTGTCAGCGCGACGTTCATCCGCATCACGCAGACGGCAAGCGCGGCCGACGCGCCGGCTTGGTCGATGCGGCTCGTGCGTTTGTACGAGGCACCAAAGTAAGTACCCGCGCTCATATCAGAGCGCTCGCGAACCAGACGAGCGGCGGTGCGGCGGCGATTGCGATCGCGCTCACCGTAACATGACCGAGCGCCGGCACCGGCGCAACCCTGAATATCTCGAGCCACTCGGCCGCGAGCGGCGTGTCGCGCGCTTCGAGCCACGCCGACACCCGCACGTCGATGCGCCGGCGCTGGTCGCCGGCCGGCTCGAGCGCCGTCCATGCATTGCTCAGTGCTTCGTCGTTCACGAGGTTCCTCCATCCGGACCTAGCAATGCCTCGATGCGCGCGCCGAGCCGCGTGCGCGCACGCTCGAGAATCTTGCGAGTCGCCGCGGCCTCGATGCCGAGCGACGCGGCTATTTCGCTCGCGTTCAGATCGGCGCCGTAGCGCAGGCTCACGATCGCGCGCTCGCGCTCGGTCAGCTCGCCGAGCGCAACGAGGAGCGCCCGCCGCTGACGCGCGCGATCCAGATCGCCTTCCGGATCGAGTGGACCGTCCGGCACGTCGGGCAGCTCACCCGTCGCGGTGAGCTCCGGACGGCGGCGGCGAAACCGCCGGCGCACCGTGTTGACGGCGATCGTCGTCACCCAGGCCGCGAAACGCGCATCGGCACGCGGAGTGTATCTGTGCAGCGACGCCAGCACCGTCAGCAGCGCATCCTGCGTCACATCTTCGGCGTCGGCGTCGGATCGCAGCATTCCACGCACGGTGCGGAACACCCGGTCGACGTACTGCGTGTACAGCGTGCGGCGCGCGCCGGCGTCGCCGGCACGCGCCTGTTCGACGAGACGTGCGATCGCGTCCTCGCCGAGCGGCTCGGCATCGCCGCCCAGACGCGAGCTCAATGCCGCGAAGAACGCCGCGAGCGGCGCCGCTGCAGCTTCGATCACGATTCCACTTGCGACACGTAGCCGATCGTCCAGATCGAGGACCGGAGCGTGCCGACCATTGCGGTGAACACGTAGAACACCGGCAGCAGCACGACACATGCGAGGACGATGACGGGAATGATGCGCAGCACTGATGTCAGCGCGACCAGCAGCAGCGCCACGGGGACCACGACGACGACAGCGGCGAACACCATCAGAAGGGTTCCGACGAATGTCGCCGCGATGAGTGCGAGCCCGTGCATCAGCCGGCCGTGCAGAAAGAGCCGTGCTTTGGCGATCGCGTCGAGCGCGTGGCGATTCTCGAGCACCGCGATCCGCGAGGCGAAGGCCTGCACGAGATGAAGCGTGACGAGCCACGGTACGCCGATCACGACGGCGGGAATCGCGAGCGCGATGCCGCCGAGCGGGCCGAGCGTTTGCCACGCAAGCACGCACGGCGCAACGAGCAGCGCGAGACTGCCGACCGTCGCGGCGACGTAAATCAGCGCGATTCGCACGAGCACGCCCCAGTGCGCCCAGCCCGCGCGGAACCCTTCACGGGTCGTCATCGTCCCGCCCTTGCGGACCCGCGCGATGCCTTCGATGAGCGCGCCTTCGCTGACGAAGCGCATCACGATGAGGACGAGGAGACAAAGCGCGATCACGATTGCGAGGAAGGCGAACTGCGCGGCGGAGAACTCGAGGCCGCCGCTTCCGCCGCCGTTCCGGCCGCCTCCACCGCCGCCGCTGCTTCCGCCGCTCGCCATGCCGACAAAGAATCCGAACAGCCAGAGGGACTTGCAGGTGCGGGCGTAGTAGAACCCTTGCTTGACGATCTCGCTGATGGTCATGTGCCGCTCCCGATTTCCGGGCGCGAGGCCCGTTCACTCGCTAGAAGCCGGTCAGCGGCACGAGCGTGACATGTATTATCCGAGGGGCTTCGCCCTCGGACTTCCCTACACGCTCTCTCGCGCGCCGCTTCGACGGCGCGCTCCGTTCGCGTGGCTCGCGCGTGACAACGACGTCAGGTTTCTGAAATCGCTTCTGGCGAACGCTATGATTTGTGAAAATGGAGCGCTGATGTCAATGTCGAATGAAGTCGTACGACGCGGGCTGATTGCAGCGGCTGCCGGCTGCCTCGCCATGCAGGGCTGGAACGCGACAGCGTCGGCTGCGGCGGCATCGACGCTGGAATCGTCCACGCTGCGGCTCGAAATCACGGACGCGCCGTACTCGTACGCGATCGTTGAAAAGCGATCGGGAGTCGTGCTCCTGCGCCAGTCGCAGACGACCATCGACGCGGGCGGCGCGCGTTCTGCAAGCACTGCCACGATCGGCAGCAAGACGGCGACGGCGATCGAGGCCACGCTCGCCTTCGGCGATCCGTCGGATGCTGCGCGAATCCGATGGACCTTCGTGAACCCGAACGTCGTCCGCGTCCAACTGAGTCACGAGAAGGCAGCAAGCATCACGGAAGCGTTCGTCGACCAGGGCGAACGCAGTTACGGGCTTTGGGAGTACTCGTACTACGGCGCCGGCGGCGCGCTCGACAATCGAGGCGCGAACAACCAACCGCTGCTCGGACTCTCGGGACCGCCGGTCGGGAGCGGCGATCCCAGCGGACGCGCGCCGTTCTACCTCACGTCGCGAAAGTATGGCGTGTACGCGGACACGCTCGCGTCGGGCCGCGCCACGATCGGCGTGAGCGGCCGGACGAGCGTGACCTTCGAGACGCCGGCGCTCACGTATTACGTGATCTACGGTCAGGCGCCGGCCGACATCCTCCGGCAGTACAACCAGCTCGCGGGCGGCTCGCTGATGCCGCCGCTCTGGGCCTTCGATCCGATCTGGTGGCGCGACGATCATCACGCCGACTTCGCGGCCAACGGCGTCACCAACGCGCAGGCGCTCGTGAAGAAGGACGCCGACAACCTGCAGCGCCTGCGGCTTCCGGGGTCGGCCATCTGGCTCGATCGTCCGTACGGAAGCGGCGGCGGCGGGCTCGGCGGCTGGGGCAACTTCGACTTCGATCCGGGTCCGACCGGTTTTCCGAATCCGGACGAGATGGTCGCCGACCTGCGCCAGCGCAACATGTATCTGATCGGCTGGATCGCCAACCGCGCGAACAACACGATGGTCACCGATCCGCTGTTCGCGAAGGGCATCTTCAATTCGGCAAACGGATTCACGGGCAACTTCACGACGACTCCGGCCCTCGACCTGCGGCGTCCGGAGGTGTACGCGCACTTCAAGAATCGCTTGCGCGACGGCTACGTGAAGCGCGGCATGCGCGGCTTCAAGATCGATCGCGGCGAACAAGGCGAGATGCCGGCGTCGCTGCAGAACGAGCTCGCGGTGCTGACCGCCAAGGCCGCGTACGACGCGACGTCAGACGTGTTGGGCCCGGAAGGATTCACGTTCGCCAGGAACGTCTACGATCGCGCGCGCAAGTACGTCGCCGTCTGGAACGGCGACTCCAACGCCACGCTCGAGGGAATGTCTGATTCGTTGAAGCAGCTCCTTCGGCTCGGTCCGATCATGTACTCGATGGTCGGATCCGATACGGGTGGATACGGCCGCAGCCCCAACGCCGAGACGTTCGCGCGATGGCTCGCGCTCAGCGCGTACTCGCCGATGATGGAAATCCTGATCGGGCCGAATCGCACGCCGTGGTACAGCTACGACTCGGGACCGAATGCCAACGCGCAGATCGTCGCGATTACACGCACGTTCACGCAGGAACATCACGATCTGATTCCATACATCCGCTCGCTCGTCTACACGTCGACGCAGACGGGCATGCCGGCCATGCGGATGATGCCGCTCGTGTTCCCGGACGATCGCGCGGTGGCCGACATGTTCGACGAATACATGTTTGGCGATGCGCTTCTCGTCGCGCCGGTGCTCACCGCGGGCGCGACGAGCCGATCCGTCTACTTGCCGAGCGGTGAATGGATCGACGGCAACGACAGGAAGACGCGGCACACCGGACCGGCCACGATCACCGCGAGTGCGCCGCTCGACGTGATTCCGCGCTTCGTGAGGGCCGGCTCGATCGTTCCGCGCGGCGACATTCTGCAGTCGAACAACAACTGGACCGCGAACTGGACGCCTTCGCTGCGGATCGAGTTCTACCCTGCCCTACGTACCGCGAGCCGGTTCGACTACTACACGGGAACGCGGGCCGTGCCAATGACCGGCTCGATGTCGAGCACGATGGTGACCTGGGAATCCGGCGACCTCGGCGTCAACGTCAGCGGCGTGCTCGAAGTGCACGGCATCGATCGCTACACGTCGGTGCGGCGGAACAACCAGACGCTCGGACGCGACGACTTTCAGCACGACGCCGCTGCGCAGGTGCTGACGATTCCCCTGCGCGGCGCGACGTCCATACAGATCGGCGTCAGGGCAACTGGGAAATGACGTCGATCGCGCGTTCGGCCGCGTCGGCCGCTCGAACGCGCAACGTGGTCGTCAGTCGTCCCGAAGCGCAGCCGCGGGTTCGATACGCAAGCCGGTGAGGGTTGCCGCCGCGGCCGAGAGGATCGCGACGCTGGCGACGATTGCGAGCACGCCGGCAAGCACGAACGGATCCCGAGGGCGAACCTCGTACAGCAACGTCGTGACGACGCCGCCGAGCGCCAGCGCGCCGGCAAAGCCTCCTGCCAGTCCGGCCGCAACCGGGGTGACACTCTGCCGGAGCACCAACGAGAACACCTGCGACACTTGCGCGCCGAGCGCCACGCGGATGTTCAGCTCGCGCCGCCGCCGCGACACGCCGTACGCGGTCGTCGCATAGACGCCGACGATCGCGATCAACAGCGCGGCAGCGCCAAACACCGTGAACAGCGACGCCTGATAGCGGCGGCTCTCCACCGCGGCATCGATGAGGTGTGTGAGCGGCGCCACTTTGGCGACGGCAACGTCGGGATCCACCGCGCCGACGACGCTGCGAATCGCGGGGACCAGCGTCATCGCGTCTCCCTGCGCGCGGACGATCAGCACGGACTTGCCTTCGTTGTTGAACCAGTACGGGACGTAGACCATCAGCGGCGGCTCGGATTCGAGCGACGTCACGCGGCCGTCCGAAACGACGCCGACGACCTGGAGTTTCTGCGACGCGTCCGCGCGCGTGAACTCTCGACCGATGGCCGATTCGCCGGGCCAGATCGTCCGCGCGGCGCGTGAATTGATGACGGCGGGTGTCACCGTGGACGTCCGGTCTTCCGGCTCGATGCTTCGTCCCTGCAGGATCGGCATCCCGACCGCGTGGAAGTACTCGGGACTTATGAAGCGATAGTTCGCGCTCCGCGCGTCCGGCGACACCGGGCGGTCCGGCCGGAGGATCACGTCGACGAACGTCTCGCCGGTCAACGGCAG
>DATBJJ010000143.1:0-50909 GCA_036556425.1 Vicinamibacterales bacterium
CGCCCTTTCCCCCCTTGTAATAAACGAACCGGGGGGACGTTGTCCTCAGTAGCCGGCACCCTGCCGGTGGGTGGAGGGTACATGGATCCGAGTCAATGGCAGAGGCGCCCACAGATCCGGGCGTTGATGTGGGTACTGCCATGCATTTGTGCGTGGTCGCTCGTCCCCAGGCTGGCCTCGAGCCCCGGGAACCTCGACCCGATGGGCTTTCTGTTCTGGTCGAGCGTCATCTCAGCAGCGTGCCTCTTTCTCTGTACCTGCCTCACCGGACACTGGACAACGCTGCGCGCGTACTCGATGACGGATCTGCGCCGCATCGCGGCGCTGGCGACGCTCGGCGCTTTCGCGTACTACGCGCTTCTCTACACGGCATACGAACCCGGCCCCTCCGATCACACCGCCGTTGTCGTCATCGCGCAGCACACATGGCCCGCGCTGACGGTCCTCTGGTCCGCAGCGCTCCTGCGCGAGCGGCTGAACGGCCGCATGGTCGTGTCGCTGATCCTGGGCGTTGCCGCCGTCGCAATCGGGGCAAGCGCGACGCCGAACGCCGAGGACGGTCTGTCGAAGCTTCCCCCCGCGGTGCTCGCCGCCATCATCTTTGGACTGTACTCGACGCTGCTCAAACGCGTCGCATACGAGCCGGTTTCCAGCATGACCGTCGGCTTTTCGTTCGCGGCGTTCCTCTCGTTCGTCGCAGCGAGCCAACTCTCGACGCGATCTCTCATGCCCGATCGCGCGGCGCTCACCGCTGCTTTCGTCAACGGGGTCTTCGTCAACGGACTGTCGTACGTGTGTTGGCACAAGGCGCTGAAGGCCGCGCCTGTCAAGTTCGTCGCGCCGTGGGTGGCATTGACGCCGCTGCTCGCGGCGGCATTCGCGGGACGCTCGATCGTCTTCCGGCCCGAACATTGGATCGGGATCGCCCTCGTGCTGGTCTCGACGCTGTTGGCGACGACGGCGCGCGGCGTCGCAGTACGGGAGCCGCTGACGCCGGCGCCACCGCCGCGCGGCCACGGCTTCAACCTCGCCGAAGAATCGCGATGAGATCTACTTCAAGCTCTTGATGTAGAGAATGACCGACTCGATCTGCCCATCGGTCAGCACGCCGGCGAAGCTCGGCATGCCCATGCCGAGGCGCTCGTAGCCCGCCACGACCTTCGCACCCGGCTCCAGCATCGACTCGCGCAAGTAGCCTTCGTCCGCCGTCACGCGCACGACGCCGCCCGAGAACGTTCGCGACGATCCGTAGAGCCCTCGGAACGTTGGCCCGAGCCGCGAGACCGTTTCTTCGGTGCCATGACAGGCCATGCAGCCGTAGCGTTCATAGATGCGCTTGCCTTCGATCGCGGAGATCGGCGCGCTCGTGTCAGGCGCGAGCGTTCGCGGCGTGAGGTCGATTGTGACGTCGCCGAATCCCTCGGCCACCGGCTTGAACGGCGTCAGCTCGTACGGCGTGAAGAACGCGTTCTCTTGAACCGGCCGGCCGTCGGCCGACGCGAGCGACCACCCCACGCGCATCTGCATCGGCCGCTTCATCGTCGTGAGATTCGGCACGCCGATGAAGACGCTCTTTCCATCCGTGGAGAGATACACGCTGCTCGGCGCGATGCGATCGATGCCCGGCGTCCCGTCCGCCTTGAACTGCGGCGAGCCGTATCGATACGTGCGTTGGTAGTTCCAGCTCGTAATCGTGTAGTTGCCGACGTCGATCGCTTTCGTCCGATCGAGCGGCACGTCGAACCGGAGCAGAATCCCTTTGTCCATCGCTGCGACGTCGCGCGGCAGCGTCGACGGTGCGCCGGTGTAGCGAACGCGGCCGACGCCCGCGAGCTTCGTCGCCGTCGTTCCCCATCCGAGCACCTGAAAACCGGCGATGTAGAGCTGACCGTCGATCGGATTCACCGATCCGTGGAGCGGCGGGAACTCGAAGGCGCGCGTGATGCTGACAACCGCCGCCTGCAGGCGCTTGCCGCGATCGTTCAACAGCACGCGAAACAGCTCCGGATTGTTGAAGCCGATGTGCACGAGGCCGTCGTTCAACGGGCCCATGCGCGCGCCGAACATCCAGACTTGCGACATCGCCGACGCGTTCACCGCGTGGGGAATCCACGTCAACGGCTCGGCGATCGGCGCCGGATACACCTCGCGCGGCAGCTTGTCGCTCAGGAATCCATAGAACTGATGGTCGCCGACGATGTGGAGCGGGGTCGTGGGAATGTAATGGCCTTGCTGATCGCTGGACGTGACCAGCCCAGTGCGGATGTTGACGGCGGCGTTCGGTTGACGGAATCCATAGCCGAGCACCGTCGCCGTTCGTCCGTCGGCGGAGATGCGAAGGATGCTGCCGTTGTGCTTGCCGATCGTCGTGGCTTCCTGCCCGCCCTTCGCGATGACGAACTCGCCGCCTGGCGCGAGCCGCAGCGTGCTCGGAAACTCTCGCATGTCGGCGGTTTGCGCGAACGCGTTCGAGAAGAGCTCGTGGACGTCGGCTTCGCCGTCGCCGTTGGTGTCTCGCAGCCGCCAGATGCCATTGCGATCGAAGGCGTAGATCTGATCGTCGCGGATCGCCAGGGTCAGCGGCTCGTGCAATCCGGACGTGAATCGCCGCCACCTGACGCTGCCGCGCTCCGCGAGCCCGCGCGCGAGCCACACATCGCCGTCGAGCGTCACGGCTACGCCCGTCCCATCGTTGAGGAATTGAATGTCGCTCGGCCGCACGTGGCGGCGCCACGGGTTGTCGAGGGGCAGCCCGATGTCGTCGACGACGAAAGGATCCTTCGCGGTCGAGAGCGTCGTGGCCGTCGCGATTTCCTGCGGCCAGCGCGGCGCGGCAGGATCGTCGATCGGCGCGCGAAGGGCAACGACCGGCGGCGTTACGCCTTCGCCGATCGCCGCGCAGAACTGGATGTCGTCCGCGTGCGGCGCAACGCGCGCGGTCCAGACGCCGTCCACCGCGCCAAGCGTCGCCGCGGGACCAGAGCCTTCGCATAACGCGACCGCTGTGTTCGATCCGGCAGTGCCGAGCATCAGCAGCAGCGGATTCTTTGCGGGACCGACGCGGAAGTGGCGGACGACGATCGGCGCGGCCGCCGCAGTCTTGATCGCAGCGTCCGCGGCGGACATCCACTCGCGCACGTTCGCGCCGCCCGCCGTGTATTCGAGAATCACTCCGGAGCGCGCGAGGCGGATGGCCTTGAAGCGTCCCATCTCTTCGGAGAGCGGACCTCGTCCCACTTCGTCGGGGCTCGGCGCGGGCTCACGCGGATCCTCGCGCGACGGCTGCGCGCCGACCTGCCATCCGGGATAGATGCCCGTCGCGACCAGGACCGTCCCGTCAGGTTCCGGCGCCGGCGACTGTCCGCCGGGCGTCTTGCGATCGGGCGTGTTATACGACCCCGGCGCCAGCGCTCGCGGCGTGACCGCGTTGCCTTTCCACACGGCGGCGACGCGCAGCAGATCCGTATCGAACGCGGCCCAATAACCGCGGCCGAGATTCACCACCAGCGCGCGCGGCGTGAGGTTCCTCGACGGCAATCCACCGCCGGCCCGGCCCGCGTCGACGACCGACGAGAAGAACGGAAAGTCCGGCTCGATCCACGCGGCCCCTGTCGGCGGCTGCGGCGGAGTCGCCGGCTGCATGGATCCAGTGACGAACGCCGACGCGAGCGTGATGGCTGCGAGACCGAGCACGTGCGACGCGCCGCGGCGATGGGCCGTCATGAGGATTCATGGTAGCGCATGATCTTCCGGCTAAAGCCGGAAGCTCTATAATTCGCCGGTGATCTTCGCGCTGGCCGCGGCCGTCGCGCTTTCATTGCCGCAGCATCAGGCGGACTCGAGGCTGACGCTCGGAGCCCGGCCGCAAGCACTCTTCGATCGCGCGATCGCCGACTTCATGAACGGTAAGCCGAAGGACTCCGTCGAGGGATTCGATCAGCTCGCCGATCTCCTGCCGGACACCGTGCCCCGGCTCTGGCAGCGCGGCATCGCGCTCTACTACGTCGGCCGCTACAAGGAATGCGCGGCGCAGTTCGCCGCGCACCGCGCGGTGAATCCGACGGACGCCGAGAACGTCGCGTGGCATTTCGTCTGCGTCGCGCGTGCGGAATCAGCGGAGAAAGCACGCGCCTCGGTCCTCTCGATCGTGCCGGACGCGCGGATTCCGATGCCGCAGCTCTACGATCTTCTGCGCGGCCTCACGACGCCCGATAAGGTGATCGAGGCGGCGATCTCGACGGGCCGGCCCGAAGCGGAATTCGACGCGCACCTGTACCTCGGGCTCTACTTCGAGGCGCTCGGCGACGCCGAGCGTGCGCGGCTGCACATCACCGCCGCGGCGGCGGATCGCTTCGCGCCGATCGGCGGCTTCATGCACGCGGCCGCGCGCGTTCACGCGCGCGCCTTCCAACGAAAGCGATGACCATGCGGAACCCGTTCGTGTTGTCGTTCGCGGCGGTCGTCGCCGTGTCCGTCTCGGCGGCGGAGCCCAACTGGTCGCGCTTTCGCGGACCGAATGGATCCGGCATCTCCTCCGCGACGAACGTCCCAACCGAGTTCGGTCCGAAGAAGAACGTCATCTGGCGGCTCGAGCTGCCGCCGGGGCATTCGTCGCCAATCCTGCAGGGCGATCGAATTTATCTGACCGCGTTCCGCGGCGACACGCTCGCCACGTTCGCGATCGATCGAACGGCCGGACGGATCCTCTGGGAGCGCAGCGCGCCGTCCGTGAAAACAAAAGTCGTCGACAAGCGCAACAATCCCGCGTCGCCGAGCCCGGCGGTCGACGAGACCGGCATCTACGTTTTCTTCCCCGACTACGGGCTGATCGCCTACGACCGCACGGGCAAGGAGCGATGGAAGATGCCGCTCGGCCCGTTCAACAACATTTACGGCATGGGCGCGTCGCCGGTGATCGTGGGCGACCTGATGATCCTCGCCTGCGATCAGAGCCTCGGCTCGTTCATCATGGCGGTCGACAAGCGCACGGGCCGCGTGCGATGGAAGGCCGACCGTCCGGAGGCGAAGAGCGGACACTCGACGCCCATCGTCTGGCGCGGCGCCGATCGAAGAGATCAGATCCTCGTGCCGGGCTCGTTCCTCCTGACGTCGTACGACGCCGCGACCGGACGCAAGCTGTGGTGGGTCGGCGGGCTCTCGTTCGAGATGAAGTCGACGCCCGTGATCGGCGGCGACACGATTTACGTCAACGGCTACGGCGCGCCCGTGAACGATCCGGGCAGGAAAGTCTCCGTGCCGCCGGCCGACGAGGTGTGGAAGACGGCGGACGCGGATGGCAACGGCGTTTTGTCGAAGACGGAGTTCCCGAAATTCACGCCGGCGTTCTGGTTCGACGTCGCCGACCTCGACGTGAACGGCTCGCTGTCGCGCGACGAGTGGGCCTACTACCGCGCCGCGCTCGATTCCGAGAACGGCATGCTCGCGATTCGCCTCGGCGGATCCGGCGACATGAGCGACACGGCGATTCGATGGAAGTACCAGCGCAGCGTGCCGCAGCTGCCGTCGCCGCTCCTCTACGAGGGCGTGCTGTACATGGTGAACGACAACGGGATCATCACGACCTTGAACCCGGAGACCGGCGCGGTGATCAAGCAAGGGCGGCTGACCGGCGCGCCGGGACCGCACTTCGCCTCTCCCACCGCCGCCGACGGCCACATCTTCTTCACGAGCGAAGCGGGCGCGATCGTCGTCGTGCCGCCCGGCGGCGATCTCTCGCCGGCCGTCGTCAACGAGATCGGGGAGGATACCTACGCGACGCCCGCCTTTGCGGACGGACGCATCTACGTCCGCACGACGTCGGCGCTGTATGCGTTCGGGAAGAATTAGCGTCGGTCGCTATTCCCATCGGAAGAGTTGCGTCGATAGCACGATGCACACGACCGTGGCGATCGCCAACGCGGCGATGTCGCCGGCGTGCATCGGCCACGGATCGCCAATCCAGATTCCTTTCATCAGCGAGACGGCGTACGTCATCGGCAGCAGGCGCGCGACGAGCCGCAATCCGGCGGGCAGCGCGTCGATCGGGATGAAGAGGCCGGACAGCGCCACCATCGGATAGAGAATCGCCGCGCCGATCGGCTGCGCGAAGCGCGCCGTCGGCACGAGGCTCGCGATCACGAATCCCATGGACAGAATGCTGATGCTGCTGATCACGAGCGCCGCGGTGAACGCGATCACCGGCACGTCGTAGACCACTGGATAGTAGCGCCGTCCCGCGAGCACCATCAGCCCGAGCGTCGTCATCGTCAGCAGCACCTTCACGAGCACCTGCGCGGTGAGGATCGTGAACGGCCGGAGCGGCGTCGCGCGCAGCCGTTTCAGGATGCCGCCCTCGCGATAGATCGCCACGATCGTCACGAGCGACAACACCGCGCTCAGGAGGATCAGCAGCGCGGCAAAGACCGGCGCCTCGACGCGCACGAACGAGCCGGGGCCTGCCGACGGATCGTCGCCGCCGAGCATCCGCCCGAGGAAGAGGAAGACGGCCACCGGGATCGCGATCGCGCCCACGAGCCCGAGCGGCTCGCGCACGAAGATCTTGATCTCGAGCCAGGTCAGCTTCGCGAGGCTGCGCAGCATGGTCTTGATCCGATCACGTGGTCAATCCCGGATCGAACGGCCGGTCAGTTTCAAGAACACGTCTTCCAGCGTCGGCGTGATCGTGCGGAAGTCGGTCACCCTGATCGCGTTCTCGGACAGGCAGTGGATGACGCTCGTCACCAACTCGTCGCCCGTGCCCTGGATGGTCAGCTCGCCGTTCGCGCGCGTGACCTGCTGGACGTGCAGGATTCGGCGGAAGTGTTCCTCAGCCGCCGGGTTATCGGTCGCGACGACGATCGAGCGCTCCGGACAATGGCGATGCACGAGCGCGCGCGGCGTGTCGATGTCCACGATGCGCCCGTGCTCGAGAATCGCGACGCGATCGCACAGCCGCTCCGCTTCCTCCATGAGGTGGGTCGTCAGGAACACGGTCTTCCCGCGCGCGCGAATGCCGCGCACGAGGTCCCAGATCGCGCGGCGCGCTTGCGGATCGAGCCCGGTCGTCAGCTCGTCGAGAAACACGACTTCGGGATCGTTGATGAGCGCGAGGGCGATGAACAGTCGCTGTTTCTGCCCGCCGGACAGCGTCATGAACCACGCGTCGCGTTTCTCCGAGAGCCCGAGCTGGTCGAGCAGATCGTTCGCGCTCAAGTGGCGCGAGTAGAGCGACGCCCAGAGATCGATCGCCTCCCACACCTTGATGCGCTTCTGGAGCTGCGCCGCCTGGAGCTGCACGCCGATACGATCCTGCAGCTGGCGCACCTGGTGGTACGGATCGAGCCCGAGCACGGACACGGTGCCTTTGTCCGGCGTGCGCACGCCCTCGATGCATTCGAGGGTCGTCGTCTTGCCCGCGCCGTTCGGACCGATGAGCCCGAAGATCTCTCCCTCGTCGACGGCGAGCGAGACGTCGTCGACCGCGACCATGCGGCCGTAGGCCTTTCGAATCCCGCTGACGCGGATGACGGGGGCCATGAAGGGGTCAGACTCGACTCAGACTCGACTCAGACTCAACTCAGACTCAACGCAGACTCGACTCAGACTAGCTGGATCAACACGCACTCATCGATTATCCCCGTCATTTATGCTCGAGGGGACTCCTGACGGTGTCTGAGTTGAGTCTGAGTTGAGTCTGAGTTGAGTCTGAGTTGAGTCTGAGCCGAGTCTGAGCCGAGTCTGACCCCGCTCCCGCAGGTGGACGAACGCGCCCTTCTTGTTGGCGACGACGACGTCGGGGAGACCGTCGCCGTTGACGTCGCCGGCCACGACCTGCGTCCCCACGCCGGAGTCGTTGTCAATCAGATGCGGGACGAAGTCCACGCTCTTGTCGGCGCCGCGTACCAGCTTGAACCAATACAGCACCGCAGCGTCGTTGCGATCCGGATCGCCGGTCCGGCCGTGCGACCAGAACCGCTTGCCGGTGACGAGGTCCTTCAAGCCGTCGCCGTCCATGTCGACCAGATCGATCGCGTGGATCTCCGAGAACTTCACGCCGTACTTGTTGTCCGCCGCCGCGCGGTTGACGAACACGTGCTCGCGGAACTTGATCGCGCCGCCTTCGCGATATTGCTCGTACCAGGCGAGGCCGAACTCGTGCGCGGCGAGCGACGTGATGACGTCGTTGAGCCCGTCGCCGTTGACGTCGTAGGCGTACATCTGCGCGCCGCCGTTGCCCATCGGCTGCGCGTGAAACTGCCAGACCGGATCGCCGGCAAGCGACGCGGGCTGCTGCCACCAGCCGTTCTTCTCGAGCAGATCGAGCCGCTTGTCGCCGTTCACGTCGCCGAGGCCGAGCCCGTGCGTGAAGTTGCCGTACTTGTTGTTCGGCGTGATCGGATGGAACGTCCACGGCGTCGACGGATTCTGCCAGTCCGGCTGCGCGTAGCCGTATTGCCCCTTCGTGATGCACACGAGCTCCGGCTTTCCGTCGCCCGTCAGGTCCGCGAACGTCGGCGACTCGTTGTCGGTCTGATCGAAGATCGTGTGCCGGACCCAGTGCCCGTCCTTCCCCTTCGGATTCTCGAACCACGACGTGTCCGCGCCGGGGAAGCCGATGACCAGGATGTCCTTCCAACGATCGTTGTTGAAGTCGTACGCCCACACGAAGAAGTTGTTGGAATACTTGTTCTCGCGGCCGAGCGTGCCCTCGAACCCCGGAACGGTGACGCTCGTCATCGGACCGAGCTTCAGCTCGAACGTCGCGGTCGCGGGATAGTATTCGTGCCGCGCCTTGAAATCCGGTCCCTCCCACCACCACGGCCCGGCGATGATGTCGTTCACGCCGTCGTTGTTGAGATCGCCGAAGTTGGCCCCCTCGCTCCAGAACTGATCGTGCAACTGGATTCGCTTGAAGCCGCTGGGGGTCTGACCCTCGGCCACCGCCGGAACGGCCGCGGCAACGACGACGACGAATGCGGAGAGGAGTGTGCGTTTCATGATGAGTACGGTGAAAATAGCACTGTGCTTCGCCTACTGACAACGCTCGCGGCGCTCGCGGCGCCGCTCCTGCCGCTGCAGCCGGACGGCCGTTCGGCCATGGCCGAGCGGGTCCAAGCGCTCACGCGCGACTCGCAATGGAAGGAGATCAAGGCCATCCCCGTCAAGTTCGCCACGCACCATCCGCAGGGAATGGTGAAGATCGGCGACGCGCTGTTCGTCTCGTCGGTCGAGATCAAGGTGAGGACGACGAGGTTCGCGAAGCCGCCGGACGCAAACGGGCTCGATCGCGACGCCGGCGAAGGCGTAGGGCATCTCTTCAAGATGGATGCGGGCGGCGGGCTCGTCGCGGACATGACGCTCGGCGAGGGCAGCATCTACCATCCCGGCGGAATCGACTTCGACGGCAAGTACATCTGGGTCCCCGTCGCCGAGTACCGGCCGGACAGCCGGTCGATCATCTATCGCGTCGATCCGGCAACGATGACGGCGACGGCGGTGCTCCGCTTCGCCGATCACATCGGCGCAATCGTGCGCAACGTCGACGACGGGACGCTGCACGGCGTCAGTTGGGGCTCGCGCCGCTTCTACCGCTGGGCGCTCGACGCCAACGGCCTCGTCGCCGATGCCAACCGATCGCCCGACAGCTTTCGCACGCTGAACCCATCGCATTACGTCGACTATCAGGACTGCAAGTACGCCGGCCGCAAGCGCATGGTGTGCACGGGTGTGACGGAGATCCGCCGCGCCGGCGAGAGCTCCGCCGCGCCGTTCCGCCTCGGAGGGCTCGACCTCGTCGATCTCGAGGACGGACGGCCGCTGCATCAAGTGCCGATCCTGCTCTGGACGCGATCGGGCCTGGACATGACCCACAATCCCGTCTGGCTCGAAGCGTTCGACGAGGATCGAACTGGAGAACACATCGGAGGGTTGCGGGCGTATTTCATGCCGGAGGACGACAAGTCGACGCTGTACGTGTACGAGGTGCGCACCGCCGTCCAAGTTGATTCCAAAGCGGCGGTGCAGGAGCGCTTGAAGAAAGTCGGCGCGGAGCTCTACACGCGCACCGATCGCTATCCGGATCTCGTTCGCGAGTTGAAGGAGATTCTCGCGATCGATCCGGGCTCGGCGGAAGCGCACATGTTTCTCGGCGTCGCCTATCGCGGCATCGGAACTCCGGAGCTCCTCGGAGAGGCGATCGCGGAATTGAGGCAGGCGCTCGCGGTCAATCCAGGACTCCTCCCGGCGCGGTTGTTTCTGGCGCAGATGTACATGGATCTCGGCCGCACCGAGCGCGCGCGCGAAGAGCTCGAGGCCGGACTCGAGCAGGCGCCCGGCAACCCGCAGTTCCTCGCGCAGCTTGGCGAGGCGGAACGTCAGCTCAAGAACCCGAAGCGGTCGGTCGACCTGCTGCGTCGAGCGCTGCAGGCGGATGGATCGTTCGCGCAGGCCCGCTACTATCTCGCGCTCGCGCTCTTCGATCTCGGGCAGCGCGCCGACGCGACGGCGGAGCTCGAGCTCGTCGTCAAGGCCGGTGTCAAAGTGGCGGATGTGTACGTGAGCCTTGGAACGCTGTATCTCGAAGCGCGCCGCTTCGACGAAGCGCTGGAGATCCTCAGCCAGGCGACGCACATCGACTCGGCGCGCCCCGACATCCGCATCCAGCTCGCGCGCGCGTACCGATTGAAGGGCCTTCTCGCCAAAGCGGAGGAGCAGTTGACGATTGCGTCGAAGCAGAGCGCCGCGGCGCTCGCGTCGCCATTCGCGCAGCAGCAGCAGGCGGCGTTCGACCTCTATGTGGAGCTTGGCTTGCTCACCGAGCAGCAGGGCCAACTGCAGCGGGCGGCGGAGTTCTTCCAGAAAGCGCTCGACATGGACCCGGGCCACGCGGACGCGAAGCGGCATCTCGCGGAGGTGAAGCGCAAGCTCGCGCAGAAGCCTACGCGAAAAAGGGGCGGAGATCGGTGATCCCGCGTCTGCTTCCAGTCCTGCTGCTGATACCCGCGTCGCTCGCGACGCAAGCGCCGGAGACCGCGGCGCGCTTCGCCGACGTGACCGCGAGCGCCAAGATCGCGTTCGTGCACGCGTCGGGCGCCTCGGCCGACAAGTTCATGGTCGAGACGTTCGGGTCGGGCGTCGCGTGGATCGACTACGACAACGACGGCTACGCGGATCTCTATTTCGTCAACGGCGCGCCCGGCAGCGCGAACGCGCTCTATCACAACGACAAGGACGGCACGTTCACCGACGTGACGCGCGCCGTCGGCGTCGACGGCGCGGGCGCGGGAAAGAGCGCGTACAAGACCGGCGTCGCCGTCGGCGATTACGACAACAACGGCTTCCTCGATCTTTACGTCACGTCGCTCGGCCCGAACGTCCTCTACAAGAACAATGGCAACGGAACGTTCACCGACGTGACGGCGGCGGCAGGCGTCGCGGGCGGCGCCGCCGAGTGGAGCACGAGCACCGGCTTCTTCGATTACGACCGCGACGGCAATCTCGATCTCTACGTCGTCAACTATCTCGACTACCGCCTCACCGACAATCCGTACTGCGGGCTGCGCAAGGACGGCTACCGGATGTACTGCCTGCCGACGCTCTTCGACGGCATGGCCGATCGCCTTTTCCACAACAACGGCGATGGAACGTTCACGGACGTCTCGAAGAAGGCCGGCATCGCGAACCCCGCGGGCAAGGGGCTCGGCGTCACGTTCTGCGACTTCGATCGCGACGGAGACACGGACGTCTACATCGCGAACGACATGGTGCGGAACTTCCTCTATCGAAACAACGGCGATGGGACGTTCGCCGACGTCGCCTACGGCGCCGGCGTCGGCTTCGACATCAACGGAAAGCCGCAAGCCGGCATGGGCGTCGATTGCGCCGACTACGACGGCAACGGCTTCCCCGACATCTTCGTCACGAATTTCTCGGAGGAGCTGAACACGCTGTACGAAAACGGCGGGAACGGCACGTTCGAGGATGTGACGACGAAAGCCGGACTCGGCTCCGGCTTCGTGCCGCTCGGCTTCGGCACGAAGATGTACGACATGGATAACGACGGCGATCTCGATCTCCACGTCACGAACGGGCATGTCATCGACAACGTCAAGCTGTATCAGCCGAATTCGACGTACGCGCAGAAGGATCTGCTGTACGAGAACACTGGCGGAAAGTTCCGCGACATCAGCGCGCAAAGCGGCCCGGCGCTGCAAGTCGAGCGCGTCGGGCGAGGGCTTGCCGTCGCCGACTACGACAACGACGGCGATCTCGACGTCGCGATCTCGAGCGTCGGACGGCGTCCCGTGATCCTGCGGAACGAAGGCGTCCGCGCGGGCAACTGGCTCTTGATTCGCGCGCAGGCGAAAAAGGGCAACACGTTCGGGATGGGCGTGACCGTTCGCATTCAAACCGGCGGCGGCGTTCAGGTGCGAGAGGTGAACAGCACGGCGAGCTATCTCAGCGCCAACGACGTGCGGCTGCACGTCGGCGTCGGCGCCGCGAAGGTCGTTCCGCAGATCGATGTGCTGTGGCCGAGCGGCGCGAAACAGACGCTGAAGGAGGTCCCGGTGAATCAGGTCTTGGTGATCAAAGAGATCTGATCTGAAGACACGTGAGCGTCGGACGCGTCGGCGAGCTGCTCCGACAGCGCTTCGCGAATCGGTCCCAACGACAACGGCTTCGCGACGTAGCCGTCCATCCCCGAGGCCAGGCAGCGATCGCGATCGCCCTGCATCGCGTGCGCGGTCATCGCGACGATCGTCACGTGCTTGCCCGTGCCGGCCTCGTGCGCGCGGATCGCCGCCGTCGCCTCGAGCCCGCTCATCCCTGGCATCTCGACGTCCATCAGAATCACGTCGAATTCAGCGGACAGCGCCGCGTCGACCGCGGCCTGGCCGTTGTCGACAACGGTCACGGTGTGGCTGTCGCGAGAGAGCAGCGCGACCGCGACGCGTTGATTCACGCGGTTGTCGTCGGCGAGCAGAATCTTCAACGAGGCCGGCACGCCCGGGCGGCTCGCGATCGCGGGCGCCTGCTGCGCGGCGGCGGGAATGCCCGCGCGCACCGTGAAATGGAACGTGCTGCCCTTTCCTTCTTCGCTCTCGACCCACAGACGGCCGCCCATCCCCTGGACCAGCCGCATCGAGATGCTCAGCCCCAGCCCCGTCCCGCCAAATCGCCTCGTCGTCGAGCTATCGGCCTGCTTGAACGCCTCGAAGATGTGCGCCCGTTTACTCGCAGGAATACCGATGCCCGAGTCGCGCACCTGGAAGTGCAGCATGGCGTGCTGCCCGTCGGGCTCCGTTCGCTCGAGCGAGATGCGGACGACCACCTCACCTTCGAGCGTGAATTTCAGCGCGTTGCCGATGAGATTCGTCAGGACCTGCGCGAGGCGATGCGTGTCGGCGATCAAGCGATCGGGCACGGCCGGCGCGATCTCGTAGCGCAGCGCGAGCTTCTTCTCTCTCGCGCGCACCGACAGCGTCCGGATCGTGATCCCCACGGACTTGCGCAGGCTGAACTCTCTCGGATCGAACGTGATCTCGCCCGCCTCGATCTTCGAGAAGTCGAGCACGTCGTTGATGACGGTCAGTAAGCTGTCCGCGGAGCTCTTGACCATCTCGACGTACTCGCGCTGATTCGGCTGCAGCGGCGTTCCCAGCAGCAGGTCCGTCATGCCGATCACGCCGTTCATCGGCGTCCGGATCTCATGGCTCATGTTCGCGAGGAAGAGGCTCTTGGCCTGCGTCGCCGCTTCCGCCGCTTCCTTTGCCTTGTGAAGAACGGCCTGCTGCTTCTCGATCTCCGCCGTCCGCTCCTCGACGAGCCGCGCGAGCTGCTGCTCGCTCCTCTTCAGTGCGCGTACGCGAACGCCGTGAATGCCGGCGACGAGCAAGGCGACCGAGACGATGGTGAGCACGTAGAACCAGCCGGACTGATAGAAGTGCGGCGCGAGGTTGATCGCGAGGCTGTCTCCCGCCTCGTTCCAGACGCCGTCGACATTCGCCGCCTTGACGCGGAACGTGTACGAGCCCGGCGGGATGTTGCTGTAGTACGCCGCGCGCCGATCTCCGGCGTCGACCCAGTCGAGATCGTAGCCCTCGAGCATGTACTTGAAGCGGATGTTCTTCGGCGCGAGAAAACTGAGGCCTGTGTAGCGGATCGTCAGATCGCCGCGTCCCGGCGGCGCGTCGACGGACTGACTTGTCTGGAACAATCGCCTATCGATCGACGCGTCTTCGACGTGCACAATCGGCGGCTGGAGCTTCGCGGCGAGCGCCGCGGGATGGACCGAGACGAGGCCGCCTGCCATGCCGAACCACAGACGTCCATCACGTCCGCGAAAGCTGCCCGGCGTGTGCCCCGCGTTTGCAACCGTGCTGATCAATCCGTCTTCGAGACCGTACAGCGTCGACTCGACGAACGTCCTTTTCCCGTCGGCGAAATCGTTCAACTGCTGAACGCCGACGCGAAACACGCCAACGCCGCAGGTCATCCACATGTTGCCCTGGCCGTCGTCGACGACGGAGTACACGAATGTCGACCGAAGGCCATTCGCGGCGGTGTAGGTCGTGAATCGCCCTTTCTGCAGCCGGTTCAAACCCTGACGCGTCGCGATCCAGAGAACGTCATTCCTGTCGAGGAAGAATCCCTGAATGTTGTCGCTGGCGAGACCGTCGTGCTGCGTGAAGGTCGAGAACTTTCCGTCTTTGATTTGCGTGAGTCCCCCGCCGCGCGTCCCCACCCACAACGTGCCGGCCGCGTCTTCGACGATCGCCCGGATCGCGTTGTTGCCCAAACCATTTTTGGTCGTGTACGTCACGACGCTGTCGCCGCGATACGCGAGCAATCCTTCGCTGTGGGTGCCGACCCAGACGGTTCCCGAGCGATCCTGGTAGATCACTCGATGGACGGTGCCAGCCCTGAGCTGAACGAACTGCGCGTCGCAGAGAGCGGCCGTGCAGTGAATCGGTCCCGTCGATCGAAAGAGGCCGCCGTCCATCCCGACCCAGAGCCGTCCGTCACGATCGTCGCCGATCGATGCGACGAATTTCGGTGGAAGGCCGGATGATTCGGGCACGCGCGCGAAGCGAGAGCCGATCTGGACGTTGAGACCCCTGCTCGATCCCGTCCACATCGTGCCGTTTCGGTCCTGAAAGATCGTGGTGATGTAATCGTCCGCGAGGCCGTCCGCCGTCGTGTAGCTCTCGAATTGCCGCGGGCGAATCTGCGAAAGCCCCTGACTGCGCGACCCCGTCCAGAAGCTGCCGTCGCGATCGCGAAGGAACGTGAGGAGCTCGGTCGATGCGCTGCCGCTCCCGAGGTCGAACGACGCGAACGCGCCGTTCGCGTGCTCGACCAGGCCTTTCGAGGTGCCGATCCAAAGATGCCCGCGGGCATCTTCGCTGATGAACCGCACGCGCGCCGACGACAATCCGTCGACGACGAGCGTCGATTGTCCGTTCTCCACTTTGAACAGACCATCGAACGTTCCAATCCACAACGCGCCCGTCGCGTCGCGGTACATCGTCGCGATCTCGGCGCGCGGGCTCGGACCGTCGAAGCGGACGGTCGCGATGCGGCCGTCCTTGAACGTGTTGATGCCGCCCTGAAGCGTGCCGATCCAGAGCGTGCCATCGCGATCCGTGTCGATCGCGCGGACCGCGTCGTGCGACAGGCCATCCTTGACCGTGTAGCTGAGAATGCGTCCGTCCTTGTAGCGGCTCAACCCGCCTTCCGTTCCGATCCACAGAGTGCCGTCGCGGCCCGTGTGCAGCTTCGTCACGAAGTTGCTCGCGAGCCCGTTCGCCGTCGTATAGATCGTGAAGACGCCGTTCTTCAGCCGGCTCACGCCGCCGCCGAAGGTTCCAATCCACACGCTTCCGTCGTGGCCCTCCGCGAGCGCCCAGACCTCGCTCTCGCGCAGCTGCGTTTGCTCGCGATCGTCGAACGTCGTGAAGCGCACGCCGTCGAAGCGCGCGACGCCGCCTTTCGTCCCGATCCAGAGATACCCGTCGCGAGTCTCGAGCAGGCTCAGCACCGTGTTTTGCGGGAGGCCTTGCGCCTGTCGCCAGGTCTCGACGATGTGGCCCGAACCCGTCGCGCGAAGGGAGTGTTGAAGCCCGGCGAGGCAGACCACGAGCGTGAAGAACAGCACGTCTCGCCGGCGCGGGCGGTCGTGTCTCGTCATCAGGATCGACGTCGGTTCGGTTTGGTCGTTGGGGGAAGCGGAGTTTCGTCTGCAAGGAGCTTTCCGATCGCGGATGCGCAGGATTTCGCTGAATTCCTGACAGAATCGCACTCGGGATGACGGATGTGTGCCCGGCGCTGTGCGGTCGCGCACAGCGGGACGGGGACGCGCGCGGGAACTTTTCGCGGCGCCGCGACATTACACATACAAGGCCGCATGCACATGTCGCTCGTGACGACCGACGAACAACTGATGGCCGACGTGAAGGCCGGCTCGGAACGCGCGTGCGAGACGCTGTTCGCGCGCTACCGCGAGCCGGTCTGGGGGTTCTTCAGACGCCGGGTGCCGGACAGCCGGCGCGCCGAGGAGCTGGCGCAGGATACGTTCGTCGCGATTCTCCAGGCGGCGCCGCGCTACGAGCCGCGAGGCGCGCTGCGGTCGTACATCTTCGGCATCGCGTACAACATTCTCGTCGCCGATCGCCGGCGCGATCGCCGCGCCGATTCCGTGCCGCTTGCCGACGATCCGCCGGCCGGTCCCGCTGCGGATCCGTCGCTCGCGTTGTGGGTACGAGACGCGCTCGCGCGTCTCGACGCGGACGATCGCGAAATCCTGATGCTGCGCGAATACGAGGACTTGAGCTACCAAGAAATCGCGGACGTGAGAGCCATGCCTCTCAACACCGTGCGCTCGCGCCTCTTTCGCGCGCGAATGGCGTTGAGAGCGGCGCTCGAAGCGCGCCATGCGGGAGTTGGTCATGAACGCGACTGAACATCCAATCGATCCCGAAGAGCTGACGTCGTACTACGACGGCGAGCTGCCGCCCGAGCGCGCGTCGGCGGTCCAGTCGCACGTCGCGATCTGCCCCGCATGTCAGGCGCTCAGCCGAGACCTGGGGCGTGTGTCGCGCAATCTCGCGGCTTGGACGATCGAGCCAGCGCCGCAAACGATCGCGGTGAACGTCCGCGCCAAAGAGCCGCCGGTCACGCCGTCCTTCCGCCCACGGTGGCTCACGGCGCGCGTTTATACCGTCTCAGGTCTGGCGGCGGCTGGCGTCGTGCTCCTCTTCGCGATCGTGCCGCTGAACATGACGCGGGCCCGCCAGCAACCTGCGACCGCGTCGGCCACAAACCGCAGCGCGACGATGACGTCCGCCAGTCGATTGGAAGGGCGACCCGCCGAAATCCCACGCGCAGCGCCGCCACCGTCTGCGGCGCCCGCACGTGTGGGCGGTTTACCGCAAGCGGCCCGAACTGGGCAACCGTCGCAAGGGCAGACCCAATCGCCGCGGGTCGTCCGCACCGCGTCGCTTCAGATCCTCGCCAAGGACTTCGACGCCGCGCGCGCGTCGTTGGATCGCATCGTCGCCGAGATGGGCGGATTCGTCGGCAACCTGGAGATTCGCGGGACTGTTCCGAATGCGCGGCTGTTGACCGCGACGCTCCGCTTTCCATCTTCGCGTCTCGACGCGGCGCTGAAGTCGCTCCGGGCTGTCGGCACCGTCGTCGAGGAGTCACAGGGATCGGACGACGTGACGGAGCAGGCGCTGGATTTGGAGGCGCGGATCGCGAACGGCCGTCAGACGGAGAAGCGCCTCACGGACCTGCTGCAGAAACGAACGGGCGACTTGAGCGACGTCCTCGCGGCCGAACGCGAGATCGCGCGGGTGCGCGAAGAGATCGAGCGGCTGGATGCGCAGCGTCAGAACCTGGAGAGCCGCGTGAGCTACGCCAGCGTCTCCCTTCGCATCACCGAAGCCGAGAAGGCCAACATGAATCTCGGTCCGGTCCCGCTGGCGACCCGGCTCTGGAATGCGTTCGTCGACGGCTTCGAGACGATGTTCGTGAGCGTTGTCGAAATCTCGATTGTGGCTCTGCGCGTCGCACCCGCGTTGATCTTCTGGACGGCGCTGATCGGAGTCCCACTCTATTGGCTCACGCGCCGCGTCAGGAAACCGGCATAGACGCTTTCACGTTTGTATTCTCCCAATCGATTCTGTCAGGGGCGGGTTGGCGAGAGCGCGGACTCGCTCGCGGTTCAGCTATGATGTCGGCGATTCATGTCGCCTGACGAAGCGATCGTTACCGTCATCGCCGTCGTCTTCGGTCCGCTGTGGTGGGCCGTGTGGCTGTTCCAGATGTCGCGGGTGCAGGCTGCCGGCGGGCGCCGGCGGCACAACCTCGCGACTATAGCGATCGCGCTCGCGGCATCCACCGCCGCGATTCTCTACATCCTCAACACCGCCGCCTCCTTCGACGTCGTCGACGCGCCGATGTATCAGTTCATGTACGTCGTTCTCGGCCTGGCGTGGATGAGCGTCTGCTGTACGACGTTCGCGTTTGCCGGAGTCAGCCCGCGCGACGACGCGATCGAGCGAGGGAATCAAGGCGCGGCGTCGGCGATTGCGGGCGCGCTGCTGGCCGTGGCGTTCTGCTATGCGGGCGGAAACGTCGGCGACGGTCCGGGCTGGTGGGTCGTCGTGTTTGCCGCGGGCCTCGCCACCGCCACGCTGATGATCGCCTGGATCGCCATCGCGCGGTTCTCGCCGGTGACCGATGCCGTCACGATCGATCGCGACCCCGCCGCCGGCGTGAGGCTGGGCGCAATCCTCGCATCGTGCGGCCTTCTGCTCGGCCGCGGCGTCGCGGGTGATTGGTTCTCGGCAGCCGAAACCGTTTCCGATTTCCTGACCGCGCTGCCTCCCGTCGCGGCGCTCGCCATCCTGAGCATCGCCGTCGAGCGGATCGCGAAGCCGACGCCCGATCGGCCCCGGGCGCCGATCGTGGCCTTCGGTGTGCTTCCATCGATCCTCTATCTCGCCGTCGCAATCGGCGCGCTCTCGTTCATACGGTGGCCGGAGTGACGAGCCCCTGGCTGCCGGTCGAGCCGTTGAAGGACGAGGCGTTCGCCCATGTGAGGCGCCGCGCGATCTTCGATTGCTGCAAGTGGGATCCGCAGGTCGGCGACTCCAGCGCCATCGCAAGGCATCCGCTCGTCGTCTCGCGCGGCGCGTGGCTCGAAGTCGTCGGGCTCGCAGAAGCCTTGGCGCGCGAGACGCTTGCCGCGGAGAACGAGATCGTACGCCGGCCGGAGCTCCATCGGCGGCTCGGCATCCGGCGTTCAATTCGCAACGCCTTGCAGCGAGCCGCCGCGATTGGCGCGTCCGCCGGCGCGGCGCGACTGATTCGCTTCGACTTCCACTTCACCGACGATGGATGGCGGATCTCCGAAGCGAACTGCGACGTGCCTGGCGGATTGAACGAAGCGTCGGGATTCCCCGCGCTCGTCGGGCCGCACTATCCATGGGCCGCGCCGGTTGGCGATCCGGTCGCGGCCTATGCCGAGGCATTGGCATCGCGCGCGGGCGCGTCCGCGACCGTCGCGCTCGTGCACGCGACCTCCTACAGCGACGATCAGCAGATGATGGCGTTCGTCGGACGGCGGCTCGCGGCAAAGGGCATGTCGATCCATCTCGCGAGCCCGAGTCATCTGCGGTGGCGCGACGGCACCGCATGGCTCGAGGCCGCGTGGTGGCGCGGACCGCTGGATCTCATCGTTCGATTCTTTCCGTCGGAATGGCTGGACGGCCTGCCGCGCGAAACCGAATGGCCGCACCTCTTCGCCGGAGCGCGGACGCCGCTCAGCAACCCGGCGACGGCGATCGTGCCGCAGAGCAAGCGGTTTCCGTTGATCTGGGACGCGCTCGACACGCCATTGCCGACGTGGCGGGCGCTGCTGCCCGAGACGCGCGAGCTTCGGGACGCGCCGTGGCAGACCTCCGACGAATGGATCGTGAAGCCGGCGCTCGGGCGCGTCGGAGAAGGGATCGGGATGCGCGGCGTCGTCGAGCCGAAAGAGATGCGCCGCATCGCGCGGGACGCGCGGTGGTGGCCGAGCGCGTGGGTCGCGCAGCGGCGCTTTCACCTCGTACCGGTCGACGTCGCGAACGTTCGCGTGTTCCCGTGCCTCGGCGTCTACACGCTCGACTCGCGCGTCATCGGCGCATACGGCCGGCTCGCCGAGCGGCCGCTGATCGATTCTCGCGCGGCAGATGCGGCCGTGCTCGCAGCGTAGAAGATCCTATGAACGAAGAGGCATTCGCCATCTGGGCTCCCGACGGCGTGCTCTGGTCGGAATGGGCGAAGCCGGTCGCCTTCGCGCAGGCGCAGCCGATGGCAGCCGACGCGATCGACGAAGCGCAGTTCCCGTCGATCTCTCAATCGCTCGACAGCGGTTCGGCGGTGATTCTCGATCTCCCCGGCGCGGAGTCCGTGCATGCGGGCCTCGCGTTGACGAAGCAGGGCTTCAGGCCCGTTCCACTCTTCAACGGAACATCCGGGCCGTCCCCGATCGTCGACGTGCAACCGTTGGCGCACGCGCTCGGTGCGGGCGCGGAGTGGCTGCGGCGCGTTCCGATCGCGCCCGGCGCACCGCCCGCGTTCCTTCTCGATTCGCGGCGCAATCCTCCGTCCGCCGCGCTGAAGCCGGGTGATTACGACAACCGGTGGGTGGTCCTCCCGCAGGATTTTCCGTCGAGCGCGCTGCTCGTCAACCGCGGCATTCGCACCGTCACACTGATCCAGCGCGACGGCCTTTCGGTTCGGCCCGATCTCGCGCACGTCCTGCGGCGCTGGCAAGAAGACGGGATCGAAGTGCGCGCGATCGATTTGGCGAGCGGCCAGATGGCCGCGCGCGTGGACGTGCCGAAGCCGTCAGGGTTCAGGCTCGCGTGGTACGCGGCGATCGCGCTGCTTGGGCTCCGCCGCAGCAACGTCGGCGGATTCGGATCGATGATTCCCGAGCAGACCGCGAGGGGCGGCTTTCACGGCTAGCCCGACGTTGACAAACGGCCGGGCAGGATCAACTATCCACGGGCTGCTCTGAAGGAGGCTGATATGACGGTGCGTAATCGCGGAGGACTCCTGGTACTCGCTGGCGTGGGCGCGCTCGCGCTCGCGGTGACGGTCCAGGCACAGGCGAGCAAAGCGCTCGTCGGCACGTGGAAGCTGGTTGCCTCGAAGTCGACGTTCAGTCCGGGGCCGCCGCCGAAGAGCATGACGGTGACCTACGCAACGGCAGGCGCCGATGGCGTGAAGATCATGGTCGACGTGGCGCCGGCCGATGGCGCCGCGCAGCATTGGGAGATGTCTGCGCAGTACGACGGCAAGGAATATCCGGTCAAAGGGAACCCGAATGCCGACACGGTCTCGATCAAGAAGGTCGACGACCTGACCGGCGAGAGCACGTTCAAGAAGGGCGGCAAGGTGACCGCCACCAATACGCGCACGCTGTCGAAGGACGGCAAGACGCTGACGGTCACGAGCGTCGGCACGACCGCGGACGGCAAGCCGCGCAAGGACGTTCAGGTTTTCGAGAAATAAGTCCGTTCACGGTTCACGGGTTCAAAATCCGGCCGTACGTGCGCCTCGGTGGAGGCGCACGTACCAAATCCACAGCACCACGGCTACTGCCCACAACGCGCGCGACCACGGCACGTCGCGAAACATCACGAAGTTGAACCCGCTGCCGATTCCGAAGCTGAAAGGCAGCAGCGTGCAGAGGAGCGCGATCGCCAGCGTCCACGATCGCGCGCGCAATCGGCGCCGCGTTCGCTCGACGGCGCTCCGCTCGATGTCGTCCGCGAGCGACGGCGCGGACGCGACGGCGCTCTCGTCCTCGCCGGCGTCGGCGAGACGGCCAAGCGAGGGATCCCGCTGCAGGTACTCCTCGACCGCCGCTCGCGTATCGCGGCTCGCCTCGCCCGATCGATAGAGCGGCAACAGATCCACCACGATGTCGCGCGTCACTTCCATGATGACGTCTCCTTCTCTCGTATTCGCAGCAGCCGCGCGCGGCTCCGGTGCACGCGTACTTTCGCGGCGCCGACGGTGATGCCGAACGTGCGCGCGATGTCCTCGTACCCGACGCCGCCGGCACGCATCAGCAGCGCTTCACGATCCTCGACCGACAAGTGCCGCAGCGCGCGCAGCGCCGCCGTCACATCGGAGCGCCGCTCGATCGGCGCGCTGACGCGGTCGACTGGATCCGGCATGTCCTCGTCGAGCGGCGCGTCGCGCCGCGCGCGGCGCCGATCGGATCGGTAGAGGTTCCGGACGATCGTGAAGAGGTAGGCGCGGACCGTTTCCAGGCGGATTCGCCCGCTCGCCATCCACAACCGCACGAACGCTTCCGACGTCAGATCCCGGCCCATTGCGGAATCGCCGGAAAGGCCCGTGGCGAAGCGCAGCACGGCGGCGCCGTGCCGTTCGTAAATCTCGTGGAAGTCCACGATCGTTCTCAGGACTGATACGCGGGGACCGGCGTCAGGTTACAGGGCGGGGGAAAACAGCGCACGAAGGGCGCGTCGGCGAGCGGCTTCGTGCGCTTGGACCTGTGCGGGGACTACTTCGGAGTCGCGAGCTCGCCGACGGCCTCGGCCAGAAGGCGCGCCTTCGCTTGATCGGTCGCAGTCCCGGCCTCCGTGGTCAACTGCGCCGCGAGCTTCTTGAGCGCGGCCTGCCTGGTCGATCCGGAGAGCTTCTCGGCGCGCGACAGATCGGTGCGCACCGCGCCGATTCTCGGCGCCGCGAGCCCCTTCGATCGCTCGAGCTGATCGAGATACGCGCGCGCCTTCGCGAAGCTCGGCGGCCAGACGAACTTCCGCTGTTCCTGCGCGTTGAGATAGTCGAACCTGATCGTCTTCGCGGCGTCGATCTCGTTCTGCGAGATGAGGCCGCTCGGCAGCAGCTCGAAGATGTCGAGCCCGCGCTGGATCTCGGAGCTCACGATCAGGCCGTTGTACCAATAGACCGACCACGATCCCGCGGTGATCACGCGCGTCGGATCGAGCGGCCCGCGATCGAAGTACGCGATCTCCGTGGGCTTCGCGGGATCCGTCCAGTCGAAGATCGAGATGCCGCCCTGATACCAGCCCTGCACCATCACTTCGCGGCCGGGGATCGGGATGAGCGATCCGTTGTGCGCGACGCAGTTCTCGAAGGACGTCTGCGGCGCCGGCATCTTGTAATAGCTCTTAAACGTCATCTTGTAGTTGCTGTCGATCGTGAACAGCGCGTCGGCGCCCCATTCGAGCTTGTCGGTCTCGCGGCAGCGCGGCTGCGATCCGCCGCCCCACTCGTCCGAGAAGAGGATCTTCGTGCCGTCGTTGCTGAACGTCGCCGAGTGCCAGAAGGACATGTTGATGTCCGCGGCTTGATCGATCCGCTTCGGGCTCGTGACGTCCTTGATGTCGAGGAGCAGGCCGTATCCGCCGCAGGCGCCGCCCGCGAGGCCAATCTCCGGATACACGGTGATGTCGTGGCACTGATTCGGTCCGCTGTTGCCGCGTCCACCGCCGCCGCCTCTCCCGCCCTGCTGCGCGCCCGCCGGATTCGCCGCGGCGCCTTCGCCCGCGGCCGCTTGACCAGCCGCGCCGGCTGGATTGTTCGGATCGGCGCCTCGTCCCGCGCCGCCGCGTCCCGGCTCCACGCGCCGCGGAGGCGGCGCCAGGCCGTAGAAGATCCGCGGTGAGCTGACGATCGCCGCGGTCTGCGGCGCCGCGAGCGGAACTTTGATCACCTCGAGCCGGAAGCGCGCGGTGTCGGGATCGTCGATCGGCGCGTCCTTGCAGCCGGGCAACTCGTCCGCCGAGCGAACACCCGCAGAGCCCGAGACGTAGATGTAGACGTTCTCCTTGTCGCGCGGATCGGTGACGACCGTGTGCGTGTGGGATCCGCGGCAGGTCTGCACGTTCGCGATGTACTTCGGCGCGGCCATGTTCGTGACGTCGAAGATCCGGATCCCGCGGAGCCGATCCTTGCTCACCGGCTCGGGCACGCCCTGAATGCCGCAATCGACGCGCCCGGTCTGTCCCTCACCCGACACGAACAGCAGGTTCTTGTAAACCGACACGTCGCTCTGCGACGCGGGGCACACGTAGGTCAGCACGAGCGCGGGCTTCACGGGATTCGAGATGTCGAAGATCTGGAAGCCGTTGTAGTTTCCTTGAATCGCGTACTTGGTCGTGAACGCCAAATCGGAGCTCGTCACGCCGAGGAATTTCTCCGACGGCGGCGTCGTCGAGACGAGGCGGACATTCCACGCGGCCTGCGCGGCATCCCAACGTCCGGGCGCCAGGCCGACGCGCGGATCCGGACTCGGAGGCGTCGCGGACACGATCGGCTTCACCGGCGGCGGCATCACGCTCGGCGGCGGCGTCGGAGGCGGCGGCGGATTCCCGCGTCCACCACGTCCGCCGGTGCCGGGCGATACCGCGGCGTCTCCGGCTGCCGGCGCCGCGGGCGTGGCCGGCGCGGGCGTGGTCGGCGCGGGCGTAGCGGCGGCTGGCGGCGGCGCGGATGGCGTCGCCGTCGGCGCGGGCTGCGGCGGCGGCGTGTTCGCGGGCGCCGTTGCGGCAGGCTTCGGTGGCGCCGGCGACTGCGCCGGAGTGGACTTGGGTCCGCATGCGGCAACGATCAGTCCGGCCGCGGCCAACGCGAAAACACAGGATCTCATGCGTATGACTCCGCCTTGATTACCGTTTCTCGGTCTTGACTGGGGCGTCCAACATCTTCTGCATGCGCTCGATCTCGGTTGTCTGATCGGCGTAGACGTCGGACGCGAACTTGTAGACGTCGTCGTCCTGCAGCGCGCCGTACGACGCAAACAGATCGTCGACCATTTTGATCGCGCCTTCGTGGTGGCGGATCATCCCGAGGAGGAACAATCGATCCCAGTCGGCGCCTCTCGCCTTGTCGAGCTGCGCCATCTCCTCCGCGCTGAGCATGCCGGGCATCAGCATGTCGTGCTCGACGCCGTTCATCTTCATGCGATGGTGCGTGGCGTTTGCGGCCGGCACGAATTGCGCGCGGTCGCGGAGCCAATTCCGCATGAAGGCGATCTCGTCGCGCTGCGCGACGACAATCCTTTCGCAGAGGATCTTCACGTCGGGGCGCGCGCCGTGCGACGCCGCCCAGCCCGCCATCAAGACCGCTTGCGCGTGATGCGGGATCATGCCCTGCATGAAATCGACGTCCGCTTGGCTGAAGGGCTGCCGCACGAGATCGGGCCGCGGCTTCGGATCCGGCGCCTCGCCCTGCTGATTCGGGCCGCTCTGCGCCGACGGGCTCGATGCGCCCGCGATCACCGCCAGCAATCCGGCCGCGATCCATCGCCGTCCGGGGGTTTTCATCAGGACAACATTATATGGAACCAAGAACGAAGAGCGAAAAACGAAGAGCGAAGGCCAGTTCTTCGTTCTTCAGACGCCGAATTGGCGCAGGTGATGGTCGGTGTGGAGGTACGCCCATCGAAACCATGCGCGCTCCGACATCGGCCCGAAGATCGGATGATCCGGCCACGAGGGGCTGTTCCCGCGCGGCTTGATGGCCGCGAGCATCGACTGCAGCGCCGCGACGTCCGTCGCGAAATCCATCGGCTTCGTGCCTGCGCCAAGCACCTGATCGATCTCCGGCCGCGTCACGATGTCCGGCGGCCACGGCACCGGCGCATAGAGCGCGATCCATTTCACGAGGGTGCGCTGCATCGCCCCCGATGCGACGCTCACGTGCTGCTCGCCCATCATCATCCGGCACGCGTCGCCGAGGTGGCACACCATCTGGTGCACCGACATGCGGCCCCAGCGCCGCGCGCTGTCGGGCCGCAGCAAGCCGAGCCGATCGATCAGCTCTCGCCTGCACGCGTCGTCGAGGAGCGTCTTCACGATCCCAACAGCCGCGGCCCACCCGCCTCGGTGAACGCGGCGAGCGCGCGTGCGCGGCCTGCTTCCGCCTGCTCGACGATCCGCATGAACGCCGGCGTCTCGCGAAGCGGATCGAACTGTCGATGGATCGCGAGCGTCCGCGTCGCGAAGTACCCCCTGTTCACGGCGCGCTGCAGGTAATCGAGCGCGGCCTCATGCTTGCCGAGATCGCAGAGCAGCCAGCCCTCCTGGAAAATGGCTTCCGGATCGTCGCGTATCTTCAATGGGTTTTGCGATACGCGCAGGGCGTCCATGTCGTCGGCGCGGCGATCCAGCCAGGCCGACAGATATTCGATCCAGTTCAGGAAGATTGGAATGCGCGACGCGTTGCGCATCGCGTTCAACCTCGTGCGCGCTTCGTCACGGCGTCCCGCGAACCCGAGCCCAATCACGCGAATCCCGTCGTCGGCGCCCGCCACGAGCGTTGGCGGCTCGATCGCGAGCAGGCGATCGAGCGCTCCCGCGACGAGAAGCGTTTGCTCGACGCCCGTGGGAACGTTCGGATCGAGGCGGCGCGCTTCGCGATGCGCGGCGATCGATTCGTCGACCAGGCCGCAGTAGCGGCACGCGTGTACGAGACCGGCGAAGAGCTCGGGATCGTTCCCGCGGCGGCCGGCTTCGCGGAGCAGGCGCACGAGCGCGTTTTGCGACTGGCCGATGTCGGATTCGAGAATCGCGTAGAACTTGTGAGCGATCGACAGCCTCGGGTTGAGCGCGAGCGCGCGGCGGAGCGCCTCTTCCGAGCGCGCCTCGCTGTCGGCGGCGCCGTCGATGTACTTGCCGATCACGCGGTGGCACCGCCCGAGGTGCGCCCACGCCGGCGCGAACCGCGGATCGAGCTGCAGGCACTGCTCGTACAGCTCTCGCGCGCGGGGCAGCCCGTCGTAGGTGCGAGCGAGCTCGTTCGCGCGCAGGTAGAGCTCGTACGCGTGCGCGTCCTGCGGCGCGTCGGGCGTCTGCGGCGCGGCGCCCCCGCTCAGCGGCAGCGCCAGCGCGTCGGTCACGCGCCGCGCGATGTCGTCCTGTAGATCGAAGAGATTGCCGAGCGAGGATTGCACCGTGTGCGACGTCAACAGCGTTCCGCTCGGCGCCTCGACGAGCTGCGCCGCCGCGCGCAATTGATCGCCGGCGCGCAGCAGCGTTCCCATCACGACGCGATCGACGTCCGCCTCCGCCGCGAGCGCTTTGAGATCCGGCTTTTCCGGACCAAACTTCGCGGCAACGGCGCTCGATCGTACGATGAGCGATCCGTTCGCGGACAGCGACGTGGCAATGGCATCCGGCAGGCTGAACGCGAGGAAATCCGTTTCGGGATCGGCTCGCAGGATGCGGAACGGCAGCACGACGAGCCGCGTCAACGGATGGGCGAGTCCAGGCGACGCCGTGGTTTCCGCGCTCCGTATCGCGCGCAGCTCCTCGGCCATCGCGTCCGCCGACGGCGGGCGCTCGGACGGCCGCTTCGCCATCGCGCGCCGAATGACGCGATCGATCGCGGCGACCTCGGGGGAACCTGTCAGCGCCGGCGGCTGCTCGTGCCGCGTGGCATGGAGCACGTCGACGACGGTGCGGCCGCCGAACGCCGGCCGGCCCGCGAGCATCTCGAACAGGATCGCCCCCGCGGCGAAGAGATCGCTTCGCGCGTCCGCTCCCTCGCCCACCGTCTGCTCCGGCGACATGTAGCGAGGCGTGCCCATGACGACGCCGCTGCGCGTCAACCCGTCCGCCGCGCCGAGCGACGCGTCGAGATCGCTCCGCGCGAGCCCGAAGTCGAGGAGCTTCACGCCGTGCGGCGTCAAGAAGACGTTCGACGGCTTGAGATCGCGATGGACGATGCCGCGCCCATGCAGCGCCGACAGCGCGGCCAGCATCCCGAGGCCGATGGGCAGCGTCTCGTTCGCGCTGAGCGCGCCTCGGCGCAGCCGTTCCGAGAGCGCTTCACCCTCGAGCAGCTCCATCGCGATGAACAAACGCCCGGCGTCCTCGCCAATCTCGTAGATCTGACAGATGTTCGGATGGTTGACGCTCGCGGCCGCTCGCGCTTCGCGCCACAAGCGCTGCCGCGCGGTCTCGTCGGTCGCCAACGACGGGAGCATCTTCAACGCGACGCGCCGGCTGAGCCGATCGTCGTGGGCGGCGTAGACGACGCCCATACCGCCTTCCCCGAGCTTGTGCGCGATCGTGTAGTGGCCGATGCGCGCGGTGGGAAGCTCGCGCGTTTCCGCGTTCGACAGCTCCCGCGCTGAAGGCGCGGCGGCGCCCGTCAGCCATTCATAGATGGCACGGAGGGGCCCGCGCCCTGCGCCGTCCACGTCCTTGTCCGCCACGAGATCCGAATTCTACCCCGTCGGCAAATTCGGCGAAGCGCCCGCCTCGCGGCGACATCTCGACTGTTCCACACATACCGGCCCCTGGCACTTCGGTTGCGATCGGACTGGCGTCCAAGGAGGCACGTATTTCGTTCGGACCGATGAGAATCGCGCAAGTTGCTCCACTGATTGAAAGCGTCCCACCGAAGCTGTACGGCGGCACCGAGCGAATCGTCGGGTTTCTCGTCGAAGAGCTCCTGCGCATGGGTCATCACGTCACGCTCTTCGCGAGCGGCGATTCGAAGACGAATGCGCGGTTGATCGCGCCGTATCCGTCGGCGCTGCGGCTATCGGATTGCACCGACTTCGTCGCGCCTCATGTGCTCATGCTCGAGCACGTGCTCAACCGCGCGCACGAGTTCGACGTGATCCATTTTCATTTGGCTCAGGTCCATCTTCCATTGGCTCGGCGGCTGTCCACGCCGCACGTGACCACAATGCACGGACGGTTGGATTTGCCAGAGCTGCGGCCGCTCTTTGCCGAGTTCAGCGACATTCCAGTCGTGTCCATCTCTGATGCGCAGCGAGCGCCGCTCGAGCACGCCGGATGGGCAGCCACGGTGTACCATGGCCTGCCTCTGAACCTGCTGCAGTTCCATCCGGGGCCCGGCGAGTACCTCGCGTTCCTCGGGCGCGTCTCGCCGGAGAAGCGGCTCGATCGCGCGATCGCGATCGCCACCGCGTGCGGATTGCCGCTGCGCGTCGCCGCGAAAGTCGATCCGGCGGATCGCAACTACTTCGAGCGCGAGATCGAACCGCTGCTCGACAATCCGCTGATCGAATTCGTCGGCGAGATCGGCGATCGTCAGAAGGGTGAGTTCCTCGGCCGCGCGAAGGCGCTGCTCTTTCCGATCGATTGGCCCGAGCCGTTCGGCCTCGTGATGATCGAGTCGCTCGCCTGCGGCGCGCCGGTGGTCGCGTTCCCGGGCGGCTCGGTGCCGGAGATCATCGAGCATGGCGTCACGGGATTCATCGTGAGCACGATCGAAGAAGCGATCGAAGCGACGCGGAGGGTACACCTTCTCGACCGGCGCGTGTGCAGGGCCACGTTCGAGCGCCGCTTCTCGGCGGCGCGGATGGCCGCGGACTACGTCCGCATCTATCATCGCGCGAGCGCACCGATGGCCGATCTCACGAGAACCGGGACCGGTTGATGGCAGAAGCCATTCGGCTCGACGAGCATTTCGGCATCGTCACCGAAACCGAACGGCTGGCCATGCCGCTTCACGTGATGAAGCACGGCGACAGCTTTGCCGTGTTCGATCCGCGTGGAGACATCATCCAAGCCGAAGCCGGCGAGCACGGGCTCTATCACGCCGGCACGCGATTCTTGTCGACGCTCGAGCTGCGCCTCGGCAACCGGCGCCCGCTCCTCTTGAGCTCGACGATCAGCGAAGACAACACCTGCTTCACGGCGGATCTCACCAATCCCGACGTCGTCGTCGAGGGGCGCGTGGCGCTCGGCCGCGGCCTCGTTCACATCTTCCGATCGAGGGTGCTCGTGAACGGCGGGTGGAGCGAGCGGCTGCGGATCGCGAACCACGCGCTGCACCCGATCGAAGTGACGCTGGCGATGCGCTTCGACAGCGACTTCGCGGACGTGTTCGAAGTGCGCGGCACGCGCCGTACTCTACGCGGGCACCGGCTGGTGGCGGCCCACGGGCCCGACAGCGTGCTGCGCTATCGCGGGCTCGACGGCACCGAACGGCGCAGCCGGATCCGATCCACGCCCGCGCCGCACCGCCGCGACGAGGGTCTGCACGAGTACCTGCTGTCGCTGCAGCCGCACGCCTGCATGGAGATCGATATCGGGATCGCGTGCGAAATCGCGGACGATGTCCCGGAGCTCGGCTCGTACGACGACGTCGTCGATCGCGTGCGGGGCGCGTCGACGCCGGACGCCCGCGAGTGCACGATCGCCGGATCGAACGAGTCGTTCAACCGCTGGATGCGCCGATCGGCGGCCGATCTTCGAATGATGATCTCGGAAACGCCGCACGGACCATATCCGTATGCCGGCATTCCGTGGTTCAGCACGCCGTTCGGCCGAGACGGCATCATCACGGCGCTCGAGCTGCTGTGGGCCGCGCCTCACGTCGCGCGCGGCGTGTTGACGTTTCTCGCCGACACGCAGGCCACCGCGATCTCGGATGCGCAGGATGCGCAGCCCGGCAAGATCCTGCACGAGATGCGCGCCGGCGAGATGGCGAATCTCGGCGAGATCCCCTTCGGCCGGTACTACGGCAGCGCTGACTCGACGCCGCTCTTCATCATGCTCGCCGACGCATATTTCGAGCGCACGGCCGATCTGCCGTTCATCGAGCGACTCTGGCCGAACATCCTCGCGGCGCTCGACTGGATGGAGTCGTACGGCGACGTCGACGGCGACGGCTTCATCGAATACCAGCGCCGTTCGGAGTCCGGTCTCATTCAACAGGGATGGAAGGACTCGCACGACTCCGTGTTCCACGCCGACGGCACGCTCGCGGATCCTCCGATTGCCCTGTGCGAGATTCAAGGGTACGCCTACGCCGCGTGGAGCGGCGTCGCCCGGCTCGCGTCGATTCGCGGCGACACGAAGCAGGCCGAGCGGTGCCGTCAGCGCGCGGACGCGCTGCGATCGCAATTCGAGCGGGACTTCTGGTGCGAGGAGCTCGGCACGTACGCGCTGGCACTCGACGCGCGCAAGCGTCCGTGCCGCGTGCGCACGTCGAACCCGGGCCACTGTCTCTTCACGGGCATCGTCAGCCCCGAACGCGCGCGGGTGCTCGCGGCCACGCTGCTGTCGGACGCATCGTTCGCGGGCTGGGGCATCAGGACCGTCGCGTCAGGCGAGTCCCGCTACAATCCGATGTCCTATCACAACGGATCGATTTGGCCGCACGACAACGCGCTCGTGGCAGCCGGCCTCGCGCGGTACGGTTTCACCACGGCGGCCACGACGATCATGGGAGCCATGTTCGATTTGAGCCGGACGATGGATCTGCAGCGGCTGCCGGAGCTGATTTGCGGGTTCCACCGGCGCGGCGGAGAGTTCCCAACGTTGTATCCCGTCGCGTGCGCGCCGCAGGCGTGGGCGGCTGGCGTCATCTTCCTGTTGCTGCAGGCATGCCTCGGGCTCCGCATCGACGCCGCCGCGCGGCGGCTGTCGTTCTCCCGCGCCGTTCTTCCGGAAGCGATCGAATCGCTGCGCGTCACCAACCTGTCGATTACCGACGCCAGCGTCGATCTCCTGCTCACGCGCCACGCGTTCGACGTGGGCGTCACCGTCCTTCGACGGAGCGGAACGCTCGATATCGTGGCGCTGAAGTAGAAGGAACGATCGCGGCTAGATCGTTGTGCCGCCGGAGAGAGCCGTCGGATGGCGCTTGCCGAGCGTGGCGACCGCGGCGACGAGCGACTCCCCCTCGATCGGCTTCGCGAGATGAATCTGGAAGCCGGCGTTGAGCGCGCGCTGGCGATCTTCCTCGCGCGCGAGCGCCGTAAGCGCGGCGGCCGGCACGGACGCGGTTCGGGCATCGAGCGCTCTCACCTTGCGAATCAGTGAATAGCCGTCCTCGCCCGGCATCGCGATGTCGGCGAGCAGCACGTCGATCTGCTCGCGCTGCAGAATCTCGAGCGCTTCGGCAGAGGACCCTGCGGTCCAGACGACCGCGTGGCGGTTCGTCAGGTGCGCCGCCGCAACCTCGCGGCTCGCGTGATCGTCGTCGACGACCAGGACGCGGATCTCCTCGAGCGAGCCCGCGGGCTCGATCGGCGCGCGCGGCCACACCGTGCGGTCCGGCTCGGGAGTGGCGGACCGAATCGGCAGACGGACCGTGAACGTCGACCCGCGCCCTTCGCCCTCGCTGGATGCGGCGATCGTTCCGCCGTGCGCTTCGACGAGGTGCTTGACGATCGACAAACCGAGCCCGAGGCCGCCGTGAAGCCGCGTGCTCGAGGCATCCGCCTGGCGGAACGGCTCGAAGACCCACGGCAGGAACTCGAGTGGGATCCCGGCGCCGTCGTCGCTGACGGTGATCTGCGCGGCCGAGTGCGTCCGCTCGAGCCGCACGACGACGCGCCCGCCGTCGCTCGTGAACTTGACCGCATTCGACAGCAGGTTCCAGACGATTTGCTGCAGGCGGGCGCCGTCGCCGTAGACGCCGCCGATCGACGGATCCGATTCGACCACGATCGAGACCTGCTTCGCTTCCGCGGCCGCCTGCACCACGTCGAGCGCGGCGCGGACGACCTGCTCGAGATCGACCGCCGTTCGCTCGAGGCGCAGCTTGCCCGACACGATCCGCGCGACGTCGAGCAGCTCGTCGATCATCCGCGCCTGCTGGCGCGCGTTGTCGTAGATCGATCGGCACGCGCGATCGCGCATGCCCTCGTCGATCTTCTGCGTGCGCAGCATGTCGGCCCAGCCGAGGATCGCGTTGAGCGGCGTGCGCAGCTCGTGCGACACGGTCGCGAGGAATTGATCCTTCAACCGGTTGCCTTCCTCGGCGCTCGCGCGGGCGGCGCGCTCCCGTTCCAGGAGCTGGCGGCGGGTTTCCTCGAGGCGCGTCAGCTCGGCGACGGTGGCGGCGAGACGATCTTTTTCCGCGGCGAGATCGTGCTCCGCTTGACGCGCGAGCGACAGCGCCGCCGTCGTTTCGCGGTGCAGCCGCCGCGCCTCGACGGCGTGGCGATCGCGATCCTCGAGGCGGCCGATGAACACGCGATACGTCGTGTAGGTGAGATAGACGGGCGCGATCATCAGGACCGCGGTCCAGTGCTCGCCGCGCGCAATCACGACCGCGGCCGCCGCGCCGGCCGATCCCGCCACCATGAAGCTGGCGCCGCTCCACGAGAAATCCTGCAGCCAGACATCCCACACCTTGCGTCCGGTCGTGAGCGCGATCGCGCCCGCAATCAGACCGGTGTTGACGATGAAGTACGCGGCAATCGCGCCGACGAGCGGTCTCGCGAGGCTGGTGAACTCGGTGGGCTGAAGCGGTCCGCCGAGCAGCCAGTACGCGATGCCGGTCGCCACCATCGTGACCGCCTCGCCCGCGACGCTGAACGTCGTTTGATACCAGCGATACGGCTGGCGGATCTTGACGGTGCACTGCGTGTAGACGCCGGCGAGCGCGATGATGAGCGCCTGACGCGGTCCCAGGAGCAGGAGCGCCGTCAGATCCGCGGCGTACGATACCGACAGCGTCGATCCGCTTGCGAGGGGAATCGGAAGATTGAGCTTCCACAGCGACGTCAGGCAGGACGTGATCAGGAGCAGCGCGAAGAGCAGCGGCTCCGGAAAACTCGTCGGAAACCATGCCACGGCGGCGAACGCGCCGGCGGCAATGACGGAGAGCACGTAGAACTGCGCGGTCGTCGACAGCTCCGACCACGAGAGTGGTCCTCGACGATCGATCGCTTCGTGTTCGGCGATGTCGTCCAACGTGACCGTTGTCATCAACGGCTCCAGATGATCGGTCTGCAGCTCGAGTCCGTGCAGGACGTGCCCCACACGACGGTCTCCCCTCCGTCAGTTCCCCACACGACGGTTTCCCCGCCGTCAGTTCCCCACACGACGGTCTCCCCGTCGTCGGCCGCCTTCGCGAACTCGATGGTCCACACCGTGGCGCAGTCGCCGCCGTCGCAGTGCGAGCCCCACACGACGTTCTTCGAATAGCCTTGACCGACGACCCATCCGCCGTCGAATCCCGTGCACTCGGAGGAGGAACAGCGAACGCCCCACGAGACCGTTTCGCCGTCGAGCGCCGTCGAGGCGCCCCACGTCACGCCGAGCGACCACGCGTTCGCGTTCGACGTCAGCCTGCCGCCCTTGACCAGACGATTGCCCCAAATGAGGCGCTCTCCCCATCCGGAAGCGTCCGGGTACGGCACGGTCGATGGCGATGCGAGGTGGCGCGCGAGCTCGACCGCGCCTCTTGCGTTGACGAACCCAGCGCCCTGCGTCAACGGGTCGTAGTTGGCGTGCTCCTCCGCGGTGTACTGCAGGATCGCCTTGATCTCGTTCGGCGTGAGCGACGGATTGGCTTGCAGCATCAGCGCGATCGTCCCGGTCACGGCCGGCGCGGCCATGCTCGTTCCGCTGAGGCTCAAGTACGGCAGAAACGACGTCGGCCGCGTGCCTTCGAGAAGGTACTGATAGGCCGACGAATAGAGCGTGCTATCGGGATTCGAGAGCGACTCGATCCCGACGCCTGGGGCAACGATGTCGGGTTTCGCCGCGTGGTCGAGCGCCGTCGGGCCGCGAGACGTGAACGCCGCAATCGTGTCGTCGGCGCGATCGATCGAGCCCATGTGGCTCGACGCGCCGACCGTCAGCACCCACGGCGCGTTGCCGGGGGACGTGACGCCGCCGTACTGCGTCTGCCCCTGCGTGCCGCGTCCGTTGTTTCCCGCCGCCGCAACGACGACGATTCCCGCGTCGACGGCGCGCTTCGCGGCGAGCGTCAAAGGATCGGCGTTGTACGACTCGTGCACGCCGGATGCAACGGAGAGATTGATCACGCGAATGTTCAACGCCTCGCGTTCCGCGATCGCGTAGTCGAACGCGGCGATCACATCGCTCATGTATCCGCGGCCCGCCTCGTCCAGCACCTTGAGGACGACGAGACGCGCGCCGGGAGCAATTCCCGTTCGCGCGCCGTCAGAGTCGTAGCCGTTGCCCGCGATGATGCCCGCCACGTGCGTGCCATGGCCGTAGTCGTCGTGCGCCTGTGTGCTGCCGTCGACGAAGTCGACGAACCGATCCACGCGCTGGCCGACGCCGGCGTCGGCGAGATCGTCGTGCCACCCGATGACGCCCGAATCGATGATCGCAACGCCGACGCCCGTTCCGTCGAGTCCGAGGTTCTGGCGGATCGCCCGCGCGCCAATCGTCTGCGCGGTTCGTTCCATGGCGCCCGCTACGGGACGATCGAGTGTGATTCGCTCGATGAGGGGATTCGCCGCGAGGAGCCGCAGCGCGATGTTCGGAACGACCACAACCTGGCTCGCGATGCTCGGCAATCGACGGCCGAGGCGCCCGCCCGCCGCGCGAAGAAGTGATGCGACGTTGGGAAGCGACGCGCTCTGCGACAAGCGAACGATCACGCGCGAGGAACCGGAGGGATGACTCACGCGCATCCGCAGCAGGGCATCGAGCTTTGCCGATGCGTCCGGCGCCGCCGCTACGCGCGCCGGCTCGAACGGCGTCAACGCCGCGACCAGAACCAACGCCGCGAATCCACATCGGTTGAAGACGGCGCGCATGGACACTCCTCCCAACGAACCCCGGCCGTACAGCAACCCGTATGCCCTGTGCAGCTCTTTGCTCGGAGAAAGGGTACTAGTGTGGGGTCAAGTACTTGGGGGATCAAGCTCTGCTGCAAAAATGTGTGTGGCGATTGACGACCGGGAAGAACTGTTCAGTCGCGTAGCAACTACCAACACACGCAGAACGGCCCGCCAGTTCTTCGCTCTTCGTTCTTCGTTCTTCGTTTCGAATGAGCCCGCGCGCGCGCGTCTTGCGCATGTCGGGACATGAATCGAGAAAGACGCGCGGGAACGGCGGCGGGCGTGTTGTTCGTGTGCGCGTTCGCTGCTGCAGGCGCGCACGCGCAATCAGCGTCCGACGGGCGATGGGAAGCCGGTGGATTCGTCGGCGCGATTGATTTTCGCGACGCGATTCGCGAAAAGCCGGTCGCGCTCGGCCTCAGGTTCGGCCATCGCTTCACCGACTATTTCGCGCTCGAAGCCGAGCTGAGTAACTGCCCGAAGAACGGCGGAGGCAATTTCGGTCAACGCGTGTTCGTCGCGGGCCCGCGGGCCAGCGTCTCGTTCGGTCCACTGACGATCGGCGGAAAGCTGCGCGCGGGGATCGTCTACTTCGGCGGCAAAGCGTTTCGCGCATCGAACCCTGACATCGTCGTTCGGCCCGCGGTGAACGTCGGGGCCGTCGTCGAGTTGGCGATGTCTCCACGCTCGGCGATCCGGATCGACAGCGGCACGACGATCGTGCCGTTCGGCTCGGCTATCGTTCGCGGCCCGCTGCCGCCGCACGCCGCGCAGTACGGCACGACGCACAATCGCGAAGGGTCGATCGGTCTCGTGATCAGATTCTGACCGTCGTCAGCACCGCGATCCCTGTCGATCCTGCGCAAACGGTTGACGAGCGGACCCCGTCTAACCGGCATGCTTCACGAGCTTCGCTTCGCGGTCCGCCAGCTCCGCCGGACGCCGGTCTTCGCGTTCGTCGCCATCGTTACGCTCGCGCTCGGAATCGGCGCCAACACCGCCGCGTTCAGCGTGATGAACGCCGTCGTCCTGCGGTTCCTCCCCGTGCAGGATCCCGAGCGGCTCGTGTTCCTGCACGTGCGCGAGCGCCCCCCGAAAGCGTCGCAGACGGGATACGACGACACGTCCCTCAGTTATCCCGTGTACGACCAGCTCCGCGCCGAACGCGGGACGTTCGCGGATCTCATGGCCTTCGTCCCGCTCAGCATCGACCGCACCGCCGTTCGTCACGGCAGCGACGCCGAAACGGTCTGGGCCGACATGGTGACCGGCAACTTCTTCTCGGGGCTCGGCGTGCGAATGTCGCGAGGGCGTGGGTTTACCGTGGAAGACGAAGCCACGCATGCGCAGGTGGCGGTGTTGAGCCACGCGTACTGGACGCGGCGCTTCGCCCGCGCGCCGTCGATGGTGGGCGAGACGATCTTCGTCAAGGGCGTGCCGTTCACGATCGTGGGCGTCGCGGCGGAAGGATTCACCGGCGTCGAGCATCGAAACGCCACGGACCTTTGGATTCCCATTCAGAGCCGCGCCGAGCTGAAGCCGTGGGGGCGGTCGGTGGAATCGAGCGACACGTTCTACAACGCTCCCGACTGGTGGTTCCTGTTGACGGTCGGACGCCTCGCGCCGGGCGTGACGCCGGAGCAGGCAATCGCGCGCGCGCAGCCCATCGTGGAGCGCGCCGCGTACTCGACGAGCGCGCCGCCCGCGCCGGACGAGAAGAAGCCCATGCTCCGCTTCTCGACAGCGCGCGGCATTCAGGGATTGCGCACGCAGTATCAGCGTCCTTTGACACTGCTGATGGCGATGGTGATCGTCGTGCTGCTCATCGCGTGCGGCAACGTCGCGATGCTCCTGAGCGCGCGCAATTCGGCGCGGCACCGTGAATTCAGCTTGCGCGCCGCGCTCGGCGTCAGCCGGCTGCGTCTCGTCCGCCAGTTGTTGATCGAGAGTCTGCTGCTCGTGAGCGCGGGCATGGCGCTCGGCTGGGTGCTCGCGGTGTGGGCCACGCGCGCGCTCGCCGCATGGTCGTCGTACGACGTCACGCTCGCGCCCGACTTCAATGTCCTCGCGTACACGCTGCTCATCGCAACGCTCGTCGCGATCGTGTTCGGCCTCGCGCCTGTTCGTTCTGTCGGCCGCACGGCCGCGGGCGCGGTGCTGAAATCGTCCGCCGCGAACGTGACCGCGGATCGCCGCAAGGTTCGCAGCGGCCACGTCGTCGCCGTCGTGCAGGTCGCGCTCTGCCTCGTGCTGCTCGTTGCGGGTGGACTCTTGGCGCGCACGATGCAGAATCTCGTCCGCGCGGATCTCGGCATCGAGACGTCGGGTCTGCTCGTCTTCGGCCTCACACCACCGCAATCGGTTCGCGGCGATGCCGCCGTCCTTCGTTTCTATGAAGCGCTGACGGCACGCCTGCGCGTGCTGCCCGGCGTCGAATCGGTCACGCTGATGGTCAACCGGATCGGATCGGGGTGGAGCAACAACACGACCGCGATCGTCGACGGGCGCCGTCCGGCCGAGAAATCCGCCTCCATGCGATGGAACATGGTCGGCCCGGACTATTTCCACGTGCTGCGGATTCCAATCCTCGCCGGCCGCGAGTTCACCGATGCCGACACCACGTCGGCGCCGCCCGTCGCGATCGTCAACGAGACGTTCGCGAAGCGGTATCTCGCGGATCGGGTGCCCCTCGGCCACCACGTCGCGCTGGGACCCGGTCCGGAGCAAAAGCAATTCACGATTGTCGGGGTCGCCGCGAACAGCAGATACACCGGCGTTCGCGAGTCGGACGTGCCGATAGCGTACTTCCCCTACGCGCAGATACCGGGCTCGAGCGTGCACTTCGAGCTGCGCGCGACGGGCGACCCGCGTCCGCTCGTCCCTCTCGTGCGCCGCGTCGTGCAAGCGCTCGGACCGGACCTTCCGCTTCTTCAACCGATGACGCAGCAGGAGCAGTTCGCGGCCTCGTTCGCGGACGAGCGGATCTTCTCGCGGCTCGCGCTCGCGTTCGGGCTGCTCGCCGCCGTCCTCGTCGCGACTGGATTGTATGGATCGCTCGCGTACGCCGTCGCGCGGCGCACGTCTGAGATCGGCGTGCGCATCGCGCTCGGCGCCGAGCCGCGCCGCGTGTTGTGGATGGTGCTGCGTCAGAGCGTGATCGTCAGCGCGATTGGCATCGCGATCGGTCTGCCCGCCGCAATCGCCGCTTCGCGGATGCTCACGTCGATGCTGTATGGATTGACGCCTGGCGATCCGTGGTCGTTCGCCGCGGCGATCGCCATTGTCGTGGCCGTCGCGGTTGGCGCCGGCGCCGTGCCGGCACGCCGCGCGGCGTCCGTCGATCCGATCGTCGCGCTGCGCACGGAATAGCGCGCGCGCCGCTATTTCTCGAACAGGTCGCCCGCGAGGTACTTCAGGCCCGTGTCGACCGCCACGGTCGCCACGGTCTTGCCGGGCCCGAGCTCGCTCGCGAGCTGCACCGCCGCGGCGATGTTGAGGCCGCTCGACGTTCCGATGAAGAGCCCCTCCTCGCGCGCGAGGCGGCGCGCCATCGCGCGCGCGTCCGCTTCGTCAATCGCGCGCGCTTCGTCGTACGGGCGATCGGCCATGTGCGGGACGATCGTGCCGGTCCCGATGCCTTCGACGCGATGCGGCCCGCCTCGTCCCTGCGTCATCGCCGGCGAGGACGCGGGCTCGAGCGCGACGACGCGCGCGCGGCTGCCGGCGTCGCGCAGCGCACGCGACACGCCGCGCAGCATGCCGCCCGTCCCGACCGCGCCGCAGAACGCATCGAGATTTCCGTCCGTCTGCTCCAACAACTCCCGGCCGATCCCCATGTAGCCGCGAATCGCGTCCTCGTTGTGAAACTGATCGGTCCAGAACGTGTCGGGCTCGGCCGCAAGCACGGCGATCTCTTTCTTGAATCGCTCGAAGAGCGCGGGCGTCACCTTCCCGCCCTCGCTCGGCACGATCCTCAACTCCGCGCCGAGCGCCTCCATCGTCAGCAGCTTTTCACGCGAGAACGCATCCGACGAGAGGAGGATCAATCGATAGCCTTTTGCCGCGCAGATCATCGCGAGTGAAGAGCCGGTGCTGCCGCCGGTGAACTCGACGACGCGCATGCCGGGTCGGAGCGCGCCGCGCGCTTCGGCGCCTTCGATCATCGCGAGCGCCATGCGATCTTTGTAGGACCCGGTCGGGTTCGCCCCTTCCAACTTGACGAGCACGGTCGCGTGCGCCGGTGTGACGACGCGCCGCAGACGTACGACCGGCGTTCCGCCGATCGCTTTCAACACCGAGTCCGCGGTCGAGATTGTAGCCATACGCCGGAGCCTATCACGCCGGCGTGCGGGCCAATTCCTACTTGGCTGCTATTGCGGCGCGGTCGAGATCTTGATGTTCTTCAGCGGCGCGCCGTCTTTCAGGAACCGGGCGCAGGCCTGCCAGTTGTTCACCTCGTTGATCACTTTGAGAATCAGGACGTTCCTTCCCTTGGTGAGCGCCACGTCGATCTTGTCGGTGTCCTTCTCGAGCACGCGTGTGTCGGCAAACTTGAAGATCTGTTTGCCGTTGAGCCACGCCTTGCCCTGATCGTTGGTGCTGAGCGCCAGCGTGGCCTTCGTGTCCGCATCAGCCATGACGTACGTCACGGCGTAGCCCGCGACGTACTCGCCGCGCTGCTTGCCGAACGACTGCAGGAAATCGATGAAGTAGTCGGACGGCTGGTGCGCCGTCCACGCGAGCTGCGCGCCGCCGATCGACACTTTGTCGCCGGCCTTCGGCGTGATCGACGCCTCGCCGTTCAGAAAGTCCTTGTCGATCTCGGACGCTCCGGACTCGCCGTCGATGCCGATCGGCGCGAGCACGAGCCAATTGCGAATGAATCCTTCTGCATCGACGCCCGGCGACTGCGGTGCCGATGGAAGGAGAACAGCCAATAAGGCAGTGAACACGAGCGCTTTCATATGACCTCCTGCACGTCCGGCTTCAACCGGACGATCGTTTCCGGCGCCAGAGTAGGTAGACGGGAATGCCGAGCAGCGTGAGCGCCATTCCGCCGAGCGTGGACACCGGCCGCGCGACGAGCGCGGAGCCGACGACCCACGACGTTCCGGCGATGAACACGAGCGGCACGATCGGATATCCCGGCGTCTTGTACGGCCGATCGAGCGTGGGATAACGCCGCCGCAGAAGAAAGACGCCCGCGACGGCGACGGCAAGGAACGGCCACACGCCCAGCACGAACGCTTCGGCGAGCTGCTCGAACGTCCGCGACCATACACCGAACAACGAGCCGATCGTGAACCAGACGATCGCGACGTGCGGCGTGCCGAATCGCGGGTGCACGGACGCCAGCGACGCGAACAACAGACGCTCCCTCGCCATCGCGAAGAACACGCGAGGCTGCGTCAGCACGAGCGCATTGAGCGTTCCAAACGTCGACACCATCACCATCGCGGCGACCGCGGTCGCGCCGACCGCGCCGATCACGCGCACCATGGCGTCGGATGCCGCCAACGGCGACGCGAGCAACGAATCATACGGCAGGACGTAGAGATACGCAGCATTCGCGGACAGGTAGATGGCGACGACGACGGCCGTGCCGGCCATGAGCGCGCGCGGCAGCACGACGCCGGGATTCCGCACCTCGCCGGCGATGCAGATCATGTCTTGAAAGCCGTTGTAGGCCCAGAGCGCGGCGACGAGCGCGACGCCGAGCCCGCTCCATTTCGTGCTGGACGCCGCGGCTGCTCCGCTTCCGAAAGCGCCCTGCGTGCCGTCGCCCAGGAGGAACGCGGTGAGGATCAAGCCGGCGAGCGCCGCGACCTTGCCCAACGTCGCGACGTTTTGAATCGCGCCCGCGCCGACGACCGATCGATACGCGGTGATCGAGACCAGCACGATGGATCCGGCGGCCACCATGCGGATGCCTGCAGGCGAGAGCGGGACGAGCGTGCTCGAGTACTCGGCGAACACGAGCGCGATCGCTCCGGTGCTCGCCGGCGCGAGGAACAACATCGTCCAGCCGTAGAGGAATGCGGCGCCGGGACCGTACGCCTCGCGAAGGTAGACGAAGAAACCGCCCGTGTCGGGATATGCCGCGGCCAGCTCCGCCGTGGCGAGCGTGCCGCACAGCGTGATCACGCCGCCGAGGATCCACACGAGGGCGATCCCCGTGACGGAGCCGGCATCGGCGGCAACCGCCGCGGGCACGCGAAAAATGCCGCTGCCGATGATCGTGCCGATGACGAGCGCCGTCGTCGTCCAGAACCCGAGGCGCCGCGGGAGCGCGTCAGGGACGGAGCGGGCCTCGCCGTTCGCGGGTAGTATTACCGTTGGCACAAGGCCGGAATTATATGAGCGAATCGCGCGTGCTCGTCGTCGGCGCCACCGGGCAGCTCGGAGGCGTCATCGCGCGCCGTCTGGCGCGAGCCGGCACGAAGGTCCGCGCGCTCGCGCGCAATCGTGAGAAGCTCGCCGCGCTTTCGCCTGACGCGGAAATCGCCGCGGTCGATCTTCGCGACCTGCCGAAGCTCACCGAAGCCTGCCGCGGTGTGGATCAGATCGTCGCGACGGCGAACAACAACATGGGCAAAGGCGCGACCAGTCCGTCGCGCATCGATCTCTCCGCATATCAGAATCTCTGCGCGGCCGCGCGCAATACCGGCGTTCGCCGGTTGATGTACGTGTCCTACCGAGGCGTCTCACAGGACGCGGTGGTCGACATCTTCCGGATCAAGTGGTACATCGAGGACGCGATCCGGCGGAGCGGCGTGCCGTACGTGATGCTCAGACCGACGGCGTTCATGGACGTCTGGATCGATCAGATCATCGCGAAAGACATTCGCACCAAGGGTGTCGCGACGATCTTCGGCGACGGCAACGCCGTCACGAATTACATCGCGGTCGAGGATGTCGCCGAGTTCGCCGCCCAGGTCCTCTCGAGGCCGGACGTGGCGAACGAAGCGATCGAAGTCGGCGGGCCCTCGAACGTGTCGCTGAACCACGTGGCGACCCTCGTGGAGCGTAGATTCAAGTCGTCCGGCAAACGGCGGCACATTCCCGTCGCGGCCATGCGCGTGCTCGCGCCGATCGTCCGTCCGTTCAACGAGGTCGGGGCGAGGCTCATCACGCTGGGACTCCATGCTGCAACCGAAGCATCGCCGTTCCCCGGATGGAAAGTGCCGGCGGATCGATTCGGCGTGGCGCCGCGCACGGTCGAGGCGTACGTCGATCGGATGACGTAGATCCGTGCTCACGCTCGATCTTCGCTATGCGGTTCGAACGCTCCGGTCGGAGCGGCTCTTCACCGCCGTCGCGGTAGCCTGCCTCTCGCTCGGCATCGCAACGAACACGACGATGTTCTCGGTGTTCGACGCGATGTTCCTGCGGCCGCTTCCGTTCGACGACGCCGATCGGCTCGTCTCGGTGTCCGGCCGTCATCCACAGACGGGCCGACGCGTCGCGCTGACGCTGGACGATCTCCGCGACCTCGCGCCGGCGATGCAGTCGCTGGAGAGCATCGCGGCGTACTCCGGACGTGCCGCGACGCTGACCGATGGCGGCGAGCCCGAGCGCATCGCGGCGCAACTGGTCACGTGGAATCTCTTCCCTCTTCTCGGCGCGCAGCCGCAGCGCGGCCGCGGGCTCGACGCGGCCGACGATGAAATGTCGGCAGGGCGAGTCGCGCTCATCAGCGATTCGCTGTGGCGGCGCCGGTATCAAGCGGATCCGTCTGCTGTGGGACGCACGATACGGCTCGACAACGTCGCCTACACGATCGTCGGCGTGATGCCGCCGAAGTTTCGTTTTCCAAGCTCCAGCGAGCTGTGGATTCCGCTGAAGCCGGCGCTCGGCAGTTCCGCGGCGGCCGTGCGCGGCGTGTCGCTCGTGGGGCGGCGCGCGAAGAACGTCAGCGTCGAGCGCGTGAACGCGGAGCTGAGCGTGCGCGCGCTGCCTGCGCAGGGATCGAGAGGCGCGCGGATCGCGTTCGCCCGCGCGTACCGCAGCGCGGCGGTCGGCGGCGAGGAGCGGACGATCATCGGCGCGCTGATGGGCGCGACCACGCTGCTGCTCGTCATCGCGTGCGTGAACCTCGCGAACCTCATGCTCGCGCGCGGAGCCGGCCGGCGCCGCGAGATTGCGGTCCGCGCCGCGCTTGGCGCGAGCCGCATACGGATCGTCCGTCAGCTCATCACCGAGGCCGTGCTCCTCGCGGCGATCGCGGGAGCAGTGGCGCTGCCGCTCGCGTGGTACGGCATTCAGTGGGTGCACGATGCGGTCCCGGCGTCCGATCCGCTCGGACCGTACTACATCGACTGGGCGCTCGACACGCGGACGTTCCTCTATGCGGTGACGATCGCGCTCGCCACCGGCCTGGCATTCGGGCTCGCGCCCGCGATCGACGCGGCGGGCCGGCGGCTCCTGAATCCGATGCGCGAGCGCGCCGGCGCCACGAGCAGCCGCACGCAGCGCCGCGTGCACAGCGCGCTCATCGTCGCGCAGATGGCGCTGGCGGTGATGCTCCTCGCGGGCGCATCGCTCTTCGTTCGAACGTATGTCGGCCTCAGTCGAGTGCCGCTCGGCTACGACACGTCGCGCTTGATGACGATGCGCTTTTATCTATCTGGGACTGCGTACGACTCGACGGACGCGCGAATCCGCGCCGTCGACGCGATCGCCGAGCGGTTGGACCGGCTGCCGGGCGCGCACGCCGCGACCGTCACCGATCTCGTGCCGCTCGATGATCAGGGCGGATCCGATGCGGCGGCCGCCATCGAGGGACGCACGTTCGAGGAAGGCCGCGAGCCGACCGTCCACTACGCGGGCGTCGCGGGCCGCTGGCTCGAGACGTTCGATCAACAGCTGATCGCGGGGCGATCGTTCTACGACCAGGAGCTGCGGGGCCCCGCGCGCGTCGCTCTCGTCAATGCGAAGCTCGCGGAAACATTTTGGCCGAGCGAGACTCCAATCGGCCGGCGGTTTCGCTTCGCCGAAGGATCCTCGACGGACTGGTTCACCGTAATTGGCGTGGTCCCGAACATTCGCACCGTGAAGCTGGATGAAAGCCGCGCGACGCCGCCGACCGCCTACGTGCCGCACCGTCTCATCTCGACGCGCAACTACGGCATCGTGATCCGCACGCGCGCGAATCCGGAATCGATCACCGCCGCGGCGCGCGCCGCGGTGCACGACGTCGACGCGTCCGTGGCGCTCTTCGACGTCCATCCGATGGAACAGGTGCGCTGGTTGAGTTACTGGATGTACGTGATGTGGGGCACGATGTTCGCGGCGCTTGGAATCATTTCAGTGTTGATTGCCGCGGTCGGCGTCTACGGGATCGTCTTCTATACGGTGGCGCAACGCACGCGCGAGATTGGGCTGCGCGTCGCGCTCGGCGCCGCCCGCGCGCAGGTCGTCCGCCCGATGCTCGTGCACGTCGGCATGCTCTCCGCGGTCGGCCTCACGCTGGGTCTGCTCGGCGCGCTCGCGGTGACGCCCGTCGTCGGCAGCCTCTTGATCGGAGTGGCGCCGAACGACCCGGCCGGCTTTGCGACTGTTTCTGTCCTGCTCGCCGCGGTCGCGCTCACCGCCACGTGGCTGCCTGCCTGGCACGCGTCGGCCGTCGATCCGATGATCGCGCTCCGCGAGAATTGACCACTACGATCGCAGCGCGCGCAGCGGATCGAGACGCGCCGCGCGTCGCGCCGGCACCAGGCACGCGAGCGCGCCGACGGCCGCGACGACAACCGCAACGATCACGTACGTCGGCCAATCACCCGGCGTAACGCCGTACAGCAGCGTGCCGATGAAACGTGTCAACCACGCCGCAGCGATGAGGCCGGCGGCGATGCCGGCGAAGGTCACGCGCATGCCTTGCCGCACGACGAGCGCGACGAGATCGCTGCTCTGCGCGCCGAGCGCGGAGCGTACGCCGAGCTCGCGCGTCCGCTGCGCCATCGTGTAGGACAGCACGCCAAACAGTCCCACACCCGTGACGACGAGCGCGGCGATCGCAAAACATCCGAGCAGCGTCGCGTAGAGCCGCGGCCGCGCGAGGCTCGTCATCAGCAGACGCTGTTCGATCGTCATGAGCTGCGCGGGAACCAGCGCCGCGTCCGTCTGCCGGACCGCGGTCCGCACCGCGGCCGCGAGCAACGACGGATCGCCGTCGGCGCGAACGAGCAGCGTCCCGATGGTGCTGCGCATCCCGACGTCGAGCTGGCGATACGTGAAATACATTTCCGGCAGCGTCGTGACGGTCGCCCCGACGTAGCGGACGTCGTCGACTACGCCGACGATCGTCGCGTCGCCGTGCGGCGAGCCTCCCCACACGCCCATCGGAACCTTCACATCGAGCGTGTCCCCGAGGTAGCGCCGAGCAAAGGTCTCGTTCACCACGACAACGCGCTGAGATGTCTGTGTATCCGAGTCCAAGAGCGATCGCCCGCGAAGGACGCGCAGGCCGAGCGCCGCGAAGTAATCCGGGCTCACGAGCCGCGGCGACGCTTGCGCGACAATCGTCCCGCCCGAGCCGTCGCGCGATGGCAGCGTCATCGAGCTGGTGGAGCCGCCTTGCGTCGCGGGGTACTCCGACGTGAACGCTGCGTGCCGGACGCCGCCGATCGCGCGAACGCGATCGACGATGTCCTGGAGCGCCGCCGTCCGGCGCTCGGGAGTGTAGGCGGGCGCCGGCATCGGGATCGCCGCGCCCAACACGCGCGACGGATCGAAGCCGCGATCGGCATGGAGCAGCTCGACGAAACTGCGGCCGAGGAGCGCCGCGCCCGTGAGCAGCACGGACGCGATCGAGACCTGCGCCGCCACGATTGCCAGGCGGCTGCGGGCGATGCGCGAACGGCGGCCGCCGCCGGCAGGCGAGACGCCGTCCTCCGCGAGCGCCGCGACGAGGTTCATCCGCCGCACCTGCAGCGCGGGCAACAACCCGAAGACAACGCTCACGGTCACCGACACGATCGCGGTGAAGAGCATGACGGTCGCGTCGATCTGGAGATCCTGCGCGCGAGGAAAGTCAGCCGGAAGGATCGCCGACGCACCGCGATTCAGGCTCCACGCCAGCGCGAAGCCGGAGATGCCGCCGATCGATCCCAACAACAGGCTCTCGATGAGGAGCTGCCGGATCGCGCGGCCGCTCGTCGCGCCGATGGCCGCGCGGATCGCGAGCTCGCGGCGGCGCGTCGTCGCGCGCGCGAGCTGCAGGCTGGCGATGTTCGTCGTCGCGATCACGAGCAGCAGCCCGACCGCGCCGAGGAGAACGATCAGCGGCCGTCGAACGTCGGCCGTGAGCGAATCGGCGAGCGGACGGGCGGCGACTTCGACCGCGCCGTTGCCGCCGAAGATCGCCATCGTCGTCATGCCCGTATCGACGGCGAATCTTCCGCGCGCGCTGCCCTCGGCCGCCGCCTGGCCGGGCGACGTGCCTGGACGAAGCTTCGCAACCGCCTCGAACATCGCGAGCAGGTTCCCCGCGGGAAGCGGCACGCGGAACGGGACCCACGCGCGCGATTGACGATCCGGAAAGCCCATCGCATCCGGCGCGATGCCGACGATCGTGTACGGCTCGCCGTCGAATTGAAGGATGCGGCCGAGCGCGCCGGGATCGCCGCCGAAGCGCTGTCTCCACAATCCTTCCGACAGCACGACGACGCGTGAGGTGTCGTCTTTGTCGGCGTAGAGCGAACCGAAGAGCGGACGTACGCCGAGCACCCGCAACAAGCTGGGCGTCGCGAGCGTGACGCGCACGCGCTCGGGATCGCCGGCGCCGGTGAGCGTGAACGTCTGCGGCCGCCACGCGGCGATCTCCTCGACGGTGTCGGCGCGATCGCGCCACGCGAGATACGCGGTGTTGCTGAACGATCCGAACCGCGGGGCGCGGCCGCCGCGCTTCTCGTGAAGCACCACGATGCGGTCCGCATCCGGCCACGGCAGCGGCCGCATCAAGACGCCGTAGGTGACCGTGAAGAGCGCCGTGGTCGCGCCGATGCCGAGCGTCATCGTGAGCACAACGAGCAGCGCGAATGCGGGTTGACGCGACAGCAGGCGGTACGCGTAGCGAACGTCGTGCCCGAGGCCTGCGATCGCGGATCCCGAAGGTGGAGGCGGCTCGACGGCGGACGCGCGGCGCGCCTTGTGGCGCAGCGCCGCCTTTTCGTCGCGCCATCGGTCGATCTGCGCGAGCACGCGCCGCTCCGCCGCTTCCTGCGAGCAGCCCTCCGCGCGCGCCGCGTCGTACATCGCACGCGCGTGCTGCGTCAGCTCCTCGACGACATCCTCGTCAGGGGGATTGACGCCGGTCTGCAGCGCGCGCCGGATGTGCGTCCTCCAATCCATGACGGCCTCCCCGGATCAGGCGTGAGTGATGCGCGCGACGCGGTTGAGCGCGCGGAAGAAATTCTCCCAGGTGCTGCGCTGGCTCGCGAGCACGGCGCGACCGGCTTTGGAGATCCGGTAGTACCGCCGGCGCCGCTGCCCGGCCTTCTCGATCCATCGCCCGTCGATCAGGTCTTTTTCCTCCATGCGATAGAGGGTCGGATAGAGCGAGGCGACGTGAAACGAGATTGCGCCGTGCGACCGCTCGGCAATCAATCGCGCGAGGTCGTAGCCGTGGCGGTCGCGCTCCTCCAGGAGCGCGAGGATCAGCAGCTGCGTGCTGCCGCGTTTCAACTCGCGCGCCAGGAGTGTCGTTGCCATATGTGGCCAGAGTATATGTACTCAGCGCACTGTGGTCAACGTTGATTGCCTCGTGACTCCGCGCATGTCTGCGGACCAGGCCAGTTGCCTTCGGCCTCCCGCTTCGCGACGCGGAAAAACGCTCCCTCCGCGGCGCGTCCTGACGTTGGACGGCGGCGGCTTGAAGGATCCGCACGACAGCCGGAATCGGTTCGGCAACGAGCTACCTCGGCCCCTTGAGACGAAACCACGTCGCCGCCGATCAGGACCGCTGCGGGGCGTTTTACTGGCTTCGCTGATCGCGCCGCTCAAGGTCGGCCGGAGGCGACTGGCCTGGTCCACGTTGGTGCGCGCGAGTGGATTGGCGAACAACTGCAAGCGCGTCGGGCCAACCGATTCCAGGCCGGCGCCGGGAGCACCCCAAGCCGACGCCGGCACCGTGAGCGGGCGGCGGCAGGCCGGTTTGCCACGGCGCGAAGCGGGAGGTGCGAGCCGACCAACCCGATGCGCTCGGACGAGCGCGATCCGAATCGATCGCGATCGTCAGGCGACGCGGTATATCTCGCGCTTCCCGCTCGCTACCAGATCGTGGTAGCCGGCCATCTCGCTGCGAAGCCTCTCGTTCGCCATCAGCGTCTGCTCCATCGCGAAGAAGTCGTCGATGCGCTCCACGCTGATCTCGGCGATCACGGTCCAGAACGGCTCGCCGCTCACGTCCGTGAGCACCCGGGCCGGTTCGTGCCCCATGTCGCGCATGATCGCGCCGATAGTCTTGAACTTCTCGACCATCTGGCGGACTTTCCCGGGCTTGCAGTTCACGACTTCACGGATCACGTACATCACGCACTCCTTTCAATCGCGGATCACGCGGACACACGCGGATTTCGCAGATCTGATCCGCGCCTGTCGTTGCGATCCGCGTCCATGATGCGGCCGATGTTCTCTTCCGCCATGAAGTCGGCCAGCGGGATCGCGCCGGTGATCGCGGACAGGAACGCGTTCGTCGCATCCTGGTTGCCGCGCAGGGCGCCAAAGAGCGCCTGCATCTCCGGCGGCGGCGGCTCGAGCGCGGCGAGATGGGTCGTGAACTCGTACATCGCTCGCACGCGTTCGTTTCGCGCGGCTTCGTGCGCGGCCATCAATTCGTCGAGATCGCCGCGGCCCGAGAGTCCCGCCGCGATCGCCTCGACGAGATTCTCGGCATCGATGAACGCATCGCTGATCCCTTGTGCCGTGACAGGATCGCGGTTGTAGCTCGCGTCGCCGACGAGCGCCCATCCCTTGCCGTAGGGCTTCCGGAAATATCCCGGCACGCCCGCCGTGCCGTACCACTTTTCTTCTCGCCGGCCCCGACGGACGCGCGCGCTGAACGCGGGCGCCATGTCGAGCGCCTGCCACACGCGGCGCTCGAGATCGGCGCGGACCGACGGGAACTCCGCCGCGGGCCAGTTCACCATCACGAGGTGCAGACCGTCGTTCGTCGGCGCGCCGCCGCACGCGCACCGATCGCGCACGTACAGCTCGATGTCGCCGGTGGGCATGCCGCTGAAATACGAGTAGTAGCCGCACGACGCGATCGGCCGAGTGTCGTATTCCGGCGCGTGCACCGATCGCGCGACGAACGAGCTCACGCCGTCCGCGCCGATCACCACGCGCGCGCGCTCCTCGACGTACGCGCCGTTCCTTCCACGGCCGCGAATGCCGACGACGGCGCCCTCTTCCACGAGCAGCGCGTCGACGGTGAACGATTCCCGCACGTCGGCGCCGCTCTCGGCCGCCGCGTTCACGAGCAGGAGGTCGAGCACCTTGCGGCGCGGACAGAATCCACCCATGCCGTCGTTCGCGTCCGGTACCGTGCCGTGGAGCGCGAACGGTCCGACGTCGAACGTGATCCGCCGGCAAATCGGCGGCGCACCGGTCGCCGCGAGCTTCTCGAGAAGTCCCCATCGCGCCAGGATCTGAGCGCCATGAGGCCACACGATGTGCGTTGAGATCGTGTCGCTGGGAAATGCCGCCCTGTCCACCAGCAGCACCTTGAAGCCCTGACGGGCCAGCAGCATCGCGGTCGGCGAGCCGGCGCACCGCGCGCCGACGATGATGGCGTCGTACATCTCGACCTCCGTGTCGAGAGCGAGCCTATCGAGGGCGGCGCGGCCGCGGCATCGGACGGATTACCCAAAATGCAGGCGCCCGTGCGAATGGGTAATCCTGTCTACGAACGACGAACGACGAACGAAGAACGAGGAACGAGGAACGAAGATCTCTAGTTCATCAGATTGCGCTGGTAAGCCCAAGCGGTGGCGCCCGCGCGGCTCGACACGCCGGTCTTGTCGAAGATGTTGCTGACGTGGCGCGCGACGGTCTTCTCGCTGATGAAGAGCGCGTCGGCAATCGCGCGGTTCGTCTTGCCGGACGCAATCAATCGGAGCACCTGGACCTCGCGCTCGCTGAGCGAGCCCGCCGGCTGCGGCGCGGCGCGAGCCGACGCCTCGTCGGCGCGCCCGATGGACGAGAACGCGTCGAGCTCGGCGAACAGCCGCCGCGCGGCGTCGAGCTCGAGCCGCCGCCCGTCGACGTCGCCCCGGCGCTCGCACACGGCCGCCACCAACACGCTCGTTTGCGCCTGCTC
>DATBJJ010000144.1:0-45065 GCA_036556425.1 Vicinamibacterales bacterium
CGGCGGTCGTCTGCCCAGGGAGCCACATCATGAGGTCGAGGCTGACGTTGTCGAACCCGGCCGATCGGGCTTCGCCAAAGGCCGACCGCGCGCGATCGGACGAATGCACCCGCCCGAGCCTCGCCAGCTCGGAGTCCCTGAACGATTGGACACCGAAACTGACGCGATTGACGCCGGCCGCGCGGAAATCTTCCAGGCGCGCGACCGAGGCGGTCTCGGGATTCGTCTCGAGCGTGATTTCCGCCGCAGGTGACACGTCGAACGCGCGCCGGCACGCGCCAATCAAGCGCGCGATTTCGGAAGGATCGAGCAGCGACGGCGTGCCGCCGCCGAAGTAAATCGTGTCGGCCGATTCGCCTTGCCCCGCGCGCTCGATCTCCTGTTCGAGCGCGGCGACGTAGCGGTCCTTCAATCCGCTCTCGAACAACCCTCGATTGAAGTTGCAGTAGTTACAGATGGACGAACAGAACGGGACGTGGAGGTAGAGGCCTAACATTGCAGATTGCTGATTGCTTATCGCAATCAGGACCCGGCCTTGCCGCCGGACCACCCGAGATCGGGCTTGCCGCCCGGATGTTTGAGCTGCGCGCGGACCTGACCTTTGGCGCGGCTCGGTAGCCGGCTGCGCTGATCGCCCCCGAGCTTCCACATCGTCAACAGATCGTCGACGCCGCCGTTGGGCGGAAGCAGCCGATAGTCGGCGCCGCTGTAGTCGATGAAGTCGCACATCTCGTGCATCCGCGAATACATGCGCGATCCGACGCGCGCGAGCAGCGAGTCGAGCAGCTCGAGATCGGGATTGTCCGGATAGTTCGACGTGAAGATCGTCGTCAGGCGATGGTTGTACCGCGAATTGACGATGAAGGTCATCGTCTCTTCGACCCACTCCGACGTCTTCTCTTTTCCGACGTCGTCGAGCACCAGGAGTTGCACGGACACGAGCGGCTGGAGGATGTCCATCTCCGCCGTCTTGATCACCGGATTGTAGGTGCTGCGAATCAGACGGAGGAGATCCGAGACCTCGTAGAAGAGCCCTTGATTCCCGCGCGCGAGTGCGGCGCGCAGCGCGGCGACGGCGAGGTGCGTTTTTCCGATGCCGTGTGGACCGATCAGGCAGAGACCCTTCTGCACGTTCGGAAAGCTCTGGCCGAAGCGCCGGACGGCGTCGACGGCGTTCGCGAGCTTCTCGTTCTGCGGGTAGACCTGAAAGTTCTCGAAGTCGCAGCGGCGATAGCGGGGCGGGATCCGCGCGTCGTCGAACAAGCGGCGCATCTGCTCGCTCTGCCAGCACTCGCAGCGCACGACTCTTCGAACGCCGTCGATCGTGACGGGCTTCCAGCCGGTGTCGTCGCAGGTCGGGCACATGACAGAGGTAACGAGCACCGCCACGATCCACGCGATCGATCGGCGCGCACTTCGCGGATCACGATTGTAGCTGAAGGCGCAGGCGGCCGTCAGGCTTTCTGGCGGGGCTCTTCGATTTCCTCGATGTCCTTGACGAGCTCTTTGACCGGCGCGTGCGCGCGCACGAGATCGGTTGGCGACGACTTCACGAGCGCCGTCCCGAGCCGCTGCTCCCAGTCGCCGATGCCGCGCGAGAGCTCGCGCTTGACGTAGTCCATGAACTCGTTGACCTCGAGCTGCATGGCTTCGATCTTCCGGCGCATGTTCAGGATGATCTCCACGCCCGCGAGGTTCACGCCGAGGTCGCGCGTGAGAGAGAGGATCGTCTCGAGCTGCTCGAGATCCTCTTCGGAGTAGAGGCGCGTGTTGCCCTCCGTCCGCGACGGCTTGAGCAGCCCTTCACGCTCGTACAAGCGCAGCGTCTGCGGGTGGATGCTGTATTTCTGCGCCACCGCGCTGATCATGTAGTAGGCCTTGCCGGCTCGCTTGGGCATGTGCAGCTGCTTCCGTCAGAGCGCCGATTCGCCGTTTCGCGCGGACGACATCAGCTGCGCCCTGACGTCTTCGTCGTGAATCTGTCCGAACTGCCGCATGAGCTCGCGCGATCGCTCGTCGAGCGCGCTCGGGAGCACGAGCTGCACTTCGAACACCAAATCGCCGAACGCGCCTTGCGGATTCGCCGCGCCGCGGCCCGCGACACGGAGCCGCGTGCCTGCCTGCGTGCCTGGGGGAATGCGCAGCTTCACCGGACCGTCCAGCGTCGGTACGTCGACGCGCGCGCCGAGGACGGCTTCGTGAACCGCCACCGGAAGCACGCAGACGAGATCGTCGCCGACGCGGCGAAAGATCTCGTGCGGCTGCACGTGAAGGTTGACGTAGAGATCGCCCGGCCGTCCGCCATTCGTTCCCGCGTGTCCCATCGACGGCAGCCGGAGCTGCACGCCATCAGAGACTCCCGCGGGCACGCGAACGTTTACGCCCTCGCTGCGCACGGTCCGGCCCTGACCCGCGCAGACTGCGCACAACTGCGTCGTTTGACGCCCGGCGCCCCCGCACGTCGGACATGGCTTCGACAGCACCATGTGGCCGCGCGCCCATCGGATCTGCCCGACGCCTTGGCACGTCGCGCACGTCCCTTCGACAGTCGCGACGTATCCCGCCCCCGAGCAGCTGCCGCAGATCACGTGCCGCGTGACGAGCACCTGCCGCTGGACGCCGCTCACCGCGTCGGCAAATGCAATCGTCAGCGATGCGTGAAGATCCGGACCCGGCTCCGCGCGGCTGTCGCTCGACGCCGGCATCGGATGCAGCACGTCGGCGAAGAGCTCGGTGAACGTCGACGCCTGCGCTCCACGGCGCGCGACTGAAAAATCGAACTCCGCGAACACGAACGACGACGACTCCTGCCGCACGTCGCCGTCGCGCTGACCGGCGCTGTCGTACCGCTGGCGCCGGCTCGGATCGACGAGCGTTTCGTACGCTTCCGACACGCGCTGGAACATCGCTTCCGCGGCGCGATCGCCCGGATTGATCCCCGGGTGATAACGCCGCGCCAGCCGCCGGTACGCGCGCTTGATATCAGCGGTGCTCGCGTCCGGCGATATGCCTAGAAGGACGTAGAACTCCATTACTGACTCGAATTGGTTCCAGGGTTCCGGGAACCTGGAACCGCTTATTTCTTCTCCTCTTCAACCACTTCCGCATCGATGACGTCGCCCGTATCGCGGCCGCTGCCGCCGCGGTCGCCGCCCGACGGTCCGGCCTGACCGGCCGGTCCGCCCGGCTCGCCGCCTTGCGCGCTCGCCGCGCGATACATCGCTTCCGCGGCCTTGTGCTGCGCCGCGTTCAACGCCTCGAGGCGCGTCTTCATCTCGGCGATGTCGTTCTTCTCGATCGCCTTCTTGAGGTCCTCGATCGCCGACTCGATTGGCTGACGATCGGCCGCGGGCAGCTTGTCGCCCGCCTCCTTCACCAGGCGCTCGGCGGCATACGCCGCCTGATCCGCCTGGTTGCGCGTCTCGATCTCTTCCTTGCGCTTCTTGTCCTCGTCCGCGTGCGACTCGGCCTCGCGCATCATGCGATCGACTTCGTCCTTGCTGAGGCCGCTCGACGCCGTGATGGTGATCTTCTGCTCCTTACCCGTGGCCTTGTCCTTCGCCGTGACGTTGACGATGCCGTTCGCGTCGATGTCGAAGGTGACCTCGACTTGCGGCACGCCGCGCGGCGCGGGCGGCAGCCCCGTCAGGTGGAACTTGCCGAGCGTGCGGTTGTCGCGCGCCATCGGCCGCTCGCCCTGAAGCACGTGCACCTCGACGCTCGTCTGGTTGTCGGCCGCCGTCGAGAACGTTTCGCTCTTCTTCGACGGAATCGTCGTGTTCCGCGTGATGAGCGTCGTCATCACGCCGCCCAGCGTCTCGATGCCGAGCGAGAGCGGCGTCACGTCGAGCAGAAGGAGGTCCTTCACTTCACCCGCGAGCACGCCCGCCTGCACCGCGGCGCCGATCGCCACGACCTCGTCCGGGTTCACGCCTTTGTGCGGCTCCTTGCCGAACAGCTCCTTCACGATCTGCTGAACGCGCGGGATGCGCGTCGAGCCGCCGACGAGCACGACCTCGTCGATCTTCGACGCATCGACGCCGGCATCCGAGAGCGCCTGCCGCGTCGGACCGATCGTCTTCTGCAGCAGATCGTCGACGAGCTGCTCGAAGCGGGCGCGCGTGAGCTTCTTGACCATGTGCTTCGGACCGGACGCGTCCGCCGTGATGAACGGCAGGTTGATCTCGGTCTCCACCACGGTCGAGAGCTCCATCTTGGCTTTCTCCGCCGCTTCCTTCAGCCGCTGCAGCGCCATCCGGTCCTTGCCGAGATCGATTCCTTCGTCCTTCTTGAACTCCGCGATGATCCACTCGATGACGCGCTGATCGAGGTTGTCGCCTCCGAGATGCGTGTCGCCGTTCGTTGCCTTCACTTCGACGACACCTTCGCCGACCTCGAGGATCGAGATGTCGAACGTGCCGCCGCCGAAGTCGTAGACCGCGATCGTTTCATCCTTCTTCTTGTCGAGGCCGTACGCGAGCGCCGCGGCGGTGGGCTCGTTGACGATGCGCTGCACGTCGAGGCCGGCGATCTGGCCGGCGTCCTTCGTCGCCTGGCGCTGCGCGTCGTTGAAGTACGCAGGAACGGTGATGACCGCCTTCGCGACCGGCTGACCGAGATACTCTTCCGCGGCCTGCTTCAGCTTCTGCAGGATCATCGCGGAGATCTCGGGAGGCGAGTACTCCTTGCCGCCGGCCTTCACGCGCACGTCGCCGTTGCTGGCACGGACGACCGAGTACGGCACCATCTTCATCTCTTCACTGACCTCGTCGAACTTGCGGCCCATGAAGCGCTTGATCGAGAAAACGGTGTTCTCGGGATTCGTGACGGCCTGCCGCTTCGCGACCTGGCCGACCAAGCGCTCACCAGATTTCGTGAAGCCGACGACCGACGGCGTGATGCGGCTGCCTTCGGGATTCGTGATGACGACCGGCTCTCCGCCCTCCATCACGGCGACGACGGAGTTGGTCGTTCCGAGGTCGATTCCAATAATCTTGCTCATGTGCTCAGTTTCCTCACGTCCCGCCGCGAGCACGCCCAGTCACTGGGCCGGCTCCGGCTGAAGCTTTATAACACTGTTAATATATTATCTTAGCGTAGTCGTGTCAACTGTAACCCGTTGACCGCCCTTAAGTCGGTGATATACTTGCCCTTGCCAGCCCTCGCAATTACGTGAACGTGGACGTTTGCTCCACGGCCTCGAGGTCACTATGCCCCGCCTGGGTCGCCTGACTTTCTTCATTGCGGCGCTCTACGTCTGTGCCGTGGCTCCGCCGGTCAGCGCACAGGACCGTGACACGGAAACACCCGCGCACATCTCGTTCGTCGACGGCACGGCCGTACTCGAGCGCGATGGCCGAACCGATTCCGCGCCTGCATCGATGCCGCTTCTCGCCGGCGACCGCGTTCGCACGAACGCGGGACGCGTCGAGATTCTCTACGCCGACGGCAGCACGCTTCATCTCGACGCGAACTCGCTCGTCGACTTTCAGTCCGACGATGTGATCCGGCTGCTGAACGGGCGCGTGCGTTTGAACATCGCGGGTGCGGATCGCCGCGTCGAGTATCGCGTCGACGCGCCCTCCGCGTGGATCGACATCGCGGCGCCCGGCGAGTATCGCGTCGCGGTGCTGACGGGAGAAGAAGTGGAATTGGCGGTGCTCCGTGGACGCGCGGAGCTCGTCAACGAGGATGGCCGCACCATGCTCGCCGCCGGCGAGCGCGCGTTCGCGCGGATGGGCGCGGGACCGTCGCCGGCGTACGTCTACAACTCGGCCGCGTGGGACGCCTTCGATCGATGGTCCGAGAACCGCCGCGATTCGAGGCTGGGCGTCTCCGCGGAGTATCTGCCGGAAAGCGTGCAGCCGTACGCCTCCACCTTCAACCAGTACGGTTATTGGCAGAACGTACCGACGTACGGCTACGTGTGGTATCCGCGCGTGAGCGTCGGCTGGCGTCCGTATTACCACGGACGATGGGTCACGTTGAGGCCATGGGGATGGACGTGGATCGGCGCGGATCCATGGGCGTGGCCGACGCATCACTTCGGCCGATGGGGATTCTCCGCGGGCGCGTGGTTCTGGATTCCGGGACGCACGTGGGGACCGGCGCATGTCTCGTGGGCGTACGCGCCGGGCTACGTGAGCTGGTGTCCGCTCGGCTGGAACAACCGTCCCGTGTTCAGCTTCATCAACGTCAACATCTTCGGCGGGCGCCGCTACGATCCGTGGCACGCGTGGACCGTCGTGCCGTACCGCGGGTTCGGACGCGGCTTCGTGAACGTGAACGTGATCAACGCGTCGCGCCTCGACGTGCGCGCGCAGCGGGCGTTCGTCGTTCGCGATACGCAGCCGGACTTCCGCGGCTATGCCGTGCCGCGCTCCTCCGCGCCGATTCGCACTGCGGTGAGCCGCACCGGCGACTTCGGTGGAACGGCGGCGTTTCGTGGATCACCGCGCGTTGGGTCCGCCGGTCCCGCGAGTCGAACGCCGGGTGCCGCCGCGCCGGCCGACAACGATCCGACGGCCGCATTCCGCAGCCGGCGATCCGGCAGTGCGCCGCTCTCAGGACCTGGATATCCGCCGGCAGCGAGGACGCCGGATCGTACGGCGACGCCGTCGTACGGCCGAGAATCGCCCTCCTCTGCTGAACGGCGCGCCGTGCCGCGCTCGGCGCCCGGCAACACGGCGCCCGCGCCCGAGACGAGCTCGCCGCGTCGATCGGCGCCCGACTATCGCGCGTCGCCGTCGCGCGGCGCGAGCACGCCCGAATCGTCGCCGGATCGCGGGACGCCGGATGGCTATCGACGCGCCGTGCCGCGCGGCGGCGACGGCTACTCGCCCTCGCCCTCGTACGGCGGTGTCCAACGAGAGAGGAATCCGTCCAGCGGAGACAGAAATCCGTATAGCGCGCCACCATCCGGCGATCCGGGCGATCGTCCGCGTGCGATGCCGCGCTCGGCGCCATATTCGGCGCCACCCGATCGCGGGGGATCCGATCGAGGCGGAGACAACCCCGGATACCGGCCGCGCGGCGGCAGCGTAGAGCGGGGCGGCGGCGTGGAGCGCAGCGCGCCCGCGCCATCGGGGCCGCCTCCCTCGCGAGGCGTGGAGCGATCCGCTCCGCGCGACTCGGGGTCCAACAACTCCGGGTCGAACAATTCCGGCGGCGGCGATCGCGCCGGCTCGCGCTCCCGCGGCGATGGTCAATCCACCGGCCGAGCCGTCTCACGCGGCCGAGGGGGAAGATAGCTCGATCGGAACTATGCACTTCGCGCATCTGGTCCGCCGCGCCGGCGTCGTCCTACTCTTCGTCGTCGCGGCGGTCCTCGGCATCACGACCGGCATCCTCTTCGCGTACGCCGGCGACCTTCCCGCCATTTCCGCGTTGGACAACTACGCGCCGAGCACGATCTCGCGCGTCTACGGCGCGCGCGGCGACATCGTCGGCGAGTTCGCGATCGAGCGGCGCGAGATCATCCCGTACGAGAAGATCTCGCCCCGGCTCGAGCAGGCGATTCTCGCCGCGGAAGACGACGAGTTCTACCAGCACGCCGGGCTGAGCATGTCGCGCATCGTCGTGACGGCGATCAACGACATCATTCATCGCCGCATGCACGGCGCGAGCACGCTGACGCAGCAGCTCGCGCGGAAGTTGTTCCTCACCGACGACAAGACGCCAGAGCGGAAGATCAAAGAAGCGATCCTCGCGATCCAGATCGAGAAGCGGTACACGAAGCGCGAGATCTTCACGATGTACTGCAACCAGATGTATTTCGGGCACGGCGTCTACGGCGTCGAAGCCGCGGCGCGGCTCTACTTCGGCAAGGCGGCGAAGGACGTCTCGATCGAAGAAGCGGCGATGATCGCGGGCATTCTCCAGGGCAACGTGCGCCAGAGTCCGTACGTGAACATGGAAGCGGCGCTGCGGCGGCGCAACTACACGCTCGGACGCATGGCGGAGGTCGGCTTCATCACGCAGGCGGACGCGGAGGAAGCGAAGAAGAAGGCGATCAGCGTGCGCGGCGATTCACCGCAGCAGTCGACGTCGATCGCCCCGTACTTTCTCGAGGAAGTGCGGCGGGAGCTCGAGAGCCGCTACGGCGCGAAGCAGCTCTACGAGAACGGCCTTTCGATTCAAACCGCGCTCGATGTTCGACTGCAGGATGCCGCGAACCGCGCGCTCGACGAAGGCCTGCGGCGGATCGACAAGCGGCGCGGGTTCAGGAAGCCGCGCCGGAACGTCGTGTCCGAAGGCCATGCGATCGACAAGTTCCGCACGCCCAGGTGGGAGCGCGCGATGACGCCCGGTCAAATCGTCCCGGCGATTGTGACGTCGGTCGACGCCGCGGCGATTCAACTGCGCGTCGGCGCGATGCGCATCACGGTCGATCGCAAAGGCTACTCGTGGACCGGAAAGACCGCGCCGTCACAGCTCGTGACGCGCGGCGATCTCGTCGAGACGCGCCTCCTCACGATTGCCGACGGCCACGCGACGGCAACGGGCACGCTCGAGCAGCCGCCCGAAGTCGAGGGATCGATTCTCGCGATCGACAACCGCACCGGGCAGGTTCTCGCGATGGCCGGCGGCTTCAGCTTCGAGCGCAGCAAGTTCAACCGGGCGACGCAGGCCTATCGCCAGGTCGGCTCCTCGTTCAAGCCTTTCGTCTACACGGCCGCGATCGACAGCGGATACACGCCCGCGACGCAGTTGATGGACACGCCCGTCAGCTTTCCCGGCGGTACCGGTCAGCCGGCGTACGCGCCGCTCAACTACGATCGCAACTTCGAGGGCCCGATCACGCTTCGGCGCGCGCTCGAGCAATCGCGCAACGTGCCGGCCGTGCGCGTGATGGATCAGCTCGGGCCCACGCAGGTGATCGCGTACGCGCGCCGTCTCGGCCTCGAGTCTCCCCTGCCACCGTACCTCGCCGTCGCGCTCGGCGCCGCGGAAGCCACGCTCATGGAAATGACGAGCGCCTACTCGGTCTATCCGAATCAAGGCGTGCGCATGCGGCCGTACTCGGTGCTCAGGGTCAGCGACCGCGAGGGCAACGTGCTGGAAGAGAATCGTCCGGAACCGAAAGACGCGATTCGCGCCGACACGGCGTACGTCATGACGAGCCTGCTGCGCGGCGTCGTTCAGCGCGGGACCGCGACGAAGGCCGCGGCGCTCAATTGGCCGATCGGCGGCAAGACGGGAACGACCGACGACTACACCGACGCGTGGTTCATCGGATTCGATCCCGACATCACGATTGGCGTGTGGACTGGATACGACCAGAAGCGATCGATGGGACCGGCCGGCACCGGCTCGGAATCCGCGCTGCCGATCTGGATCGACGTGATGAAGGCGTGGATAGAAAAGTCCGGCAAGCGGACGGAGCCGCCGCAATTCGAGGCGCCCGGGAACATCGTGTTCGTGACCGTCGATCGCGGATCGGGCAATCCCGCCCTCGAGGGCACGCCCGGCGCGATCACCGAGTCGTTCATCGTCGGCACGCAGCCCGGATCAGGATTCCATCAGTAACGACCGCGGTCAGTCCTCGTCGGGCGCCGCCTGACCCAGCGTCCCCGACGCCTTCTTCATCAAGTACGTCTTGATGAAGACGTCGAGGTCGCCGTCCAGCACGCGGTTGACGTCTCCGACTTCTTCCTTGGTCCGATGATCCTTGATCAGTTGATACGGGTGCAGCACGTAGCTCCGGATCTGGCTGCCGAACGCGATGTCCTTCTTCTCCCCGCCGAGCTGATCGAGCTTCGCCTGCTGCTCCTTCATCTTCAGATCGAACAGGCGCGCTTTCAGCACGCGCATCGCCGCATCGCGATTCCTGTGCTGCGATCGCTCGTTCTGGCATGAGACGACGATGCCGCTCGGGATGTGCGTGATGCGGACGGCGGAGTCGGTGACGTTGACGTGCTGGCCTCCGGCGCCGCTCGATCGATACGTGTCGATGCGCAGATCCTTGTCCTCGATCTGCACGTCGGCGTCCTCGGGGAGCTCCGGCCACACGAACACCGACGCGAACGAGGTGTGACGCCGCGACGCCTGATCGAATGGAGAGATCCGCACGAGCCGGTGCACGCCGGCCTCCGCGAGCAGCAGGCCGTACGCGTAGTCGCCCATGACGGTGACCGTCGCGCTCTTGATGCCCGCTTCGTCGCCGGGCTGCAGATCGATCACCTCGCGCTTGAACCCGCGGCGCTCGATCCATCGCAGATACATGCGGAGCAGCATCTCCGCCCAGTCCTGCGACTCCGTGCCGCCGGCCCCCGGATGGATCGTCATGATCGCGTTCTTGCGGTCGTGCTCGCCGCCGAGCATCTTCTTGGTCTCGCCGGCATCCACCAGGCCGGAGAGCTCTTCGAGCGCGCGCGCGAGGTCGTCGCCGATCGCCTCGCCCGCTTCGGCCCATTCGACGAGCACGTTGAGATCGTCGAGGCGGCGCGCGATCGACGCGCTCAGCTCGCGGTCCTCCTCGAGACGGCGGCGGCGCTGGAGCAGCTTCTGCGCGCCGGCCTGGTCCTTCCAGAAGTCCGGGGCGGATACACGTTCTTCGATTTTGGCGAGCTCGACTTCGGGGCGGGCGGCGTCAAAGATGGCTCCGCAGGTCGCGTGCGCGTCTCGCGAGATCTTCATACCTGCGAAGCTGTTCGTCCAATTGCAGTGCCAATAGCGTCTCCTTCGCTGCTCGCTGTCCGCTTCTCGCTGTCCGTCGCGCTCTCGACTCTCATCGGGCAGCGGACCGCGAGCCGCGGACCGCGAAACAGTTTTCTATTGTACCCGCAGCCGCCAGGCGACCAGCAGCGCCGCGGCCGTGAAGGCGAGCGCCAGCCACGCGACGAGGTCGCCGATCCGCGAATAGATTGTCCGTTCCCGCAGCAGCCTGATTTCTTGAACGAGCACCGTTTGCTCGAAGAGCGAAGACTTCTGCAGCGCGCGGCCGTAGGGATCGACGAATCCGCTTACGCCCGTATTCGCCGCCCTCGCGAGATAGCGCCCGTTCTCGATCGAGCGCATCGCGGCCTGATCCCAATGTTGATACGCAGCTGACGAGCGGCCGTACCACGCGTCGTTGGTGATCGTCGTCAGCAGCTCGCTGCCGTCGGTCACGAATCGGCGCATCAGATTGCCGTAGATCACCTCGTAGCAGATCGCCGTGCTGATCTTGTGATCGCCGAGCGGCAGCAGCACCGGGTCGAGGCCGGGCGTGAAATTCGAGACGGACTCGACGATCGGTCCGACGAAGAACAGGATCCGCTGCAGCGGCACGTATTCGCCGAACGGCACGAGGTGCATCTTTCGATACACGGCGCCGGTCGTGCCGTCGGGCCGCACGAGAAACGCGGCATTGTAGAAACGGTTCGCCGGATCGTCGGCCGGGGCGTCAGGTCTCGTCCGCTCGACCTGATCGCTGCCGACGAGCAGCGTGACGCCGTGCTCGCGCGCGAGGCGGCGGAGGACCTGGCTGCGGATTGGATCTTCGTCGAAGTACACCGGGAGCGACGATTCGGGCCACACGACGAATCGCGCGCCCTGCTCGATCGCTTGACGCGTCATCTGGACGTAGCGCCCGATGATGATGTCGCGCAGCGCGGGATTCCACTTGTCATCCTGAAGGATGTTCCCTTGGATGACCGCGACGCGCATCGGATCACCCGCGGCGGTCAGCGATCCGCTCGCGATCCGCGCGCTTCCCCACCACGCGCATCCCGCCACGAGCGCCGCGGCAATCGCCGCTACACCCCATCGCCGTCCGCTCCGATCCACGATCACGAGCGCGAGCGCCGCCGACACGAGCACGAGGAGACCGGACAGTCCGTAGACGCCAGTGACGCTCGCGATCTGCGCGATGGGCAGCACCTCGATCTGGCTGTAGCCGAGAAGCGCCCACGGAAATCCGTCCCAGACGTATTGACGGCCGAGCTCGGTCGTCATCCAGATCGCGGGAGCGGCGACCACAGCGAACGCCGCGCCAAACGCGCGATGGAATCGATCGATCGCGACCGCGAACGCCGCGGGAAAGAGCGAGAGATACGCGACGAGCAGGGCGGCGGCGAAGATCGCGACCGGCACGGGCAGGCCGCCAAACGTCGTCATCGTCTCGACGAGCCAGTACAACGTGCCCGCAAAACAGACGGCCCCAGCGAGGAGCCCGAGAAAAAACGCGCGCCGCACGCCCGGCCGCGCGGCCGAGCGGCGCACCAGCGCCACGATGAGCGGGGTCAAGGCCACCCACGCGAAGGCGGGGTGGCCGAACTTGGGAAAGCTGAGCGCGAGCAGCGCTCCGCTGAGGAGCGCTAGCGAAGAATCCAGGGTTCGAACTGCTCTTCCTTCTTGAGGCGATTCTTGATCTGCTCCGCTTCGGCGCGATCGGCGTAGCGGCCGACCTGCACTTTGTAGTTCTGGACGGGCGCGCCCGCTTGCGGCGTCACGAGAAACGCGGGATACCCTTTGCCCGCCAACCGCTGCACGACCGCGGTCGCGGCGGCGCGATCGGTCAGCGCGACGACCTGCACGGCCCACGTGCCCGGACGGGCCGATTGGGATGGCGTAGCCGAAGGCGCGGCTGCCGGCGTTCGCGTTGCCGGCGCCGTCTGCGGCGCTGCGGGCGGCGCTGACGGAGGCGCGGTGGACGCCGCCGGCGCAGGCGCTGGGTCCGCCGCGGGCTTCGGCTCTTCGGCCGGCGCCTTTGCTTCGGACGCTGTCTTCAGTGTTTCCTTGACCGGCTTCTCGCCCTCGAGCCTGCTGGAATACGTGTAGTCCTTCGCGCCCGGCGTCCGGGGCTCGCCAGTGGGTACGGGGTTCGCCGGCTCCGGCGGCGGCGTGTTCGCAGCGGTCGGCGCGGCGGCCGTTGGAGTCTCCGCTGCGTTCACGGTGTCGCCTCTCACGCCGCGGCCGACCAGGACGCCGCACAGGAAGATGACGACCGACACGACCGTGGTCGCCATGAAGAGAAACACGAGCTGCTTGCCGCTCAGTTGTATCTCGTGGAACCCGTCCTCGGCACTGTCGTGTGGCATGTCCGTCAAGGTTCTGATCCTCGCACTAGGGCTTTCGCGAGCCCAGCATGTTCAACAGCTCAATCGGAAGCGGGAAGATGATGGTGGAGTTCTTCTCCGAGGCGATCTCGGTGAGGGTCTGCAGATAGCGCAGCGTCACCGTGACCGGCTCCTGCGCAATGACGCTCGCGGCCTGGCTAAGCTTCTCTGATGCTTCCAGTTCGCCTTCCGCGTGGATGATCTTAGCACGCTTCTCGCGCTCGGCTTCCGCCTGGCGCGCCATCGCGCGCTGCATGTCCGGCGGCAGATCGACGTGCTTGACCTCGACCGCCGACACTTTGATTCCCCACGGATCGGTGCGGTTATCGAGGATGTGCTGGAGATCCTGATTCAGCTTGTCGCGCTGCGACAACAGGTCGTCGAGATCGACTTGTCCGAGTACGCTGCGCAACGTCGTCTGCGCGAGCTGCGACGTGGCGTAGTGATAGCTCTCGACTTCGACGATCGCCTTACGCGGCTCCATCACGCGAAAGTAGACGACCGCGTTGACCTTGACCGAGACGTTGTCCCGCGTGATCACGTCCTGCGGCGGCACGTCCAGGACGATCGTCCGGAGGCTGACGCGCACCATCCGATCGATCGGCGCGAACACGAGCACGACGCCGGGGCCCTTGGGCTGCGGAAGCAGCTTTCCGAGACGGAAGATGACGCCGCGCTCGTACTCGTTCAGCACTTTGATCGAGCTGATGACGTAGAACGCGACGATGAAGGCACCGATGAGGATGGGCGATGCGAATAGCACGGGCTTACCCCTCTCCAGGCCGGGATCCGATCCGATCGGCCCGAACCTTCAGCACGAGCCCCTCCACGCCAACCACGCGGACGGGTTCCCCAGCAGTTATCGGCTCCGAGGCAGTGGCGGTCCAGATCTCGCCATGGGTGCGTATCCGGCCGACCGCCCCCGGCTCGATCGACGTCAACGCGCGGCCGGGGCTCCCCACCATCCCGACTTCACCGGTTATTGGCGGGATCCGCTGGGCTCGGACCGCCAACTGCACCAGGAAGACGAGGATCGCTGAAATCGTCAGCGTGACCGGAATGATCAGGCTGAGGCCCACTCTGAACTCCGGAAGCGGCGAGTCGATGAGCAGAATGGAGCCGAAGAACAGGCTCAACACGCCGCCGACCCCGAGCAGCCCGAAGCTCGTGACCTTCACTTCGAGAATCAAAAGGACGATGCCGAAGAAGATGAGCAGGACACCCGCATAGCTGACGGGCAGCACCTGGAACGCAAAGAACGCGAGCAGCAGGCAGATCCCGCCCGCGACGCCGGGAAGAATTGCGCCTGGATTCCACATCTCGACCGTCAATCCCAACGTCCCCAGCATCAGGAGGAGGTACGCGATCTGCGGGTGCGCGATGGCGCTGAGGATCTTCTGCGCCCACGTCATTTCAACGGATCGCTGCTGGTTCCCCGCGGTTCGCAGCACCTGCGTTCGTCCGTCGAAGCGCGTCACGGTGCGGCCGTTCAGCTTCTGGAGGAGATCGGGCAAATCCACCGCGACGACGTCGATGAGCGGTGGGTTGGCGGCCGCGGCTTCCTGATCGGTGTACGAGCGGCTCTCGGTGACCGCCTGCTCCACCAGCGTCACGTTTCGCTTCCGCTGCGTGGCCAGCGTGCGCGCGTAGCTTGCGACGTCCGAGACCATCTTCTTGGCCATCGTGTCGTCGACTTTCTCGCCGTCGCCCGAGACCGGATGCGCCGCGCCGATGTGGGTGCCGGGCGCCATCGCCGCGACGTCGGCGGCGATCGTGATCAGAAAACCTGCCGACGCCGCGCGGCTGCCTGGCGGCGCGACGAACACGGCGACAGGCGTCTTCGCCTGAATGATCGCGGTGTTGAGATCGCGCGTCGAGTCGACCAGGCCGCCGGGCGTGCGAAGGAAGATGACGAGCAGGCTGGCTCCCGCGTCGTCCGCGTGACGAATCGCTCGGCGAACGTGCGCCGTCGCAATCGGATGGATGATGCCGTCGACCTCGGCCGTGTAGACGATCGGGGCCGAATCAGAGGGTTGGCCGAATAGCGTGGCAGGGTGCCATAGTGCCAGAGTGCCGAAGTACAGAGTGCAAAAGCAAAGCGCCAGGGCGCCCGCGTGCCGATCTCCACCGGGCTGCTTCACATTCATACCCTGCACTTTTGCACCTTCACTCTTGCACGCTGCACCTTGGCACCCTGCACCCTTGCACTCTGCACCTTGGCACCCGTGCACCCTGGCACCCTGGCACCCTTACTTGATTTCCGCCAACACTCTCTTCGCGTCAGCCGACGATGGATCGAGTACGAGCGCGCGCTGCGCTTCCGCGCGGGCGTTCGCTTTGTCGCCCGATTTCAGATACGCCTCCGCGAGGTAGACGTGCGCGGGCGCGTGGTCCTCGCTCCAGATCGAAATCTTGAACGCGTCGACGGCGTCCGCGGGGCGGCCGGCGCGCAGATGAATCCGGCCGATGAGCAGGTGCGCGCGCGCTTCGTACGGCGAAAGATACACCGCGCGGCGAAGCTCGGCGAGCGCCTCGCGATCCTGCTCGCGATCGAAGAACCGTCGGCCCTGTTCCAAGTGAAACGCGGCCAGCTCGCGCTGCTCGCGCTGCGCCGACGTGAAGATCGTCTGCTCGGCGCGGAGCGCCAGCGATCCTTCGGGCTCCATGCGCATGCGCGCGAGACCGGGCGGGACCACCGCGCGGTTCTCCGCGGCGCGCCGATCGAGCTCCTGATATCGCGAGGAGAGCTGCCGCGAGAGATCGCGCTCGCGCGACGCTTCGACGGTGTTGCCGGAGGCTTGAAGCGCAACGGCCAGCACGTAATGCGCGTCGACATCGGCCGGATCGCGCCGCAGCGCCTCGCGCAGCCAATACAGCGCGCCTTGATAATTCTTGTCCGAAGCGTACGCGTATCCGAGGTTGAACATATAGTCCGGATCCGGATCGGCGTCGGTCGCCTTCGTCAGATAGTACACGGCAGACCCGGTTTGCGGCGTCGCGCCCCGCCTCAGTACGAGCACGCCCATGTTGTTCAGGGCGGCGGCGCTCGGGGCGGGCTCGGCGTTTGAGTCGATGAGGGTCTTGAGCACCCGCTCCGCGTCGTCGTACCGCTTCAATTCGATCAGCGAGATAGCCGCGAAGAATCGCGCGCCGAACGACAGTGGCGACGAGGACGGGACGCCGCGGACGGTCTCGAGCGCGCCGGCGTGATCCGCCTGTTCGGCGCGCACTTCCCACAGCGCGAGCCTCGCGCGATCGAGGCCGGGTTGATCGCGCAGCGCCGCCTCGAGAAAGCTCGCGCGCGACGCCGTGCTCTCGGCGAGGAGACCCTTGATGTAGTTCTCGAACGCGTCGAGCGGCGGTTGCGTTGTCAGCGTCTGATCGACGCGCGCCGTGCGCTGCGCGATCCGCGCCGCGAGCCGCTCGAAGATCGTGAAGAGCTCCGTCAGCTCGCCGCGCTCGGTGAACTCCGGCTGAATGCGTCCGGCGTCGAGCCGGATGCTGCGTGCCGTGACGGCGAGCGTCGTCCCCTCGACGCTGTAGGTCCCGACGATCACCGCGCCCGCGCCGACGAGCTGCCCGACCTTGATGATCGTGGCGCGGCTGAGCGATCCGGATATGGGAAGGTACAGCTGCTCGAACGCGCGAACGCGTTCGGACCGCACGATCGCGCCCGGCTGCGTCGTGCGCAGGCCATCGGTCAGGAGGACCGCGGCCGCTTCACTCAGCCACTGAAAACGGGGTTCGTCGCGGGTGTTCTCGAACGGGACGACGAGCGTGCGCCCGGCTGCGGGCTGCGCCGCCGCCGGCAGCGCCGCGCCGCACACCCAGAGAACGATCAGGAAGACTCTCGCCATCAAAGATCACGCTGCGGCCGCCGGCTCGCCGGCGAGCGCGCCGAGCACTTCGACTTTCAACCGGCAGCCCTTGCCGCGGCTGGACGCACGGCACTCGTGCACCCGCGCCTCGGCGCGCAATCCGAACTGCTGCAGCACGCGCGCGATGGCCGCCGCGTAGAACCCGCAGAGCGGCGCGGCCGCCGCCTCGCGCGTTTCGCAGAAGAGCGATCCGCGAAGGTCGATCGACGCGATGCCGCGCTTCACGCGGACGATCGCGCGCGAGCTGGGATACGTGGAGCGCACGAGCGCGCTCGCCGCGCGCAGCGCACCGCGCGTGCGCAGCCGCGTCGGCAGCACGCCGATCAGCCGGCGCTCGAAGGGCGACATGCTGCTCACGGTCCAATCCGCCGCGTACACGCCGGCAACGCTCGTGATCCGATTGTACGCCTCTCCTTCGAGGCGCAGGAAGCTGAGCACGGCCGAGAGCGGCGCCAACCCGATCGTCCCCTCGCGAAGCCCCGGCGCGTTCAGCCAGTTCTCGTAGAACTCGAGGCGATCCGGCATGACATCGGCGATGGCCTGATGCAGGCTGGCGACGAGCACGCGGCCGATCCTCGGTTCAGTGGACATCGATCGGCGCCCTCCCGCAGTCTGATATCGTCGCTGTGTGCCGGAGAAGGGTCTCGCCGCGGCGATCTTGATCGGAGGCCGCGCGACGCGGATGGGCGGCGCGCAGAAATCCGCGCTGACGATTGGCGGCGTCGCCATTCTCGATCGTCAGCTCGCCGTGCTGCGGCGCGTGGCGGATCCGATTTTCGCCGTGTCGTCGATCGAGGGTCCGACGGTCGACGGACTCGATCACGTCCGCGATCGGTTTCCGGACCACGGTGCGCTTGGAGGCATCTACACCGCGATCGACGCCTCGCCGCACGACCGTACGATCGTCGTGGCCTGCGATCTTCCATTTCTGACCGTACGGCTCCTCGAGCACCTGACGAGCATCGACGCCGACCTCGTGATTCCGCGAAGCGAGCGCGGCTACGAGCCGCTCGTCGCCGTGTACTCGCGCCGATGCGCCGAGCCAATCAGGCGACGACTCGAGCGAGGCGCGCTCGAAGCGCAGGCGCTGCCCAGAGCGTGGATGGAACCCAACGCGAGTGAAGGCGTGACAATGGCGGAGATCGGTCCGGAGGTCCTGAGAGCGTACGACCCCGACGGTCTGCTGTTTGTCAACGTCAACACACCGCATGATTACGCGCGCGCCAACAAACTCGTGGAAAGAGGATCGAAGCCGTCGCGTGATCGTATCATGGATGAACTAGGTTCATGATTCTACCGACACAGCACCTGATCAGGCAGCGCATGGCGGATGCCGTCGCGCGTCTGTATGCCATTCGTACGGACGATCCGGTTCTCGCGTCCATCCCGGTCGAGATTCCGCCGAAGCGCGCGCTGGGCGATCTCGCCGTCCCCCTCGCATTCGAGCTCGCGCGCCGTCTGCGAAAAGCGCCGCGCGCGATCGCGCAAGAGATCGTCGCGGGGCTCGGATCGATCGAGGGCTTCACGCGAATCGAGGCGGCGCCGAATGGGTACGTCAACTTCTTCCTCGACCGGCCGGCACAGATGCGCGCGTGGCTGCGATCGCGCGGCGAGGCACCGGCCCCGCGCGCCGAGAAGGAAATCGTCGAGCACACGGCGATCAACCCCAACAAGGCGGCGCACATCGGCCATCTTCGCAACGCCGCGCTCGGAGATTCGTTCGCGCGACTCCTGCGGTTCCTCGGACGCCAGGTCGAAATCCAGAACTACATCGACGATACCGGCGTGCAGGTGGCCGACGTCGCCGTCGGCTTTCGCGAGCTCGAAGGCAAATCGATAGACGAGGTGCGCGCGCTCGCCGAGTCGACGCGCTTCGACTACTACTGTTGGGATCTCTACGCCCGCGTCACCGAGTGGTACGAAGAAGACAAGGAACGTCTCAGGATCCGCGCGGCGGCGCTGCATGACATCGAGCACGGCGGCAACCCGACCGCCGACATGGCGGCATTCATCGCCGACCGGATCGTCCGATCCCACCTCGAGACGATGAAGCGCCTGAATATCGGCTACGACCTCCTGACGTGGGAGGGCGACATCATCCGCCTGCACTTCTGGGCGCACGCCTTCGAGTTCCTGAAGAAGACCGGCGCCGTCTACATGCAGACGGAAGGGCGGCTCAGGGGCTGCTGGGTGATGCGGATCGACGACGGCGACGCCGGGAGCGGCGGGGATGAAGCGGTCGACGTCGACGCCGGGGAGAACGAGAACAACGACGAGGCGGACGCGAAGGAGACGCGCGAGAAAGTCATCGTCCGATCGGACGGAACGGTCACCTACGTCGGAAAGGACATGGCAAATCAACTGTGGAAGTTCGGCCTGCTCGGCAAGGACTTCTACTATCGCGTGTTCGCGGAGCGGAACGGCCGGCCGCCGCTGTGGTCGACGACGTCGAATGCCGACGCGGCCGCGAGCGCGCCGCCGAACTTCGGTCGTGCGTCCTGGGTGTGCAACGTCATCGACACACGCCAGTCGTATCTCCAGAAGCTGGTCAAGCAGGCGCTCGCGGCGCTCGGCTATCAGGAACAGGCGTCGCACTCGGTCCACTACGCGTACGAAGTCGTCGTGCTCTCGCTCGACACCGCGCGTGAGCTCGGCTACTCCACCGATTCCGTCGAGAACCGCCAGTTCGTGGAGGTCTCGGGGCGGAAGGGGCTCGGCGTCAAGATCGACGACATGCTCGATCGATTGATCGAGAAAGCGTCCGCCGAGGTCGCGAAGCGCAACCCCGAGATTCCGCCGGCGCAGGTGCGGGACACCGCTCACGCGATCGCCGTCGCGGCGATCCGGTACTTCATGGTGAAGTTCTCGCGGGGAAAGGTCATCGTTTTCGACATCGACGAGGCGTTGAGCTTCGAGGGCGAAAGCGGTCCGTACCTCCAGTACTCGGTGGTCCGCGCCAACAACATTTTCAGCAAGCTGAAAGAGCGCGACGGCCTCGACGAATCGGGGGTCGTCGCGGCGTTAGAGAGCGCGAGCGGCGATGTCGTGACCGCCAACACCGACGAAGCGCTCGAGCTCTGGGGCTTGGTGCTCGAGGCCGCCCGCCTCGACGACATCGTCGAACAGTCCGTTCGAACGCTGGAGCTCTCGGTGCTCGCGAAGTACGCGTTCGGCCTGGCGCAGTCGTTCAACGCGTTCTATCACCGCTATTCGATCATCAACGAAGAGCGTCACGATGCCAGACTGTGGCGGGCGGCGGCCGTCGCATACTATCGATCCCAGCTCACGAAGGCGCTCGAGCTGATGGGCGCGACCGTTCCAGCCAAGATGTAACTCGGCATGAGCAAGCCAACCGCCGTCATCGGCGTCACGCGCTGCAGCCGGATCGACGACTACGTCGCCTCCGTCGAGCAGGCGGGCGCCCGTGCGCGCGTGCTCGAGGTGAGCGAGAGCCCTCGAAAGGTGCTCGAGGAAATAGACGGTTTGCTGCTGACCGGCGGCGGCGACGTCGATCCAGTCCTCTACGGCGAGGACCGCCACGAGTCGGTCGACGATGCCGAGCCCGGCCGCGACGAATTCGAGATCGATCTCGCGCGGCGCGCGATGGCGGGCGACCTGCCGCTCCTCGCGATCTGCCGCGGCGCGCAGGTCTTGAACGTGGCGGCGGGCGGCTCGCTCGTGCAGGACATTCCTTCCGCGATTTCCACGACGCTGCCGCACACGATCGCCGAACCGAAGAACGCCGTCGCGCACGCGGTGCAGGTCGCGCCAGGATCGCGCCTCGAGCGCGCGTTGGGACCGGCCGTCGACGCATCGCAGTCGTGCCGCGTCAACAGCCGTCATCATCAGTCCGTCTCGCGGCTCGGACACGGGTTAGTTGCTTCGGCAACGGCTCCCGACGGCGTCGTCGAGGGCATCGAGCGCGCGGACGCCGCATTTTGCGTCGGCGTCCAGTGGCATCCCGAGAACTTCTGGCGCAGCGGAGAGTTCAGTCCGCTCTTCGACGCATTCGTTGCCGCCGCGGCCGATCGCTACGCCAAGCGCCGTACCGCTACGACCTAGAAAACACTCCCACGCTCTCGACGTGTGCCGTGTTCGGAAACAGATCGAACGCGCGCAGCGAAATCAGCGCGTACCCTCCATCGACCAACTTTCGCGCGTCACGCGCCATGGTCGCAGGATCGCAGGACACGTAGACGATTCGAGGGCTGCCCCACGCGACGAGCGCATCGAGGACCTCAGACGAGATTCCCGTGCGTGGAGGGTCGACGACTACGGTCGACGGCTCGCCGCGCGATCGGCGCAAATAGTCCTCGACGCTTTCGAGCGCGATGGTGATCGCCTCCCCGAGCGCACCGGCATTCGCTTGAAGATCCGCGCCGCTCGCGCGATCGCCCTCGACCGCGACGACCGTCGCGCGAGACGTCGCGGCGAGCGCGACGGAGAACAGCCCTACGCCCGCATAGAGGTCGACGACGCGATCGCCGCGAACTTGGTCGAGCACTTCGTTGACCAGCGCCGGCACGAGGAATCGATTCGCCTGAAAGAACGATTCCGGATGCCGTCGCAGGAGGCCGACGGCGGCCCGGCCGTTCGTCAACTCGCCGAGCGAATCCGCGACGGATGGCTCCCCGGCGACGACGTGCTGACCGCGCCCGTCGCGAATCACCACGCCGCGGACCGGTCCGCTTTCCACGATCCGATGCGCATCGCGCCGCACGCGCGACGAACCTTCGCCGATCGAGATCGCGAGTGCGCGCTCGGCGCCTGCCATGTTCTCGGTGAGCTCGACGGATGACGGCGAGGCTCCGGCCGCTTCGAGGATATCGACCGCCGTCCGCGCCGCCGACAACGACGCGTCGGCGAGCTGGCCGGTCGCGGCTGGATCGCAGAGGTCGTGAGACCCCTCGCGATAGAACCCCACCCGGCCTTGCGCCGCGTGCAGCCGCGCGCGCATGCGGTAGCCGCGCTCCGGCGACGGCGCGACGTCGACGGTGCGGTCGAGCGGCATTCGCCCGATTCGATAGAACGCATCGCGGACGATCTCCGCTTTCAAGCTGAGCTGACGCGTGTAGTCCATGTGCGAATAGACGCAGCCGCCGCAGAGCGGATCGGGAAACGCGGCGCGGCGATCGCTCGACGGCTCGGCGATGCGCACGACGTCCCCGAACGCGAGCCGTCGATCCGCTTTTCCGATGCGCGCGACGACGCGCTCGCCGGGCACGGCGCCGGAAACAAGCACGACCTGGCCATCGTGGCGCGCAATCATGCGCCCTCCCGCCGCGGGTTTCTCGACGACGAGCTCGATTTCCTGGCCAGGGGTGAGCATGAACTGTGAATGCTTCCGCCCCAAAGGCGGAAGCCACGCGAGTCTTCGCGCGCTTATCTCGTGGCTTCCCGCTTCAGCCGGAAGTCAGCCCTCGTAACGAATCGTCGGCAGACCGAACGATTCGCGGACGAGGCGCTGGATCGCCGCCTCGCGCGCCTTCGTCCGCGCCTCCGCAGGCATGCGCGATTGAAACGGCGCCAGCTCCTGCTCCGCCTCGGTCGCGAAGCCGGCAAGCGCCTGAGCGTCGACGTCGGCCATGGCGGCGGCCACCATGTCGCGATCGAGCGTGTCCAGCCGATCGACGATCGACGCTCGGGCCGCGCCGCGCGCTTGACGCGCGGCCGAGGCAAGCTCGTCGAGCGCCGCGATCGAGCTCGCCACGCGCTCCTCGAACGACGCCGAGCGCGGCGTCCGTCGAGCAACGAGGCGCGCGATCACCCGCTCGATATGCGCGGCGAGCGACGCTTTGCGAGTCGCCGGCTCCGCCGTTTCACTGCCGGCCGCGTGCGCGACGCCCACCGCCCGGCGCCAATCGTCGAAGAGCGCCAGGACGTCCGCTTCGCAGAACTCGATCCGCACCGGACGGCGCCGGCCCGCCTTCGACTCGCGGCGCTCGCAAAACCTGTCGATGCCGCCGAACGCGATCTTGATCGGGACGCCTCGATCCGCCCATCCGCATACGCGCTCGAACGCGGGGCCCACGATCCGAATGAGATGCCCGCCGTTCTTCTGACAGAGATACGACTCGATCTGGCGGCAGTAATCAGCGTAGTTCACAAGTCGATCCGACGGTCCCGATGGAATCTAGAGCGAGCGCCGTTCCCAGATCAGCCGCAGGCCATGGAGGGTCAGATCCGGCTCGACGTGCTCGATCGCGACCGTCTCGTTCGACAGCACGCTGGCCATGCCGCCGGTGGCCAAGCAGAACGCCTCGGCGCCGCCCGGCAGCTCGGCGCGAATGCGCTCCACGATGCCGTTGACCATCGAGACGTAGCCGTAGAACAGACCGGCCTGCATCGAGGTGACGGTCGTCTTCCCGATGATCGCGGGCGGCTTGCGCACGTCGACGCGCGGCAGCCGCGCGGCCCGTTGAAAGAGCGCATCGGCCGAGATGCCGATGCCGGGGCAAATCACGCCGCCGAGGTATTCCCCCTTCGCGGAGATCACGTCGAACGTCGTGGCCGTGCCGAAGTCGACGGCAATCACGGGCCGTTTCTTCGCGCGGCCGAACATCTCGTACGCCGCCACGGCGTTGACGACGCGGTCGGCGCCGACGTCGGAGGGCGGCGTGTAGAGAACCGGCATGCCCGTGTTCGTCGAAGGATCGACGGTCAACGCTTTCTTGCCAAAGTACCGCTCCGCCATTTCCTCCATCGTCCCCGTGAGCGGCGGCACGACGGACGAGATGATGATGCCGTCGACGCGGCCGCGATCCACGCCGCGTTCGGCGAAGAGATGCGTGACGAGGATGCCGCTCTCGTCGGCGGTTCGCTCGCGCAGCGTTTGCAGGCGCCAGCTCTCCGCGAGCCGTTGACCCTCGAACACGCCGAGCACGATGTTGGTGTTGCCGACGTCAATCGCAAGGAGCATGGGATCGGCCTCTCACCTCCAGATTACTTCGCCCGCCACGATCCGCTCCACGCGTCCGCCCACTCTCACGAGCAGCGCGCCATCCTCCGCGACTCCCGCCGCGATGCCGGTGATTCGTCCGCCCGGTCCGTCGCATTCCACGGCGCTGCCGGACGCGAGCGGCGCGAGCGCACGCCAGCGAGTCAAGAGCGATCGTGGATCGCTCTTGGACAAGGCCGGCATCTCGGACGCGAGCGCGGCGAGCACCTCGACGAGAATCGCCGCCGAATCGACCGCGCGTCCGAGCTCCGCCTCGACGGACGATGCGCGATCGGCGATCTCGGGTGGATAGGCGGCGGGCTTGAGGTTGATGCCGAACCCGAGGATGACGTACTGCAGTCCCTCCGCCGAGGAGGACGCCTCCGCGAGAATTCCCGCGAGCTTGCGGCGTCGCGCGGGGCCGTTCGCGCTCCTCGTGACCACGTCGTTGGGCCACTTGATCTCCAGCGGCAAGCCGGTCGCGGCGCGGATGCCTTCCGCGACGGCGACGCCGCCCGCGAGCGTGAGATACGGCGCGACGTTGGGATCGCGAAAGACGATCGAGACGTACAACCCGGCGTCGGCCGGCGAATGCCACGCGCGGCCGAGACGCCCGCGGCCCGCGGTCTGCGACGCCGCGACGATCGTCGTTCCTTCCGCCGCGCCGCGCTCCGCGCGCGCGGACGCGATGTCGTTGGTCGACGTCACCTCCGCGAAATAGACGAGAGGATCGCCGAGCGGTCCGCGGCGCGCGCGCGATCCGGCCAGCGCGGCGGCCAGATCCGGAGGAAGGGAATCAGACATCCGGCTCAATCTCGAAGCTCAGATCCGCGGCGGGCGCCGAATGCGTGAGCGCGCCGATCGACACGTAATCGGCGCCGGTGCGCGCGATCTCCGGCATCCGCTCGAGCGTAACGCCGCCCGAGATCTCGATCTTCGCGCGGCCGGAGATGCGCGAGACGGCGAGGCGCATGTCGTCGAGCGACAGATTGTCGAGCAGGATCGTGTCGACGCCTGCCTGGATCGCCGCGTCCACGTCCGCGAGGCTCTGAGCCTCGACCTCGATCGGCATCTCCTGATTCGCCGACTTCATGCGCTTGATCGCTTCGCTGACGCCGCCCGCGAGGCGCACGTGATTGTCCTTGATGAGAATCCCGTCGTCCAACCCGTTGCGATGATTGCTGCCGCCGCCGGCGCGCACGGCGTACTTCTCGAGCGTTCGGAGCGTCGGCGTGGTCTTGCGCGTGTCGAGGATCGTGATCCCGCCGCCAGCGGCGTCGACGAATTTCTTCGTGAGCGTGGCGATTCCGGAAAGCCGCTGGACGAAATTCAGCGCCGTTCGCTCGGCCGTGAGCATCAGCGCGGCGAGGCCGCGGATCTCGGCGGCAATCGCCCCCGGCTGGCAGCAGTCGCCGTCGCGCTGCCGGATGTAGATCTGAACGGCGGGATCGAGCTGACGGAACGTCTCCGCGGCGACATCGATCCCCGCGAGCACGCACTGCGACTTCACGACGATGACGCCCTTGGCGCGCGCGTTCGCGTCGACGGTCGCATCCGTCGTGACGTCGCCCCATCCGAGATCCTCAGCGAGCGCCCGCCGGACGATTCCACGATAGACCGACGGGTCGAGGGGCTCGAACGGAATACTCTTCATGCTTCGGAGCCTCGTGCTTATTCCGGACGTTGGGGTGGCCCACTCTCGGGGGCAAGCTCGACGTCTACCTGAAAGCCGTCCGAGGCCAGCGTGTTGATCTCCTGAACCAGTCCCGACGACCTCAGATCCTGTTCGAACTCCGGCAGCAGCTCGAGTCGCGACTCCGCCGCATGAATCACGAGCCGCGCGACTGGCGTTTTCAGAGGCCGCTGACTCTCCGATTTCTTTTTCCTGATCTCACCGAGAATCTCGGCCGCGAAGAACAGTGCCAGGTATCCCCGGTCGTCCTCGCCGCACGAAGCGTCCAGGATTTCTGCCTCCGTGGGCCAGGCAGCCTTGTGAACGGAACCGGGCCGCCACCACGACCAGATCTCTTCGGTCGCGAACGGCAAGAATGGCGCAAGCAGCCGCAGGAACGCAGACAACGCGGTCAGCAGCGCCGAGTTCGCCGACGCGGCAAGCTCCGCGCCGTGATCGCCGTACCGGCGGGCCTTCACGAGCTCCAGGTAGTTGTCGCAAAAAAACCAGAAGAACGATTCCGTCCGCTCCAACACCCGGGTGTATTGATAGTTCTCGAAATCTTCGGTCGACTCGCGCACCAGGCGGGCGAGATTCGTGAGCAGGCCGCGATCGACAGCGGCGGTGATAGGGCCCGTCGGTTCTGACTTCGATAGCGCGAACTTCGACGCGTTCAGCAGTTTGATCGCGAGCCTGCGCCCTACGCGCATTTGCCCGGGATCGAACGCGGTGTCCGCGCCGGGCCCGCCTCTCGCCGCCCAATACCGCACGCCATCGGAGCCGTGCTCCTCCAGCAGCGCGAGCGGCGTGACGACGTTCCCCTTGGACTTCGACATCTTCTTGCGATCGGGGTCGAGCACGAACCCGGAGATCGCCGCGTTCTTCCACGGAATCGTGCCGTGCTCGAGCTCCGACTTCAGCATCGTCGAGAACAGCCACGTGCGGATGATGTCGTGCGCCTGCGGCCGGAGATCCATCGGAAACACGCGGGCGAACAGATCGGGATCCTCGATCCAGCCGCCCGCAATCTGCGGCGTGATCGACGACGTCGCCCAAGTGTCCATGATGTCCGGATCGGCGGAGAACCCGTTCGGACGATCGCGCTGATCGGCCGTGAAGCCGTGCGGCACGTCGGTCGACGGATCGATCGGCAGGCGATCTTCGGTCGCCACAAGCCTCGCGTCGTAGTCGACCGTCCCGTCTTCACGCACGCGGTACCACACGGGGAACGGGACGCCGAAGAAACGCTGGCGGCTGATGCACCAGTCGCCCGCGAGGCCGTTGATCCAGTTCTCCAGCCGCGTTTGCATGTACGCCGGGTGCCACTTCATCTCGCGTCCACGCTGCAGCAGCCGCTCGCGGTGCTCCATCGTCTTGATGAACCATTGCCGGCTCGTGATGATCTCGAGCGGGCGATCGCCCTTCTCGTAGAACTTCACCGCGTGCGTGATCGGACGAGGATCGCCCAGGAGATCGCCGCTCTGCTTCAAGAGCTCGACGATGCGTGCGCGCGCCTTCGTCGGCGGAAGACCGGCGAGCTGATCGTAGTGAGCCTGCGCGGCGGACGGATCGGTGGCTTCCCAGCCCGGCGCGCCCCACGTCACCGCTTTGAACGTGCCGTTCGGCTGGATGATCGCGCGCACGGGCAGGCCGAGCTCGCGCCACCACACCACGTCGGTGACGTCGCCGAACGTGCAGATCATCGCGGCGCCGCTGCCCTTTTCCGGATCGGCGAGCGCGTGCGCTTTCACCGGCACGCGAGCGCCGAAGAGCGGCGTGACGACTTCCGATCCAAAGAGCGGTCGATACCGTTGATCGTCGGGATGCGCCACGATGGCGACGCACGCAGGTATCAGCTCGGGGCGCGTCGTGTCGATCTCGACGAAGCCGCCGTCCGCGCGAGCGAAGCGAATGCGATGGTATGCGCCGGGCTGCTCGCGATCCTCGAGCTCCGCTTGCGCGACCGCGGTACGGAAATCAATGTCCCACAGCGTCGGCGCCTCGAGCTGATACGCCTGGCCGCGCCCGAGCAATCGCAGGAACGACAGCTGCGAAAGGTGCTGCGCGCGGCGGCCGATCGTCGCGTACGTCATCGACCAATCGACGGAGAGGCCGAGATGCCGCCAGAGCCGCTCGAACGCTTTCTCGTCTTCGACCGTCAGCCGCGCGCACAGCTCGATGAAGTTCGGCCGGGAGACCGGCACGGGTTGCTTGCCGGGCTGCTCCGGCGGAGCGAACGACGAATCGTAGGGCAGCGACGGATCGCAGCGCACGCCGAAGTAGTTCTGCACGCGCCGCTCGGTCGGAAGGCCGTTGTCGTCCCACCCCATTGGATAGAACACGGCCTTGCCGCGCATGCGCTGAAACCGCGCGACGAGATCAGTATGCGTGAACGAGAAGACGTGGCCGACGTGCAGCGATCCGCTCACCGTCGGCGGCGGCGTGTCGATCGCATACACCTCTTCGCGCGACTTGGCGCGATCGAAGCGATACAACCCGGCCGATTCCCACCGTGCGGTCCATTTCTGCTCGAGACCCTCGAGCGCAGGCTTGTCAGGGACGGAGATCGGATGGTTCAGGTCAAAACCCGAGGACATATCCCAACGATTCTATTACGCGGATTACGCGGATGAGGCGGCTATCCGCGAAGATCCGCGTTACTGCGCTTTGATTCTGGCGATCTCGTCGCGAACGAGGCGTTCCGCGACGTCGAGGACGGTGCTTCGCATGGAGTCGTCGCCAAGACGTGCAATGACCCTCGTGGCGATCTCGTCGATCGCCTCGCTGGACAAGCGCTCCACGCGTGCGGGCGACTCGCTGGCGGCTGATTGCTCCGCCCCGAGGAGCGCGGCAAACGCCTCCTGCAGGGAAAGTTCGACCGCCGGAGCGGGAGGCGCGGCCGGCTTCGGTGCCGCTGCCGCCGGAGCGGCTGTTGGCGCCGTAACGGGAACCGGCGCCGGCGCCGGCGGTTCGACGGATGGCGCGGGCGCGGCAACGGGCGCGATCGGCCGGATGCGCGGAGGCTCCGCCGGAACCGCGCGAGCGGGCGGCGGCGGCGGAATCCTCACGTCCACTGGAGGCGCCGGCACGGACTTGTTCGCCAATGCCGCGTCCAGCCGGTCGAAATAATCCTCGAGCGTCGCACCGACGGAGTTGTCGGTCGGTGCCGCCGGCGCATGATGCGCATGGCTAGCGGGCTGGCGCTCCGCCCCCGACGGCGGCATGAGATCCGCGTCGCGATTGCCGGACAGCAGATCACGCACGCGGCTGATCACCATCTGCGGCTCGAACGGCTTCACGAGCACGCCGTCGCAGCCGACCGCGCGCGCGCGCACTTCGTCGATCGGCTCGAACGCGCCGGTCAAGAGGAGCACCGGAATGTGGGCGAGCTGCGGGTTGCTCTTGATGAAGGCCGCGACTTCGTAGCCGTCCTGCTCCGGCATGCCGACGTCGGCGAGCACGATGTCCGGCCGCTCGGACTGGACGCGCTCGATCGCCTGACGGCCGTCGCCGACGGCCAGCACCTGCACGTCCTCGTCCGCGAACGTCAACTCGATCACGCGTTGAATCGTGACGCTGTCGTCGGCCAGCAGCAGCTTGGGAGTCACTACACCCGCTCCACGCGATCGCGGACGTTGGCGTTCACGAAGTCGATGATCTGCTGCATCGGCGTGCCCGGCAGGAAGATCCCCTTCACGCCGATCTCCTGAAGCTTCGGTATGTCGACGTCCGGAATGATGCCGCCGACCACGACGAGCACGTCGTCGAGGCCCTTGGCCTTCAGCAGTTCCATGACCTTGGGGCAGATGTGCATGTGCGCGCCCGAAAGAATCGACAGCCCGATCACGTCGGCGTCTTCCTGCAGCGCCGCCGACACGATCTGCTCCGGCGTCTGGCGGAGGCCCGTGTAGATGACCTCCATCCCGGCATCACGCAACGCGCGAGCGATCACTTTCGCGCCACGGTCGTGGCCGTCGAGCCCGGGCTTCGCGATGACGACGCGGATTTTGCGCATCATATTAGCGCGACTTCCTCGTACTCGCCCCAGACTTCTCGCAACGCGTCGCACATCTCGCCGACCGTCGCGTAGGCGCGGACGCACTCGAGGAGCGGATACATCGTATTCCCCTGGCCGCGCGCGGTCTCGCGCAGCGCGTCGAGCGCGCGTTCGACGCGACCGGTGTCTCGCGTGCGCCGCAGCGCCTCGAGCCGCGCGAGCTGCTTCTCCCCGGTCGTCTCGTCGATGTAGAGGATCGGCACCGGCGGCTCGTCCTGCTGGACGAAGTCGTTGACGCCGACGATGACCTTGTCGCGCTGCTCGACCGCCTGCTGGAACCGGTACGACGCCTCGGCGATTTCCTTCTGCGGGAAGCCGGCCTCGATCGCCTCGACCATTCCGCCCATGCGATCGATGATCGCGAAGTAATCGCGCGCGCCGCGTTCCATGTCGGCCGTGAGCCGCTCGACGAAGTACGATCCGCCGAGCGGATCGACCGTGTTCACCACGCCACTCTCGTGCGCGATGATCTGCTGCGTACGAAGCGCGAGCGTTGCCGCTTCTGCCGTCGGAAGCGCGAGCGCCTCGTCGAGCGAGTTCGTGTGGAGCGAGTTCGTGCCGCCCAGGACCGCCGCGAGCGCCTGCAGTGCCGTGCGGACGACGTTGTTGTACGGCTGCTGCGCGGTCAACGACACGCCGGCCGTCTGCGTGTGGAAGCGCAGCTTCCACGATCGCTCCTGCTTCGCGCGGAAGCGATCGCGCATGACCTCGGCCCAGACCTTCCGCGCCGCGCGGAACTTCGCGATCTCCTCGAAGAAATCGCTGTGCGAATTGAAGAAGAACGAGAGCCGCGGCGCGAAATCGTCGACGTCGAGCCCGGCGTCGATCCCGTACTGCACGTACTCGATCCCGTCGCGCAGCGTGAACGCCAGCTCCTGGAGCGCCGTCGAGCCTGCCTCGCGAATGTGATAGCCGCTGACCGACACCGTGTTCCAGCGCGGCACTTCCTTCGAGCAGAACGCGAACACGTCGGTGATGAGCCGCATCGATTCGCGCGGCGGATAGATGTACTCCTTCTGCGCGATGAACTCTTTGAGGATGTCGTTCTGAATCGTGCCCGACAGACGCGTCCAGTCCGCGCCCTGCTTTTCCGCGACGACGAGATACATCGCGAAGATCATCGACGCCGGCGAGTTGATCGTCATCGACGTCGTGATGTCGGCGAGCGTGATGCCGTCGAAGAGCCGCTCCATGTCGGCGAGCGACACGATGCTGACGCCGCACTTCCCGACCTCGCCGAGCGACAGCTCGTGATCCGGATCGCGGCCCATCAACGTCGGCAGATCGAACGCGACGCTCAGGCCGGTGCCGCCCGCGCGCAGCAGCGTCTTGTACCGCTCGTTCGTCTCCTCGGGCGTGCCGAATCCGGCAAACTGGCGCATCGTCCAGAGCTTGCCGCGATAGCCGGTCGGATGAATGCCGCGCGTGTAGGGGAACGTGCCGGGGTGATTGATATCGCGGGTGTAAGCGAGATCGGCGATGTCGTCGGCGGTGTAGAGCCGGTTGACGGGACGCCCGGAAATCGTGGTGAACTCGACGTCGCGTTCAGACGCTTCGGTCACGCCCTTCATGGAATGCCATCATTATAGCCTTCCCACTGATGGCGGCAGGGTTTGGGGCGATAGACGCCGATGCGCGACATACGCGCCATCGGCGTCTACCTAGCAACGGCCCCTAAGGCTGAACGGCGCAGATCGCCCAGACGCGGAACACCACGTTGCTGCGCGACTGGCCCGACGCGTTTCGCGCCGAAACCGTCCATCCTGACACTGTCGGCGCCGAGGCGTAGAACGTCAGGAACTGCGCGTTCCCCGGTCCGAGCGATGGCGGCGTCGTCGGCAGCAACGGCTCGTAGCCGCCGCCGAGCGGCTTGTTTCCGGCCGAGCATTCGACCGACGCGGAGGTCGTCGCGCTGTTCGCCATCGTGACGATCAGCGTGCTGTCGGCGGCGACGATCTCGTAGCCGTCGAGCCCGCCTGCCGGGCCTGCCGGACCCGCCGGACCTGCCGGACCCTGCGCACCAGGCAATCCGGGCGCGCCATCAGCACCCGCCGGACCTTGCGGCCCCTGCGGGCCAACGGCACCCTGCGGTCCCTGCGGACCTGCCGGACCCTGCGCCCCCGCCGGCCCCTGGGCACCCGCCGGACCAGCCGGCCCCGCAGGACCCGCCGGGCCTACGGCACCAGCAGGACCCGCCGGTCCCGCCGGACCAGCCGCGCCATCCGCTCCAGGAGGTCCAGGAGGTCCCGCGGGACCGGCCGGACCAGCCGGCCCCTGCGGACCAGGCTCACCGCTTCCACCCGTCGCGGACGACTTCGTCACGTAGAACGCGCCACGCTCGAAGTCGAGATTGCCGCGCGCCACCGTGAAGAGATACGTGCCCGACAGCACGTCCTTCGGAAATCGCACGACGATCTCCGAGTCGCTCCACTGCAGCACCTTCATCTTCGTCGTCTCGCAGAACACGGACGCCTGCTTCTTGCCGAAATGCAGGCCGCGCAGCGTCACCGTTTCATTTTGCACGTCGACGAAACCGGACAACACGACGAGCGGCTTCCAACGCTCGCCGAAGCCGCCATCGTTGTGGCGCTCTTCGGCGCGCTGCTCCCTATCTTGACCGTTGGCTTCCGCGGCCTGTACGCCGACGGTCGTGAACACGACCATCGCGGCCACGGCGAGCTTTCGACTCACCATCTGCATAACTCCTCCCCCGTGTCCTCGGCTGGAGCAATAGCGGGACCACTCAGCTCGGCCGTTCCTAACTGCCTTTTGGTTCAACTGTTAGGGGGAGATTACGAGTGTGAAATCCAGTGAAGCTCATGGTGTTTTGGTGCAGTTTGGAACACTCGAATGCCGGATCTTGGAATCGGAACCGGGCCTCGACGGCTGGTCCAGCCCGTCTTGACTTGCGTACCGGGCCACGTTAGCTTGGTCCGTTTGCGTTTGCGACAGGAGCCCTAATGGAAGGCGGCGGAAGCATTTTCAACGCGATGCTTCAGGAGTTCGACGGAGCGGCGCGCATCCTCGGTCTCGATCCCGGCATCTGGAAGATCCTCACGAATCCCAAGCGGCAGATCATCGTCTCCTGTCCGATTCAGATGGACAACGGAGAGATCGAGGTCTTCACGGGCTATCGCGTCCAATACAACATCACGCTCGGCCCCGCGAAGGGCGGCATCCGCTATCACCCTGACGTCACGCTCGACGAAGTCACTGCGCTCGCGGCGTGGATGACCTGGAAATGCGCCGTCGCGCACGTGCCGTTCGGCGGCGGCAAGGGCGGCGTCGTCTGCGATCCGACACGCATGTCGCGGCGCGAGCTCGAGGCGTTGACGCGCCGCTACGTCGCGGAGATCGTCGACGCGATCGGCCCGGAAAAGGACGTGCCCGCGCCCGACGTCAACACGAACGACCAGGTCATGGCGTGGGTCATGGACACCTACAGCATGCACGTCGGCCACACGTCCACCGCGGTGGTGACGGGCAAGCCGATCGAGATGGGCGGGTCGCTGGGACGCCGGGAGGCGACGGGCCGCGGCGTGATGATCGTGACGCGGGAAGCGGCGAATCATCTCGGGCTCGACATCAACGGCGCGACGGTCGCGGTGCAAGGCTTCGGCAATGTGGGATCGGTCTCCGCGGATCTCCTCGCGAAGATCGGCGCCAAGATCGTCGCGGTGACGGATTGGAACGGCGGCGTCTACAACGCCGACGGACTCGATGTCGAAAAGATGCTCGAGTACGCGAAGCAGAAAAAGACGATCGACGGATTCCCCGGCGGCGAGCCGCTCGAGAACGAGCAGCTCTTCAACCTCGACGTCGACATCCTGGTTCCCGCCGCGCTCGAGAATCAGATCACCGACGAGAACGCCCCGAACATCAAAGCCAAGATCATCGCCGAGGGCGCCAACGGCCCGACGACGCCGGACGCGCATCGCATCCTGCACGAGCGCGGAGTGTTCGTGATCCCGGACATTCTCGCGAATGCGGGAGGCGTGACCACGTCGTACTTCGAATGGGTGCAGGATCGCCACGGCTATTTCTGGGAGGAGTCCGAGGTCAACAAGCGTCTCGAAGCGAAGATGGTCGAGGCGTTTCACGACGTGCTCCAAACGTCGCTCAAGTACAAGGTCGACATGCGGACCGCGGCCTACATCGTCGCGATCAACCGCGTCGCGACGGTGACGCGTATGCGCGGGATGTACGCCTAGCCGATCGTCGAACGCTCGACGCGGCAGCTCGCGATGCTTGATGTCCTCGACGCCTTCCGCATCCGCTTCGGCGCTCGCCCGCTGCTCCTCTCGCTAGCCGTTCTCGGGCTGCTCTATCTCGTCAGCCGCAGCGGCCTCGCTCGACCATCGCAGGAACGCTGGACGGCCATCGCGAAATGGGCGATCGGCATCGCAGGCGTCGCCGGCCTGGTCGCGTACGCGGTCTCCGCCGTCTGGTACGCGAGCGATCCGCATTTCTTCGACAACGCCGAGCCCACGATGATTTCGGTTGGATGGCTGTTTCACGCGGGCCAGCCGATCTATCACGCGGTCGACGCGCCGGAGCGATACGCGCTCATCTATGGTCCGCTCGCATACATCGTCCACGGCATCGCGCTGTCGATGTTCGGTCCGAACATCGGCGTATCGAAGGCACTCGGGGCCGCAGCCGGCCTCGCCAGCGTTGCGCTGACGTATGCGGCGGTCCGGCGTCATGAGACGCCGGCACGCGGCGCGATTGCCGCCGGGATCTACGCGCTGATCCTGCTGCTCTTCCGTCATTACTCGTTCTGGACGCGGCCGGAACCGTTTCAACTTTGCGCAGCCGCGGCGTCGCTGGTGTTCGCGGTTCGCTCGCGCGGCATCGCGGGCGCGATCGCCGCGGGTGCGGCATCGGGTGTGCTGTGGAACCTGAAATTCACCGGGCCGCTCTACAGCATTCCCATCTTCGTTCTATTGCATCGCCGGGCAGGCTGGCGCGCGACGATCGCCGCCGTCGTGACGGGCGTCGTTGCCGCGGCGCTGCCGTTCATCGTTTTCTCCAACGTCTCGCTCGCCGACTACGTCGCGTGGGTGCGATTGTCCGCGCGGACCGGTCTCCTCTTGTCGACGCTGCGGCAGAACCTGGAGTGGACCGCGTTCCTCCTGCTTCCGATTCTGATTTCGCACTTCGGATCGATCGCAGACGAGCGTCAGCGTGATTCGCGCGATCGCGCGGTGCTCATCTCGCTCGTCGTGGGTGCTGTGGGGGTTGTCGTCGCGGGCGCGAAACCTGGCGCGGGTCCGTACCACCTGATGCCGTTTCTTCCGGCGATCGCGTACCTCGTCTCGTGCAACACGTCGAGGATCTCGCCTGCGTCACGGATGGATGCCGCCGTTTCGCGCGGGGCCATTGCGTTCGTCGTCGTAGCAGTGGCCGTTGCGACAGTCCAGCAAACGCAGCTGACGGCGACGATGATGCGAAAGCGACCCGTTCAGGAGATCGCCGACATCGAAGCATTCGCGAGCACGCATCGAGGAACGATTGCGATGGGCTACGGCTCGACCGAGGCCGCGAGCCTGGCGCGGCCGATTCTCACGTTCAGGAGCAATACCTATCTGATCGATCAACCGGCGGTTCGCGAGCATCAGTTGGCCGGCATCGAGGTGCCGCAATCGACGGCCGATGCGGTCGCGAGCTGCCGCGTGGACTATTGGCTGGTGCCCAAAGGCGAGGCGCCGTTCAGCGGAGTGAACGGCTACGCCGCAGTGCTCCTGCGTCCGCTCTATCCCGAGACGTTTCGACGCGCCTTCCTCTCGACGCATCTCCGCGTGAGCGAGACGACGTATTACGACGTGTGGCAATGCCAGCGCGCGGGCGGAAAATGATCGAGACGCTGAAGCGATCGTGGTGGGTGATCTTCCCGGCGTTCGCCGCGCTCACGGTGCGACTCGCGGCCGAGCGCAGCTGCGGCGATCCGTACGATTTGCTCCCGGTTGCGACGTCGAATCCAGCGCTGGCCTGGCCGCTCGCGATCGTCTACGTGCTCGCGCACGCGTGGATCGCGGGTGCATACCTCGCGACGGCGGAACGATCGCGATCGCTCGTGCCGCCGATAGCGGTCTGGACGTCGAGCGCGAACCCGTTCCAGATCCTCTTGATGCTTGCCGCGTTTGCCGTCGAGTACGCGCCGGCCGCGCTCTGGGCCTCGCTCGGGGCGATGGTGGGGTGTCGATAGCAGGAGACTTCCGGCTTAGGCGGAAGCACTACCGCAATTTGAACGCAACCATCTCCTGCGCGGTTCCGCTCTCGGTCTTCCCGATCAATTCGATCAAGTAGTCGCCGGCCGCGTACGACGCGAGCACGAGCTCGAGCTCCGCGGTGCCGCCCGTCGCCTTGACGGGAACATCCGACATCGGCGTGCCCGCGCGGTTGAGCAGCCTGGCCGTCACCGTCGGCACCGCGCCGCCGGGCGCAAACGCGTCCACGCGCAGCACGACGCGATCGGTCCGCGCGAAGGTGCGATCGGCGACGGGCACGGCGTTGACGTTGGACATCACCGCCTGGACCTCGCGCGGTGTGCGCGCGCGGAAGAGGCGCGGCGTGCCGAACGAAACCTGGACCTTCGTGTAGTCGGGAACGGTGATCTCGCGCGTCGATGCGTCCATCACTTCGCCGTCGGCGGTCTGCACCACCATGCGAAGCTGCAGTTGACCCGGCGGCACCTCGAACGTCGTCGACGACGACGTGGCGGGCGGCGCGGCGCCGCTTGCGGACGCGGGCGGTCCGGGCTGATCGGGGACGCGGCCGCGGAAGAGCGGCCTCCCATCGGGCGCGAGCGCGGTGAGCGTCACGTGCGATGCAGGTTGATTGTTGGGGCGGCGCTGCTCGCCCGGCGCGACGGGAACGGGCTCCCACACGAACGTCACGCGCGATTTGCCTGCCTCGCCGCGCGTCGTGCCGACCCAGAAGCGCGCGGGCAGACCGCGCGCGGGCTCGACGAGCGTCGCCAGCGCATTGGTGACCGCCGGCGGCGCGTCGGGCCGCGCCGGCGCCGTCGCGCGCGCGGCATCCTCGGCGGTGTACGCCCAATAGCCTTTTCTCGCGCGGACTTCGACGCCTTTGCGCGTCACCTCGACGTCGATCTTGTGGAACCGGCCGTCGACCGGCGCGTCCGACGAGTTGTACCCAATCAAGTAGTACCCGCTCGAGTCGCGGATGATCTGCTGCATCCCCTTCGCGAGATCGTTGCGATTGATGATCGCGCGCCCGTCGGTGTTGTCCGCCAGCGCGCGCAGCGTGTCGAGCGAGGCCTCGAGATGTTTCCTGTCGATGTTCAAGCCAACGCCCTGATTGATGTCGTACTCGAATGCCGCCAGCCCCTTGGGATCGAGCGCGTAAATCGACGTGTTGTTGCGATTGCATTCCTGAAAGATCAGGCTGAGATCGGAGATTAGATCGAGGTTGTTGGTCCACTCCGCGCGATCGCTGAGGGCGGCGTTCGGGTTTCGACGATTTGGATTGCCGACGCCCGGCATCGACGCGATGGGATCGTTGAGTTGCGGGGGAACCGAGTTGGTGAACCCTTCGCTCACCAGGATGATGTGCTTACGCCCCTCTCTCATCCCGCCAAGCTTGATCGCCGCGCCCCGGATCGCGGTCATCGTGACTTGATTTCTGATCCGCTCGACGACCTCGACGGGATAGTTCGAGTAGCGCTCCTCGAATTCGTTCTTCGGAAGGTAGTTGAAGCGCCGGCCCTCGAAGTGCTCGATGGCGCTGACGAGCGATCGCTTGTTGCGCGTGAACGACAAGTTGGCGAGCGGCGTGAGCGGATACATCACCGCCACCATGTCGGCCGGCCCGAGTTGGTTCATGACGAAATCGATGAGCGGCTTCCGAACGGACATATCGTTGCCGCGGCGCACGTGATAGTCGTCGAGAAACAGCACGAACAGTCGCGCGTCGGGGCGCGCCGCCTCGCGCTTCTCGTCGTCGAGCGATCGGATCTCGGGCAGCGTCGGCATGTCCATCTGCGCGACCTCGTCGATCGTCTTCACGACGGTGAACGACTCGATCGCCTGCGCCTTGCCGTCTTCCTTGATCCGGAACTCGTCCTGCTTGAGATCGAGCAGCGGCGTCCCCTTGCGATCCGTGACGATGACGTCCACGCGGACGAAGTTGATGCCGGTCTTGATTCGCGTCGGCTGGTCTTGAGGCGGCGGCTGTTGTTGTTGCGGCTGCGCTTGCTGCGGGGGAGGTGATGCCTGGCGCGCGGCCACCACGTCGGCCTTCGGCTGCAGGAGGAGTGAGAGGGCCGCCACGACGCCGACGAGAGCTGGTGTCCGCATAGAACTCCGGTCCGGCGATGCCGGATGAGACGAAGGCTGAGGATCGAGGAGGCCGGCGCGTCGCTCCGGCAATGATAACATTGGGCCTCTGCAAGGGATCTCATCGTGAAGGAGTCACGCTCGTGACGCAGGACGTCGCCGCCGGGGAACACGCTCAACCGCTGACCACGCTCGCGGAAGACGAAATCATCTTTCGCGACAGCGTGCGCGCGTTTGCCGAGGCGCGCGTCCGGCCGCTCGTCCGCGAAATGGACGAGCACGCGAAGATCCCGCGCTCGCTCATCGACGAGCTGTTCGAGCTCGGGGTGATGGCGATCGAGATTCCGGACGCGCTCGGCGGCGCGGGCGGACGATTCTTCCACTCCGTGCTCGCGGTCGAGGAAATCTCGCGCGTCGATCCCTCGATCGGGGTGCTGGTGGACGTGCAGAACACACTGGCCGTCAACGCGCTGATGCGCTTCGGCAGCGAGGACGTGAAGCGCCGCTGGCTGCCGAAGCTCGCCTCCGGCACGGTCGGCGCGTATGCGCTGTCCGAGGCCGGTTCCGGCAGCGACGCGTTCGCCCTCACCACGCGCGCGACGGACGACGGTGACGCGTTCGTCCTCAACGGCCGCAAGCTGTGGATCACCAACGGCAACGAAGCGGATCTCTTCATCGTCTTCGCGACGGTGAATCCGGACGCGGGCTACAAAGGGATCACGGCGTTTCTCGTCGAGCGCGGCGCGGCGGGCTTCACCGTCGGCAAGAAAGAAGACAAGCTCGGGATTCGCGCGAGCAGCACGTGCGAGCTGCTGTTCGAGGAGTGCCGCGTCCCGAAGGCGCAGGTGCTCGGCGAGGTCGGCAAGGGCTACAAGACGGCGATCGAAACGCTGAACGAGGGGCGGATCGGCATCGGCGCGCAGATGATCGGGCTCGCGCGCGGCGCACTCGATCACACGATCAAGTACGTCAAAGAGCGCAAGCAGTTCGGCAAGACGATCGCCGAGTTCCAGGGCGTGCAGTTCCAAATCGCGCGGGCGGCGGTCGACCTCGAAGCCGCGCGCCTCACCGTGTACAACGCCGCGCGGCTGCGCGATGCCGGCCGGCCGTTCCTGACGGAAGCGGCGATCTGCAAGATCTTCTCGTCCGAGGTTGCCGAGCGCGTCTCGTCGCTCGCGGTGAACCTGTTCGGCGGCAACGGCTTCGTTCGCGAGTATCCGGTCGAGAAGCTGTTCCGCGACGCGAAGATCGGGCAGATCTACGAAGGCACGTCGAATCTGCAGCTTCAGACGATTGCCAAGCAGATTCTGGGCTAGCCGCCTGAGCGCGGCGTTCATCGGGATCGCCGCGGCCGGCCTGGCCACGTACTCGATCCACGGCGCGACGCTCGGCTACGGCCTCGACTACGACGACTACCACTTCCTCCGCCCGTATTCCGTCGACGAAGTCCTCGCGTCGTTTCGAGGATCCTGGGACCGCAGCGGCGTCATGGTCCCGTTCTACCGACCGCTGACGGTCGCGTTCTCCGCGCTGCGGTTCGAGCTGTTCGGCCTGAACGCCGTCGCGCACCACGCCGCCTCGCTCGTGATGTTCGCGCTCGCCGCCGTGCTCATCGGACGCCTCGTGTATCGCATCACGTCTCATCGCGGCACCGCCGTTCTGACCGTGCTGATGTTCGCGTGCCATCCGGCGATGCCCTACTCCCTGTCGGCGTGGATCACGAATCAGATGCACCTGCTGCAGATGCTCGTCGTGCTCGGGGCGATCTCGTGGTGGGACTTCGTGCGGGACCGGCGGACGATCTGGTGGCTGCCGCTCCTCGGATTCGCGATCGCGTCGTTCATGGTCAAGGAAGATGGCGTCATGCTGCTCCCGGCGATCGTCGTCCTGCACGAGATTCGGCGGGGGCTGATCGATCGTCGGCTGCAGCGTGTGCCGATCGCGTTCGTGGCGCTGTCGGCGCTCGCGATCGCCGCGTTGATTGCGCTTCGCACGTACGCCCTGGGCGAGCTGGGAGGGTACGGGAAACCCGCGCCGTGGACGGCGTGGCGCAACGTGTGGACGACCCTCTATGGCGTGTTCCGCTTGGTTCCGGCCGACCGCCAGTGGCAGCCCGCGGCGAGCGTGTTCTCCACCGTGGCGCCGCTCATCGCGATTGCCGGATGGCGGTGGATCTCCGCCGCGGCGCGCGTCTGCGCCGCGTCGGGCGCGGCGCTCGCGATCGTCTTCGCGCTGCCGCTGATCTTCGGCACGAAGCCGGAGCAGGTCTACATGATCGGAGCGGGGATGGCGGTCGTACTGGCCGGCGCATCGATCGCAATGCTCGATCTCGCCGGCCGCGCGGCGTGGCCGTCGCCTGCCCGATGGCTCGCCGCGTCGATCGTGGCCGCCGGCCTTCTCTCGCTCGCCGCCGTCACGCGAACGATCGCGACGGACTTCGAGCCGTTCGGGCCGATGGTCCTGGGACACGACGCGATCGTCGCGACGTGGGGCCACGTCGCGCCGGAGCTGCGGGAGTACGTCCAGCGCAAGCGCGAGCCGGGCGCGCGCAACCACCTGCCGCGGGAACCGCTGGGCGCCGTGCCCGTCGTGACGTTCAACGTCCAGGGACGCGAAACCAGCCCCGACGGATTGCAGTACGTGTGGATGTCGGGGAACCGCGCCGAGATCGACGTGCTCGGCAGCGCGCGTGAAATCACCATGCCGCTGCGCCACGCGATCGACGCGTTCCGCGAGCCCGCGCGCGTGCGCGTGCGCGTCAACGGCGAGATGGCCGACGAGATCGTGCTCGACACCACGGAGTGGAGGACGCACACGATCGCGCTGCGGCCGCAGACCGTCCCGCGCATCGGACGCATGCATCGCATCGAGCTCGCGATCGATCATGCGTGGCGCCCCGCGGACATCATCCGCGGCTCGACCGACGGACGGATATTGGGGATTCAGATCGGAATGGCGATAGTCAAGTGATCTGTAGTCGGCAGTCGGTAGTCGGTAGTCGACAGTCTCAGTCGGAAGTCTCAGTCGGAAGTCGACAGTCTGGTCGTCAGTCGTCGACTAGACTGTCGGACTGACGACTGAGACTGTCGACTAAGACTGTCGACTGAGACTGTCGACTGAGACTGTCGACTGAGACTAAGACTGTCGACTGACTTCCGACTGAGACTGTCGACTGAGGACTGTCGACTGTCGACTACAGCGCTACTCCAATATGTGCTCGGCGATGATCATCCGCTGGACTTCCGACGTGCCTTGATAGATCTCCGTCGCGCGGACGTCCCGGAACAATCGCTCGACCACCGATCCGCGGCGGTAGCCCTTCGACGCGAGAATCTGCAGCGCTCGATCCGCGGCGCGATGCGCCGCCTCGGACGCGAAGAGCTTGGCCATCGACGCGTCGGGCGTCGACGCCCGCGGTCCGCGTCCCACCGAATCGGCCGCCTTCATCGTCAACATGCGCGCGGCATCGAGCTCGGTCGCCGTGTCCGCGAGCATCCACTGGATCGCCTGATAGTTGCCGATCGGCTGTCCGAACGCCGTCCGGGTGCGCGCGTGCTCGATCGCTTCGGCGAGCGCCGCTTCGCCGACGCCGAGCGCCTGCGCCGCAATCGCGACGCGTCCACCCTCGAGCGCCCACACCGCGATGCGGAAGCCCTCGCCCCGCGCGCCCAGCAGCGAGTCGGCGCCGACCGCGACGTCGCGGAACTCCAGATCCATGCAGCCGAGGCCGCGCACGCCGAGCGAGTCCGCCGTCGCGATCTTCGAGATGCCGGGCGTCTCCATCGGGACGAGAAACGCGCTGACGCCGCGCCCGCGAATGCCGGGCTGCGTCGCGGCGAAGACGATCGCGAGATCCGCCGCTTCCGCGTTCGCGACCCACACTTTGCGCCCGTTGAGCACGTAGCCGCGATCGTCGAGGCGCGCCACGGTCTGCTGGTTCGCCGCGTCCGATCCGGCGTCCTCCTCCGACAGCGCGAACGCGCCGATCGATCGGCCCGACGCCAGGCGCGGCAGCCACGTCTGGCGCTGCACGTCGGATCCGAACTCGGCGAGCGGCTCCGCCACGAGCGAATTGTTCACGGCCGCGATGACGGCGACGACGGAGCTGGCCTTGGCGATCTCTTCGATCGCGAGCGCGTAACTGATGGAATCGCGTCCCGCGCCGCCGGCCTCCTTCGCGATCGTGACGCCCATCAAGCCGAGCAACGCCGCGTCGCGCACCACGTCGCGCGGAAACGCGCCGCGCTCGTCGATCGCCGCGGCGTGCGGCGCCACCCGCTCGCGCGCGAACTGCGCGATCTGCTGCTGGAACGCCTTCTGTTGATCGGTGAGCGCGAGATCCATCGAGTGAACCTGTGAACCCGTGAACCCGTGAACCCTTGAACCCGTGAACCCGTGAACCCTTGAACCTACTGATCGATGGCGAGGCGCTCGAAGATCGGGCGCAGCCGCGCCGCCGTCGCCGGCAGCTCCTCGGGGAGGACTCTCGTCTGTCCGACGACCGTCATGAAGTTCGTGTCGCCGTTCCAGCGCGGCACGACGTGCATGTGCAGATGATCGAGGATGCCCGCGCCGGCCGGCTTCCCGAGGTTGATTCCCATGTTCAGGCCGTGCGGATCGAACGCCTCGCGGAGCGCCGCTTCGGCGCGGCCCACGAGCGCGATGAGCTCGCACAGCTCTTCGGTCGTCGCTTCGGTCAGCGTCGCGATATGGCGGTTCGGCACGACCATTAAGTGGCCGTTGTTGTACGGAAACTTGTTGAGGATGACGAAGCAGAGCGCGCCGCGATAGACAACGAGCGAGTCCTGGCCGCCGGCCTGCGCGTCACAGAAGACGCAGCCGCGCGATTTCGCGCTGCCGGTCACGTATGACAGTCTCCACGGCGACCACAAATGGTCCAGCGCTCAGACCTCCGGATTCACGTTCTCCACCGGCGGCGCGCTCGGGGGCGCCTGCGCTTCCGCTTCGCGGTTGATCAGCTCTTTCAGTTCCTTGCCCGGCTTGAAGTACGGGACCTTCTTCGGCGGAACGTCCACCTTGTCGCCCGTCTTCGGGTTGCGGCCCTTGCGGGGCTCGCGCCGGCGAAGCCGGAAGCTGCCGAAACCACGCAGCTCGATCTTCTCTCCGCGATGCAGTGCGTCGATGATGCTCTTGAAGACCGTGTCGACGATGACCTCCGAGTGCTTCTTCGTCAGGTCCGACACGCGCGAGACTTCCTCGACGAGCTCCGCCTTGGTCATGCTGCCGGTGTTCATGGATCACCCTGTAGCTGTCAGCCGTCAGCGATCAGCCATCAGCTCGAGCTGACAGCTGACAGCTGAACGCCGAGAGCTATTGCTGATGTTTGAAATGATCGCCCAGCGTCACTTCAGGCCGTCCGCTGCTCTCGGAGTACGCTTCCCAGTCCGCTCTGAACTCGTCGCTCTTCAGCGCGCGGATGCTCAAACCGATCTTTCGCTCGGACGGAATGAGCTTGATGATCTTCATCTGGTACGACTCGCCGACTTTCAGCTCCAGCTTCTCGTCCTTGCCGGCGTGATGAGAGTCGTCGAACTCCGACACGTGAATCAGGCCTTCGATCCCCTCCGCCAGCTCCACGAACGCGCCGAAGTTCGTCACGCGAACGACCTTCCCTTCGACGACGTCGCCGACGTGGTGCTGCGTGAAGAACTCGTCCCACACGTCCGTCTGCAGTTGCTTGAGGCCGAGCGACAGCCGCTGGTTCTCGGCGTCGATGTTCAGCACCATCGCCTCGACGGTGTCCCCCTTCTTGAGGACCTCGGACGGGTGCTTGAGGCGCTTGCTCCACGACATGTCCGAGATGTGGATCAGGCCGTCGATGCCTTCTTCGACTTCGACGAACGCGCCGAACTCGGTCAGGTTGCGGACCTTCCCAGTGATGTTCGTCCCGATCGGGTACTTCTCGCTCAGCTCGTGCCACGGATTGCTCTCGACCTGCTTGAGGCCGAGCGAAATCCGGCGCGCGCCTGGATCGACGCCGAGCACCATCGCCTCGACGCTGTCGCCGACGTTCAGGATCTTCGACGGGTGCTTGACGCGCTTGCTCCACGACATCTCCGAGACGTGGATCAAGCCTTCGACGCCCGGCTCGAGCTCGACGAACGCGCCGTAGTCGGTGAGGCTGACGACCTTGCCGCTCATGCGCGCGCCGACCGGATAGCGATCGATCACGTTCGACCACGGATCGTTCTTCAACTGCTTGTGTCCGAGGGAGACGCGCTCGGTCGCCGGATCGTACTTGAGCACGATCACGTCGATCTCGTCGTTCACCTTGAACAGCTCGGACGGATGCGACACGCGGCCCCACGACATGTCCGTGATGTGCAGCAGGCCGTCGATGCCGCCGAGATCGATGAACGCGCCGTAATCCGTGATGTTCTTGACGACGCCCGTGAGGACCTTGCCCTCGGCGAGCGTGTCGAGCGTGTGCTTCTTCTTCTCGGCGTTCTCTTCTTCGAGGAGGACCTTCCTCGAGAGCACGATGTTGCCGCGCTTCTTGTTGACCTTGATGACGCGCATCCGCAGCTCCTGGCCGCGCAGCGCGTCGAGATTGCGAACGGGACGCACGTCGATCTGCGAGCCCGGGAGGAACGCGCGGACGCCGATGTCGACGGCGAGGCCGCCCTTGATGCGCTCGATCACGCGTCCGATGACGACTTTTCGTTCGGCATACGCCTTCTCGACGTCGTCCCAAATCTTCATCTTCTCGGCCTTCTCGCGCGAGAGCACGACGTAGCCGTCGCGATCCTCGGTGCGCTCGAGGAGGACATCCACGATGTCTCCGGGCTGCACGGCGATCTGGCCGGTCTCGTCGACGAACTCATCGATGGCGATGATGCCTTCGGACTTGTAGCCGACGTCGACGATGACTTCGGAAGGGGTGACTTTGAGAACAGTGCCCTTGACGACTTCGCCTTCCGCGATATTGCGGAAGCTGCTATCGTAAAGGTTCAGCAGGGCTTCGTATTCCTGCGGATCGATTTGATCGTCGAGCGCACCTCCTCTGGGAGTGATTAGTTGCGTTTTGTCAGTGGCCATCTAAACGGGTCCTCCTCGATCGTGCTGGCCCGGATCGCAGCTCGCGGGCGGGCTGTAGGTTCGTTCGCTTGCAATTCTCGATAAGCAGAAGAAGATACACCACTTAGGGGCACGGAGTCAAA
>DATBJJ010000145.1:0-40022 GCA_036556425.1 Vicinamibacterales bacterium
GATCTCGGCTACGGCGACGTGTCCGCGTACGGAGCGAAGGCAGTCAAGACGCCGAACATCGATCGTCTCGCGCGAGAGGGACTGCGCTTTACGGACGCGCATGCCGCGGCCGCGACGTGCACGCCGTCGCGATACGCTTTGCTCACCGGTCAGTACGCGTTTCGCAAATCAGGCACCGGCGTTCTGCCGGGTGATGCCGCGCTGATCATCGAGCCTGGACGGACGACGCTCGCGTCGTTGCTGCAGCGGGCCGGCTACGTCACCGGCGTTGTCGGCAAGTGGCATCTGGGACTCGGTCCGAGCGGCGGGCCTGATTGGAACGGAGACGTGCGTCCATCGCCGAACGATATCGGGTTCGATTCCGCGTTCATCATGGCGGCCACCGGCGATCGCGTTCCCACCGTCTACGTCGAGAACCGCCGCGTCGTCGGGCTCGATCCGGCCGATCCGATCATGGTCAGCTACGACAAGCCTATCGGCGATTGGCCGACCGGAAGCGCGCGCCCCGATCTGCTGACGACGATGCGGCCGAGCCACGGGCACGACCAGACGATCGTCAACGGCATCAGCCGCATCGGCTACATGAGCGGCGGCAAGGCCGCACTCTGGAAAGACGAGGACATGGCCGATGTTTTCACGAGCCGCGCCGTAAAGTTCATCGAGGAGCAGCGCGCACGGCCGTTCTTCCTGTTCTTTGCGCTGCACGATCCGCACGTGCCTCGCGTTCCGCATCCGCGCTTCGCCGGAAAGACGTCGATGGGCCCGCGAGGCGACGCTATCGTTCAGGCCGACTGGTGCGTCGGTGAAGTGCTCGACGCGCTCGACCGCCTCCGGCTCACGGACTCTACGCTCGTGATCGTCACGAGCGACAACGGTCCCGTGATTGACGATGGGTATCAGGATGACGCCGTCGCGAAGCTCGGCAGCCATCGTCCGTCGGGTCCGTTTCGCGGCGGCAAGTACAGTCACTTCGAGGCGGGAACGCGAGTGCCGTTCATCGTCCGATGGCCTCGAGGCGTGAAGCGCGGCGTGTCCGACGCGCTCGTCAGTCAAGTCGACCTCGTGGCGTCGCTGGCGTCGTGGACGGGACAAAAGCTCGCGCCTGCCGACGCACCGGACAGTCTCGATCTGATGGCCGTCTTACTCGGCCAATCGCGGCAGGGCCGCGCTCATCTCGTCGAGCAGGCTGCGGGCCTCGCGTTGCGCGTCGGTCAGTGGAAGTACATGGAGGCGAGCAAGCGGCAGAAGATCAACGCCAACACCAACACCGAACTGGGCAACGACACGGTCCCTCAGCTCTACGATCTGGCCGCCGATCCCGGCGAGACCCGGAACGTCGCCGATCGACATCCATCCAGGATCAAGGAGATGGATGCGCTGCTGCAGCGAATCAGAAAAGGAGAAGTGGGCAGGCCGCACTAAGCTCGAATCGTGCGCTAGCGGCTCCGTTGCATCAAGCGCCTCACGGATCAGCTCTTGTCGGGCAACACGAACGGCGCGCGATACGTGCGGCCCAGCAGCGCGTTCGCTTCGTCGTCGCCCACGAAACGCTCCGCCGCCGAGTCGAATCTCACCGACCGCCCGACGCGGTAGGAGATGTTGCCGAGATGGCAGAGGGCCGTCGAAAGATGGCCCTCCTCGAGCGGGGCCCGGAGCGTCTCCGCTTTGCGCGAGCGCACGGCGTCGAAGAAGTTCTCGAAGTGCGACTGGCCCGAATCGACCTTCTCCTCGCTCGTGAGGACCGGGCCCGGCTCGTTTTTCGGACCGAAGAAGACCTGCGCGCGATCGTCGCCGACCTTCATCCATCCTTTCGAGCCGAAGATGTAAACACCCTGCGCCTCCGCAGGACCGCTGTACCAGTTTCGCAGATCGCAATGCGCCTCGGTTCCATCCGCGTATTGATAGGTCGCGTACTGCGTGTTTGGCGTCTTCTGATCGGTCGGCGCGCCCGCCTCGCGCAAACCGCCGATGCAGCTCACGCTGCGAGGATGTTCACGCTTGCCGAGCAGCCAGCGCACGAGATCGAGCGAGTGCACGGCGGTGTTGCCGAGATCGCTCGTGCCGTACTCCCAGAAGAAGTGCCAGTGATAGTGAAAATGGTTCGCGTTGAATGGGCGCGCAGGCGCGGGACCCAGCCACAAGTCGTAATGAACGCCGGACGGCACCGCACTGTCCGCGACGACGCCGATCGGATCGCGTTGGCGATAGATCACCGTGCGACCGGCGTAGACGTCGCCAAGCCCGCCGTCGCGGAGGAACTGCACGGCCTTCGCGACCACCGGACCGCTGCGACGCTGCGTCCCGGCTTGCACGATGCGCTTGTACGTGCGCGCCGCGTCGATCATCCGGCGGCCTTCGACGATGTTGTGGCAGACGGGCTTCTCGACGTAGACGTCTTTCCCCGCCTGACATGCCCAGATCGTCATGAGCGCATGCCAGTGATCGGGCGCCGCGATCGTCACGGCGTCCACGTCGCGATTGTCGAGCACCCGGCGGAAATCCGTTTCCGTTTTCGGATCCCCTCCCCACTTTTCCTTCATGAAGGAGAGAGACGACGCAAAGTGCCGTTCGTCGACGTCGACGACGTGCGTGACGCGGACGTTCTTGATCTGGGAGAGATGCTCGTAATGATCCTGCCCGCGGCCGCGGGCGGTCCATGTCGGGTGGCCCTTGTTGTCGCCGCGGATGCCGATGACGGCGACGTTGATCGTGTCGTTCGCGCTCATCTGCGCGCGGAGCCTCGCGGGAGCGACCGCAAGCCCGGCGGCGGCCGCCGCCGTTTTGCCGAGAAACACGCGGCGCGTCAACATGGCGGAATCCTCCTCGGTCGAGCCGTGAAAACGGCTCGTATCGTAGCATGACGCCTACGGCTTCACTCGCACGAAGTAGTCGTTGAACGCGCGCGCCAGGCCGGCGCCGTAGTCCATCCAATGCCGGCTCGACGTCGGCTCGTTCAATCCCGCAATCCAGTTGCAGTTGAATTCGTGGACGACGGCGTCGATGCCGTAGCGATGCAGCCAGCCCTCGCCGAGCGTGCCGGTGTTGCGGAATTCTGGACTGGTCGTGCCCTCGGTGAACCACGTGTGCCGACGGAGGAGCTCTTCGAGGATCGTCATGCGCGCGAGATGCCGATCGAGCTGCGGCACCGGCGGACGACTGATGTGCAGCCGGCCGTTGCCGTCGTTGTGGAGCTCCAGCGCGAGGTGAGGCTTCCTGCCGTTCGCGATCTCGCGCTCCAGCCATCGCTCGAGGGCTGCATTCTCCGGCGAAACGTCCGGATCCGCCGGCCGGTCCCACCCGCGATTCAGATCCATTCCCCGAAGATTGAAGCGTGTGCCGCCGCGCGCGACGCCATCCTTGTTCGCCATCGGCAGCACGCTGACGCTGTAGACGCGCAGGAAGCGCTTCGCTTCCTCGTCGCCGGCGAGCAGGCGATTGATCAATCCTTGCGCGACCCAGTTGCTGCCCGCTTCCCACGGATGCGCGCGGGCGCGTACGAATACGCGATACGGAGCGGCGGGATCGCCGATCCGAACGATCTCGAGCTGCCGGCCGGCAACGGTCGTGCCGATCGGTTCAATGCGAACGAGGCGATGGCCGCGGATCGATCCGAGCAGCCGCTCGAGATCCGACAGGCGATACGGTTCCATGCGCGCCACGTGCAGCGTCGGCCCCGTCATCGTCACGCGTACTTGGACCCGGTTGCCGGGCAGGCTCTCGGTCGGGATCGTTCTCCACGTTGTGCCGTGCTCCGAGATCGCGACGCGCTTCAGCTCGCCCGCGACCGATCCGGGCTGACCGTTCCACACGTTGTCGAGATTTCGAAACTCGAGTGTGAGCGACGCGCCGGGCTTTGCGTGCAGCACGAAGTGAACGTGCCCGGCGGCGCGGTTCGGCGACGCGCGCTCGTGGTCGTAGAGCAGGTGAACCTGAATGACGTTGTCCGCGGTCTCGTACCAGAGAGGCGAGGCGTTCTCGACGCTGGTGTCGATGAAGATCAGCTCGCCGGCCGCCGTCTGCCGCGCGGATGACGCGCCGGCGATCGACATTGCCGACAGCGCGCCGACGATTGCGGCAGCCGCCGATAAGAACAGATCGCGTTTCAGTTCTGCCACACCGCAAACCCCTGCGCCCGCAACCACGCCGCCAACTTCGGCTCCATGAACGCCGCAATCCGGTACGGGAGGCGCGAGTACCCTTCGACGAGATCGAGCCGCAGCCGGAGGCCATGCGCACGGACGAAGCGGCCGGACTGGGTTCCCAGCCGGTGCCGCTCCAACCGCGTTTCCGGCGGGAGCCCTGTCACTCCTATGTACAAGCACCCTCCCTCGGCGCCGCCAGGATTGCGGTCCCTGAATGCGCGGTTCTTCCACACGGCCCGATCGAGCTCGATGGCGTAGACGCTGTGGTGGCCACGCGACCACGATCTCGCCGTGACGCCGGCGCACAACGCGAACAGCTTCGCCTCCATCTCGCTCGCGCGTGCGTTTTCGAGCGGCTCATCCGCGGCGACCTTGCGCTTTCCACCCCACCGGAAAAAGACATCGACAGAGGTCTTCCTGGCGCGGATCACGTACCCGTGTCCCCATTGAGGATAGTCCGCATGCCGAACGATGTCGCCAGGAGCCATCTATCGACGCGCCACCAGATCGTGCGCCTTTCGAGTACTCTGATGCACAAGGAGTCGAGGCATGCGGTCCGACATTCAATACGCCCTCCGGAACATCGCGAAGAAGCCGCTGTTCTACTCGATCGTAATCCTGACGCTCGCGCTCGGAATCGGCGCCAACGCGGCGATCTTCACGGTCGTCAACGCCGTGCTGCTGCGGCCGCTGCCGTATCCACAGCCGGACCGGCTGATGATGGTCTGGACGTACAACCCGCGACAAGGCTTCAACAAAGACGTCGGCACGTACCCGAACTTCGAGGACTGGCGGCGGGCGAGCCGCTCGTTCGAGCGGATGTCCGGCTACTTTGGCGCGAACCTGACGCTGACAGGGCAGGGCGATCCGGAGCAGATCCGCGGCGCACGGGTCACGCACGAGTTCTTCGAGACGATGGGAACGACGCCGGTTCACGGGCGCGGTTTCACGCCCGCGAACGGTCAGGCCGGCGGCGAGCGCGTCGTCATCCTCGCGCACGGGCTCTGGACGCGCCGCTTCGGCGCGGATCCGTCGATCGTCGGACAACGGGTCGTGCTGAGCGGGCTGTCATATGAAGTCGTTGGTGTGATGCCCGCCGCGTTCGACCATCCTGCGGATGCCGAGCTGTGGGTGCCGCTTGCGCCAATCGGACGGTTCGAGGAGCTGTTCCAGGCCCGCGGATCGTACTGGTTGACCATCGTCGGACGGTTGAAGCCGGGCGTCACGCCAGCCGCCGCGCAGTCGGAGATGGACGCGATCGCCGCGGGGCTGGAGCAGCAGTATTCCTCGAACGCCGGGATCGGCATCCGGCTCGTGCCGCTGCACGCGGAGCTGGTTGGCGACGTGCGATGGCCGCTCTTGATCTTGCTCGGCGCCGTCTCGTTCGTCCTGCTCATTGCGTGCGCGAACGTCGCCAACCTGCTGCTGACGCGCGCGGCGGCGCGCGAGCACGAGCTGGCGATCCGCGCGGCGCTGGGCGCCGGACGATCGCGGCTGCTGCGGCAACTTTTCACCGAGAGCTTCGTGGTCGCGCTGTTCGGCGGGGCAGCGGGGCTGGCGCTCGCCGCGTGGAGCACGGATCTGCTTCGATCGCTCGCGCCGGCCGCGCTGCCTCGACTCTCGAACATCGCCATCGACGCGCGCGTGCTCGCGTACGCCGCCGGCGCTTCGCTCCTCACCAGCGTTCTCGTCGGCATCTTCCCGGCGCTGAGCGCGTCGCGTCGCGATTCCGGCGCGCGTTTGAAAGAGGGCGGCCGAACCGGGTCTGAGGGCGTCGCGGGGAGGCGGTTGCGCTCTGCGCTCGCCGTCAGCGAGCTCGCGATCGCGCTGATGCTGCTCGTCGGCGCGGGCCTCTTGATCCGCAGCTTCATCGCGCTGAACAACATCGACCCGGGATTCGCGACGACCGGCGTCTTGACGCTGCGTCTTCAACTTCCGTCCGCCAAGTACGGCGAACCGGCGCGGATCGCGGCCTTCTACGATCAGCTTGTCGAGCGGCTCGCGGCGCTGCCCGGCGTCGAGTCGGCCGCGGCAGGCTCATCGCTGCTTCTGTCGGAGCTCCCTTCGTCGGCGTCGATCAACATCGAAGGGCAGCCAACGCCTCCACCCGACGCGCCGAACATCCCGGTACCGTACGACTCGGTCACGCCGGAGTTCTTTTCGACATTAAAGATTCCGCTTCGCAGCGGCCGCCTGTTCACACCAGCGGACTCGCCCGGAGCGCAGGAAGTTGCGATCGTGAACGAGTCGTTCGTTCGCCGCTTCTTTCCAGGACAGGATCCGCTCGGCCGCCGTGTCACGTTCGGCAATCCGGGCCGACGCGACACTCAGTGGCAGACGATCGTCGGCGTCGTCGCCGACACCAAGCGCGGTGGTTTCGAGCGCGACCCTTGGGCCGAGATCTACTTCCCGATGCGCCAGGCGGCGGATCCGCGCCTCTTGGTGTTCGTGCGCACGCGCAGCGATCCCGCGTCGCTCGTCAGCGCCGCGCGGGGCGCCGTCTGGTCGATCGATCGCGAGCAGGCCGTCGGCGCGATTCGCACCGTGCCGGAGCTCCTCGCGCAGCGGGAAGCCAACCGGCGGTTCACGACGCTTCTCCTCGGACTGTTCGCCGTGCTCGCCGTCGTGCTCGCGGTGATCGGAATCTACGGCGTGATCGCGTACTCGACCGCGCAGCGGACGCAAGAGATCGGCATCCGCATGGCGCTCGGCGCCGATCGCGGATCGGTGGTTCGCATGGTGCTCGCCGGCGGCCTGCGCATCGCCGCCGCAGGCTTGACGATCGGCGTGCTCGGCGCGCTCGCGCTCTCGCAGGTGCTCGCCGGCCTGCTCTTCGGAGTGACCGCCCGCGATCCGCTGACGTTCGTCGCCGTGTCTTTCGCGCTGCTGATCGTGTCGCTCGCCGCGTGCTGGATCCCGGCGCGCCGCGCCATGCGCGTCGATCCAATCCTTGCGCTGAGGGGAGAGCGCTAATCCGGGTTCGGCGTCGCCAACGATTACGAGAACCCGCGCAGCGTTCAGGCGCTCGCGAGGTTCAGCTTCTAGAAGATCGCGGATCTGGACGGCACACGAGGAGGGCTCGATGGCCAAAGGCATTTCGCGGCGTCACTTCTTCTTCGGCACACTGCTCGCCGGCGTTGTCCCGCGCGGAGGATTCGGCACAGTGCCTTCGCTGAAAGCGCTCGGCTATCAATCGCCGAACGAGAAGATGCACATCGGGGCGGTCGGCGCCGGCGGCCGAGCGGTGGGTGTGCTGTCCTCGATGGACTCGGAGAACATCGTGGCGATGGCGGACGTCGACTGGGCTCGCGCCGCGGATGGCTTCAAGGTCTGGGACAAAGCGGCGAAGTACAAAGACTATCGACGGATGCTCGAGAAAGAGAAGAGCATCGATGCGGTCACCGTCATCATCCCCGATCACATGCATGCGACGGTGGCGCTCGCGGCGATGCAGCTCGGAAAGCACGTCTACGTCGAGAAGCCGTTGACGCGCACGCCGTGGGAAGCGCGACTCCTCACCGACGCCGCGGCGAAATACAAGGTCGCCACGCAGATGGGAAACCAGGGCTACTCGCACGACGCGACGCGCGTCGCGGCGGAGATCATCTGGTCGGGAGAGATCGGCGATGTCACCGAAGTGCATTCGTTCCGCGGGCGCGCGAGCTGGCCTCAGGGGATGCAGACGCTTCCCGCCACGGAAAAAGTACCGGACACGCTCGATTGGGATCTGTGGCTCGGCGGCGCGGCGATGCGTCCGTACACGTCGGGAGATGACGCGTATCGCGCGGAATACAAGTCGCAGTTCGGCTTCTATCTTCCATTCAACTGGCGCGGGTTCTACGACTTCGGCAGCAGCTTGATCGGCGACTGGGGTATTCACCAACTCGGCCCCGCCAACCTCGCGCTGCGGCTCGGCAGCCCGACGAGTGTCGAGTGTTTCAAGCAAGGCGAGGGACGAAGCCCCTACACGTTCCCGCGCGGCGGCGTGGCGATCAAATGGGAGTTCGCCGCGCGCGGCAACATGCCGCCCGTCACCGTGTATTGGTCCGACACCGGCGAATCGTTCACGCCGCCTGGAATGACCGCGGAGGAAATGCGAGCGATCCCGGGTACCGGTCCGGAGATCGAGTCGCCGGCCGGCGGCCGCGGACGTCGAGGAGAAGGCGGTCGCGGCGCCGGCGCCGGCGAGGCGCAAGCGGCGGAAGGGCGCGGTCGCGGCCGCGGCGGGCCGGGCGGCGCCCAGCAGCAGGGCAGCGGATACAACACGGTCTACGTGGGATCGAAGGGGTACCTCGGAACCGGCGGACGCGGGGAGAGCGTCGGTCTCCTTCCGGGATCGCGGTGGGCCCAGTACGCGCTGCCGCCGCGAATGCTGACGCGGTCTCCAGGGCACCAGCGCGATTGGATTCGCGCGTGCAAAGGCGGCGAGCCGGCCTGTTCGAATTTCAGCGTCGCCGGTCCGTACACCGAGTGGATGGTGCTCGGCGCCGTCGCGGCGCGCGTCGAAGGCAAGCTGATCTGGGATCCGAAGAAGATGGAGTTCACGAACAACAAGGAAGCGAACAAGTACGTGAAGCCCCTGTTCCGCAAAGGTTGGGAGCTGAAGGCCATCACTTAGTTCTCTTGAAGGAGACTACTCGTGACGCAGCGCGATGATCGGATCGATCCGCGCCGCGCGCAGCGCCGGAACGACGCCGGCGGCGAACGTCACGAGCGCGAGCAGCACTGTCGCCATGGCAAAGGAGATTGGGTCGGCCGGCGTGAGGCCGAAGAGCAGAGGCGACAGCTGCGCCGAGGCCAGCCGGCCGGCGATCCATGCCGCCGGGACGCCGATGCCGAGGCCGATGAGCAGAACGCCAATTGCCTGGCGGGCCATCAGTCCGCGGATATCCGAAGGCGTCGCGCCCAACGCGACGCGCACGCCGATCTCCGCCGTCCGCCGGGCCACCGCGAAGGCCATCAGCCCATAGAGGCCCACGCAGATCAGCACCAGCGCCACGAGTCCGAATACGCCCGAGAGCGTGGCGACGAGCCGCTCGCGCACGAGCGCGGCGTCGACCTCCTCGGCGAGCGAGTGCAGCTGGAACATCGGCACGTCGGGCTGGACGGCCTGCACCGCCGCGCGGATCTGCTGCACGGTGGCCTCGCGGAGCTCCGACATCCGGACATGGAGCGTCATTCCGCCGAAGCCCGTTCTCGCTTGCAGGAATGTCTGATAGACGATCGGCCGCGCCGCCTCGCGCAGCGCTGGAAACCGCGAGTCCTTCACCACGCCGACGATGTTCATCGGTCTTCGGGGCGCTCCGCGCCCGCCGCCTTCGCTGACGCCATGTCCTGTGCCGAGCGGCGACGCGCCGCCGATCACCGTTCGGACGAAGGCTTCGTTGACGATGACCGCGGACGGCGAACCGGTACGGAGATCCTCTTCGTTGAAATCGCGTCCCGCGAGGATCGGCATGCCCATCGTCGCGAAGTAGCGTGGATACACGATGCTGCCCGTCAGCAGCTCCGCCTGTGCGGCCGCGGGGCGAAAGATCTGATATCCGAAACCCGTTTGCCCGAGCGGTGAGGATCGGGCGAAGCTCGCCGATCGCACACCCGGCAGTGCTTCCACTTGCGTGATGAGGGAACGGTACGTCTGGTCGAGCGCTGTCGCCATGCCTGGAGCATGGCGATTCCCGCTGCCGCGCGGCTCGATGCGCACGACGATCACGCGACGTTGATCGACGTCGGCGTCGTGTCGATTGAGGTTCTGCAGGCTGCGGACGAACAGGCCGGCGCCGACCAGCAATACGAGAGACAGCGCCATCTGCAGAACGACGAGCGCGCGGCCCGGACCGGGCGCGTGACCGACGGCTCGCGCGCGAGCGAGATCGAGCGACGCCACGGATCGGTCGGCGCGCGACGCGTGTATGGCCGGAACGCAGCCGAGCATCAATCCGGCGGCGGCCGACACGATCGCCGTGAAGGCCAGCACGCGCCAGTCGGGCCATACGTCGAGCACGATCGCGTCGCGGCCGATGGCCGCGTAGCCGATGAGGGTGTAGGCCGTCCAGTACGCGAAGGCCAGCGCCGCAACGCCAGCAGGCACCGCGAGCACGAGGCTTTCGGCGATCACCTGTCGAACCAATCGTCCACGCCCGGCGCCGAGCGCGAGCCGCAGCGCGAACTCGGCGCGCCGCGCGGCCGCGCGCGCGAGCACGAGGTTTCCGACGTTGGCGCACGCGATGAGCAAGACGATCACGGCGATGCCGAGCAGGAGGAAGAGCGGCTGTGAGAACTGCCGCCGAAGATCGGACAGGCCCGTCGCCGCCGAGCCCACTACCAGGCGCGCCTGCTCGAGCTGTCCCGTGAACTTGTCTCTCAGCCGCCACTCGGTTTCGGGCGATCCTTCCAGTGCGTCGAGTTGCGCGGTGGCGCGCGGAATCGATCCGTCAGCTTTGACGCGCGCGAGCACGCGAATCCACAACGAGGTGACGTTGGTGTCGCGCGCGATCAAGTCGGCGGTCATCGGCATCACGACCGGCTGCATCATGATCGGCAGGAAGAACTGCGGCGACGAGCCGACCTCCGCGCCGAAGAACTCGGCCGGCGAGACGCCGACGATCGTGAACGGGTGCCCGCTGATCGAGATCGCGCGGCCCACGACGGCGGGATCGGCGCCGAATCGGCGGCGCCAGTAGTCGTAACTCAGCACCGCGACGGCATGACCGCTCGGCACGCGATCGTCGTCCGGCCCCAGCAGCCGGCCCGCGGCCGGCGCGAGCCCCATCAGAGGGAAATAGCCGCCGCTCACGAGGTGACCTTGCAGCGTCGGCTCGATCCGGCCGTCGATCGCCACGTTGAGCGGCACCGTTCCGTAGCCCGCGACGGTCAGCGCCGAGACGTGATCGCGGAACGTCTCGTAGTTGCCGTACGTGAACCGGTTCGAGAGGCCAGTCTGGGTCTGCCGTCCGATCACCAGAAGCGTTTCCGGATCGCGGATCGGCAGCGACTTCCAGAGCATCGTGTTGATCAGCGAGAACAAAGCGGCGTTGACGCCGATGCCGATCGCCAGCGACGCGACGGCTGCAACGGTGAACCCGGGACTCTTGCGCGCGGCGCGCGCCGCGTAGCGGAGATCCTGACCGGTCTGCTCGAGCCGCGTCCATCCCAGCTCCGTGCGCGCGTCCTCGGCGGCAAGCGTGAGGCTGCCAAGCTCGCCCGGCTGCGCCATCGCGGCAATCGATCGAATCTCGTCCGCGATCTCTTGTTCTGCCGCCCGGCGCCGCCAGGGCAGCAAATAGCCGAGACGTTTCCACAACATCATCAGGAACGACATCATTGGCCGACCTCCGGGTCAGGCGACTTCAGCACGCGCCCCACGGCGCGCACGAAATCGGACCATTCCGAAGTTTCCTGGCGAAGGCGCTTCCGGCCTGCAGCCGTCAGCCGATACACGCGCGCGGGCCGATTGCGCTCGGACGTCTCCCACTTTGCGCTGATCCAGCCCTTCAGCTCGAGCCGTTTCAGCGCCGGGTAGAGCGAGCCGAATTCGATGTTCAGCGCTTCACCGGAGCTGTTCCGGATGGCCGTCGCAATCGCATAGCCGTGCAGCGGCCCGAACACGAGCGTCCGCAACACCAGCAGATCCAGTACGCCGTAGAGTGGTTCCATGTATAGACACACTCTACATGAAGACGGACTGAATATGAGAAAGGTTGAGGGCCAAATGCCCGCCGACCCGGCAACGGCGGGAGGAGCCTTCACTGACGCGCTGGAGAGTGACGTTCGACGATGAAAGGAATCGAGGTCAGCGGTATTAGTCTTGCTTGGCCCGCCGCGGTGCCCCAGCCAAACCGCATGACCGTGGCTCGTTTCGAGCCGCCGCCGTTCGCTCCAGCGCAGCCGATTCGGATCGTCATTGCCGATCGGCAGCCGATCTTCCGTCACGGTCTCCGCCGGCTCCTCGAAACCGATCCGCGGCTCGTCATCGTCAGCGAAACCCACGACGGGGCCGCCGCCGCCACGGCGATTCGCGAGCTGCGTCCCGATATCCTGCTGCTCGGACTCAACGCGCCAGGGTGCCGCCCGGCCGACATGCTGCGCGAGGCGGCCGCAAACGGCGGGGTCCGAACGATCATTCTGGCCGATCGTCTCGGTGCCCCCGAAGTGGCTGGCGCCCTTCAGCTTGGCGCCTGCGGCGTGCTCCCGAAGGATTCCGCGCCGGACGAATTGTTCAACAGCATTCACGCGGTGATGGCCGGTCACATGTGGGTGGGGCGTGGTCCGACGTTGAACATGAGCGCCAGCTTGAAGAAGCTGAAAGCCGCGCGGCGGCAAACGAATGCGTTCGGCCTGACGCAGCGCGAGATCGAGATCGTGAAAGCCGTCATGGCCGGTTGCAGCAGCACCAAGGGCATTGCGGAGCGGTCGTCAATCAGCGAGAACACGGTGAAATCGCATCTCACGCACATTTTCAACAAGATGGGGGTGTCGAACCGAGTCGAGCTCGTTCAGTTTGCTGCGCATCACCGGCTCCTCGATCTCATTTGACCGCGGTGCTCTGCGGCGCGAGTCACCGTAGCGTCTTAAAACATGCGTGTCTCATCCTGATGCGGCGCGGTGTTCCCCGAGTCTCGCGTTTCTGCCGCCAAACATCACGCGTGAAACGTTCACGTTACTCGAACGCCGGGCACGTGGTTTGCCTCGCGACGTTGCTTCGGGCGCTGCGCCCCCCGTTGAAGGAGTCTGCGCGTAATGGATCTCTGTCGGCCTCCGCTGGTCGATCGACCGGCGCGGGTTGTCGTTGCGGACGATGAAGGTTTGTTTCGAGCGAGCTTGCGGCAGTTGCTCGCGGTCCCGCCGGCGGTGGTCAAACACGTCTATGGCATCGACGTCGGCTTCGGGTTCGAGGTCGTGGGCGAGGCCTCCACGGGTGTCGAGACGGTTCAGGTAGTTCGAGGGGCGAATCCCGACTTGCTGTTGCTCGATTTCATGATGCCGCGGATGAACGGCCTCGAAGCGCTGCAGGAGCTCGGTACGGTGCGCGAGAGATTTCAGACGATTCTCCTGACCGGCGCCCTCGAGCGGCCACAGATCCTGATGGCGGTGCAGTTGGGCGTCCGCGGTCTCGTCTTGAAAGACTGCCTGACGGAGCGGCTCTTCGAAGCCATGCTCGCCGTGATGGGCGGGCAATCGTGGTTGGGTCAGGGTCTGGTCACCGAGCTGCTCGAGGGGGTGCGCGGATTGATGACGTCGATGTCGACGTCGTCGCGGAACGCGCCGCGCGGCGCAGCGCTCACTCGACGCGAGCGCGAAGTGTTGACGCGCGTGCTCGCGGGCTATGCGAACAAGGACATTGCCCGAGAGTTCTCGCTCAGTGAAGAGACGGTGAAGCATCACCTCACTCGGATTTTCGACAAGGTCGGCGCGTCGAATCGCGTGGAGCTCGCGATCGCCGCGCAATCCCACGGTCTTCAATAGCGCCCGCCAGCTCGCCTTCACGCCGCTTCATCTCCGGACTCTCATCCAGCTCGACCGCTGCTGCCCGACATGACGCGGGTGTGCTACAGGTGCTCACCACCTTCGGGTGATGTCGCTCCTGGCCGGCGGCGTTCAAGAATGACGTGTTTGGAAGGTCCAACCACCCCCGCGATTTCTCGATCTGCACGGGCTGCTCTATGCACTGGATGAACAAGCGCGCGATCTGGATCCAGTCGATCGTCGTTTTCTTCGTCTTCGTCGCGACCGCGTTGCCGGTCCGGACTCAGATTGTCGGCGTGCCTCCTCCGCCGCCAGTGGGTCCACCGCCGGTGGCGCCGCCATCGCCGCGTCTCGACAAACTCGATCCCCTGCTGCACAACGCGCTCTCCAATCCGCCGCCTCGCTCCCGGATCATCGTGCGCGCGACCAGCGCTCAGACGCTCGGTGCGCTTGCGCCGCTGATCCAGCAGCTCGGGGGCGTGTTGGGCCGGCAGCTCCCGATCATCGACGCGCAAGCGGCCGACGTTCCGACGGCGTCCGTGCTCACGCTCGCGGCCAGCGACGCCGTTCAACGCATCGCGCTCGATCGGCCGGCGGTCGGCGCGCTCGAAATCACGAGCGCGGTCGTCGGTGCGACCGCGGCGCGCCACGCCTACGGTTATGACGGAACCGGCGTCACCGTCGCGGTGATCGATTCCGGCGTGACGCCGGCGCACGATGATCTCGCGGATTCCGGAGGCGTGCAGCGCATCGATCGGTTCGTTGATTTCGTCAACGGACAATCGGCCGCCTACGACGACTACGGACATGGCTCGCACGTCACGGGAATCGTTGCCGGCAACGGATTCGACTCGGACGGGGGCCGATCGGGCATCGCGCCTGGCGCTCGCATCGTCGCGCTGAAGGTGCTGGACGGATCCGGCGCAGGCCGAATCAGCAACGTGATCGCCGCGTTCGGAGATGTCCTGGCGAACAAGGAGTCGCTGCAAATTCGGATCGTCAACGTGTCGCTCGGCGCGGCGGTCTACGAGTCGTACAACACAGATCTCCTCACCGTTGCCGCGAAGCGTCTCGTCGATGCCGGCATCGTCGTGGTCGCCGCAGCGGGGAATAGAGGCGCCAACGCCGGACGTGCGCAGTACAGGAGCGTGTTGGCGCCCGGCAACGCTCCGTGGGTCTTGACCGTTGGCGCATCGAGCCACATGGGAACAACCGATCGCCGCGACGATACCGTCGCGGCTTTCAGCTCGCGCGGCCCGACTGCCGTCGATTATTCGGCGAAACCGGATCTCGTGGCGCCCGGCGTTGGAACCGAGTCGCTCAGCTCTCCAGACAGCTATCTGTACAACTCGCGGCCGCAGTACCTCCTGAGCGGCACGATTCCGACACCCTGGCTGCCGTATCTGAGTCTCAGCGGCACGAGTCAGGCCACGCCGGTCGTGAGCGGCGCGATCGCGCTCATGCTGCAGGCGAACCCCACGCTCACGCCGAACGCAGTCAAAGCGATTCTTCAGTACACGGCGCGACCGCAAGCAGGGTACGACGCGCTGACACAGGGCGCTGGATTCCTGAACGCGAAGGGCGCCATCGACCTGGCGAGATTCTTCGCCGCGCCGTGGACCGATCGTCCGTCGGAGGCGCGGTGGGGACGTCACCTGATCTGGGGTAACCGCCGCGTGTGGGGAGGCGCGCTGACGCCCGACGCCAATGCGTGGCTCTCGAACATCTCGTGGGGCGACAAGAGAACACCGGCGGGCGCGGACGTCGTGTGGGGACTGATCTCGTCCGGATCGACGAGCGCCGCGGGTCCGTGGTCGGTGCACTGCCTCGATCCCATGTGCGGCAGCGCCGAATGGGGTCCATCGGAAAACGTCGTGTGGGGATCGGCGTGCGGCGGCAGCGATTGTCCGACCGGGCCGTCGACTGTCTCGCTCAGCGGTCTCCTCTCGGGCGCGACGGTGTCGCAGACGATCGTGTGGGGAACCGAGGAGGGAGAAACGGTTGTCTGGGGCACGAGCGGCCAGACGATCGTGTGGGGCACCGACGACGGAGAAACGATCGTGTGGGGAACGGGCTGCGACGATCCGAGTTGCGACTCGGTCGTGTGGAGCCGCGGGGGCAACTGAGCCGCCAGACCTTTTCGAGGAGCGGTCGCCTATGGACGCTCGAGACTCGGGAACGAAGGTCGAAGGTCACGTCGACCAGAAATCACACGCGCTCGGATGGCAGGCGCTTCCGATTGCGGCGCGGTGCTACGTCGCCGCCGTCCTGTTCCTCGGCGCCTACATGATGGCCACATCATGGCCGCTGCACTATCCGCGGCCGTTGATGTTCGGCATCCTTCTTCTGGCCTCCTGCATTACGTCTTCGTGGAAGGTCAATCTGCCGGGACCACTGAGCAGCGGCTCGACGCTGTCGGTGTCGTATGCCGCCGATCTCGCGGCGCTGATGCTCTTGGGTCCGGAGCAAGCGGTGATCGTCGCGCTCGCCGGCGTGCTGACGCAATGCACGTTCAACGTGAGGCAGCCGTATCCGCTGTACCGGACCGCGTTCAGCGTCGCCGCCGAAGCGATCACGATTCTTTCGACGGGGCGAGCGTACACGCTCCTCGGCGGGACCGTCGGGCTCCTGGCGACGCCGGCGCTCCCGCGAGCCATCGCGGGGACGATCGCCACGTATTTCCTCGTCAATAGCGCGTTGATGGCTGGCGCGATCGGCTTGTCGACGCGCCGATCGCTCTGGAGAGTGTGGCGCGACGATCTGTTGTGGAGCGCGCCGAGCTTCATGGTCGCGGGGGCCGCCGGCGCGCTCGCCGCTGTCACAGTCGCGCGCGGCAGCGAATGGTCGGCGATGCTGATGGCGGCGCCGATCTATTTGACCTATCGAACGTACCGCATTTACCTGGGCCGCATCGAGGACGAGCAGCGGCACCTGCGTGAGACGCAGCGGCTGCACCGCGAGGCTCTGGAAGCGCTGTCGCACGCAAAGGCTGCCGAGCAGGCGCTCGCAACCGAGAAGGAGCGTCTCGCGGTGACGCTGCGCAGCATCGGCGACGGTGTGATTGCCGCGGATCTCGACGGCACGATCCGGTTGATGAACAACGTGGCCGAATCGGTGACCGGTTGGACGCAGGACGACGCGGCCGGCCGGCCGCTCGCGGAGGTGTTTCAGAATTTCTGTCCAGATACGAGAGAACGATGCGACACCTCGCCGTCCGCGGCGGCGGAGCGCGCGCCATCGAGCCGCAGCACGATCCTCGTCGCGCGCGACCTGAGCGAGCGTCCGATTGAAGAGATCACCGCGCCGGTGCGAGACATCGACGGCCGTACGATTGGAATGGTCGTCGCGTTTCGAGATGTCACCGAGGCGTTGAAGATGCGCGAAGAGCGCGCCAACGCCAACCGCGTCGCGTCGCTCGGTCTCCTCGCCGGCGGGATCGCGCACGACTTCAACAACATCTTGATGTCGGTGATGGGCAACATCTCGATCGCGCGGGCGCGGGCCGCGGGCGGCGATGCTCACACGTCAGCGCTCGCCGAGGCGGAGCGCGCCTGCGGGCGCGCGCGGCAGTTGACGTGGCAGCTCCTGACGTTCTCGCGAGGCGGCGTGCCGTTCAAGAAGACCATCGCGTTGCCGCCCGTTCTCGAGGAATCCGCGAGCCTCGCGCTGCGCGGATCCACGACGACCTGCGACATCCACGCCTCGAGCGATCTGACGTCGATCTCGGCCGACGAGAGCCAGCTCGTGCAAGTGTTCAGCAACGTGCTGATCAACGCGCAGCAGGCGATGCCGAACGGCGGCCGAATCGAGATCAGAGCGGAGAACATCATCGAGCCCGGCAAACGCTGGGAATGCGCGGCGCCCGTCGAGCCCGGCCTCTACGCGCGGGTGTCGATCGTCGACACCGGCATCGGCATCTCGGAAGAGCAGTTGGGACGCATCTTCGATCCGTACTTCACGACGAAGCAGCAGGGCCGCGGACTCGGTCTGGCGACCGCCTACTCGATCGTCAAGAACCACGGCGGCTACATCTCCGTCGAGTCGAAAGTCGGGCAGGGCACCACACTGCACGTGAACTTCCCAGCCGCGATGACTCGAGAGAGGGACGTCACGCCCGACACGGTCAGGCGCGACAGACCTCGCCGGGGCCGGATTCTCGTCATGGACGACGAGATATCGGTGCGGATGCTGACGACGAACATGCTGGGATTTCTCGGACACGAAGCGGCATCCGTGGGCGAAGGGCTCGCGGCGGTGAGGCGCTACAAGCGGGCGCTCGCGAAAGGACAGCCGTTCGACGCGGTGATCCTCGACTTGACGGTGCCGAACGGAATCGGCGGCCGCGAAACCATGGCGCTCCTCAACGAGCTCGATCCCGGCGTCACCGCCATCGTCACGAGCGGCTATGCGCTCGATCCCGTGATGACGAATTTCCGCGAGTACGGATTCAAGGCCGTCATCGCGAAGCCATTCACGCTGCAGGAGCTGAATCACACGCTCAACGTGGCGATGGTGCCATCGACGCGAACAATCCATTGATGGTTCGGAGATCGAAACATGTCAGTAGGAATGACGGCAGGTGAAGTCGTGAGCCGGCCCGCGCGAGTCGTGATCGCTGATGACGAAGGGCTGCTCCGCGCGAGCCTGCGCCAGTTGCTCTCCGTGCCGCCGAACGTGCTGCACGACGTCTACGGCGTCGACGTGCGGGCCGGGTTCGAGGTCGTGGGTGAAGCTGGCAGCGGCTTCGAGACGGTGCAGATCGTCCGGACGGCCCGTCCCGACCTGCTCCTGCTCGATCTGCAAATGCCGCGCATGACGGGGCTCGAGGCGCTTTGCGATCTCGCGGCGCAGCAGAGCACGCCGCCGACCATTCTCCTTGCGGGGGCCATCGAACCGACGCACATGCTGAACGCCGTGCGGCTGGGCGTGCGCGGATTCGTGCTGAAGGAGTTCACCGCGGAGCTTCTGTTCGAAGCGATGATGTGCGTGCTGGCGGGACAGTACTGGCTCGGGCCGACGCTGGTGACCGACTTCATGGAGAGCGTGCGGCCCTTCATTCAGCCCGCTCCGGTCGCGGTGCCTGGCGGCGCGCCGCTCACGCGACGCGAGCGCGAGGTGATCGCGCGCGTGGTCTCCGGCTGCGCGAACAAGGACATCGCGCGCGAATTCTCGGTGAGCGAGGAAACCGTCAAACATCATCTCACGCGCATCTTCGACAAGGTGGGCGCGGCGAACCGCGTGGAGCTCGCCATGCTCGCTCGCGCGCACGGGCTCGTCGATGCGGTGGATCCGCTGCCGTCCTGAACCTGCCGCGGCGTGCCCATCCAAATAGTCACCTCCAGGTGATTTTCCTTTCCCCGGGGCCACACTAAAGTTCCAGAAGCGATCGACGCGTGCTCGCGTGGCGAACGACGCCACGCGATCCACACGCCGCGAGGTGATGGGCGCTGCGCCTGCTCGATCGCCCACTGCTGCTCAACCCGTGCAAATGGTTGGGCGCCCGAGAGGGACGCCGCAACCGAAGGGGGCGAAGCCTTGGCCTTGGATCAGCCGACGTCGGCGAGCTGGTTCGCCGTGTGGACGCACAGCCACTGCGAGCAGCTCGTCCACGATCAACTTGCCGGCAAGGGATTTCAGATGTTCCTGCCCACGATGCGCACCTGGTCGCGCCGCGCGGGCAAGCAGCGCCTGATCCCCGTCCCGATGTTTCAGAGCTACCTGTTCATCAATCACGCGATCGACAAGCGCAGCTATGTCGAGATTCTCAAGACGCGCGGCGTCGTGCGGATTCTCGGCACGAAGTGGGATGAGCTTCTGCCGGTTGCCGATGCCGAAATCGATGCGCTGCGGCGCATCCAGGAGTCGGACGTTCCGGTATGGCCGCACGCCTATCTCCGCGAAGGGCAGCGTGTGCGGATCCAGGAGGGCCCGCTGACGGGCGTCGAGGGCGTCCTCGTACGCTCGAGGCCGAACCGCGGCGTCTTCGTGCTCTCTGTCGATCTCCTGCGGCAGAGCGTCGCGTTGGAAGTCGATTGCACGGCGGTCGCGCCGGCTGCGGAGTCGGGCTCGCGCCACTGAGTCGAGGAGGGAGCCGTGGAACGCGATTCATCGATTGAGGTCTTCACGACCTGCCCGCTCTCGAACGACCTCACGTCGAACCAGTACCTCGATCGCTTGATCGATGTGGCCAGGTGGAGCGACGACGCGGGATGCAAGGGCATGCTGGTCTTCTCGGACAACGCTCGACTGGATCCTTGGGCGCTCTCGCACCTGATCATCCAGCGCACGAAGGCGCTGTGCCCGCTCGTCGCGATCCAACCGATCTACATGCACCCCTACTGGATTGCGAAACAAATCACCACGTTCGCCTATCTCTACGGGCGCCGCTTCTATCTCAACATGGTGGCCGGCGGCTTCAAGAACGATCTCGACGCGCTCAACGATTCGACGGCCCACGACAAGCGCTACGACAGATTGACCGAGTACACGACCATCATCATGCGGCTGCTCGAGAGCTCCTTGCCGGTCACCTACGAAGGGGAGTTCTACAGCGTCAAGGGGTTGAAGTTGGCGCCGCCGTTGCCGGCGCCGCTCGTGCCGGAAGTCTTCGTCTCCGGATCGTCCGACGCCGGCGTCGCGTCGGCCAAGGCGCTGAACGCCACGGCCATCAAATATCCAAAACCATCCGGCGAAGAAACCGCGCCCGACAGCGATCTCCGTCTTGGCATTCGCGTCGGCATCATCGCTCGCGAGCGGGAGTCGGAGGCGTGGGACATCGCGCACGCCAACTTCCCCGAGGATCGCAAGGGGCAGCTCACCAGGAAACTCGCGGAGAAGGTTTCGGATTCCGTGTGGCACAAGCAGTTGTCGTCGATGTCCTCCGCGCCGCCGGATGACTCCAGCGTGTATTGGTTGGCTCCGTTCCAGAACTACAAAGCGATGTGTCCTTATCTGGTCGGCAGCTACGACCAGGTCGGCGCGGAGCTCGCGACGTATTTCGGCGCCGGATACCGCACGATCATCCTCGACACGCCTCGCGACGCCGAAGAGCTCGAGCACACGTTCGCGGCTTTCGCGGCCGCGACCGAGCAGGTTGCCTGATGGCGCGGCTCCTCCAGGACTGGACGACCGAGCAGGCGGCGAAGAACCCAAACGCCACGGCCGTCGTCTGCGGCGGCAGCCAAATGACGTACGGCGAGCTGGACGCCCGCTCGAATCAGCTCGCGAGGCTGTTGAAGGATGTTGGCTGCGCGCGCGGCGACCGCGTCGCGCTGCTCATGCCGAAGTCTCCGATGGCGATCGTGGGACTGCTCGGGATCTACAAGGCCGACGCGATTTACGTGCCGCTGGATCCGGCGAGCCCGGCGAACCGGCTGACCAAGATCCTCGATGCGTGCGAGAACCGCTGGATCCTCGCGGGCGGGTCCGTGATTCCCGTCCTCCGCGAAATCCTTCAGGACGAGCCGCGACGTCAACGCCTGTCGATCGGGTGGTTGGACGCATCAGGTCCGACTGACAGCCGCTTGCACATCGCGTTCACGAAGCACGCGATCGACGTCCGCTCGACGGCGCCGACCGCCCATCAAAACCTGCCGGACGATCCGGCCCACATTCTGTTCACCTCAGGCTCGACGGGGACCCCCAAGGGCGTCGTCATCACGCACGACGCCGTGATGCGGATCGTCCGATGGGCGACAGAGTACTTCGGGATCGTTTCTTCAGACAGGTTGTCGGGACATCCGCCGCTGCACTTCGACATGTCGTTCCTCGACATCTTCAGCGCCATGGCGGCGGGCGCCGAGCTTCACCTCGTTCCTTCAGAGCTCAACACCTTGCCGAACAAGGTCGCGGAGTTCATTCGTGCGTCTGCAATCACACAGTGGTTCTCGGTGCCGTCCCTCCTGAGCTACATGTCGAAATTCGACGTCGTCAAACGCGATGACTTTCCGTCGCTGCGACGCGTTTTGTGGGCCGGCGACGTTCTTCCCACCCCGACATTGATCTACTGGATGAAGCGCCTGCCTCACGCCTCGTTCACCAACCTGTACGGTCCTACCGAGACGACTGTCGTGAGCAGCTACTACACCGTTCCAAATTGTCCGGACGACCCGCGAGCGCCGATTCCGATCGGTGCCGCGTGCGGCGGCGAGGAACTGCTGGTGCTGGACGAGTCGATGCGGCCGGTTCCGCAGGGCGGCACGGGCACGCTCTACATCGGTGGTGCCGGACTCGCGCGCGGCTATTGGCGCGATCCGCTACGCACCGCGGCGGCGTTCGTCAGTCACCCGCACGCTCCGGCGGAACGGGTTTACAAGACCGGCGACCTGGCGAGAGTCGGCGATGACGGTCAGGTGTACTTCCTGGGCCGGGGCGACCATCAGATCAAGAGCCGCGGCTATCGCATCGAGCTCGGGGAGATCGAGGCGGCGATGAGCGCGGTCCCCGGCGTCGAGGAGTGCGCCGTCGTGGCGCTCCATCGAGGCGGATTCGAAGGCGCGATGATTTGCTGCGCGTACGCGGCAGCCTGCGACAGCAACCTCACGCCGAGCATCGTCCGGCGCGAGCTGGCGCGGATGATTCCCAGCTACATGCTTCCCTCCCACTGGCTCTCGCTCGACCGGCTGCCGATCAACGCCAACGGGAAGGTCGATCGTGCCCAGCTCAAGGACGTCTTCGAAGCGAGGGTCAACGCCGATGCAGCTCCTGCCGCTCGACTCGCCTGAGCGCATTCGGCTGGTCGCGGGCTGGCTGGCGCTGAAGGAAAACTATCAGTGGCTCGACTTCGGAGACGGCCGCCAGCATGTCAGCCCCGAGTGGCTGAAAGTCGCGATGCAGCGCGGCAGCTATGTGATCCGGATCTTTACAGCCGATGACGACGAGACGCCGATCGGCGTCGTCGGCCTCAGCAACATCAACCCGCACTTCAAGACGGCCAACATCTGGGTCGTGCTTGGCGACAAGTCGCACTCGGGCCGCGGCTATGCGAGCCGCGCGACGTCGGCGATGCTGACGCACGGGTTCACGGATCTGGGGTTGGCCTCGATTCATACGTGGATCGTGGAGCACAACCCGTCCATCCACGTCGCGGCGCGCGTCGGGTTCAGGCCGATCGGCCGCCAGCGGAAGTGCCATTACATCGACGGCCGCGCATACGACAGGCTCTGGTTCGATCTGCTGCCGTTTGAACACGCAGAGGTGCTCGATGTCGAACGCAGACGTACTGCATGACCGGATTACGAAGCTGCTCGCCGAGGCAATGAATCTCGCGGTTCCGTCGGCCGAAACCGATCTGTTCGATGCCGGCCTGCTCGACTCGCTCACGTTCGTCGAGCTGCTGGTCCACCTGGAACGGGAATTCGGCGTGACGACGTCCGTCGACGACCTGCGGGTCGACAACTTCGATTCCGTCGCACACATCGCCGCATACGTTGCGGCGCGGACCGGATCCACCGTTCACGCCGATTCCACCGCGGTCTGACTCGTTACCCCGGCTCCGCTCGTTCCACCGTACCGCGTCAACGAAAACAACCAGCAAGAGGAGAGCAATCACATGCGAGCCACGAGACGCGCGCCTCTCATGATCGCGGCAGCCGTCTCGGCAGCCGTGCTGTTGACGACTGCCGCAGCGGGTCGAGCCCAACTGATCGGCCCGGCCATCGATCCGCTGCTGCGGCAAGTGCTCGCGGCGACGGCGGCGAATCAACCGGTCGAAGCGGTGGTGACATTCAGCCAATTCCCCAACGTGCTCGACCTGGCTGCGGTCCGTGCGACGGGCGTTCAAGTGGCGCAATTGCGCGTGCTCCCCATGGTGGGCGTGCGCGGCACGCCGGCGCAGATTGCGAGCCTGTTCGCGCTTCCCGGCGTTCGATCCGTCTACTACAACCGCCAACTCACGTATTTCCTCAACCAGAGCGTCGCCGCGATTGGCGCCGACCGCGTGAAAAACGAGCTTGGCTACACCGGGAGAGGCGTTGGCATTGCGGTCATCGACACAGGCATCGACACGACGCATCCGGATCTGCCGTACGGCTCCAAAGTCGTGCAGAACGTCAAAGTGCAGTTCGGCTTTTACGGCAGCGGCGGCGTCTTCGTTGAAAACCTTGCCGTCACCGACACGACGAGCGGTCACGGCACGCACGTCTCGTCGATCCTCGGCGGCACCGGCGCCGCTCTCGCGGGTACCTATACGGGCGTTGCGCCAGGCAGCCATCTGGTCGGCCTTGGCGCCGGAGAGACGTTCGTCATGCTGTCCGCGATCGAGGCGTTCGACTGGGTGCTCGCCAACGGCCCCGCATACGGCATCAAGATCATCTCCAACAGCTACGGGACCGATGGGCCATTTTCACCTGACGCTCCGATCAACGTCGCGACCAAGCGCGCGCACGACGCCGGAATGGTGGTCGTCTTCGCGGCGGGGAATCATGGTCCCGGCTCGAACACGATCAATCCGTACTGCGTCGCGCCCTGGGTGGTTTGCGTCGCGGCCGGCCACAAGGACGGCCGCACGCTGGCCGACTTCTCGTCGCGTGGCATCGCCGGCGATGCTCTCTATCACCCGACTATCACGGCTCCCGGCGTCGACGTCATCGCCGCGCGCGCCAAAACCGGCGTCTGGTTCAATCAGACCATCGCATCCGATCACGCGAGGATTGGCGCCGACGCGGTCTCCTACATGATCGTGAGCGGCACGAGCCAGGCCACTCCGCACGTCTCGGGCACGGTTGCCCTCATGCTCGAAGCGAATCCCGCGCTGACTCCCGATCAAGTGAAAGACATCCTGACGCGCTCGGCGACGCCAATGCCTGGCTACGCCGAGTACCAGGTGGGCGCCGGCTATCTGAACGCGTACGAAGCGCTGCGCGCCGTGCTGAATCCTTGAGTGGAGACTGGAGGGATCATGACCAGAGGGACACGCCTCGTCGCGATCGCGACGTTCTTCAGTCTGTCGATTGGTCCGTGCGTTCTCGCCGCTCAGGACGGCCAAACGGTCGACGGCGATCGCGCGCGGCCGCACAGCCGCTATCAACTGCGGAGCGGTGATGTGCTCGCCGTGGATTTCCCGTTCGTGCCCGATTTCAATCAAACGATCACCGTGCAGCCCGATGGCTTCGTCACGCTCCGCGCGATCGGGACGGTCCGCGTGCAAAGCCTGACGGTTCCAGAGCTCACGGCGAAACTTCGCGACGAGTACGGCGCCATCCTGCAGAATCCCGTCCTCACCGTCGATCTCAAGGAGTTCGAGAGACCGTACTTCGTCGTGACCGGCGAGGTCGAGCGTCCCGGCAAGTACGAGCTGCGCGGCCGCACCACCGCGACGCAAGCGCTCGCGGTTGCCGGCGGATTCAAGGACCGGGCGAAATACTCGGAAGCCGTGATCTTTCGTCCGTTGCCGGAAGGTGGCTTCGAGTCCACACCGATCAATTTGAAAACTCTGGTGAAGGAAGGACGCCTGAGCGCCGATGTGCCGTTGCAACCCGGCGACATGCTGTTCGTACCCCGGGGCCGCGGCGCGATCAACTGGAGCGCCGTCAGCGTCGTGGTTTCTTCACTCTGGGTCGTCACCTATCTAGTGCGGTGAGCGCAATGGACAACGACCACACCGCCGAGCGTCAGAGCAGCTCCGCATCGATCACCGAGCGCGAGCTGTTGGCGATTGGATTCCGTCAGCGATGGACAGTCGTCCTCGCGTTTCTGGTGATCTTCCTCGCCGTGCTGACCTTCGTGCTGTTGCGTCCGGCGAAGTACGAATCCGAAATGAAGATCCTCGTCAAGCGCGAGCGCGCCGATCCGGTGGTGACTCCCGGGCAATCGGCTCAAGGGCAGCTGTGGCTTGGCGTCACCGAGGAAGAGCTGAACTCCGAGGTGGAGCTGCTGAGAAGCCGCGATCTTCTCGCCAAAGTGGTTGCCGCCACCGGCCTCGACCGAGCGTCCGGGAAACCGAACGACGGAGAGCCTCCAGACGAGCAGAGCGTCGCTCGCGCCGCTGCCAAGCTTGCGGACACGATGGCGATTCAGCCGCTGAGAAAATCGAACATCATCCAGATTCGCTACGCGTCGTCCGATCCGGCGCTGGCGATGGCGGTTCTCTCGGAGCTGGCCAATCACTATCTCGAGAAGCATCTCGCCGTCCATCGACCGTCCGGTGCCTTCGCATTCTTCGACCGCGAAGCGGAGCGATACCGGAGTCAGCTGACGCGCGCGCGCGAAGGATTGGAACAGGGTCGCCTCGAGCAGGGCATTGTCTCCGTCGATGGAGAAAAGGAGGCAAACTTCCGACGGATCCTCGACCTCGAGGCGACCCGAGAAGCCACCCAGGTACAGCTTGCCGAGACGCTCGAGCGCATTCGCGCGCTCGAGAAACAGGCCGCGTCGATTCCTGCGCGCACGACGACGGAAGTCCGAACCGCGTCCGGGCGCGTGATCGAGCAGCTGCAAGCGACGATCGTCCCGCTCGAATTGAAGCGCATGGAACTGCTGCGCGTCTTCAAGCCGACATACCCGGCCGTCGTCGAGGCGGACGCGCAGATCGACAAGCTCATGGCCGCGATCGAGGCGGCGAAGGCGTCTCCGCTCGTCGAGGAAGCCACCAATCGCGACGCGACGCACGACTACCTGAGGACCGAGCTTGCGAAGAGTCAATCGGAGCTGCCCGCGCTTCGCGCTCGCGCGTCGGCCATCACGAAATTCCTGTCGGCCAATCGGGTGAAGGCGCGCAAGCTCGAACAGCTCGGAGAAACGCAGCAGGCGCTGGTCAGGGAAGCGAAGCAGGCGGAAGAGAACTACATGATTTACGCGCGCAAGAGGGAAGAGGCGCGCATCTCCGATGCGCTCGACGCGCAGCGCATCGTCAACGTCGCCATCGCCGAGGAAGCGACGCTGCCGGCCGCGCGATCGGGGCCGCGGCGGTTGCTGCTGCTGTTGCTGGGAGCGGCTGTCGCGGGTGTCGTGGGCATCGCGCTCGCCTTCCTCAAGGACTATCTCGATCCGTCCTACAGGACGCCTTCGGAGGTGCAGGCGTCTCTCGGACTGCCCGTATTGGCATCGATGCCGAGGGGGACCGTATGAGTGCACTTCAGGAAACCAGTCAGCCGATCGAGGAACGGTCGATCGCGCAGCCGCCGTCCGACAGAAGCGATCGCCGGCTCGATCTGGAACGGTTGGCCGAAGAAGAAACGCTTCGGCTCGTCTACAAGCTGTTCATCACACCTGAGGATCCGAAGCGTGTCGTCCTTTTTGCTGGGATCGAGCGCGATAACGGTTGCGCCGGGATTTGTCTGCGCGCAGCGAAGACGTTGGCCGCGCTGCAGCCCGCGCTCGTGTGCCTCGTCGACGCCAACCTGCGGTCGCCGTGGCTGCACGAGCTCGTGGGCGCGGACCGCCGCTACGGCCTCGCAAGCGCCGGCGGCTTCGGGCAAGCCTCCGTCACGGCGTTCGCGCGACCGTTCTCCGCAGACAAAACGAACAACTTGTGGGTATTGCCATCGGGCTCTTCCGACATGGATCCCACCACGCTGTTGACGCCCGCGCGCGTGCAGCCGCGGCTGAAAGAGCTGGGCGCGCGATTCGAGCACGTCTTGATCTGCGCGCCTCCCGCAGATCTCTACGCGGAGTCGGTCGCGCTCGGCCGAATCGTCGACGGCGTCGTCCTCGTCGTGTCGGCAAATGCCACGCGACGCGACGCCGTGGCCCGAGTGAAATCCCGTTTCGACGATCTCGGCGTCTCCATCCTGGGCGTGGTGTTGAACGACCGCACGTATCCGATTCCTCAGTCCGTGTACCGCCGCATCTAGCCTGGAGCGAATCTTATGAACGCTAGCGTTCGTTGTACGGCGCGAGCGAGCCTTGTGCCCGCGTTCGCGCCCGAGCTGTATTTCGTCTTCAAGCGGGTCATCGATGTCGTGCTGAGCGCGCTGCTGCTCGTGCTCCTCGCGCCGCTCCTCTGCCTCATCGCCATCGCGATCAAACTGGACACGGCAGGGCCGGTGCTGTTCGTGCAGGAGCGGGTCGGCGCTCGGCGCCGCGTCACGCGCGGGCGGACGACGACCTGGGAGATCGGGCGGTTCCCGTGCTTGAAGTTTCGCTCGATGGCGGCCGGAGCCGATCAGTCCGTTCATCAGGAATACATCCGCGCCTTCATCCACGGGCAGGTCACTCCCTCCGAAGGCACGGGCCCGGCGTTCAAGCTCGCGCACGACAATCGCATCACGCGTGTCGGCCGTCTCTTGCGCAACACCAGCCTGGACGAGCTGCCGCAGTTGCTGAACGTGCTCAGAGGCGAGATGAGCCTCGTCGGTCCGCGTCCGGTTCCACCGTACGAAGTTGCCGAGTACACGGAATCGGAGACCGAGCGGCTCGCGGCTCTGCCCGGCATTACCGGGATGTGGCAGGTGAAGGGTCGAGCCGAAGTGCCGTTCGCCGAAATGATCCGCATGGATCGCGAATACGTGCATCGACAGTCGTTGTGGCTCGACTTGCAGATTCTCTTTGCAACGATCCCCGTCGTCCTGTTCGGGCGCGGCGCCAGGTGACGGACGGGAGACCGCTTCAAGAAAGGACGAACATGGCCGGCAAGATTGGCATTGCTGTTGTGGGATGCGGGTACTGGGGCATGAACTACGTGCGAGTGTTCAGCGAGCTGCCCGACACGCGCGTCGTAACCGTGTGCGACCAGCGAGCCGAACGTCTCGAGGAAATCGCCAGCCGGTTTCCAGGAATCTTCCTCACGTCGCAGCTCGACAGCGCATTGCGGCACGACGGCGTCGATGCCGTCGTCGTCTGCACGAACGCGACGATGCACTTCAACGTCACACAGCGCGCGCTGATGGCGGGAAAGCACGTGCTGGTGGAGAAGCCGCTCACGACAGCATCCGCCGACGCGGAGCAGCTGATCGAGCTGGCGGCGGCGAAGTCCGTCGTGCTGATGGTCGGACATACGTTCGTCTACAACGCCGGCATACACAAGATGAAGGAGTACGTCCAAGCCGACCGCGATCAGGTGTACTACCTGTACTCCTCGCGAACGAACCTCGGTCCCATCCGAAACGACGTGAACGCGCTGTGGGATCTCGCGCCGCACGACGTTGCCATCTTCAACTATCTGTTGGACAGCACGCCGCGATGGGTGAGCGCCGTGGGATTGAAGGTCCTCCACAATTCGCGCGAGGACGTCGGGTTCATCTCCCTCGGTTATCCGGGCGAGCGCACGGACATCGTCGGCCACATCCACGTGAGCTGGGCCGATCCGCACAAGGCGCGGGAGCTGGTCGTCGTCGGGTCCGATCGGCGCGTCGTGTTCAACGACCTCAACGGCGTCGAACAAGTCCGCGTGTTCGAAAAGGGCATCAAGGCGACCGAGGCCGAACCGGTGACCTACGGCGAGTATCGGCTGCAGATTCGAGACGGCGACATCATCAGCCCCAGGTTGGAAGTGAGCGAACCACTCAAGAACCAATGCCGGCACTTCCTGGAGTGCGTCACTTCAGGCGTCAAACCGATCACAAGCGCGCGCGACGGGGAGCAGGTGGTGAGAGTACTCGAAGCCATCGATCGCTCACTGATGCTGAAGGGCGCGCCGGTCGAAGTCATGGAGGCTCCGTACGATGAACACTGGAAGCAATCAGCTTAGAGTGCCGCTGGTGGATCTGGCCGCCCAGCAGGCGGCGGTTCGCGCCGAGCTCGACGTGGCGGCGGCGCGAGTCCTGGGCGACGCGGAGTTCATTCTCGGTCGCGACGTCGACTGCTTCGAGAAGGAGTTCGCGCAGTACTCCAGTTGCGCGCACGGCGTCGGCGTCGATAGCGGGACGTCGGCGCTGGAGCTCGCGCTCCGTGCCTATGGCGTGGGTCCCGGCGACGAAGTGATCGTCCCGGCCAACACGTTCATCGCCACAGCGCTCGCCGTTTCAGCGACCGGCGCGATTCCCGTGCTCGTCGACGTCGATCCGCTCACCTACACGATCGACGTCGCCAGCATCGAGGACGCGATCACGGCGCGAACGCGAGCCATCATTCCCGTTCATCTTTATGGCCAGCCCGCCGACATGGATCCCATTCTGGAGATCGCGCGGCGGCGTCAGCTGGTGGTCATCGAGGACGCGTGTCAGGCCCACGGTGCGCGATACAAGGGAAAGCGGGTCGGTTCCCTCGGTTCCGCGGCGGCCTTCAGTTTCTATCCGAGCAAGAACCTGGGCGCGTGTGGGGACGGCGGAATCGTCACCACCAACGACGAGGACATCGCCAAATCTCTGCGGATGTTGAGGAACTACGGGCAGGAGAAGAAGTACCACCACGTGACTCGAGGGTACAACCGTAGGCTCGACAATCTTCAGGCGGCGCTGTTGCGCGTCAAGCTGCGGCAGCTCGACGCCTGGAACGAAGCGCGCCGTGAATGCGCGGAATCGTATCGGCTCTTGTTGTCCGCCGCGGTCGTTACGCCAGTGGTCGCCGACTACGCCGAGCCAGTCTGGCATCTCTACGTCGTGCAGGTCGATGACCGCGAGGAGATGCAAAAGTATCTCGACGAACGCGGGATCGGCACCGGCATCCATTACCCGATTCCGATCCATCTTCAGCCGGCGTACCGCGACCTCGGCTATCTCAGAGGGGACTTCCCGATCGCCGAGCAGACAGCCGAGAACATCCTGTCGCTTCCGATGTACGCGGAGCTGCCGAAGACTGCCGTCGCGCAGGTTGCCGGCGCAGTCGCCGAGTTCGTCGCGACGCACCACGGCGCGGTGCAACAAAGGCAGATGAGCGTGGAATGAACGGCCCGCTCCGCAAGATCCTGCTCGCGATTGTCCTCTTGGACATTCCTCTGCAGATAGATTCGAACTTCGACTATCGCGAGGAACCAGCGGAGTTGGGGGCGTTGGGCGGATTCAACGTGTCCTTGACGACGTTGATGCTGACCGGGCTGTACGTGGGTTGGCTGATCGAGGCCGCGGTGAAACGCGGCGGCGGGCGCGTTCCGACTCCTTCAATCCGCCTCGCGCTTCCGCTCGCGATGTATGTCCTGTTCGTACTCGTCTCCGTCGTGACGGCGCAGGATCTCGGACTGTATGCGCGCGGAGCCTTCCTCATTCTTCAAGTGTTTTTCGTGTTCGTGTACCTGACCAGTTGGATACGGACTCGCGACGACGTGCGATTCGTCGTGACGATGCTCTTGTGTGGACTCTTGCTCGAGAGCGCGATCATCTTGATCGCGGCGCAGTCCGCCGAAGGATTCGCGCTGCCTGGTCTCCGGGTGCTGGTCGACCGATCGACGGCGGATATCGGAGGACCGCGGTTCTACGGGTCCCTCGGTTCTCCGATCAACGCGGCGGCATATCTGGAAATGCTGCTGGCGCCGGCGGTCGCCGTTCTTGCGACGCGCTTGGGACGATTCGTCAAGATAGTTGCCGTGCTCGGCCTGGGTCTCGGGTCCATCGCTCTCATAGGAACGCTGTCGAGGGCGAGCTGGATGGCGGCGGCATTGTCGATTGCCGTGACGTGCCTCGCCTTCAAGCAGCGCGGACGACGGCTTCGGCTCGCGATTCCGCTCCTCCTGATGATCTTCATCGCCGGCGTCGTCGTGATGTTCCAGTCGACCATCTCGACGCGGCTGACGGCAGACGATGTGGGCTCGGCGCGCGCGCGCGTGCCGCTGATGGTGACGGCGCTGGAGATCATCGGCGACCATCCCCAGCTTGGTGTCGGGGCCAACAACTACGTCGCCGCGCTCCCTCGCTACGAATCCACGTTCCCCGGCGAGTGGTTGTATACCGTCCACAATCGGTACCTTCTGGTCGCTGCCGAAACGGGCCTCGGCGGATTGATCGCGTTCGTGTGGTTCCTCGCGGTCACGATTCGTCGAGGCTGGGTTCGCTGGCGGCGAAAAGACGTGCTGCTGTCGCCTCTAGCCCTCGGGCTGACGGCTGCGCTCGCCGGCCAGATGGTGCACATGCTGGTGGACATCTTCAACAGCCGATCGGCCGTCCAGCTCCTCTGGGTCGTTGCCGCTCTCATTGCCGCGATGAGCCGCATCGAAGCGCCGCGCGGCGTCGCCTTCGCGTCATGTCCGTTCAATCGGATCGCGGCGTAACCACGAACGCTGCCGCGCTCTTCGTCGGGCGCGCGTTCGCAATGGCGTCGTCGCTCGTTCTCCTGCTGTTCGCGGCGCGCGTGCTCGGCCTCACGGAGTTCGGCCGCTACGCGCTGGCGCGAACGTATTTCGATCTCCTCCTGACGCTCGCGGTCACCGGGCTCGGCATTTTCATCACGCGAGAGATCGCCAAGAATCCGTCGACGGGGCCGCTGTACTTCGGCACTGCCGCACCCCTCGGCGTCGGGTTGGCAGTCGTTCTAGGAATCGCGATCGTTTGCGCATCGCCGCTGCTCGGATATGGACCGGACGTGCGGACGATGCTCTTGCTCGTGTGTCTCGCGCTCGTTCCGGCAGCATTCGCGACGTTGAGCGAGGCGGTGTTCGTGGCCACGGGGAACGCTCGCTACGTGATGATTGGCAGCTTTTGCGAGACGCTGCTCTATTCGTGCGCCGGCGTGTTCCTCCTCGAGTTGGGACGCGGCGGCCGGAGCCTTTTTGTTGCGCTCGTGGCCACACGCAGTTTGTTAGCCGTCGCCTATGCGGCGAAGTTGTGGCGCCGATTCGGTGCGGTTCCGCGGCCGGGTTCGTTCGCGTTCGCGGCGCGTTTGTGCCGCGACTGGCGCGTGTTTGCGCTCGAGAACTGGCTCGCGAACCTGACGGCGAATATGGGAGCCATCGTCTTGTCCGTCTTTCACGGCGAGGCGGCCGTCGGTCTGTACGCCGCGGCGTCGAAGATCAGCAGTTTCGGATCGCCTCTGGTCGCCAGCTTCACGAACGCGATGTTTCCGTACATGTCCCGTCTCTACGGCGAGTCGAGCCTCGCCTTTCGGCGGCTGGGGGAGGAATCCGTCAAGTACATGCTGGCGCTCGCGCTTCCCGGCATCGTCATCGTCTCGATCTTTGCCGACCGCGTGATCGCGACGCTGTACGGCGCCGCCTACGCTGATGCGGTTCCAGTCCTGCGCGTCGTGATCTGGGTGTTCATCTTCAATTTCTTGAACCCATTCGTCAGCCATATTCTCTTCGCGCGCGGTGAACAGAAGACGTCGCTCGAGGTCGGAGCGATCACCGCTCTCGCCTCGATCGTCCTCTCGTTCGCGTTGATCCCGAAGTGGGGTGCGCTTGGTGCTGCATTCGCGCTCCTCGTAAGCACGACGCTCGCGTGCGGCCTGTTCTGCGCATCGGCATTCAAACCGGATCCGGCGCGCGTGTTGATGATGTTCGGCAAAGCGGGCGTCGCCGCGGCAAGCCTCGCCGGTTTCCTTGCCGTGTCGCGCCACGCTCATCCCGCAGCGCTCGCGATTGGAGCGCTCGGCGTGTATTTCGGCATCCTGTTCGCGCTGCGCGTCTCGTCGGTGCGCGAATTCGGCGCGTTCGTTCGAGGGCTGCAGTGACCGCCGTTCTGAGCAGCGTCGAACCAGCGCGCCTGTTGCGCCCGCGCCTCTCGCCGCTGCGCGTCGCCATGATCGGCTGCGGCGCGATCGCCGAGACGCACCATCTGCCCGCGCTCGAGCGCAACGCGGGACCGGTAGGGCACATCGTGCTCGTCGATCCCGACTTGCGGCGCGCGCAGACACTGGCATCCGCGCTCTCGGGCGTCGGCACGACGATTGCCGCGAGCCACGAGGAGGTCTGGGACGACATCGATGCGGCCATCATCGCGACGCCGCCGAGGCTTCACGCGGAAATCGCGATGCCGCTGCTTGCCCGCGGCGTGCATGTGTTCTGCGAAAAGCCGCTCGCCGAATCAGCCGCGGATGCCATCACGATGATCGAGCGCGCCGCGCAATCGCGAGCGTGGCTCTGCGTGAATCAAACGCGGCGTTCGTACCCGGCGCTCAAGCGCGTGAAAGATCTTCTGGCGTTGGGAACGATTGGCGAGTGTCTGTCGATCGAGCATCGCGAAGGCTTCCGGTTCGCGTGGCCGAGCGTTTCCGGTTGGCATTTCGCAGGCGGCACGTCCGCGAGGGGCGTGCTGCTGGACCAGGGCGCGCACGCGCTGGACACGATCTGCTGGTGGCTCGGCGGGAAGCCGCGGCTCGTGTCGTGTCAGACCGACTCGTTCGGCGGACCCGAAGGCGTTGCCAATGTCACGCTGGAGCGCGACCGATGCGCGATCACGATCGCGCTGAGCTGGTTGTCGACGTTGTCCAATACGTACCGGATCGTCGGCACGCGCGGAACGATCGAAGGGAGCACGACCGATTTTTGCCGGTTCACCCTGACGGACGATCGCGGCCGTGTCCAGCACATCGAAGCGCCGCCGGCGCGCTGCGACTATCACGATCTCTTCGATCTGTTCATCGCCAATTTCCTCGACGCCGCCGCCGGCCGCGCCGTACCGCTGGTGCCCGGAACGGCGTCGCTTCCAGGCATCGAGCTGATGGACGAGTGCTATCGCGCGGCGTCGCGACTGCCGATGCCGTGGCTCGACACGCTGCCCCACGTACATGCTCCAATCCGCTGATCGCGTCATCCTCGTCACCGGTGGCGGCGGCTTCATCGGCAACCGGTTCGCGGAAGTCATCCATCTGAGCCGGTTCGCTCGTGTTCGCGTCGGCGTCCGGCGTTGGGCCAGCGCCGCGCGAGCCGCCCGGTTTTCAATCGACATCGCGCTGTGCGACGTCCTCGACCCGCGGCAGATTGCCTCGGCGATGCAGGGCGTGGACGCCGTTGTCCACTGCGCCGTCGGCGACGAGCGCGTGATCGTCGACGGGACGCGCAACGTGCTCGACGCCGCGGCGCGCAATCGAGTGTCACGCGTGCTTCATATCAGCACCGCCGAGGTGTACGGCTCGAACGTGAACGGCCGCGTCGACGAAACGCGACCCTGCACGACAACCGGCAGTCCGTATGCCAACGCGAAGACTCAGGCGGAACAACTCGTCTGGCAGTACAGCTCGCGCGGGCTTCCCGTCACGATCTTCCGTCCATCGATCGTCTACGGACCGTGGAGCGATCAATGGACCGCGGCGCTTGCCGAACGGCTCCGATCCGGGCGCTGGCGGCAGTACGCGCGATACGGAGAAGGCACCTGCAATCTGGTCTACGTCGACGATCTCGTGGCGGCCGCCCTCTCGTCGATTCGCTCCGACAGAGCCGTGGGCGAAGCCTTCAACGTCGGCGGAGCCGACATCGTGACGTGGAACGAGTACTTCGACAGGTTCAACCAGGCGATGGGGCTGCCGCCGCTCGAAGTCCGATCGGCCCAGCGCACGAAAGCCAAATCGATCGCCGCCGGCGCTGTTCGAACGACGGCGCAGCTGCTCCTGGCGCGTCATCGCGAGCGGCTGCGCGACCTCAGCGAGCGCGGCGGTTGGGTGTCCGAAGGTATGAAGGGCCTCAAGCGGTGGATGAACACCACCCCGTCGCCGAGCGAGCTGGACGATCTGTACAGCCGCAGGGCGATTTACGACTGGTCGAAGGCGCAGCGGCTTCTGGATTATCGGCCTGCGTTCGATCTCGATCGCGGCCTGCGGCTCAGCGTGGATTGGCTGCGATACGCGGGGCTCCTGAACTAAGCGGTTCGTACTGCCGTGCATCTCGTCCATCTCATCAAAGGCACAGCGGACAAGATCGATTTTCGCGTCGGCGCGCGACGCGAGTACGAACGACGCGTCGCGTCCAAAGACAGCGTTCTCGATATCGGCGGCAGGAACTCGACGTCGCACAGCAACAAAACGCTCCGTGAGCTCTCGAGCAACACGAACACGTCCATCGTATCGACCGACGTCGTCGCCGACTATTCACCGGACCTGGTCGATGACATCTGCGATACGCGGATTCCGTCCGAGACCTTCGACGGTGTGTACTGCGCCGCTGTTCTCGAGCACGTCGAGGATTACGCCGCAGCCGTCAACAACATTCACAAAGTTCTCAAGCCTGGCGGCGAAGTGTTCATCTATGTCCCGTTCTTCTGGTGTTTCCACGACATGATGGACTATCACCGCTTCACCTTCACCGAGCTCGAGAGGATGCTGCGCATCTTCCGCGAGTACAAACTGTTTCTGCCTGACGGCAACGGCTACGGCGGCGTGTTGTGGCAGGTCTTGACCTTCTATCAGATCTCGAAAGTCCCCAAGCTGTGGGGCGCGCTCTCGGCGATCGTGAATTCGGCGCTCGCCGTGCCGCTGACGCTCGCGTATTTCCTGACGAGGCGCAGCCAGACCGCGAATGAGATCAGCCTGCGGCAATTCACGTTCTATCACATCCACCTTCGGATGAATCACGGCTTCTGCGCGTGGGCGAGGAAGTCATGAAAGTCGCCCTCGTTGCATTCGACTTCGGCGAGTACTCGATTCGGCTCGCGAGCGCTCTCAGCCGGCTGGCAACAGTGCTGCTCGTACTGCCGCAGCCAGTGGCTGCACCGTACCTCTCGGAGCTCGATCCGCGGGTCGAGTGGTATCCGTTCGACAAGCCAAGGCTTCGTCATCCGCGCCGTCAGTTGCTTCTCGCCCGTGCGTTGATCCGACGGATCAACGCGTTTGCTCCGGATGTCGTCCACCTGCAACACGGTCACTTGTGGTTCAACGCGATCCTGCCATTTCTGCGACGGTATCCGCTCGTCGTGACCGCACACGACGCGCGCCACCACGTCGGCGACAGGACCTCGCGAAAGACGCCGCAAGCAATCGTCGACTTCGGGTTTCGACGCGCATCGCGGCTCATCGTCCACGCGAATCAGGTGAAAGAGATTCTCGTTCGCGAGTGCGGCGTTCTCCAGGATGTCGTGGATGTCGTTGCGCACATCAGCCTTGGGAATACGCCGGACGACCCGCTGCCGCGCGACGAAGAGCCGACGATTCTGTTCTTTGGACGCATCTGGGAATACAAGGGGCTGGAGTATCTGATCCGCGCCGAGCCGCTCATCACCGCTGAAATACCGAACGCGACGATCGTCATTGCCGGCGCGGGCGAAGACTTGGATCGGTACCGCCGTCTGATGGTTCACCCCGAGCGGTTTGTCATCCGCAACGAATACGTATCGGACGACGTTCGCGCCGCGCTGTTTCAGCAGGCGAGCGTCGTGGCACTGCCGTACATCGAGGCCTCGCAGAGCGGAGTTCTACCGCTGGCCTACAAGCACATGAAGCCGGTAGTGGCCACGACCGTCGGAGGTCTTCCAGAGATGGTCGACGAGGGTCGGACCGGATATCTCGTGCCGCCACGCGACGAGCGGGCGCTTGCGGCCGCCGTGGTTCGCCTGTTGCGCGACGCGGACCTTCGCCGGCAGTTTGGCCTCAACGGCAGGCGCAAGCTGGACGAGGAATGCGCTCCAGCCGACATCGCGCGCCGAACGCTCGACGTGTACTACAGAGCTCTGGATCCGGCTCGATCACACGCGCCGACAGCGGCGATCCATGAGGAGCGGGCGTGAACGACATCCACGGGCCAGAACTCGTTCGCCGGTACAAGACCAACTACGGTATTCCAGACGGGGCTCCTATCACCGAGGCGATGATCCGCCATCACTGGGCATTGGAGCGGCGCCTGACAAGAGAGCTGCTATCGTCCGAGCCCGCGCATCGCTGGGACGTGTTCGAGCACTGTTACACGACGCTCTATTCGGAGCTGCCGTGGCTGAACGACCTGACCGGAACTCTGTCGAGCGAGTCCGGCGATGAAGCGGAGGACTGGTCTCGGCTCGTCGGTCCGCCGCCAAAGCGGATCTACGAGGTCGGATCCGGCAGGGGACGCCTGGTGGCTGCGCTGGCCGGCCGCGGTTACGAGTGCACGGCCACCGAGATTACCCGTGAGCGGGGCAGCAAGTGGACCGCCGCTCGCCCATCGCTACGCTGGACGGTTTCCGACGGCGTCCATCTCGAACGCTTCGAGGCACCTGAGTCGTACGACGCGGTGATCAGCGACCAGGTGATCGAGCACTTGCACCCGGACGATCTCGTCGCGCATTTCGCCGGCGTCCGCGCCATCCTCAAGCCGGGCGGCCGCTACGCGTTCGCGACGCCGCACGCCTTCGAGGGCCCCTTCGATGTCTCGCGTGTATTCGGCAGCGAGCAGCCTCAGGGAATGCACTTGAAGGAGTACACATACCGCGACCTGCAAAGGGCGGTGTACGCTGCCGGTTTCGAGCGGATAGACGCTGTCTTCCGGTTGCCTCGTGCAGTGCGCGCTCGATGCGGCCGACGACCGTATCCCAGGCGCAGCCGCAGCTATCTCCTGTATCTGTCCAGTATCGAGCGCGTCATCTCGCGCTTTCCCCGTCGCCTGCGCCGACATGCTGCTGGCGTGCTTCGCCTGGCACTCTGGCCGTCCGGCATTGCGCTCGTCGCCACAGCGTGAACGACGTCGGCGCCGCACATCGTACAAGGCGTTCATCCTGAGAAACCACCATGCGAGAGACGGATCTGCAGTACCTGGTTTGTCCCCGATGCGCTGCCAATCTCACGATCGATTCCGTCAGCACGTGGAACGGGATCTTCATCGAGCGCGCGCGGCTCGAGTGCCTGACGTGTCGTCGCGCATATCCGGTCGTACGGGGTATTCCGCGGTTCGTCTCGAGCGACAACTACGCGTCCAGCTTCGGCCTCGAATGGACGGAGCACGCAAGAACACAGTACGACAGCTACACACGACTGAACCTGTCAGAGAAGCGCTTCTTCGAGGAAACTCGCTGGCCGCGGGATTTGTCTGGTGAAGTCATTCTCGAGGTGGGTAGCGGGGCGGGGCGGTTTACCGAGCAGGCGGCCTCTACGGGAGCATTCGTGGTCTCCATGGACTACAGCGCCGCCGTCGATGCCAATTATCAATCGAACGGCACCAAGCCCAACGTTCTGATTGTTCAGGGCGACGTGTATCAGATGCCATTCCGGCGCAGCGCGTTCGACAAAGTGTTCTGCTTTGGCATGCTGCAGCACACGCCCGACGTACGCAAGACCTTCCTGGCATTGCCACCCATGCTGAAGCCGGGTGGAGAGCTGGTCGTCGATGTCTACAAGAAGAAACTGCCTGGAATGTTTCTGCAGACCAAGTATTACGTGCGGCCGTTGACACGACGCGTACCGCCGGATCGCCTTTACCAGTTCAGCAAGAAGTGGGTCGACGTGATGTGGCCCCTCAGCAGGGCCATCGGCAGGATTCCTCGCATCGGCCATTCGATCAATTGGCGGCTGCTCGTCGCCGATTACAGCTTCGCCGGCGTGAGTGGAGCGCTGCTCAAGGAGTGGGCGTATCTCGACACCTTTGACATGCTCTCGCCCCGCTACGACTCGCCGCAAACGCTGTCCACCATCCGACGCTGGTTCGCCGCGGCAAGCCTGGAGGATGTCGAGGTGTGCAACGGCTACAACGGCATCGAGGGGCGCGGCAAGAGACCGCCGATAGCAGCGCGATCCAAGGACTGAGAAAGATGTCGGAGGATCACATGTCCAACCGATTGAGATGGCTTCTGGCTGCGGGCCTGGCTGGCCTCCCGTTGCTGGTACTTGCTCCGATTCGCCAGACGACGACTGTTCGAGCTCAAGGACAAGTCCTCTGGTTTGCCGACCACGAAGGACCGGGCGAGGCGAATTGGTATCAGCCGGCGGGCGTCAACTTTGGGGGTGGGGAACTCAACAGCGGATGCGCCGGGACCACGTTCACGGTCTACGACAACGATCCCGGCACGCCGAACGTCGTGCCTCCTCCAGACGGAGGCCGCTTCGGGCTCGAGCTGAGAATGACCGCGCCGTGCGGCAGCGAAACGGTCTCCGGCACGAGGTTGTTCAGATGGAAGGAGCCGATCGAGCATCCCGACCTCTATTACAAAGTCTGGTACTACTTTCCTCGAAACTACCGCCTGGTCGGGAGTCTCGATTCGGCGTTCTGGAACATCTTTGGATGGAAGTCCAAGACGACCGATCCGCCGCGGAACGAGGTGTTCTGGCACGTGAACGTCTACAACCGCCCGGGCGATGGAAGCATGTTTCTCCAGCTGCGGAACGCTCAAACGGGAGAAGCCCCGGCGCCGCTGGCAACCATCAATGTTCCCGTGAATCAGTGGTTCTATCTCGAGGCTTATTACGAGAGCCGAGAGACCGCGTCGGGACGGATCACGATCTGGCAGGGAGATGGAGAGAATCGGACACTGTTGTGGGATCTAGCTGGGGTCCAGACCAGATTCAGCGATGGATGGACCGAATGGTACGTGAGTAACTACAGCAGCGGCCTGGATGTGCAACCCGCCTCCATCGGCATCGACAACGCAGAAATTCGATTGCCCTGATCGCGATCAGCCGGCTCGTGCGAAGTGATGGGAGAGAAGACGCGGATCACGCGGATCGCGCGGATGAGCGCGGATCCGATCCGCGTAATGACGGGAGACGGGAGGCCCGCGCCGG
>DATBJJ010000146.1:0-10894 GCA_036556425.1 Vicinamibacterales bacterium
CCACGCTGCCTTGCGCACAATCCCTCCCTCCGGGCACTGAAGGGGCGCTGCAATAGGGGGGCCACTAAGTCGCGCGTAGAACCAAGCTGAACCTTGAACCTTTGAACCTTTGAACCCCTTGAACCTTTGAACCCTTGAACCTTTGAACCTTTGAACCCTTGAACCCTTGAACCTTTGAACCCTTGAACCTTTGAACCCTTGAACCCGTGAACCCTTGAACCCGTGAACCCTTGAACCCTTGAACCAACTGAATTCACAGAATGGATAGCGATCAGCATCGTCCCGCGACCTCCGGCTGGATCGAGGTGATCACCGGCAGCATGTTCAGCGGGAAGAGCGAAGAGCTCATTCGCCGGCTGCGCCGGGCGCAGATTGCGCGGCAGAAGGTGCAGATCTTCAAGCCGAAGATCGACAACCGCTACGGCGACGATCACATCACCTCGCACAGCGAGATGCGCATCGCCTCCGAAAACACCGCGTCGTCGAAAGAGCTGCTCGAGAACGTGGCGGCCGACACGGAGGTCGTCGGGATCGACGAAGGGCAGTTCTTCGACGCGCAGCTTCCGGCGGTGTGCAACGCGCTCGCGGACCAGGGCAAGCGCGTGATCGTAGCCGGCCTCGATCAGGACTATCTCGGCAAGCCCTTCGAGCCGATGCCTCAGCTGCTCGCGATTGCGGAGTACATCACGAAGACGCTCGCCATCTGCATGGTCTGCGGCGCGCCCGCCAATCACACCCAGCGCCTCGTCGCGAGCAGCGAGCGCGTGCTCGTCGGCGCGCAGGGCACCTACGAAGCGCGCTGCCGGCGCTGTTTCGATCCCCGTCTCGGACAATAATAAAATCGGCTCGTCTCGCTGCAGCGGAGGGGTGCCGGTCGCGATGGATACGCTGTCCCGCTTTCTCATCCTTCTTGGCGTCGGTTTTCTCGTCGCCAACGTGCGTCTCTTCGCGCAGTTCGCACGCTTCCTCAAGATCCGCTCGTCGGCGCTGCTAACCTGGCCCGGCCGAAAGCCGCCCTTCTACGGGTTGCTGCTCGTGCTTGGCGCGGTGCTCGCCGTGCTGATCGTCTACAAGCTTGCCGTGCTCAAGCAGCATCCGATTCGCGTGTTTGGCGAGACGATGATGCTCGTCTACTACGGCTACGCGCTGCCGTTGAGCCTGAAGATCGGCCGCGGGTTCTATCAGGATGGCATCTGGGCGGAGAGCGGCTTCATTCCGTACTCGAGAATCGGCGGCCTCCGCTGGCGGGAGGACGGCCATCAGCACGTCACGCTCGTGATGATCTATCGCATGCGCGCGTTCGCGCGGCAGCTCGTCGTGCCGGAGCGGTATTACGGCGCCGCGCGGCGCCTCCTGCGCGACAAGATCGCGGCACACGACATCCACTTCACGGGGAAGGCGCTCGATCTGGGGATGCACGACGAGCGAGAGGACGTCTAGCTCGCGGACCGCGGGATCAGCGCAGCTGTTCGAGCAGCCAGCCGATCGGTCCCGGGCCCTGCGCCATCGGATCGGCGAGCCAGTCGGGCGGGGTGAGCCAGACGAACGCCAGGATCGCGATCACCATTAGGTCGTACTGCCACGTCGCGCGCTCGTAGGTCCAGAAGAACGCATTCCACAGCACGCGAAGGGGCAGCGGCGTCTCCGATTTCATGCGATCGCCTCCTCGCGCGCGTCTCTGAGCGCCAGATACGTGTAGATGATTCGATCGGCCACCGTGAACACCGAGAGCACGAGGATCACCCACAGCACCGCCGCCATGCGATTGGTGAACGCGCCGATCATGAAGAGCACGATGCGCTCGGGGCGCTCCATGAAGCCGACCTTGCACTTGCGGATCAGCGACTCCGCGCGGGCGCGCGTGTAGCTCGTCATGATCGCAAAGATCATTGCGAGCGCGGCGACGATGACGTAGTTGGTCCGGTGCAAGGAGGAATACAAGAAGATCAGCCCGAGGAAGAGGGACAGATCCGAGAAGCGATCGATGACCGAGTCCCAGAATCCTCCGAACGCGCTGACCGCGTCCAGCTCCAGCGCGACCTTGCCGTCGATGTAGTCGAAGATGTTCGCCACCATCATGATGAACCCGGCCATGACGAACTTCCCAAGGCCGAGCGCCCACGCGGCGGCAATGTTGATGAGCACGCCGACGAACGTGAGGATGTTCGGATGGATCCGCAGCCTCACACACGTGTTGATGATGAGCTGTAGGGGATACAGGCAGATGCGCCCGATGAGCCCAGTAAAAGTCATTGTGTAGAGCCCGGCTTCAGCCGGACGCGTTCCTCGGGCGGCGCGCTACAATGTAAGGTTACGGCAGGCGCCAAAATGCGCAGTCTATCGTATGCCAATTCGTGATCTCAAGGCCCAGATCGCCCGTTTGCCGGAGCAGCCCGGCGTCTACGTCTTCGATAATGGCGCGGGCGAGACGCTGTACGTCGGCAAGGCGCGGGTGCTGCGCGATCGCGTTCGCAGCTATCTCGCGGCCCACGGCACGAGTCCGCGCATCGATGCCCTGCTCGACGAAGCCCAGCGCCTCGAGTTCATCGTCACCGACTCGGTCATGGAAGCGCTGGCGCTCGAGAATCATCTCATCAAACATCGCACGCCGCGCTACAACATTCTCCTCCGGGACGACAAGAACTACCCGTACCTGCAATTGACGATGGGGGAGGCGTTCCCGCGGGTGCTCGTCGCGCGGCGCGTGCAGCGCGACGAGCATTACTACGCGGGGCCGTTTCTGCCGGCGTCGCTCGGCCGCCGCACGATGGGGTTGACGCATCGTCTGTTCGGCATCCGGTCGTGCAACGAAGTGATCACGGGCGAGCGCGCGCGGCCGTGCCTCGAGTTCGACATCAAGCGATGCATCGCGCCGTGCGTCCGGAGCATCTGCTCGCCCGAGGATTACCGCGCCGCGGTGGAGCACACGAAGCTGTTCCTCGAAGGCCGAAACGATGAGCTCGCCGCGACGCTTCGTCAGCGCATGACCGAAGCGGCCGAGAGCGAGCGGTTCGAGCAGGCGGCGCAGCTTCGCGACGCCGTCCGGACGATCGAGACGCTGGGCACGCGGCAGCAGAAGATGGCGAGCGCCGAGCTCGGCGATCGCGACGCGCTCGGATTGAAAGTCGGTCCTGCCGGCGCATCAGTTCAGGTTTTCCAGGTCCGCCACGGACGCGTCGTCGAACGGATCGAGCTGACCACCGAGAGCGAGAGAGGATTGAGCCCCGCGAGCACTGATAAAGACGTCCTGCAGGCCGCCTTGCAGCAGTTCTACGAGGATCGCGTGCCGCCGCCGGAAATCCACGTGCCGATCCCGATCGGCGAGTCGGAAGTCTCCGTGCTGGAAGAGTGGCTCGCGTCGCGCGCCGAGCGCCGCGTGCGCATCGTCGTGCCGAAGCGCGGCGAGAAGCGCGGCTTGCTCGACCTCGCCGCGCGGAACGCCGAGGTGTCGTATCAGCAGCGGTTCAACGAGAACACCGCGGCGCACTACGACGCGCTCGAAACCCTTCGCGCGGTGCTCGAGCTCCCGGCGATGCCCCGCCGCATCGAGTGCTTCGACATCTCCACGATTCAAGGGACCGACACGGTCGCGTCGATGGTGGTGTGCGAAGACGGGCGGATGCGGAAGGGGGAGTATCGGAAGTTCCGGATTCGGGGCACGCTGCCCGCTGTCCGCGGCTCGCTGCCCGAAATGCAGCAGATCTCTGACGAGCAGCGCACCGCGAGCGGCGAGCAGCGGCTGCAGAACGACTTCGCCGCCATGCGAGAGGTCGTGCTTCGCCGCTACCGCAGGATCCTCGAAGCCGGCGGACCGTTTCCCGATTTGATTCTGATCGACGGCGGCAAAGGGCAGTTGTCGGCGGCGTATCTCGCGCTCGAGGAGCTGGGGCTCGGACGGTTGATTGCCGTGGGGATCGCGAAGAAAGAGGAGCTGCTGTTCCTGCGCGACCGCGAGGCGCCGATCGCGCTCGCCGAAGACAGCCCGGCGCTGCTCCTGATTCGCGGCATCCGCGACGAAGCACATCGCTTCGCGGTGACGTTCCACCGTCAGCGCCGCGCGAAGCGGAGCTTGCGATCCGATCTCGACGCCATCGCGACCATCGGTCCGCGGCGCCGCAAGCAGCTGCTGACGGCGTTCGGCAGCGTTGCCGGCGTTCGACGCGCCACGCGTGAGGAGCTCGTGCGCGTGGTCGGCGCGAAGACAGCGGACGCGGTGCTCGCGCATTTCGCGTCGAGTAGTTGATAATCCAGCGGTCTTCCCTTACGCTGTAGCCATTCCCGCAGCCTCGCTCCGGTGAACCAACTGCCGCCTGACATCCTGTCGATCGTCGTTCCCATTGCCATCGTGCTGCTGTCGTTGACGGTGCACGAGGCGGCGCACGCGTGGACGGCCGATCGGCTCGGCGATCCGACCGCGCGGCTGCTCGGACGGGTGTCGTTCAACCCGATCGTGCACATCGATCCGATCGGGACGATCCTCCTGCCGCTGCTCGCCGCGCTGAGCAATCTGCCCATCATCGGCTGGGCGAAGCCCGTGCCGGTCAACACGAGCCGGCTCCGCCACCCGCAGCGTGACTTCATGGTCATTGCCGCGGCCGGCCCCGCGAGCAACATCCTGCTCGCCGTGCTTGGCGCAGCCGCAATTGCCATCACCGCCACGCCGTCGTACGGGTCCTCGCCGCTGCTGCAATTCGTCGAGATCAACATCCTCCTCGCGATGTTCAACCTCGTTCCCGTTCCGCCGCTCGACGGCGGCAACGTGCTGGCAGGCCTGCTGCCGCCGGCCGCCGCGCAGACGTTCGATCGCCTTCGTCCGTTTGGCTTCATCATCTTGTACGCGATGATGTTCACCGGCATCCTCAACGCGTTGATCATGCCGCCGGCGCGGCTTCTGTGGGGGATCCTCATTCCGTGAAACCCCGCGTGGTTTCGGGCATGCGCCCGACCGGCAAGCTTCACCTCGGCCATCTCGCCGGCGCGCTGAACAACTGGGCCGCGCTGCAGGATCAGTACGACTGCTTCTACTTCGTCGCCGACTGGCACGCGCTCACGAGCGACTATGCCGACACGTCGGAAGTCGTCGCCAACGCGTACGACATGGTCGCGGACTGGATTGCCGCGGGCTTGGATCCGGAGCGCAGCACGCTGTTCGTCCAGTCGTGCGTGCCGGAGCATGCGGAGCTGTTTCTCCTGCTGTCGATGACGGTGCCGATCCCCTGGCTCGAGCGGGTCCCGACCTATAAAGAACAGATGGACCAGCTCTCCGAAAAAGATCTGTCGACACTGGGGTTTCTCGGCTATCCGCTGCTGCAGACGGCGGACGTCATCATCTACAATGCCCGGTACGTTCCCGTTGGCGAGGACCAGGTCGCGCATCTCGAGTTGAGCCGCGAGATCGTCCGGCGGTTTCACAATTTCTTCGGCGAGCTGTTCGTCGAGCCGCAGCCGCTGCTGACGACGTTCCCGCGGCTGCCCGGCCTCGACAATCGCAAGATGTCGAAGAGCTACGGCAACACGATCAACCTCTCGGACGATGCCGAGGCGGTGCGGAAGAAAGTGATGCAGATGTACACCGATCCGAAGCGCGTCCGCGCCGATGTGCCGGGGACGGTCGAGGGCAACCCGGTGTTCATGTATCACGACGCGTTCAATCCCGACGCCGCGGAGATCGAGGATCTCAAGACTCGATATCGCGCCGGGAAGGTCGGCGACGTCGAGGTGAAGACGAAACTCGCAAAGGCGTTGAACGCGCATCTCGAGCCGCTGCGCGAACGCCGCGCGGCCGCGCTTGCCAAGCCGTCAACGCTGCGCGAGATCCTCGACGACGGATCGAAGAAGGCGCGCGCGATCGCCCAGGAGACCATGGAGCGAGTACGAAGCGCGGTGAAGTTGAATTATCGGTGAGAAGATCTTCCTCGAGCGTAAGCCATGAGCCCTAAGCCCTGAGCCAGACATGGAACACCCTGAATTCGAATCCGTTCTGGAAGCGTATCCCGTCAGGCTCGGGAACTTCGAGGGGCCGCTCGATCTGCTGCTGCATCTGATCAAGCAGAACGAGCTGAACATCTACGACATTCCGATCGCGCTCGTCACCAAGCAGTACCTCGATTACATCGATTTGATGCAGGAGATGAACCTCGACGTCGCGGGAGAATTTCTCGTGATGGCGGCGACGCTCATCCACATCAAATCGCGCACGCTGCTGCCGCGTCCCGATCCCGCGCAAGAAGATCCGGACGAGGATCCGCGCGAAGCGCTCGTCCGCCGCCTGCTCGAGCATCAGAAGTTCAAGGCGGCGGCGGAGCTGCTGCACGAGCGTGAGACGCTTCGAAGCGCGCAGTGGACGCGTCCGGACGGGCCAATCACCGAAATCGCCGGGGAGGCGCCGGAGCCGGAGATCGAAGTCGATCTGTTCAGCCTCATCGCCGCGTTCCGCACCGTCGTCGAACGCTCGAAGCAGCGGCCGAAGATGTACCTGCCCGGCGAGCAGATTCCGATCGAGGATCGCATCGAGCAGCTGCTCTCCAAGCTGTCCGAGACCGAGGCGTGCGGGTTCGAGGAGCTCTTCGCCGACGTGCAGTCGCGCGCCGGCCTCGTCGTCACGTTCCTCGCGCTGCTGGAGATGATCCGCTTGAAGCTGGTGCGCGTGTTCCAGGCAGGCGCGATGGCGCCGATTCGCGTGTACAAACGCGCGCGCCCCGCCGACGCGCCCAAACCGCTGCTCGATCCGGAGGAGCGGCACGCGGAAGAAACCGCGAAGGAAAAGAACGAGGACACCCTTGTCTGACCATCTCAAACCGATCGTCGAGGCCTTGATCTTCGCGTCGCCCGAGCCTCTTACGCGAAAGGCGCTGTATCGGCTGATGGACGGCGAGCCCAAGGAAGACGTCGACGCCGCGCTCGACGCCGTGTGCGCCGACTACACGCGTCCGGGAGGGCTCCAGATCGTCGAGGTTGCGGGCGGTTATCAGATCGTCACGCGCGCCGAGTTCCACGAGTGGGTGCGCAAACTCTTCCACGAGCGGACGACGCAGAAGCTGTCGGTCCAGTCGCTCGAGACGCTCGCCGTGATCGCGTACAAGCAGCCGATCACCGCGCCGGAGATCGCCGAGATCCGCGGCGTGACGAGCAGCGGCGGCGTGCTGTCGACGCTCATCGAGCGGAAGTTGATCAAGACCGTGGGCCGCAAGCAGGTGATCGGCCGCCCGTTCATGTATGCGACGACACGCGAGTTCCTCGAACGGTTCGGCCTGAACGATCTCAGCGATCTGCCGAAGGTCGAGGAGATGTCCGACGCGCTCGGCTTCGAGCTTCCGAGCGGACTGATCGAGCCGAGCACCGCGCCAACCGCGCTGCCGTTCGACGATGGCGACGGCGCGGATGGAACGGTGCACTGAGCCGCTCGACTAGGATCTGAACGAATCCCGGATCCCGGATCCCGGATCCCCGATCCCGGATCCCGAATCCCCGATCCCGGATCCCGGATCCCGACAATGCCACCCATTCGCCTTCAGAAACTCCTCTCCGCCGCCGGCGTGTCGTCGCGGCGAGCGGCGGAAGGGCTCATCACGCAGGGACGCGTCAGCGTCAACGGCACGACCGTCACCACGCTCGGCACGAAAGCCGATCCGGACGCTGACGACATCCGCGTCGACGGCCGCCGGATCAAACCGCCGCGCGCCGCGCGCTACATTCTCCTGAACAAGCCGCGCGGCTACATCACGACCAGATCCGATCCGGAGCACAGGCCGACGGTCATCGATCTCGTCGCCGAAGGCGGCGTGCGCGATTACATCTATCCGGTCGGCCGCCTCGACTACGACTCCGAGGGCTTGCTGCTGTTGACGAGCGACGGCGAGCTCGCGGCGCGGTTGACGCACCCGCGGCACGGCGTCGCCCGCGAGTACGAGGTCCGCGTGCGCGGCGTGCCGGAGCCGCGACTGATGCGACGGCTCGAGCGAGGCGTGGTGATCGATGGACGAAAGACCGCCCCGGCGGAAGTGCGGGTGCGCCGGACGATCGACGCGCCGAGCGGACCGCAGGCGTTTCTGTCGATCGTGATTCACGAAGGGCGCAACCGGCAGATCCGGAAGATGTGCGACGCGATCGGCCATCCGGTGGTGAGCCTCCGGCGCGTGCGCATCGGTCCGATCGCCGACGATCGATTGAAGCCGGGACAGTTCAGAGAGCTGACCGCGCGAGAGGTCGCTTCGCTCAAGAGGGGATCAGGGATCCGGGATCAGGGATCCGGGAAACCCGATTCCGGATCCCCGATCCCGGATCCCCGATCCCGACATTCATTCTCCCAGGACCAGCCCCCAGAATCGCACGAGCCGCATGATGTCGCCGACGTGCGCGCCCCGATCGACTTCGGCGTGCGTGATGAGCGGGGTCGCGAGAAGATGCGCCGTCGCCCCGCGCGACGCAAGGTCGCGCGCGAGCACGACCGATTCCGCCGCCGGAATCACGTTGTCGCCGGCGCCGTGCAGAAGAAAAACGGGCGCGGTCGGCGGCGTGGACGCTGACGGCGACAGCGCGGGCGACGCGCTGATGCTCGACACGTGGGGCAGCAGGATCTTGCCGAGCGCGTCGACGTCGCGGCGATTGACGTAGCCGATCAAGGTGCGCGACGGCTCCGGCAGCGTCGACTCGAGCGCGATCGTGCGTTGAAACGTCGCGGCGGACTCCGCCTTGTCGATGAGATCGAGCCGCGACGCCTCTAGGAACATCAGCACCGCGTTCTGCAGCCCGGCCACTTGCTCGGGCGGGACGACCTCGGCGGCGACGCCGAGCAGGATGATCACCACGCCATAGTCGTGCGGCGGTTTGCGGCTCCCATCCGGCAGGATGCCCGTGCACAGATAGCGGAGCGTGCGCTGAAGATCGCCGTGCCCTCCGAGCGAGACCACCGCGGCGACTTTTCCGCCGAGCGGCGCGCGGCCGGCCGCCACGATCGACAACCCGCCGGCGAAGCTGATGCCCATCATGCCGATGCGTCCGTCCGGCGCGAGATCGCGCTCGGACGCGAGCCACAGCGCCGCATCTTCGATCGCGTCCGTCGTCTCCGGCGTGATCGTGTAGCGCGCGAGATCCGGCGGCCCGATCGTGACGACGGGATGGCCCATCGATGCGAGATCGCGCGCGAAGCCGATGAGCCGGGGCTCCTCCACGCCGGACGCGTGAACGCCAGGCACGAGCAGGAACGCGCGGTGGCGGCGGCCGGCGGGAAGATACCGGCGCGCCGGCAGCGTGCCGCCGCGCCATGGAATCGCGATCCGCTGTTCGGCGACCTCGCCCGCTTCCCACTCGGCCGCCGTTCTGGCCGCGCCTTGCATGCCCGCGGCTTTGACGACGAAGGCCGCGCCCCGCACGTGGTCGTGCAGTGCAACGTAGGAGAGTAGAAGGAGAGCGGCAGGAAATCCGAGGAGAAGCACCGAGCGCCGGCGTGACGCCATCGCGGAGGATAATAGCAGTTGTGAGCCGCGGTCCCGGTTTCATCATTGCCATCGACGGTCCCTCCGGCGCGGGCAAGGGGACGATCGCCCGTGCCGTCGCCCATCGTCTCGACTACCACCACGTCGATACGGGCGCGATGTATCGAGCGGTCGCGTGGAAGGCGCTGCGCGAAGGCATCGATCTGAGCGACGAAGAGGCGACGGCCGACGTCGCGCGGCGCGCGCGGATTCACGTGATCGACGGCGCGGTCTCCGTCGACGGCGAGGACATCGCGCGCGCGATACGCACGCCGGAGATCGACGCGGCCGCCGCGGCGGTCGCGCGGCTGCCCAAGGTTCGATCGATCCTGATCGTTCAGCAGCGCGAGATCGGACGCGACGGCGGCGTGGTGATGGAGGGGCGGGACATCGGCACGGTCGTGTTCCCGAACGCCGACGTCAAGGTGTATCTCGACGCCGCGCCTGGTGAGCGCGCGCGCCGCCGCGCGAACGATCCCGCGCACGCCGCAGGCCGTACCGGCGCCGCCGTCGAAGACGTCGCGACGGCGCTCGAGGCGCGCGATCGCAGCGATCGCACGCGTTCGACCGCGCCGCTCATGCGCGCGGCCGACGCGATTGAGATCGACACCACGGGCGTGCCGGTCGAAGAGGTGATCGAGAGGGTATTGGCGCTGGTGAATCGGAAGTAGCAGGCAATCTGCAATCTGCGATTCGCAATCAGTCCCTGTCCTGATAGTCCTCCGACGAGGCGGGATCAAGCTCCCAGCGGTGCTTGTCCCGTTTGGTGATCTTCTCCGAGGCTTTCAGCTCCTCGTTGTCCTGATACTCGACGCCGAGCGCGCGTCCGATGTCGTCGACGCGATCCTGATCCGGCGTGGGATTGTCGCCGCCGGGCGCTTCGTCGCCAACCGAGTACGCATCTTCCCAATTCGCGTCGACGTCGCCGCTCGTGAGCTCCGGACTGGTCTCGTTGTGTTGGCTGCGCTGGGTGGCCGAGACTTGCCGTCCGGATCGCGCGGCGGACGGCGTTCGATCCATATCGAGCGAGGACGGCGGCGTCGGGACGTTGTTCTCGACCTCGGGGAGATGACGTCGCGCGCGCTCGAGCGACGACGGCGCCGGCCGCTGGCGTGCGACGGCCGCCGGCTTCTTTCGGGGCGCGGCTTTGGCTTGTGTCGCGGGCTTGGCTGGGGTTGCGCGTTTGGCTTGCGTCGAGCGTCTGGCGTGGGTCCGGCGTTTCGCTTTGGCGGGGCGCTTGGCGGCGGCGGCTTTTCGGCCTTTCGGCCGAGCCTTTGGAGCGGTGCGCTTGCGCGCTTTTGCTGAGCTCGTGCCCGACCGCTTGGCCGGACCGCGCCGCGGCCTCTGTTTCCTCGCCATATTGGTTGACTCCGTGCCCCTAAGTGATGTATCTTCTTCTGCTTATCGAGAATTGCAAGCGA
>DATBJJ010000147.1:0-12418 GCA_036556425.1 Vicinamibacterales bacterium
GATTTAGACGGACGACTGTCGACTGATGACTAACGACGACTGCCGACTGCGACTGCCGACTGACGACTGCGACTACCGACTGCGACTGCCGACTGCCGACTCCCGACTGTCGACTGTCTCTGTCGTAGTACTCTCTTCCCATGAAACGGTCGACGTTGATCGCGGCGATGGTCACAGTCATAGCGGCTGCTTTGCCACCATCCGCTGCCGCTAATCCCAAACCCGAAGATACGTGGCCCGGGTTTCGCGGCCATGCGATGAGCGGCATCGCGCCCGGCGTGCGCGTGCCAGAAAAATGGTCGACGACCGAGAACGTCGCGTGGAAGACAGCGGTCCCCGGTCAGGGCTGGTCGTCGCCCATTGTCTGGGGCGATACGGTGTTCGTCACGTCGGGTATCACCGGCAAGCCGTTCAAGCAGCCGACGCCGGGCCTCTATGGCAACGAATACATCGCGCAGCTGCGCGATCAGGGCCTGTCGGGAGACGAGATCGAGAAGCGCGTCCGCGCGAGAGACACCGAATCGCCCGAGGAGTCGGACGACATCCGCTACATGGTCTACGCGCTCGACGCGCAGACCGGGAAGATCAAGTGGGAGCAGGAAGCGCACCGCGCGAAGCCATCGGGTGGGCGACATCGAAAGAACACGTACGCCTCCGAGACGCCGTTCACGGACGGCGAACGGCTCTACGTCTCGTTCGGTCAGAACGTGGGACTCTTCTGCTACACGCTCGACGGCAAGCTGCTCTGGAAGAAGCACTGGCCGCCGCAGCCGATCTACCTGGACTTCGGCACCGCATCATCTCCGATAGCGCACGAAGGCCGCCTGTACCTCCTGCACGACAGCGAGGCCGAGTCGTTCGTCACCGCGCTCGACGCGAAGACGGGCGAGGAGCTGTGGCGCACGGCGCGGCCGGCGATCGGCCTGCCGCGCTCCTCCTGGACGACGCCGTTCGTGTGGACGAACGAGACGCGTACGGAGATCGTGACGCTCGGGCACGGCATGATCCTGTCCTACGGCCTCGACGGCAAGGAGCTGTGGCGCGTCAGCGGCATGTCGATGCCGACCGCATCGCCGCTCGCCGCCAACGGCTGGCTCTACGTCGGCAGCGGATCGCAAGGCGACGCGAACCGTCCGTTCCTCGCGATCAAGCCTGGAGCGTCTGGCGACATCACTCCTGCGCCCGGCACCGATAGCAACGACTTCATCGTATGGCGCCATCCGCGCGCGTCCGGCTACACGCCGTCCGCGCTCGTGCATCAGGGCAAAGCGTATCTGGTCCACGACACGGGCATTCTCGCGGTGTTGAACGCGAAGACCGGCGAGCAGATCTACAAGGTCAGAGTGGGGGGCGGCGGGCACACGTTCTCGGCGTCGCCGGTCGCGGCTGGAAATCGTGTCTACTTGCTGGACGAAACCGGCACGATGTTCGTGCTCGACGGGGGCGATGCGTACAAGGAGATCGCGACGAACGATCTCGGCGAGATGACGCTCGCATCGCCCGCGATAGCGGGCGGCTCGATTTATGTCAGGACGGAAACGAAGATCTATCGAATTGGAAAATAGTCAGGATCCGGGATCCGGGATCCGGGATCCGGAAGTTCATTCTGAGAGCGGGTTCTCGAGTCCCGAGCCCCGTCAGACTCACTCATACCTCAGCGCGACAATCGGATCTACGTTCGTGGCGCGCCTTGCCGGAATCCAGCAGGCGGCGAGCGCGACGAGCGCGAATAGCAGCGTAGCGGCAGCGTACGAGATCGGATCGATGCGCGGGACGTCGATGAGCATCGACTCGATCCATCGTGTCGCGAACACGCTGCCCGCGATCCCTGCGCCGAGACCGAGCGCGGTGACGATTCCGCCGCTGCGCAGGACGAGACCGAGCACGTCCGCTTTCTGGGCGCCGAGCGCGAGGCGAACGCCAAACTCTCTCGTGCGCTGCGAGATCGCGTACGCGAGGACGCCGTACAAGCCGACCGCGGCGATGACGACGCCGAACCCGGCGAGTCCTCCCATCAACAGCGTGTAGAAACGCGGCATCGCGAGGAATTCGGCGAGCTCGGTCGCGGCCGTGCGCAGCCTCCAGATTCCTTGCGCCGGATCGATCCCGTTGACTTGATCGCGAATCATCGGCAGCAGCGACGAGGCGTCGCTCTCCGTCCGCGCGACCATCGTCATCACCGACGACATTCCGGCCTGCGCGATCGGCACGTAATAGGCGGGCTGATTGCTCGTCTCCGAGTAATCGTTCTGATATACGTCGCCGACGACGCCGACGACCGTGTACCAGGGCTCCGTGGGCCGCGTGCTCATGCGAAAGCGCTGGCCGATGGGGTTGCGATCCTTCCACAGCCGTGACGCGAGCGCTTGGCTGATGACGATCGCGGGCGGCGCGCCCACGACGTCCTCGGCGGTGAAGCTGCGTCCCGCTTTGATCGGAATGCGCATCACGGAGAAATAGTTGGCGGAGACCGACGAGAAGGGGACCTCCATCCTCGGTTCTTCGAGGACGACGCCGGCGCCTTCGACCTCGAACGTGAGGCCAAACCGCAGGCCGCCGCTGCTGAGCGCCGTGCCCGACACGCCCGGCAGCGCGCGCGTCCGCTCGGCGAGCGTCTCGAAGAACTGCTGTCTCGCGCTCGGCGTCCGGTATCTCCACGACGGCAGCTCGATCTGCGCGCTTGCCAGGCCCCGGGGATCGAAGCCGGGATCGACGCGCGTGAGCTGCAGAAACGTCCGCGCGAGCAGCGTCGCGCCCACGAGCAGCACGACCGATACCGCCAGCTGCAGGACGACGAACATGTTGCGGAGACGTTCCTGCTTCGGTCCATCCGTCGCGCTGCGTCCGCCCGACCGCAGCGCGTCGTACGACGCCGCGCGCGAGCCTCGGATCGCTGGAAGGATTCCCGACAAGCAGCCGGTCAGCATCGTTGCGGCAACGGCAAAGGCAATGACGCGCGCGTCGAGGCCGAACGGGTTGACGCCGTTGATCCCGGAATCCTGCGGCGCGTTCGTCGCGAAGATGTCGATGAACCATTGCGCGGCGATCAGCCCGAGCAGACCGCCGGCGGCCGATAGGAGCGCCGATTCAATCAGGAACTGACGGACGAGCGCGGCGCGCGACGCGCCGAGCGCGACGCGAACGGCAATCTCCGAATAGCGTCCGGCGTTCTGCACCATCAGCAGGTTCGCGATATTCGCGCACGCGATGAGGAGCACCAGCGTGACGGCGCCCGCGAGAAGAAGGATCGCCGTGCGTACTGGCGCGTTGAGGAAGGTCCCGAGCGAGGGCGCGATCCGGAGCGGCGTCGCGACCGGCGTGCCTTGCGCGTTGGGCACGTCGACGGTGCTTCCCTCGATTCGCGCGCGCGCTTCCACAATCGGACGATCGTGTGGCAGGCGCGCGATGAGGAACAGCGGCCTGCGGCCAATCGGCGACGACAAGTCGAGCGGCATCCAGACCTGCTGGGCGACCCCAGGGAACTTGAACGACGGCGGCATCACGCCGACGACTTCTACGGTCTTGTCGTCGAGCCCGATCGCGCGTCCGATGATCGTTGGGTCCGCGCCGAATTGGCTGCGCCAGATGCGGTCGCCGAGCACGATCACCGCGCGCCGTTCGCGAACGTCGGCCGCGTCGATGACTCGGCCGAGCTGCGGACGTACGCCGAGCGTCGCGAACAACTCGCCGCCGACGACCATGGCGGCGATTTGCGCGGACCCCTCCGCGCCCAGGAGCACCGTGCCGGCGAAGTTGTAGGCGTCGACTGATGCGAAGAGATCGGTTCGGCCTTTCAGCGTCGCGAGCTGATTGCCGTCGAAATACCGACGAACGCCGGTGCGTCCTTGCGTGCCCAGGTCGGCGAGACGGGCCGGATCGCCATAGGGCAGCGGCTTCAGCATCAACGCATCGACGACGGAATAGATCGCCGTCGTCGCGCCGATGCCAAGCGCGAGCGTCAGCGCGGCGATCGCGGTGAACCCGGGCGCCGATTTGAAGCGGCGAAGCGCGTACTGGGCGTCGAGGAGCGGCGACATGAGGGCGAGGCTACGCATTCGGCGTGCCGATGAGGATCGTCTTGGTTTTGGGGCGAATCCCGGGATTCGCGGCGGGGCGAGTGTCCGATGGCGAACGTTCCCGCCCATTCGCGGACAGTCTAGTTCCCGCGGCCTCCGCGACCCTGTGGCAGAGGCGGCATCGCCGAGGCAGGAAAACGAGGCAGAATCTCGTCGCGCATCGCGAGGTGATAGAGCACCGACGCGATCGTGATGGCCGACTGCTTGGCGTCCTGCTCGATCACGCGCTCGTAGGTGTCGAGGTTCGTGTGCCACGAGTGGCTGTTGTATTCGATCGGATCCTGGTTGAAGCCAATCCCCGGCAGCCCCGCGTTGTTGAACGACGTGTGATCGCTTCCGCCGGTGTTGCGGCTGCTCGTAGCCGACGCGCCGAAGACGCCGAAGTCCTCGAACGGCTTCAGGATCTCGCGAATGACGGCGGCGGTTTCGGGCGGACCGAACACGCCCGCGCCTCGGGCGCGGCCGGTGCCCGAGTCGATGTTGAGATACGCGACGAGCTTCGCGTAGTCCGGCTTCTGCGCCTCGAAGCTGCCGAAGTGTTCCTTCACGTACGCCTGCGATCCGAGGAGCCCTTGCTCTTCGCCGCTCCAGAGCGCGACGCGAATCGTGCGGCGCGGCTGCACACCGGCGGCCTTGAGAATGCGCGCGGCTTCCATCATCACGGCGCAGCCGATCGCGTTGTCGGTCGCGCCGGTGGCCGAGTGCCACGAATCGAGATGGCCGCCGAGCATCACGACCTCGTCCTTCTTGTCGGAGCCGGGGATCTCCGAGATCGTGTTGTACGCCGTGCGTCCGTCGGGGTGGATGCGATTGACGATCGTGAACTGCAGCTCCACCGGCACGCCGTCCGCGAGGATGCGCGCGATGCGGCCGTAGTCCTCGTTGCGCATCACGACGGTGGGCACGACCTTCGCGATATCGTAGGTGTTGTTCTGGAACGCGCGGATCTGTCCGTGCTCCCGCGCGGCGTCGTTGATCCGCAGCGCGACGCGGTTCTCGAGCAGGAACTCGTTGATGCGCAGCGCCGTGTCGGCGGCGCTCAGCGCGCCCTCGCGCGGCGGCTGATTGCCGCGGCCGCCGCGGCCGCCGCGCCCTTCACGTCCGCCGCGCCCTTCACGTCCGCCCTCCGCCAATGCGTTCGGCTCGGGGTTGTACCGGTTGCGCACGACCTCGTCCGGCGTCCGCTTCGCGGGCGGATCGAGATTCACGGGGACCGGACGCGATCGCCCGACGAGCACGATCCGTCCTTGCACCTGCGGCTTGACGCTCTCGAGATACGTGTTGAGCTCGTCCTTCGTCGGCTGCTCCGGCGGCACGAGGTTGAACGCTGTCGCCTTCACCGTGCCGTCCGTGCCCGGCGTCCACGAGAGCACTTCGAACTCGAGCTTGTCTTTCACCGGCGACAGGATCGCGCCGATGGCGACCTCGTTCGTCCACCCGGGCCTGCCGAAATCCCACGGCTCGAGATGCCCGTTCGAGAATCCCCACGACGCCATCTCCTTGACGGCCCACTCGCCGGCGGCCTTGAGACTGGGGGATCCCGTCAGGCGCGGACCGTACACGTCCGTGAGGTAGTGCAGCGTCCGCATGATCTTCGAGTTGTCCATGCCTTCCTTGCGGATCTTCGCGTTGACTTCCGCGTCGATTCGCTCCTCGGCCGCGAACGGCGAGGCAAGGATGAACATCCCGACGGCGATCGGCAGCAATCTCTTCATGACGGTGAATTATACAAGTTCACAGGTCAAGGGTTCACGGGTTCACGGGTTCAAGGGTTCACAGGTTCGCGGGTTCACAGGTTCGAACGCGTGAACTCGTGAACCCGTGAACCCTTGAACCCGTGAACCCTTGAACCCGTGAACCCGTGAAACCCTGAACGGACAGCCGTAGTACCATCCATCATGGTTTCTCGAACGTCGATCGCCGCGGCTGTGTTGTTGTCAGGGTTCATGATGTATCCCTCGATGAGCGCGCAAAAACCGACGAGCGCCCCTGTGGCGGGCTACAAGATCGTGAAGGTCTATCCGCACGACCGGCAAGCGTTCACGCAGGGCCTACAGTACGTGGACGGCTTCCTCTATGAAGGCACCGGACAGAACGGGCAGTCGGGCATCCGGAAAGTGGAGCTCGAGACGGGCAAGGTCGTTCAGCATCAGCCGCTCGACGCGAGGTATTTCGGCGAGGGCATCACGGTCTGGGGCGACACGATCGTTCAGCTCACGTGGCAGTCGGAGATCGGGTTCGTCTACGACAAGAGCACGTTCAAACAGCTCAAAACGTTCACGTACACCGGCGAAGGGTGGGGCCTCACGCATGACGGCAAGCGGCTGATCATGAGCGATGGCGACGCGCGCGGCGCGCTGCGGTTCTTCGATCCCTCGACGCTGAAGGAAACAGGCCGTCTCGTCGTCCGCGACGGCGGGCGTCCGGTCGACGATCTCAACGAGCTCGAGGTCGTCAAAGGCGAGATACTCGCGAACGTGTGGCAGACGCCGCGGATCGCGAGAATCTCGATGAAGACGGGGAACGTGACGCAATGGATCGATCTGAGCGGGCTGCTCGATCCCCGCGACGCGGTGGGCGCGGACGTGCTCAACGGCATCGCCTACGATGCCGCCGGCGATCGCCTCTTCGTGACGGGGAAGTGGTGGCCGAAGCTGTTCGAGATCAAGGTGGTGCCGCGAAGCTGAGACGCGCCGCCAAAGACGCGCCCCAGCTCTCGACGGCTAGTCCGGCATAGCCGGACGTTATTGATCTTATCCGGCATAGCCGGACGTTGCTGATCTTATCCGGCATAGCCGGACGTTGCTGATCTTATCCGGCATAGCCGGACTCTATTTCGTCTGCTCGACGCCGTATTCCTGGAGCTTCGCGACCATGTCTTCGGCGGACGAGGCCGGCTTCACTTCCTTGTCGATCCCGAGAATCTTGCCGTCCTTGCCGACGTAGTACGTCCAGCGCCGGGCGAGGCCGTTGGCGTTCAGCACGCCGTACGCCTTCGCCGTCTCCTTGTTCGCATCGCTCAGCAACGGGAAGTCCGCCTTCTCCTGCTCCGCGAATCCCTTGTTGGCTTCGACGGGATCGACGCTCGCCATGAAATACGCGACGTTGAACTTCCGGATCTTGTCGCCGTTCTGCGCGAGCGACTTGCACTCGATCGTGCAGCCGCTGGTGAACGCCTTCGGGAACCAGGCGACGACGACCGCCTTCTTGCCCTTGTAGTCCGAGAGCTTGTAGCTCTTGCCGTCGGAGGCCGGCAAGCTGAAGTCCGGCGCCTGATCACCGACCTTGAGCTCCGGCGCGGGCGTCTGTGCATTCGTTCCAATTGCCATCATGAACACCGCCGCGAGAATCACCGCATTACGCATTCAACTCCTCCACCGGCCGGATCATACTCCGGTTCGGCGTACATGTTTTGGCTGAGGTCGATCGCGTTTCGGGCGAGGCGCCGTGGTAGACTTCCCCGACGTCGTTGAGTCCAGCCTTCATTCCAGACGACTCGTCAGGTGTCCTGCACCCCGAGGCGGGCTGGTTCTTCATTCTCGCCCATCCCGGGCACGAGTTGCGTCTTCATCATTTCGTCGAACGTGTCGCTCCCACGGTCGCGGTGCTCACCGATGGATCTGGATCGACCGGCGTCTCTCGCGCGGACGACACGCGGGCGTTGCTGCGCACGGCCGGAGCGCACGCGGCGACGGTCTTCGCGCCGCTCGCGGATCGCGAGGCGTATCGCACGCTGATGACGAGCGATGCGCAGCCGTTCCTCGACTTGATCGATCCCTTGGCGGACGCGATCGGCCGCGGCGGTGCGCGGCACGTCGTCGTCGACGCGGAAGAAGGATTCAACCCGGTTCACGACGTCTGCCACTGGCTCGGGCGGACGATCGTCTCTCGCGCGCGCCTGGAGGGGCGCACGATCGATCTGTTCGAGCTGGATCTCGTCGCGCACCCGGACGGATCGGGCGACGGCCTACGGCTCGTGCTCGACGAGGCGGCGTTCGAGCGCAAGCTCTTCGCGGCCCGGCGCTACACGGCCCTTGCCGCCGAGGCGGCCGCCGCGTTCGATCGCTACGGGTGCGACGCGTTTCGCACCGAGTTCGTGCGGCGCCTCGACGATCGGCCGCCTCGCGAGGCATCGTGGAAGCCGCACTACGAAGAGGTCGGTGAGGAGCGCGTGAAGAGCGGGCGGTATCCATCGGTCCTTCGGTACGGCGCGCACGTGCGGCCGATGATCGAGGTGTTGATCGGACGCGCCGAGACCCCGCGAGCCGGACTCATCGAGCATTAGGCCATGCTCGAGTACGCCGACGATCTTCGCCGCACGGTGCTGAGCGCGTCGTCGATGCTCGCGGCGCTGCGCGAGGAGGCCGCGATGCGGCGCCCCGCCGAGAACAAATGGTCGATCAAGGAGATCGTCGGCCATCTCGTCGATTCCGCGTCGAACAACCATCAGCGCTTCGTGCGCGCGCAGTTTCAGGACGATTTGATCTTTGCCGGCTACGAGCAGGACGCGTGGGTGTCCGCGCAGCGATATCAGGACGCGCCCTGGCAGGGGCTGCTGGATCTCTGGCGCGAATACAATCTCCACATCGCGAGGGTGATGGAGGCGGTGCCGGACGCGGTTCGGATGCGGGAGCGGCGTCGCCACAACCTGCACCAGTTGGCGTGGCGCGCGGTGCCGGAAGATCGTCCGGCGACGCTCGACTACTTCATGAGGGACTACGTCGATCACTTGCACCACCACCTTCGACAGATTTCGGCGCTGATGCCATGACCAAACGAGCATTCGGCTTTGCGTTCGCGATCGCCGCCTCGATTCTTGCGCTCGAGCCGCGCGCGCGGTCCGCTGCTGCCGACAACTGGCCCGCGTTCAGAGGGCCGTCGGCGTCCGGCGTTGCCGATGGACAGAAGCTGCCGGACACGTGGGACGGCGTGAAGGGGACGAACGTTCGCTGGAAGGTCGCCGTGCCCGGACTCGCGCATTCGAGTCCGATCGTCTGGGACGATCGCATCTTCGTGACGAGCGCGATCAGCAGCCGGTCCGACGCCACGTTCAAGCCGGGCCTCTACGGAGAGGGCACCGCGTCCGAGGATCGCACCGAGCAGCAGTGGGTCCTCGCGGCGCTGGATCGCCGAACCGGAAAGACCGTGTGGACGCGCACGGCGTACAAGGGCGTGCCGAAAGAGAAGCGCCACATCAAGGCGACGTACGCGAACGCGACGCCCGCCACGAACGGTCGATTCGTCGTCGCGTTCTTCGGCTCGCAGGGCCTGTACGCGTTCGACATGAGCGGCGCGCCGATCTGGTCGAAGGATCTCGGCGTGCTGAATGCCGGCGCGTACGACGTGCCGTCGTACGAGTGGGGCACGGCCAGCTCGCCGATCATCTACAAGAGCATGGTGATCGTGCAGTGCGACACGCAGAACGAATCGTTCGTGCTGGCGGCTGACATCAAGACCGGCCGCACCGTGTGGAAGACGACGCGCACCGAGCTGCCGTCATGGGGCACGCCGACGGTGTACGTGCCGTCAGGGGGAGGCCGGCCGGAGCTCGTGACCAACGCGTCGAACTTCATTCGGGGCTACGATCCTGCGACAGGCGAGGAGCGCTGGCGCCTGGGCGGCAGCTCGAAGATCACCGCGCCCACGCCCGTTTTTTCGCAGGGTATCGTGATCGTCGCGAGCGGCCGCGCGCCGGAACGGCCGATCTTCGCGATCAAGCCGGGCGGGAGCGGCGACATCACTCCGGCGCGCGGCGCCGAATCCGGTCCGAACGTCTCCTGGCGCAAGACCGGCCGCGGCTCGTACATGCCCACACCGATCATCTACGGTGACACGGTCTACGTCCTCGGCAACGCCGGGCTGTTCGACGCGTACGAGCTGACGAGCGGCAAGGAGATCTACCGGCAGCGCCTCGAGCACAAGGGCAGCGGCTTCAGCGCATCGCCCGTGGCCGCCGACGGCCGCATCTATCTCTCCAGCGAGGACGGCGAGATCTTCGTCGTTCGCAGCGGACCGACGTTCGAGCTGGTCGCGAAGAACTCCATGGGCGAGCCGATCATGGCGACGCCGGCGCTGGCCGGCGGAACGATGTACGTGCGCGGCGAGAAGCATCTGTTTGCCGTGAACGGTCAGCCGCGGCCGGCAGACGGATCGTCGCGGTAAAATCTGCACGGCGTTGCTCAGATGCCGGATCGGCACGTCAAGAACGTGCTAGTATTGGCGTACTCCCCCCAGAACTCAGCGGCTGTCCCTAGCGTGGCGGGCAGAGGTGCGACAGAATCGTCGCGCGCGGTGAACCCATTCGTGAAGAAAGCCGATTGAGGAGGCACGAATGTCCGAGACAGAACCGCTCCAGTTCGATCGGGCCGACTATGGCGGCACGGCGGCGGCAACGGCCTGCGCCGAGTGCAGGAACCCCCTCCAGCGGTCGTACTACGAGTTGAACGGTGGGATCCTGTGTCCCGAGTGCGCGACGAAAGCCCGCGCGGCATTCGAGGGCGGGACGCGCGCCGGCCGGGCGATCAAGGCGATTGTCGCAGGTTCCGTCGCCGCGCTGCTGGGCGCCATTCTTTACTACGCCGTCGCGGCGCTCACCGGCTACGAGTTCGGCCTGATCGCGATCGTCGTCGGATTCGCTGTTGGAGCGGCCGTGCGGTGGGGAAGCAATGGCCGCGGCGGCTGGGCGTACCAGACGCTCGCGATCGCCCTCACCTACCTCGCCATCGTCGCTACCTACGTGCCGGCCGTCTTCGAGGCATTTCAGAACCCGGACACCCAGGTCTCGGACTCGGCGACGCCAGGCTCGGAGGCGAACCAGCCCGCAGCTGACCACGCTGCCGCCCAGCCCGTGTCGCTGGCGGAGACGGCCGATCAGCCGCCGTCCGCCGCCGCATTCGTGGTTGGCGTGCTGATCATCGGGTTGCTGGTCTGTGCCGCGCCGTTTCTGGCAGGCTTCGAGAACATCATGGGCCTCATCATCATCGGAATCGGCCTGTACGAAGCCTGGAAGCTCAATCGGCGCACGCCGTTCGAAATGACGGGTCCCCACCAGGTGCAGGCCGTCGCGCGAACAGCATGACGTCGACCGCCGGGGCATCCGCGGGCGCCGCGATCGCGTGTCCTGACTGCGGCACTGCCATCGCGTCCTCGCTGACGTCGTGCCCTGCCTGTCACCGGCTCGTTCATGCCACGACGTTGAGAGAGCTGGCCGAGCGCGGCGCGGAGGCCGCGCGGGCCGGCGATCTCGCGGGCGAGCTTTCCGCCTGGCGAACGTCTCTCGAGCTCCTGCCCCCCGAGTCGCGGCAATTCCGCACCATTTCCGACCGCGTTGCCGCGTTGAGCAAGGCAGCCGACGCGGCTGAGACCACCATCGCCCCTCCACCGTCCACCGGTGCCTGGAAGTGGCTGGTCGCGCTCGGTCCGATCGGCCTGATCCTGTGGAAGTTCAAGTTCCTGGTCGTCCTGGTTCTCACGAAGGGCAAGCTGCTGCTCCTGGGGCTGACGAAGAGCACCACGCTCTTCTCGATGCTGCTCGCCCTCGGCGTCTACTGGACGACGTGGGGGTTGCCGTTTGCGTTCGGCTTCGTGATCTCGATCTACATCCACGAGATGGGTCACGTCGCGGCGCTCCACCGATTTGGCATTCGTGCGTCGGCGCCGATGTTCATCCCGGGGGTCGGCGCGCTCGTCCGCCTGCGCCAGTCACCCGCGAACCCGTACGAGGACGCTCGAGTCGGACTGGCCGGGCCCTGGTGGGGACTTGGTGCCGCGATCGCCGCCTACACCGGATCGCTCGCCGGCGGAGGCCCGTTGTGGGCCGCGATCGCGAAGACCGGCGCGTGGATCAATCTGTTCAACCTCATGCCGATCTGGCAGCTCGACGGCGGCCGCGGGTTCGCGGCGATGACGCGCCCCGATCGCTGGCTCGCCGCCGGCGCGCTGGCAGCCGGCTGGATGATCACCGGCGACGGCTTGTTCGTGCTGTTGCTGCTCGTCGCCATCGGGCAGGCATTCAGCGGCTCTGCGCCCACCGAGCGCGATTCGGGCGCCACGACGCAATACGTCGCGCTCACGATCGCGCTGTCGCTCGTCTTCAAAATCGCGCAACCGTTTTAGCCTAGACGCTGCCTCAGCAACCTGCTGCTCGCAACGGTGCGAGCGAGCATGGCGAGCGAGCCACGCGACCGGCCCGCCTTCGCGCCGGAGGCGCTTCGGCGAGGTCTCGCCGGAGCTTCAGCGCAGGCGGAAGCGCGCCGGCGCCCTTCGACTTCGCTCAGGGCGTGGTGAGCCTCGTCGAACCACGACGCGGCGCGCGACCCTTCGACAGGCTCAGGGTCGCCCTG
>DATBJJ010000148.1:0-37943 GCA_036556425.1 Vicinamibacterales bacterium
CATCCTGTTCGCGCATCCGCGCAACAAGCCGTCCGCAAGCCTGCATGAATCACTGGGCCTCGCCACGGTCGATACGCCCCTCGGCATCGCCCTCAAGGTCGACGAGCGCCGCGAAACCAGCTTGCCCGGCATCTACGCCGCGGGCGACCTCGCCAACCCTCTCATGCCCTCGGTCACTTTGGCATCGTCGCACGGCGCGACGGCGGGTATCTCCGCCCAGCAGTCGATGCTGGTTTAGATCTTCCGATGACCGACGAACTTACCATTCGTCGGTTCTCAGTGAGTCCGTCGCGTTCTGCCCGCGCCGTAGCGGTCCAACGGCGGTTCAGAGAACCGCTGCACGGGGTTTGAAGTCGTGAACACGGACTGCGGGCGGCGCCCGCATCGACTTGCGCGCGAATCTCCTCAAGAGTGGATCGCTGACCCAGCCGCGCAACCTTTGACCATTCAAGAAGTTCGGCGGAAGCCTCGTTGACGAAAGAACCGCTACCTTCTGTGGAGACGCGGGAAGGCGTGACCATGCGCTACCGACGCTTCGATCTTGCAGCCGACAGGGACAATCTTGGGGACAATCGCTGGGACAATCCCGTCCGCGCAACTCGCGATGTCGTTTATACTTAGAAATCTCGCTGCGGTGAGGTGGCCGAGAGGCTGAAGGCGGCGGTTTGCTAAACCGTTGTAGGGTCTTTAAAGCCCTACCGAGGGTTCGAATCCCTCCCTCACCGAACCTTCGCCAACCCCGCTCGCATCGCTCGCTGGCTCCGGTCGGCGGGCCTCACTCCGCGGCGTCGAAGGCCGGCCGGATCCACCAATCAGCTCAGCGTCCACGTCCAACGCTTCTCGATGTTGGCGAGCTGCGACGCGTACGCTTTGTCCATTGGTCCACGCTCCTGTCGCACTCTTACGAGGACCGCAGAAATCGTGCACGCGTCGCGCTCGGGCGGTGGATCTAGCGGAAGATCGAGATCGGCTCGAGTCTCAAAACGACCGAGGTTCCGTGAAGGTTCTGTTTCTTCTGCGGGTCCTCGAACTGCGTGAACGAGTACACCACCCCAACACCCACTCCCCGTAGAATCTTGAAACCAGCTTCAACTTCAACGTACGGTTTCGTGTCCTTGTCCTGACTGGTCCGAGTCGTGGCCTGAGACTGACCGGTTACAGATTGAAAGAACGTGTCCGTCGACGAGTTGTCGCGGGTCAAATAGGCCATGCCAGCGAGCGCCTGCGCATATACGCGCTGCCCTGCCAGCTGCACGCCCCCACCAACCCAGCTCCCGACGATCTCTTCGACCGCGTCCCGTGTCACCCTCAGAGGCGGGCGGGAGCCCTCGGCGTTCGGTCTGTTTCTGCCGAATGGCTTGCGGCCGCCTGCGAGGGTCAGCCTCGTCGAGTTCCGCAGGAATCGAACGAGGAAGCCGCCGCTGATGCCGACCTCCGAGCTTCCGTTCTTGACGTTACAGCTGTCCTGTTGGAGGTTGACGTTGCTGAGGAGCCCCGCGTTGACGGTACAGAAGTTGACGTTGGTACCGACGATGTTGTGCGTGAAGAGCGTCGAGACGAAGGGCGTGAACGTGGGATCCAACTTCAGTTCTTGCTGCTGCTCGGGCGCCGGATCGGGCGCCGGCCCCTCCGTCACGATCCCGGTGCCAACGTCGATGACGTAACTCTCGCCGCGGCGTATCACGAAGCCGCCGACCCGGCGCCGGCGCCGCGCCGCGTCGGGATCCTCGGGCGGCGGCAGAACCTTCGGATCGTCCTCGACGATGACCAAAGCCACGGACTTGTCCTCGAATTCGTCGGCGTACACGGTCACAGGCTTGCCGTCGGGGATGTCGTCGTTGTTGATCTTGACGGCGTCGGCAGTGGGCGAACCGGTCTTGATTCCAGTCACGCTGTGAAGAGCGATGCTCCTCACTGAGTTCATCGGTATTGGCTTTCCGTTGCGATGAACGGTGAACGTCGTCGCGCCGGCGCCTTTCTGTACGCCTGTCTTCTCCTGAAGGCCGTTCGCGAACACGTCGCTCGCGCTCATGGCGCACAGGACGATCAGGACCGCCGTGATAGTAGAAATGTTTCTTCGAGCTGTCATGGGCTACTCCTTCGGAGAATCCTTTCTGGCTTCGTCGACGACTTTCGAGACGTCACGCCAGCGGTGCGGCGCGATTTCCTTCACGGCGTCCTCGATCTCGCGCGACCATTGCTCGCCCGCGCCGACGACGTTCTTGCGCGCATGCGTGACGAACGCGGCGTCGAAGGCGCGGCGATCGAACTTCTCCTGCGTGGTCCAGATCGCCCACTGCACGATGGAGTGGTAGTACTCGTCGGGATCCGTGTCGGGCGTGAGCGCCTTGCGATCGCGCAGCCGTTGCGCCGCCTGCAGCACGCGGCTCACGGGCGCGTTCTTCGCCTGCGCGTCGGCGGAGGCGACGCGATACACGACGCCCGCGGCGGGCGCGGTCTTCTCGCGCTGGAGGCAGTAGCCGGCCACGGTGATCGCGCGCTGCGGAAGGCGCGCGAGCGACGCGAGCTCGCGCTGCACGTCCTTCTCGGTGAGGCGCGAGACGGGCTCGAGCGCGATGTCGCGGAGCCGCAGCGCGACGGGCGCGCCGCCGTCGTTGACGACGACGACGCGAAACGCGTTGGCGCCGAGCTGCCCGAGGCTGGTGACGAACACCTTGATGCGCGGCGCGTCTTGCATGGGCGCCGCGGATGTCTGCCGGCGCCACGCGGGCGCCCGTGGTCCGGCGATCGCGGCGGAGGCGAGCCGCGGACGAATGGGGCTTACCAATGCCGCGAGCACGCCCTTCCAGTCGACGGACGGACTCGGCACGGATCGGATCATCAGGACCGCGTTGTCCATGTACGAGAGCACCGCGTTTTGCTCGCGCTCGCTCGGCGGCGCGGTCTGGATCGGTTCGGGATTGAGCGTGACCGATGGCACGGGCTTGCCGTCGCCAATGCCGAGCGTGAGCGTCACAATCGCGCCCGGATCGGGCGCGCTTGGCTTTGCTGTGATGGTTGCGGTCGAAGTTGGTTTAGCCGTCGTAATCGTGACGGCATCGGGATCGGTGGTGTGCGCATCTTGCGTCACCGTCAGCACCTGATCGCCTATCAACACAGCGCCGACGCGAGGCTTGCCGGTCGTGTTGGGTTGAAACAAGAGAACGACCTGTCCTTGGGGCCTCCGGCTATTGAGTGGGCCCCCGAACGTTCCGGCTGTCATCCACGGGGTCAGACTCTCTGGCGTCGCATCGCAGGCGCCGTCGTTCGTGAACTTCACGATCGCGCTTCGGCGTCCGGTGGCGTCGACGATCGAGACCTCGAGCTTCACGCCGGGCTTGCAGTACGCCGGGAGGTCCGACCGTCCATCTCGGCTGATGGATGCGTCGTCGGGCGGCAAGCCGAAGCCGAACGGATCGGCGAGGGTGTTGGCGAGCGTGATCCCCGTATCGAATCCGAGATCGCGGACCGCGAACGGTACGAGAAGAGTGGTCGCCGCCGGCACGATCGTGGCGACAGTCGCCGGCCCGACGTCGGCTTGTTGGAAGCGCGGGTAGGCGAGATCCTCGATCAGCGGATTGCTGACGGTAGACGCGATCGGCGCTCGTTTATCAGCCGACGGGAAAAGGTCGATACGAACAACGCCGCTCTGATTGTTGACGCTGCTCTCGAAAGCCTTACTCATCTTGTTCGCGACGGCGTTGGCTTCGACGATTTTCGCCTCGACGTCCGGCGTCAACAGCCAAAGCCGGCCGCCTATTGTCACAGCGAACAGCCTTGGCGGGTCGCTCAAGACGTTCACGAGCGGCAGGTTTTGGTCCACGACGTACGTCGTGTCGCGCTCGAACGGATTGAGTTCGTCCTGACCGTGGACGACGATTTGGACGACGATCGCAAGAAGCGCGACGCCGGCGGCAAGGAGTAGTCGCGTCGATCGCGTGGCTTTCATACTCATCGTCGGATCCCTACTTCGACGGTGCGAGCGCCGTTGCGAAGTCGCGGCGCAGCGCACGCAGCTCGGCGATCGACATGGCGCCGATCGCGTCGATAGTCGGCAGCCGTGACGCAGCCGCCCTGACAGCGGGCTCTTCCCGATCCATCAACTGGCGCGCGCGGATCGCCGCACGGCGCACGATCGGAGCGCACTCTGCTTCGGTCCGATCCGTCGGCTTCTCCCCGGTCAGCCACCATTGGATGCAGCCCTCAGCCGTCCGCTGAAGCGCGAGCATTGCTTTCTCGACGACTTCGTCCTTCGGCGTCGCGGCGCGCACCTGGCCGGAGACGTCGTGAACGAGTCGGAACGCGCGGCACTCCGGATCGGTGCCGGGCGGCAACCAGACGACGAGTTCGCCGCGAATCGTCTGATTCGTGTCCGCCGTTGGTCTGATTCGATAGGGAAGACCGATACGGCCGCCGGCTGGAATCGTTGCCGTGGGCGGGATGAGGAGGTCCGGCAATCCATAGGCGAAGATCCCGACGCGCACGTCGTTCTTGCACTGGTTCGAGAGCGTGACGGCGCCGCGGTACGTGCGTCCCGCCAAGAGATCGCCCCATTTCCACTCTCGCGTCCTCTGGGCGATGCGCGTAATCTCCGCGTCGGTCCGGTTCTGCGCTGAATCTGCCGTTCCGGTCGCGGTCTTGCGCGCAGGATCGAAATAGATGCTCCAGACCGCGGCTTTCTCCTGCGTCTGGGTCGCGGACTGACGGCCGGCCGCCCCGAGCGCGATCGCGCTCGGCACCAACAGGACGCAGATGAATGCCGATGCGAGCGGGGAAGGTCTTGTCATAGAAAACGCGTTTTTCGCGCCTGACGAGTAGATCGGACACGAGCGGTCGAGTCCGCGACCGCGGCCCGTGTCCGATCTGTCTTTGTGGGAGAAACGGCCGGCCGCCGCGCTAAGCTACTCGCGTGGTTGCGGACGACGAGTGGCCGTCGGTGCTTGCCGCCGATCCCGAGAAGGGGTGGCGCGCGTTCATCGATGCCTACACGCCCGTCCTTCTCGCGCAGATCGAGCGCGCCGGCGTCGTCGATCGCGACGAGGCGATGGAGATCTACACGCGCGTCTGCGAGCGGCTGTCGGATCAGAACTGCGCGGCGCTTCGCCGCCGCGATCCGGCCGCGGGCTCGCTGCGCGGGTGGCTCGCCGTTGTCGTCCGGCGAGCCGCGGTCGACTACATCAGATCGCAGCTCGGCCGCCGCCGGATCTTCGGCGCGGTCCGCGAGCTCGATCAATTCCACCGGCGTCTTTTCGAGCTCTATTACTGGGAGGGACGGTCGCTCGGTGAAGCCACGGAAATGCTGCGCGCGGAAGTGAAGCGGGACGTCTCGCTCGAGTCGGTGCTCGACGGACTCGAGACCGTCGATCGCGCGTTGTCGGACCGGCATCGCAGCGAATTGCTGTCGCTCGTCGCGCGGTCGCGGCCGCCGGCCTCGCTCGACGACCGCGAGGCGTCATCGCCGATTGTCGAGCCGATGTCCGAATCGCCCGATCCAGAGACCGTGCTGCGCACGCGTGAAATCGAGGAGCGGCTCAACCGCGCGCTTGCCGCGCTGCCCCCCGAGGACGCGGCGATCGTCAGTCTCAAATATGTCGAAGGGTTGACGCGTACGCAGATCCAACGGCTGCTTCGTCTGCCCGATCTGACCGAGCATCGCGTTCGCACGATCGTCGCGGCATTGCGCGCGCGGTTGAGCGCGGACGAGCGGCGACCGGAGTGTCCTAGTGTCTGACGCGCACCTCTCGACGTCGGAGCTCGTGCGATGGCGCGATGCCGGCGTCGGCGACCGCGGTCGCATCGTCGCGCACCTCGCGACGTGCGCTGTGTGCCGACACGCAGCGGCTGAACTCGAGCGGAATAGCCCGGCCGAGAGCGTCCCTGCGCGGTTCGATCCGAAGGACTACGTGCAAGCGGGCTATCGTGCGGGCGCTCGTACGCCGCAGACGCGATCGACCGTACGGCTCGCTTACCTTGCGGCTGCGGCCGTCATCCTGCTCGCGGCAGCGATCCTTCCGTTGTGGCTGCGCGATCGATCCGACTCGGCGCTGCGCGGCGGCGCGGCTGCCGTCGTTCTCGTGCGGCCGGTCGATGCGACCGTCGCGGTGCAGGATCTCGTGTTCGAGTGGAAGGCCGAGCCAGGCGCCGATCGATTCCACTTGACGATCGTCGCAATCGACGAACCGGGCAAGCCGCTGATCGATCGCGAGGTCAGCGGAAACCAGTACACGCCGACGGATGAAGAACGTGCCCGGCTGCGGCCCGGACGAGCGCTCCACTGGTTCGTCGAGTATCGCGATCCCGGCGGAGGGACGGGAACGTCGCCGGCTGCGCGATTCACCCTCCGCTGATGTTCGATCGCCTGGTTCGCCGTCGCACCTCGAACACCACCGCGCCGAGGGCGAGGACGACGGCGACGTAGAGGCTGAGAGTCCAGATCGAACGCGAGGCGTTGGGCGCGACGATCGGCGCTCGTGCGTCGCCGATGATCAGGAAGGCGCCCCAACTGCCGGGTGAGGTATTGCGGCCGCCCGCCGCGATCGCGCGGCGCTGCGCGCGCTGCAGCGCTTCGTCCGGTGCCAGCCCGCCCGCGAGCCCGCGATAGAACTCGCGCATCAGCCAGGCCGTTTCGCGATCGCCGACCTTCCACGACGTGGCGACGATCGCGCGCGCGCCGGCGTGCATGAACGCGCGGCTCAGGCTCAACAGACCTTCGCCGCGAACGAGCCGGCCGACGTTCGATCGGCACGCGGCCAGTACGACCAGGTCAGCGGACAGCGACAGGTTCGCGATCTCACTGATCTGCAGAAGGCCGTCGTCGGATCCGCTCGGAGAGAGGAGGACGGCGCTTCGCCGCGGAACGATCTCGTCCACCACCGCGTGGGCGGCGAAATGCACGATGCGGTACGCGTTTGCGTCCCCCGATTTCAGCGTTTCCTCCGTTGCCGCAGGGCCGTCGTGCGTGCGGCTCGTTCGCGCGCCCACCGCCGACGCGGCGGCGCGCACTTCGCGTGAAGCGTGCGTCAGCGTCCCGAAATCCCGCTGCGCCATGTCGAACAGCGCCGCGTGGCCCGGCGCGGCGTCGGGCGCCGCGAGCCCGAGCAGCGGACGCTCGGCGCGGCCGATCGGCGCCTGCCGAATGCGATCGAGTACGGTTGCCGACGGCGCGAGCGCAAGGACGTAGCGTTCGATCAGCCAACGATCGCCACTGCGCAGCAGCGCGAAAGGCATGCGCTGCAGCGCGCCGTCCGGCACGATGACGAGACGGCGGACGCCTCGAAGCGCCGGCTCCGCCGGCTTGATGAGCCGATCGTAGAGTTGTGCGCCCAACTGCCTCAGCGCGGGCTCGTCGTTCGCGGCGACGAGCGCTTGGAGAAAACGCATCTGCGGCGCGAGCTCGATCTGCCCAGGAATGGTGTAACCGAGAATCGAGTTCTGACGAACGATCCAGCCGTAGCCGCGCTTGTCGGTGACGAGGAACTCGATCAGCGCTTCGTCCGGTGCGAGGAGGCGGGCGATCTCGGCTGCGTCGAGCGCGCGCGGGTACGCGAGCGCGGCGTATCCCGCGTTCTCGCGGCGGATCTTCAACACCATCGCTTCGTATTCGGTCTCGAGATCCTTCAGCTCCGCGAGCGCAGCGACCCGGGCGGCGTCGTCCGGCGCGGCTGCGGCGCGCTTTCCGGCGGACGAGAATCGCTGGCCGAACGCGACCTCTTGCGCGCGGACGGCCTGCAGTCGCGGATCGGATGCGCGCGCGCGCGCCTCCGCCAGCAGGTCCGCCAGCGCGCGGCTTCGCGCTCGTTCCGCCGCGTGCAATGCCGCGCGTACCGGTTCGTCGTCCGGCGCATGCGAGCTGGCGATCGTGGCTTCGACGAGCGTCTCGTACGGTCCGACGCGATTGGTCATGAAGGTGGCGCGCATACCGGCTTCAGGAATCGTCTGGCGTAGACGCTCGACGATCGCGATCGCGCGCTCGAGTGCGGCCATCGCACCAGGCCAGTCCCCGCCCGCCGCCATCGTCCGGCCAAATCCCCACTCGGCTCGCCAGTCGTACTCGACGTTTCCGATCTCTCGCGCGACTTGCTGCACGCGCATGAAGTCGGAATGCGCTTGCGCGAGATCGCCGAGCTCGATCGCGACGAGGCCCAGATCGTTGTGGACGAAGACGTGCCGCGGCGGTGGGGCGGTAGTGAGCTCCGCGCGCGCGCGTGACGACCACTCTCGCGCGGCGTCCATCCGTCCGCGGCGCGCCTCGCTCAGCGCGAGACGGGCCATGGTCTCCGGCACGTACAGTTGGAAGCCGACCTGCCGCAGCAACTCAGCCGCTTTTTCACCATCGGCGACGGCGCGGTCGAAGTCTCCGCGCGCGAACGACGTATCCACGCTTTGCTTGATCGACAGTGCGAGGCCGCGAAGGTTGTTGGCTTCGCGATAGGCGTCCATCGTCGGCGGCCACAGTGCCGCCGCCCGCTCGAGGTTCCACACGTGGCCCTGCGCCTGCGCGAGGTTGAACAGCGCCTCCGCGCGAACGTTGGGAGCCTTCGACGGCTTCGAAATCTCGACTGTCTCCTGCGCCAGCGCAAGCGCTTCATCGAAGCGGGAGAGAGCGAGCAGCTCGGTCGTTGCGCCGGTGCGGCTGCTGATGCGGGCGGGCAGATTCCCGGCACGATCGGCAGCGCGGCCCGCGCGCTCGAACGCCTCGAGCGATTCACGCGTCAAACCGCGCGAGTCGCTCACACGGCCAAGCGTACGCAGCACGAGCGATTCCGTCAGCGCGTCGCCCGCGCCCACCGCCATCGGCAGCGCCTGACGAAGAATCGCGTCGGCCTTGACGAAATCACTGCGGTCGGTTGCGACGCGTCCGACCTGCACGAGCGCCGCGAGCCGAAGCGCGGAATCCGCAGCCGAGAGATCGTGCGCCTCCTGCGCATACCGCATCGCGAGATCGAATTGGCCGAGCGCGCGGTGCGCGCCGCTCATCTTCAACCGAACGCGCGCGACTCCCAACGTGTCGCCGCTCCGGCGGTACGCGGTCGCAGCGCGCTCGAGGACACGCAGTCCGTCCTGGGGTTTGCCGCCATCGACGAGCTTGCTGCCGTCGACTTCGTCGGCGTGCCGCGGCGTGGCGCTCGACGAAGCAGCAGTCTGCGCTGCCTGAGGTTTGCCGCCGACAGCGCTGCGGAAGGCCGGCGTTTCGCGGTACGAGGCGAGCACCGGTATCTGCTCCGCCCACTTCGCACAATCGGGTTCGGCAGCGACGGCTCGCGCGAGATACGTTCCGCCGTCATCATGCCGGCCCGCTTCGAAGCGTCGCAGCGCGATGTACCCGCGCGTCAGATCTTCGAGAGGCGACAAGGCTGCGCCCGAATCCACGCGTGACCTCATCAGTGCCTCCGCGGCGTCGACGCGGTCTGCAAAGAGCGTGTTGAACGGGTGGGACCTCGTAATGACGACGTTGCCAGGCTGGACGGCGAGTCCTTGCTCCACGCTCGCGAGCGCTTCGACGCGACGACCCATCCACCACAGATGCGTCGTGAGGTTGACGTGTCCGCTTCCGAAGAGCGGATCGATTCGAAGCGCCTCGCGGAACGTCGTTTCCGCCACCGAGGGCTGCGCATCAGTCGGGCACCCGAATCCCGGCGAGATCGCCAACGAATCGCCCCGGACGGTTTTCGCTTCGGCGTTGCGGGGATCGATGGCTGCCGCGCGATTCGCCGCCTCGCGCCATCGCGCGCGATCTTTCAGCCCCCGGTACGCGAGCGCCAGCGCGAGCTGGCCCTCGACGGCGGAAGAATCGAGCGAGACCGCCATAGTCGCTTCGTCGAGCGCCGCTTTGAGCGCGGCGTCTGCGGGTTGGCCGGAGGCGGCAGCGGGCGCGAGCGCCCGCGAGTTGGTGACCAGTTGATAGGCCGCGAGATTGGATTTCGTGGCGGGTGCAACCGTCAACGCGACGAATGCGACGGCGAAGATGGCCATTCGTCGCGCTCCACCCGACGACGGTTGCTCGGTCGCTGGAATCGCGGGGACCCTGACGGTCGTGTCGCGAGCCAGGCGCCGCGGGTCGGCGAGAAACTCTTTGGCCGTCTGGTATCTGAGCTCTTGATCCGGATCGAGCGCCTTCAGGGGAAGGACCTTCAGCGCAACGCGCCGCCCGAGGCGCAGATCTTCGGCGCGATACACCACGCCCATTCCGCCCTCGCCGATCTGGTCGAGGATCCGGTAGTGCGAGACGACCTGTCCGGTCATTGAAGCGTTTGCGATTATATGGCGCGCTTTCTGGCTACACGAGCTTCGAAGCTCTGCCGGGCGAAATCACGTTGTTACTCAGTAAATTTCGGCAGAGGTGGTTTGGTCAGGATTCTTGCACCCTACATATCGAAGCGCGGCAATGACGCCGCTCAGCTCGTCGGAGGGAGGCATCATGACGGTTGGCAAGGCAGCAGTTTTGACGGCCGCGTTCATCGGAGCCGTGGCGCTCGGAGTAGCGATCGGTCCGTCCATCACGGATCGGATGTCGGATAGAGACACAGCGATCTCAAAGGCGCCGGCGGTGAGCGAGCAGGCACGACCCGCGGCGGAGAAGCCGGCGGCGGATAGATCGGCGCGCACCGCGCGGAAGTCCACGAAGGCCGACGCGCCGGTGGCGATCGCCGCGAACGCCGTGCGCGCGGACGAGCCTCGGGTGCATCAACGCCTGAAGCCGATCCTGAATCGCGGCACGAAGATGGAGATGGCGGCGCAGGGGTTTCTGACGGCGGAGGAATTCGCGACCGTCGCGCACGCGGCGAAGAATACGAACGTTCCGTTCGTGGTGCTGAAGGATCGTGTGCTGAGCCAGAAGCGGCCGCTGGCCGATTCGATGACGGATGCGATTCGCGAATTCAAGCCCGATCTCGACGCAAAGGCTGAAGTCGCGAAGGCACAGAACGAGGCGAGGGCCGACATCGCCGACATCGCCAACTAGACGTACTCGTTGGGCGGCCGATCCGGCCGCCCTTTTTTATGCTCTTAGATGCATTGCGCCGTGCGGCCATCACGTTCCTCATCGCGGCGCTCGTCGTGTCCGCTGCGCTCCTCGTCGCGCAGGACCAGGAGACGATGCGGGTCAAGAGCGAGATCGCGGCGGAGGATCCGCGCGATCCATCGTACGTGGCGGCGCTCGTCGGCGCCGCGCTCACGCGCGGCAACCGCTACGAAGTGCTCACGAACGGAGATCGAATCTTTCCGGCGATGCTCGGCGCGATCGATACCGCCCGCCGGCGCATCAACTTCGAGACCTACGTCTACGACTCGGGCGACCTGGCGAACCGCTTCACCGACGCATTGGAGCGAGCCGCGAAGCGCGGCGTCCGCGTGACGACGATCGTCGACGCCGTCGGAGCGAGCGCGATGGATCGATCGCACGTCGAGCGCCTGCGAAGCGCGGGCGTGCGCGTGCTGACGTTCAACCCCACGCGCTGGTACACGCCGGAGAATCTGAACTTCCGCACGCATCGAAAGATTCTCGTTGTCGATGGTGAAGTCGCGTTCACCGGCGGCGCCGGCGTGGCGGATCATTGGCTCGGGAACGCGCGCACCGCGGAGGAGTGGCGCGACACGCACGTCCGCATTCACGGACCGATCGTGCGCCTGCTCGAGGCGGCGTTCTACGAGAACGCGCTCGAGTCGCAAGGACCGATCGTGCCCGAACTGGACGATACGCCGGCCACCGTGGACGAGGAAGGGGCGTCGCTCGTCGTGCGCAGCTCGCCGTCCGGCGGCAGCACGGATCTCAAGCGGCTCTATCTGCAGGCGATTGCCTCCGCGAGGCAGACGATCGATCTGACGAGCCCGTACTTCGTCACCGACGAATCGACGATGTGGGCGCTCGAGGACGCGGTGCGGCGCGGCGTGCGCGTCCGCGTTCTCGTCGAAGGGGACATCACCGACGCGATGCCGGTGAAGTACGCGTCGCGGCAGGCGTACGACGCGTTGTTGTCGCTCGGCATTCACATTTACGAGTACCGGCCGACGATGATGCACACGAAGACCCTCGTCGTCGATGGAATCCTGAGCATCTTTGGATCGGCGAACTTCGACAACCGGTCGCTGGAGCTGAACGACGAGCTGAACGTCGCCGTCTGGAGCCGCGAGTTGGGCGCGCGGTTCACGTCGGATCTCGAGCAGGATTTGAAGGCGTCGGAGCGGATCGAGCTGGACAAGTGGCGCAGCCGATCGCTGCTCCAGAAATCACGCGAACATTTCTGGAGTTACTTCGGGGAAGTCTTCTAGCTCACAAACGCGCTCCACGGGCTCTCGATGCCGGATGCTCCGACTGCCTTCACGCGATAGTAGGCGGATGTCGTCGCCTTGGGGAACGTCGCTTCGTACTTTGCAACAGCCGGCAGCTTCAACAGGGATTCGAGCGAGGCGACACGGGGTCTGGGCCGTTCCCACTCGGTTCGCGGGCCGCTGTAGAGTTCCTCCACCTTCACGAAGAACGGCGTGTTGCTCCTCTCGAGCACGTACTTGCTCGCGCCGAGGACCGTCGTCCACGAACACCCGGACTCGGTCTTCGTCAGCGTCGGCGCGTCGAGCGTCAATGGCTGAATGCCGAGTATCGCCGCCGGCGGCGGATCGAACTTGACCACGTTGCTCCATTCGCTGTCGAGGAACGAGAACCCGCCTTTGGCCTTGACGCGAAAGTACTGCGTCAGCCAAGGGATCTCCAACTCGGGCTTCTCGACATCGAGCGTCTTGCGTACCTTCAGCGCATTTGGCAGCGGCAGCGCCTTGGGAAAGAACATCGTCCCGGGACCGTCGTACAGCGCCCGAGGCGACGCGAAGCCGGCGTCATAGCTTTTTTGCAGCACGTAGCCAGTTGCACCGTCCACCGCGTTCCAGGAGCAACCGAACGTAGGGTTCCAATCGGACAGCCTGGGCGCTTTCAGCGTCTCGTGGCTCAACCACGACACGCCGCCCTTCGGCTCGGCCGTCGCGCGCGCGGCGTTTGCGAGCATCCGCTTGAGCGTTGGCAGCTCTTCGGACGGCGTCGGTGTGAGCACCGCGGCGACCTGTTTCTTCAAGAAGCGGCTCGTCAGCCTCCTCATCGCGTCCTGGAAGAAGTCGGTCGGGACGCTGATGCCGTTGTGCGTGCTCAACTGCTTGATCTTCGCCGGCAGCTTCTTGCCTTTCAGCTTCTCTTCTTCCTCGTCGAAGTCGAACTCCCGCGACATCACCGGCACGATGTTGCGTCCCGTGGACAGCGCGTGCTCGATCTCCTGCCGGAGCCAGTCGCCATCCCGCAGCGTTCGCTCGAGCGAGCCCGGCACGAGGATGACGAGAAAGTGCGGCCTCGCTTCGATTTGGTGGAGCACGACGCTCGGGAACTCGCCGCTGTCGAGGCTCTCGACGTCCATGAACACGTCGTAGCCCTCGTCCTTGAGGTAGTGGTAGACGGAGAGCGCCATCCACGCTCCAAGTTTGCGGCGGTAACTGAGGAAGACCTTTTTCTGATCCGCCGACATGTCGTGCCTCGGTACCGCTTCTTCTACATTGCCTGCGGCCGGTGGTCAAGCTGTGACGGACTGTTCGATCCATTAACATCAACGAGATGATCCGCGTCCGCTTCGCCCCGTCGCCCACGGGCTATCTGCACATCGGGGGCGCCCGCACGGCGCTGTTCAACTGGCTGTACGCGCGGCGCCACGGCGGAACCTTCGTCCTGCGCATCGAGGACACCGACGCCGAGCGCTCGTCCTGGGACATGGTCACCGGGATCGTCGACGGACTGCGATGGCTCGGGCTCGATTGGGATGAAGGGCCGGACATCGGCGGTCCCCACGCGCCGTACTTCCAGTCCGAGCGTCTCGATCGGTATCGCGCGATGGCCGATCGCCTCGTCGACGAGGGCCGCGCGTACTACTGCTATTGCTCGCCCGAGACGATCCGCCAAAAACGCGAGGCCGCGGAAGCGGCGGGCGGCGGGTGGATGTACGACCGCACGTGCGCGTCGCTGCCGGCGGGAGAAATTGCGGCGCGTGACGCGTCCGGCGCGCCGCGCGCGATCCGTTTCAGGGTGCCGTCAGGAGAGACGACGTTCGACGATCGCGTGCGCGGACGAATTGTGTTCGACAACGCGAACATCGAGGACTTCGTCGTCCTTCGCTCCGATCGCCACCCGACATATCACCTCTCGGTCGTGGCCGACGACGTGGACATGGAGATCACGGACGTCGTCCGCGGCGACGATCACATCTCCAATACGCCGAAGCAGGTGCTGTTGTACGAAGCGTTCGGCCGGCCGGCGCCGCGCTTCGCGCACGTGCCGCTGATCCTCGGCCCCGACAAGAAGCGATTGAGCAAGCGCCACGGCGCGACGTCGGTGATGGAATACCCGCGCCTCGGCTACATTCCCGAAGCGATGGTCAACTTCCTCGCGCTGCTCGGATGGTCGCCCGGATCCGATCGCGAGCTCTTCACGCGCGACGAGCTCGTCGCCGCGTTCACCTTGGAAGGCATCAGCGGCGGCAACGCGGTCTTCAATCCGGAGAAGCTCGATTGGTTCAACCAGCAGCACATCATGCGACTGCCGATCGAGGATCTCGCCGATCGCGTGCGTCCGCTGCTGCAAGCCGCGGAACTGTGGCGCGACGGCTGGGCGGGGGCGGATCGCCGCTGGTTCCTGCGCGTGCTCGAGCTGTTGCGGCCGCGCGTCAAGCGCCTCGATCAATTCGTCGAGGACGGACGCCCGTTCTTCGAGGACGCGGTGCGGTTCGACGAAGCGGCCGTCGGGAAGCATCTTGGCGTCGCAGCGATGCGCGGCCATCTGCGCGAGCTCGCGTCGAGGTTCGCGTCCGTCGATCCGTTCGATCCGCAAACGCTCGAGCTGACGCTGCGAAGTACGGCTGAGGCACGAGGCGTGAAGCCTGCTGTATTGATCCATGCAACGCGCGTGTCGGTGACCGGCCGCGCCGTGAGTCCAGGCCTCTTCGAAGTGCTGGAACTGCTGGGGTCGACGCGTGTGATCGATCGTCTCGACAAAGCATCGGCGCGAGCGCGCGAGTAAGGACTTACACGGTGTGCGGCGTGTGCGTGCAGCGTTGCTGCACAGATGACGTTTCACTCGTTAGCTCGACATGCGAGTTTCCTGCAGTCTTTCCCAACAATATCGTGGCACCTCCGTTGCACTCCTCTGCCTCGACAGAAGGTGTGAGCGAGCACAAGGGGGAACCAGTGGCCAAGGAAGATCGGGGATTCGCATCCATGGATCGCGCTCGACAGCGCGAGATTGCAAGCAAGGGTGGAAAGGCGGCGCACCAGAAAGGCACCGCGCACGAGTGGACGAGCGAGGAGGCGCGCGACGCGGGCAGGAAAGGCGGGCTCGCGAGCCATCGCCGCCGACGCGAGCAGAAGAATCCGCAGGGAGAGGCCGACGAGATGGTCGGCGCGAACGCGGGCGGCGGGTCCGAGCACGGGAACGAAGAGTAGCAGTCCGGCGGCACGGCGGGGGGCCATCGGTTGGCATATGATCGCCCTCCGTGACGGCAGAAGATTACGCACGCGCGCGTCGCATTCTCCTTCGACGCGATCCGGTGCTCGCGGCGCTTATCCGGCGGCAGGGCCCATGTGGCCTTGCCGCGGCCCGGCGCGCTGACCATTTTTCGGCGCTCGTTCGCGCCATCACCTTCCAGCAACTCTCGACCAAGGCTGCCTCGACCATATACAGCCGCATGGTCGCGCTCATGCCGGGCAGCGTCCCGACGCCGGACGCGTTCGCGCGGCTGACCGACGACGAGCTGCGTGCCGCGGGCATGAGCCGGCAGAAGACCGCCTACCTGCGCGACCTTTGCGAAAAAGTGTCGAATGGCGCCGTCGATCTCGACGCGCTCGATGCGCTCGACGACGAAGCGATCATCGCGTCGCTCGTGAAAGTGAAGGGCATCGGACGCTGGTCCGCCGAGATGTTCCTCATCTTCCGGCTGCTGCGTCCCGACGTCCTCCCCGTCGACGATCTCGGCATCGTCACGGCCGTGCAGAAGGCGTATCGGCTGCGGAAGAAGCCGAGCGCCGAGCGGCTGCGCCGGATCGGCGAAGCCTGGCGCCCGTATCGATCGATCGCCTCGTGGTATTTGTGGCGCAGCCTGGACAAGACGCCGGTGGCCAAGTAAGCGTCAGCGAAAAGGAACGATCGTATGCAGTCGACGTGGAGAGGCAAGTGCATCGCGGGCGCGATCGTTCTCGCGATTGGCGGATCGACCGCGGCGTACGTGCGCGAGCCGCAGGCGCAGCAGCCGCGCCTGCGAGTGCTCGTCGTGCACGGCCCCAACCTCAATCTTCTCGGCCGACGCGAGCCGCAGATCTACGGGACGACGACGCTCGATGAGATCAACTCGCGCCTGGGCGCGCTCGCGAAGGAGATCAACGTCGAATTGATCACGACGCAGTCGAACGCCGAGGGCGTCCTCGTGGATGCGTTCCAGCAGCACATCGACGACGTGGACGGCGCCCTCATCAACGGAGCGGGACTCACGTTCAGCAGCGTGCCGCTGCACGACGCGATCAAGGCGATGCCATTTCCCGTGATCGAGGTCCACATTTCAAATCTCGCCACGCGCGATGAAATCCACCGGCACTCGATCCTGTCGCCCGCCGCGCGAGGAACCGTGATGGGCCTTGGATGGCGCTCGTACAGCGCCGCGCTTCGCGCGCTCGCGGAGATCGTCCGCGAAGAGAAAGCATCGAAGGCACGGAAGGACTGATCGATGAAGGTCCTCGCGGCGAGCCTCGTCGGCCTGGTCTTGATCGCCACTGCGGTTGGCGGAAGCGAGCAGGGCCGCGGCGGCCGCGGGGCACAGCCGCGGCTGCGGAAGACGCTGCTCGCATGGGCCGACACGAGAAACGGCCAGGCGCAGCATGCGTTCACCTCGCACGCGCTCGCGATCGTCGAGCGGCTCGGCTACGACTCGGGTCTCTGGGACACGTTCATCCGCACCGATTCGCACATCATCTTCAACCAGGCGCAGAAGACCGACGGAACGCCCGCGAGCGGCGGGCCGAGCCTGGCGAACGTCGACGGCATCTTCTTCCTCGGGCACCGCGACGTGCCCATCAGCGATCAGCAGAAAGCGGAGCTCCTTGCGTTCGTGCGAAGCGGCAAGGGGTTCGTCGCGGCACACACGGGCCTCACGGCGTTCGAGTCGTGGCCGGAGTTCGGCGAGATGCTCGGCGCGACGTACGGCGGACATCTCTTCACGGGCCGTGCCCGCGTGATCAGCGAGCAGCCATCACATTCGATCGTCCGGCATTGGGGCGGCGCGTTCGAGTACACCGACGAGTTCTATCGAGCGGGCGCGCTCTCTCGCGAGAAGGTCGACGTGCTCCTTCGCCTCGATCCCGCGAGCGCGCCGGGATCGGGCCTACCGGCGGACGGCGACTTTCCGTTGGTGTGGACGAAGATGTACGGTCAGGGTCGAGTGGTTTACAGCTCGCTGTCGCACAGCACCGAGGCGTGGGACATCAGGAACCTGCAGAACATGATGTTCGAGGCGATCAGATGGTCGCTCGGCCTCACCGACGCGCCCGTGCAGCCGCATCTGAAGCGCGATGTGGCTTCAGAGGCGAAGTGAGTCCGCCGCTATTCGGCGCGAATCGCCGTCATCGGATCGACGCGTGACGCATTTCGCGATGGTATGAGCGCCGCGATGACTCCAGTGCCGACGAGAACGGCAACCGCAATTACGAACGGTCCCGTCGTGAAGGGACTGACGCCGTAGAGCAGCGCACCGAGCGCCGATGACGCGCCCAACGCGAGAGGAACGCCGAGCGCGATGCCTGCCGCGACGACGAACAGCGACTGCCGCATCACCATCGACACGACCTCGCGGCGGTCGGCCCCGAGCGCCATGCGAATGCCAATCTCGCGGCGCCGCGACGTGACGTGAAATGCCATGACGCCGTAGAGGCCAATCGCGGCCAGCCCCACCGCGACGGTGCTGAAGACGATCGCGACCGCGCGCAGCGCTTGTTCCCGCCCGACGCTGAAACTGACGAGCTCGGCCATCGGCTGGACCGATCGGATGAAGACCTCCGGAGCCGCGGCGGCGATTGCCGCGCGCACGCCGGGCGCGCTGCTCGCGGCGCTGCCCACGGTCCTCATGGCGAACGTGAATCGGTCCCCGTCGTTGCGGCGCTGCGCTCGCGCCAGGTACACCGTCCGAGGGTTCGGCGCGCGGAGATCCGTCTGCTTGACGTCGCGCGCGACGCCGATGATCTGCAGCGCGCGGCCGCCGCCACGAAATCCAATGTGCTGGCCGATCGGATCGCGTCCTTGAAAGAACTGGCGCGCGATCGCTTCGTTGATGATGACCGCCGGAGGCGCGCCCGGAACGTCGGCGTCGGTGAACTCACGTCCCGACACGAGGCCGGTTCCGGTCGTTGCGAAGAATCCCGGCGTCACGAAGATGATGCCCGCGCCCAACCCGTTGTCCTCGGGTCGAAGGCGATCGACGTTGAGGTGCTCGAAGCCGGGGATGTCGAGCGTGCGCGTCGAGAATCCCATGTAGACGAGCGGCATCACCTCGGTGCCGGAGACCGAGGAGACTCCCGGCACGGTGCGCAGCCGCTCGAGGATGCGATCGTAGGCCGCGCGTTCGCCGCCCCTCGGGATCGACGTGCCGGCAGAATCGACTTCGGCCACCAACAGCCGATCGGGATGCATGTCACCGATTCCCGATCGCAGGTTGCGCAGCGTCGCGCCGAGCAGTCCAACCGACGCGACGAGCACGAGCGCGAGCGCCATCTGGAACGCGATGATGCCGCGATCGAGCCGGCCCGACCGCGTCGAGCTCGGCGCGCCGTTGCGCAGGTCGACGACGGGATCGATCCGCGTCGCTCGGATCGCGGGAACCACCCCGAAGACGAGCGTGCAGGCGACGGCAACGGCAGCCGTGAACGTGATGACGGCCGGATTCGGCGTGATCGCCACGAACGGCTCGAGAACGCTCAGGATGCCCGGGAGATTCTCCGCGAGCGCGGCCGTCCCCCAAACCGCGAGGACGATCCCGGCGATCGCGCCGACCGCCGCGACCAGCATGCTTTCCGCGAGCAGCTGCCGGACGATGCGGCCGCGAGACGCGCCGAGCGACATCCGCACGGCGAGCTCGCGCGATCGTACCGTCGCGCGCGCGAGGAGCAGATTGCCGACGTTCGTGCACGCGATGAGCAGAACGATCGCCACACCGGCCATCAGCGTGTACAGCAGACGCCCGAACATCACGCGCATATCGAGCTTGCCCGCGGGGATGCCGCGGCTGATGTCGGAGAACCCCAGGCGTTGGTTGTCGCCGCGGAACGGTCCGATCGTGCCCCAGTCCGTGGGCAAGAGCTCGCCTTTCGCGCAGCAGCCCGCGAACGCCCCATCGAGCGACATACGCGTTTGCTGCTCGGCGCCAGCGCGAAGACGCGCGACCAGCGTGAGCTCCGTGCTGTCTCGAGGGTTCCACGTGTTTCGCAGAAGTTGCATGGATGTGTTGCGAGTCACGACGATCGTCATCGGCCATTCGAGGTACAGGCCACGGAACCTGTGCGGCAGCACGCCGACGATGGTGAACGTATGGCCTTGCAGCGTGATTTGCTGGCCGGCCGCGTCGCGCGGCGAGCCAAAATAGCGGACCGCGGACGCAAACCCGAGTACCGCGACCGGGGCCGCCGTGCGGTCGTCGTCCGGCGTGAGCAACCGGCCGGCCGCGGGAACGACCCCCAACATCGGAAACAAACCGCCGTCCACGGCAGTGAGCCCGAGGCGCGAATATGACGTGCCGTTGATTTCCGCATGAAGGGCCGACGCATTGGTCATGAACGAGACATCCAACCCGGCCGCCGTTTTCAGCGCGTCGAATTCGGCGGCTGTGAAATACGGCTCGCGTCCGCCGGCGCCATCCTCGCGCCAGATCTGAACGAGCTCGGTCGGCTGTCTGATCGCAAGGCGCTCCAGCATGAGCGCGTTGATGACGCCGAAGACCGCGGCGTTCGCGCCGATGCTCAGGCCGATGGAGAGCGTCGCGACGATCGCGAACACCGGAGAGCGGCGCAGCGTCCGCGACGCGAAGCGGAGATCTTGGCCGAGCTGATCGATCCATCGCGTGGCGCCCATCCAGCGAACGTCTTCTTTGATCGAGGCGACGTTGCCGAACGCCCGACGTGCCGCGTAGCGCGCGTCAGAAGCGTCGCCGGTGGCATCCGCATGCTCCCCCTCGGCGAGCGACTGATGAAAGGCGAATTCTTCGTCGCGTTCGCGATCGACGGCGGCCGGGCGGAGCAACGTCCGGAGACGATGGCGGGCAGCATCGATGAAAGACATGGCGTGCTCCTATGACTTCTCGGGCTCCGGATCCAGGACGCGGGCGACCGCTTCGTTCATCGCTTGAAAGGCGGAGACTTCCTCGCCGAGGGCGCGGCGTCCCGAGGCGGTGATGCTGTAGTACCGTGCGCGGCGGCCGGTGGCGCTCTCCGACCACCGGGACGTCACCCAGCCCTGCCGTTGCAAACGCTCCAGCGCAGGATAGAGCGATCCTTTCTCGATGAGGAGCGCGTTCTGGGAGACGCGCGCGATGTGCTGGGCGATCGCGTATCCGTGCATCCGCTCGATCGTGAGCGTCCGCAGGATGAGCATTTCGAGAGTGCCTGGTAGCAGCGTGGCCATGGATAGTCCCTCTGACTGTTAATAGTCAGATGGTCTATCCATCGACCGCGGCGTGTCAAGCTACTTCGTGAGCCGCAGCTCGTTGCTGCCCGGAGGCTCCAGGCCGGTCCCCGCGCAGGACGTGAACATCAGCGGAAGCGTGCCCGTCATGCTCGTGTTCGTGGCGGTGGCGTTCCCGATGCCGGCAATCTCGCACCTGGAAAAACCTTGAATGCTGTCCGACGGGACGGCGTACGTGAGGATGAGCCGCTCGCCCTCGATGATTCCCGTCATGACGCCCCTCGCCTGAACGTTGAACGACGGCTTCACCATCGTGGCGATGCCCGAGACGACGTTTCCCGTGTGCGTCGCCACCCAGGTTATCCGGAGCGCGGTCGAGGATGCTTGCTGTCCGAGCAGTCCCGACCACGTTCCCGTGAGATCCAGTCGCGGGGACGGCGACGTCGACGAGCCACACGCGCTCAGGGCCGCCAGCAGTCCGGCGGCGCATACGACGGCGGGGATGCGGAGCGGGGTGCGCATGGTCCTGTCTCCTGGCTCAATCCTGCGGTGAAGGATAGCGGCGATTCCCGTGCGGCGTCGTGAGCGCATCCTGAAAAAACTCTGAAGAAGCGATCAGCCGCGATCGAGATCGTCGAGCGCGACGAGCCCGCGCTTGAGCGCCTGCACCGCCGCCTGCGCGCGGTTCTCGACCTGCAGTTTCGAGAGCACGTTGCCGACGTGCGTCTTCACGGTTTCCTCGCCGAGCGAGAGCGCTGTCGCGATCTCTTTGTTGGATCGTCCCAGCGCCAGGTGGCGCAGCACCTCCGACTCTCGCGGCGTCAACGTGTCGGCCACACTCGTGGCGTCGACGAGCTGCCGCGCGATCGACGGATCGATGTACGTCTTGCCGCGCGCGACGGCGCGCACGGCCGCGAGGAGCGTCTCCGGGTCGGCATCCTTGCGCAGATACCCGGACGCGCCGGCGCGCAGCACGCCCATCATCCGCGCTTCGTCCATGGATGCCGTCAGCGCGATCACGCGCACGTCCGGCCGCCGGTCGGCGATCCGACGTGTCGTCTCGATGCCGTCGATGCCGCCCGGCATCAACAGATCCTGAAGGACGATTTGCGGGTTCCACTCGTCGAGGCGCGCGAGCAGCTCTTCGCCCGTGGCGGCGATGCCGACGACCGTCAGATCGGGAAACGACTCGAGGTATGCCTTGAGGCTGTGCGTGACGACGCGGTGATCGTCGACGAGCGCGATCGCGACGCTCATGCGATCGCCTGTCGCGCGCTGAGCCGATAGATCGCGACGATGTAGCGTGCGACGGCGATTCCGGCAATCACCGCGACGGCCGCGCCCCACGGCCGCGCGCCGAGGCCGGTCGACGCGACCATCGCGATCGCGGCGGCGAGCACGACGATCCACAACGCGGCGCGGGCCGCATACGGCCACAACGACGGCAGTTGATCGAACGGAAGCGCGAACCGGACCGCGGTGCCGTGATTGGGCGCGCTTGCCACGTCGACGCTGCCGCCCACTTCCGCCGCGCGCGCCGCGATGTTCGACATGCCCATGCCGCGCGCCGGCGCGCCCGCCTCGAAGCCCGCGCCGTCATCGCGCACCGTGAGCACGAGCTCGGACCCAGCGGTGTCGAGGCTGACCGATACCGTCCGCGCGCGTGCGTGGCGCGCGACGTTCGCAAGCGCTTCCTGCGCAACGCGAAACACCGCTTGCCTCGCGCCCGGATCGAGCGCCGCGTCCGGCGGCAGCACGCCGACCACGAAGCTCACCTGCGCGCCGGTCCTGAATCCAAGCGCTTCGCATTGCTTCCGCAGCGATGCGACGAGGCCGGCGTTCGCGAGCGGCGCCGACTGCAGTTGATCGAGCATCGCTTCCATCTCCGTCATCGCCTCTCGTGCCGCGGATCGCACTTGTTCGATCGCTTCCTTCGCTCCATCGACGTCCGCGTCGAGCCGCGCCTGCACCGTGGCCGCAGCCGTCTGAATGACGAAGAGCTGCTGTTTGACGGCGTCGTGCAGATCGCGCGCGAGGCGCGCGCGCTCCTCGTGCCGCGCCGCCTGACGAATGTCCTCCTCATACTGCGAGCGCAGCGTGTCGAGGCCCGGCTTGCTTCGAACGGCGAACGACGTCGCGCCCGGCGTGCCTCGAGTGTCGAGGAGCGGTGCTCGCCGCGGACGGTAATCGCCGCCGGGACCGGTGATCGCCAAGTACAACAACACGAGGCCGACGATGAGCGGCGCCCAGCCGGCGGTCGATGGAATCGTGTTGGCCAGTACCGCGATCCACTGCAACAGGAACAGAACGCCGAAGAGGATGTGCGCGTGCGCGAATCCCAGCAGCGCGCGCCGGCGGCCGAGCGGCTCCTCGATCGCGGTCAACGCGGCGGCCAACGCGCCGACGCCGGCAATCGCCGCGGAGACGATGCGCATCGACGCAAACCACGAGGAAGGATCGGCGGCCGCACCGGTCAAGGTGGGCCACATGTATGCGATGAGCCCCAACGGAATCGCGATGCACGCATACACATGAAGGACGAGCCGGCTGTCGATGGCTTCGGGACGGAGCGTCGCGGACATGACGCCAGTGTAGGACGACTGCCGCGCCGCGCACATCACCTGAGAGCCCGACTTGGCGTCCCCCGATTGGGGGACTCTCTTCTTGTGATGTCAGCTGAGCGGCGTCATGATACCGGCGCTATGCGCTCATTTCCTTTCCTCAGCCGCAGGCGTTTCAACACCACGGTCGCCGCCGGAGCCGCGTACACGGCGCTGAACCCGCTCGGAATGGCGGAGGATGCCGAGCCGCCACCGTCGCAGGGATCGCAGCAAGAGTTGTGCGACATGAGCGCCGTCGAGCTCGCCGCGCGGCTGGCGCGCAAGCGAGTCTCGGCGCGCGAAGTCATGAGCGCGCACGTCGCGCAGATCGAACGCCTCAACCCGAAGATCAACGCGATCGTCACGCTCGTAGCGGAACAAGCGATGGCCGCCGCGGCCAAGGCGGACGAAGCGATCGCGCGGCGCGGGCCGATTGGCGTGCTGCACGGTTTGCCGATCGCGCACAAGGATCTCGTGGACACGGCGGGCATTCGCACGACCCTCGGCTCGCCGTTCTATCGCGACAACGTTCCGACGCGCGACGCGTTGATCGTGACGAGAATCCGCGCGGCCGGCGCGATCACCGTCGGCAAGACGAACACGCCGGAGTTCGGCGCCGGATCGCAGACGTTCAATACCGTGTTCGGCGCGACGCGGAATCCGTACGACGTCACGAAGACCTGCGGCGGCAGCAGCGGCGGCGCGGCTGCCGCGGTCGCCGCACGCATGCTGCCGATCGCGGACGGCAGCGACACCGGCGGCTCGCTGCGCAATCCTCCCGCGTTCTGCAACGTCGTGGGGCTGCGGCCGTCGCCGGGCCGCGTGGCGAGCGAGTCGACGTCGTGGTCGCCGCTCTCGGTGAGCGGACCGATCGCGCGAACGGTCGCGGACGTGGCGCTGTTCCTCAGCGCGATCGCGGGAGCGAACGATCGCAATCCGCTCTCGATCGACGAAGACCCGGCGCGGTTTCGCGCGCCGCTCGGGAAGAACTTCAAGGGCGTTCGCGTCGCCTGGTGGCGCGGCCTGGGCGGCATCCCCTTCGAGCCCGAAGTCCGCCGCGTCGTCGACAGCACGCGAAAGGTGTTCGAGGATCTCGGTTGCGTCGTGGAAGATGCCGAGCCGGACTTCACCGGCATAGACGAAGCGTTTCCGCTGCTTCGGTACGTCGCGAATCATTCCCGCTACGCGCCGCTCGTCCGACAGAGGCCCGAATGGGTAAAGGACACGATCAAGTTCGAGGTCGCGCAGGCGGAGCGCGCGGGCGGCGCGGACATCAGCCGGGCGCTCGCGCGGCAGGCTCAGATGTTCAATCAGAGCCGGCAGTTCTTCGAGCGCTACGCGTACTTCATTCTGCCGGTGACGCAAGTCGTGCCGTTCGACGTGAACACGCCGTACCCGACCGAGATTGCAGGCACGACGATGACGACTTACATCGACTGGATGCGATCGTGCTGGTACGTCACGATGATGTCGAACCCGGCGATATCGGTGCCGGCTGGATTCTCGACGAGCGGACTCCCCGTGGGCTTGCAGATCGTCGGCCGGCATCGGGACGAGCTCAGCGTCCTGCAGCTCGCGTATTCGTTCGAGCAGGCTACGCATCACGCGAGGCGAAGACCATCTTTATGAACATGCGCAGCTGGTTCGTCGGATGCGGGCTCGTCTCGTTGGCGGTCACCGCGCCTGTTGCACAGACGCCGCCTCGACCGAACGTTGTCATGTTCATCATGGACGACCTCGGGTACGGCGACGTCGGCAGCTATGGCGCTCCCGATGCGAAAACGCCGAACATCGATCGGCTCGCGCGCGAGGGCGTCAAGTTCACCGACTTCTACGCCAATCACGCGAATTGCTCGCCGACGCGCACCGGCTTCATCACCGGACGGTACCAACAGCGGTATGGAATCGAATCGCCGTTGAGGCCCACCGCTGATCCACGGCAGCTGCCGCCCTCCGAGACGTCGCTGCCGCGCCTCCTGAAGAACGCGGGATATGCGACCGGGTTGATTGGCAAATGGCATCTTGGAGGAGATGCTGCGTCGGGACCGAATCGCCATGGGTTCGACGAGTTCTGGGGATTCCGCGGTGGCGCTGTCGACTACTACACGCACAACGTCGTCACGACCGACGCCGTGAAGCTCCCCGCTCCAGTCCACGACCTCTATCACAACGAGGAACCGACGTCGTCCACGGCGTACCTAACGGACGAGATCACGCGCCGAGCGGAAGCGTTCATCCAGCAGCGCGCCGGTGAACCGTTCTTTCTCGAGGTCGCGTACAACGCGACGCATTGGCCCTATCAGCGGCCGGATCTGGAGGAAGGCAGGCGCGCCTGGGCGCACTATCGCGAAACTGGAACGCGCGAGGACTACGTCGCCATTCTCGAACGGGCCGATCGCGGTATCGGCCGCATATTGGACGCGCTCGATCGACTGAAGCTGGCGCAGAACACGCTGGTGATCTTCACGAGCGACAACGGCGGCGAGTGGCTCTCGCGCAATGCGCCGCTGTTTCATCGGAAGAGCACGTTGTGGGAAGGCGGCATTCGCGTGCCGCTGCTGTTGCGATGGTCCGGCAGGATCAAGGGCGGAACGATTTCCGCTCAGGTCGGCATCACGATGGATCTCACTGCGTCGATTCTCTCCGCGGCTGGAGTGAAGCCGCCGGACGACTATCGTCCCGAAGGGATCGATCTCGTCGGTCTGTTGCAGAAGAACACGACCGTCGAACGAACGCTGTTCTGGCGCGTGCCTCCAGCGGCCGGAGCGACGGGCACGCCTCCAGCCACCCAGCGAGCCGTGCGGCGCGGCCACTGGAAATACGTCGACGATCGCGGGCAGTACCTGCTGTTCGATCTCCGGACGGACCTGGGCGAACGACACGACGTTGCGGCCCGGCACGCCGATCTGGTCCGCGCGCTGCGCGCGCTCGTCGCGGAATGGGAGGCGGACGTCGACGGCGAGGCCAAACAGCGCGCTTCTGTGACTCAGCAGCTGCGATAGCTGGCACACGGGTCCTTAATCGGGCCAAGTTCCCCCTTACTTTTTCTGCTTGACATCTGTTAAGTAGTACTAGTTAGATCGTAGACATGCGACCGAAGTCCTCGACGCTGACGCCAAACGAGCTCGAGCTGATGAAGATCGTCTGGGCGCACGCCGGCGGCGTCACCGTCCGGGACGTGTACGAAGCGCTCCGCGCGCGCCGGGCGATCGCGTACACGACGGTGATGACCAGCCTGAAGACGCTCGAGCAGAAGGGCTACTTGAAGACGAGCCAGGAGGAGCGGGCGTTCGTCTACAAGCCCGCGCAGCCGAAGCACACGGTGATCAAGGCGCTGGTGCGGGACTTCGTCGATCGCGTCTTCAACGGCTCCGGGCGGCCGCTCGTCGTCCACCTCCTCGAGAACGACAAGCTGTCTGACGCGGAGCTGCGCGACATCGTGAAGATGATGGGAAAGAGGAAATGAGGAGATCGAGATGACGCCGACCTTGGTCCTGCGCGACGTCGGATCGTTCGTGCTTCAAGTCGCCGCGATCGTCGCCGCGGGCGCCGCAGCGTGGGCGCTGCTTCGCGTGCGCCATTCGGTTGCCTCGCACGCGTACTGGCGCGTCCTTCTCCTCGTGTGTTTGCTGCTGCCGTTCGCGCAGCCGTGGCACGTCACGCGGCCGGCGTCGATCGAGACGGCTGCGCTCGTGCCGACCGTCGAATCAGTCGATCGCCTCGACCTCACGACGGCGCGCTCGACCGCTGACGCCGCTCTTCGGCGTTGGCCGACGAGCGAAGTCCTTCTCGTGTTGCTGCTCGCGGGCGCCGCCATCCGCGCGGTGTGGCTGACGCTCGGTGCGTTCAGCCTCAGGCGGCTGCGGCACACGGCGGAGCGCATCGATCCGCTGCCGCCAGGCGTTCGCGCCGCCGAAGCGAAAGTTGGCGTGCGCGCCGGCTTCTACGTGTCCGCGCGTATCACGAGCCCCATCACGTTTGGCGTCGCGCGTCCGATCGTGCTCGTGCCTCCGAGCGTGCTCTCGATGGACGACGACCTGCAGCACGCGATCGCGTGCCACGAGCTGCTGCACGTTCGACGCCGCGACTGGCTGACCGTGATCGGCGAAGAGATCGTCCGCACGGTGTTCTGGTTTCATCCGGCGATCTGGTGGCTGCTCAATCGCATCCAGTTGAGCAGAGAACACGTCGTCGACGAAGCCGTCGTTCGTTTGATCGAGTCGCGGGATCGCTACGTCGAAGCCATGCTCGCCGTCGCGCTCGCGGAATCGCGCGTGATTCTCGCGCCCGCTCCGCTCTTCTTGCGGCGACGCTCGTTGAAGCAGCGCGTCGCCCACATCCTGCAGGAGACCACCATGACTGCTCGTCGATTGGCCGCATCGGTTGCCCTCAGCGGCGCGGCGCTCGCGCTCACGGCCGCGCTCGCCGTTCGCGCGTTTCCCCTCGAAGCGCGTGCGCCGCAGGCAGGCCGCGCGCAGTCCACGCCGTCTGCCGCGTCCACCGCGCCGGTGGAGATCGTCCGCGGCGGCGAGCACCTGCTGCACGCGTCGCTTCCCAAATACCCCCCGCGCGCGCGGGAGCGGCGCGTCGAAGGCGAGGTCGCGCTCGAGATCACGTTGGACGATCGCGGCCAAGTCTCGGACGCGCGCGTGGTCAGCGGGCCCGACGAGCTCCGGCGCGCGGCGCTCGAATCCGTGCTGCAGTGGCACTTCGCGCCCGACAAGCTGCGGTCCACGGTGGCGTACGTGTCGCTCAAGTTCAACGCGTCCGCCCGCGAGTCGTCGCGAGAAGATGTCGTCCGCGTCGCGACGCTCGTGAGCGAGAACCGGGGCCCCAAATACACCTTCAGCTACCGGCAGGCCGACGAATCCATCTCGGGAGCGCCGCGGCTCTCGCGGTTCAAGCTCGAGCGCGTGCCCCCCGAGATGGCGGAGGAGATTCGCCGTCACGCGGGCTTTGCCGTCGGCGACGCGATGACCCCCGACATGATCAAACGCATCCGCGACGCCGTGATGTCGTTGGACGAGCACCTCTCCGTACGGTTCGAGCCGGACGGCAAGGGCGGCACCGTGCTGGTGATCATCGCGCCGAAGTGATCGTGCGGAAACGTTCGGAGTAGCGTTCAGACTTCTACGAACCGACCGGCACGTCGTCTGAAGCGCCGATCAGCAGCCGGTTCTTCGGCGTGATCTCGGCAGAGATGACCTGCGTCCAGATGCGATAGCCCGCACTCGCCAGCCGGCGCGCGCGCATGACGTCGATCGCGAGCGCATCGTTCATCCACCCCGAGAGCCCGCCCGGATCGGACCGATCGACGTCGTGGCAACAAGGCAGGACGGCGACGCGTGCCCGCGCCGCGATCGCGCGCTCGAGGACCAAATCCGTGAGCGGGCCGCACGCATGGATCGACATGACGATGTCTGTTGGCAGAATGACGACCGAGTCCAACGGACTTCTGAGGAACTCGATACGTCCGGCCAGCCGTGGCCATCGATCCACCAGCGCCCGGTGCAGCGTGGCGGCCGACGGCGGCACGACCGCGTCGACGGCCACCGCCTGTTGTGACGTGTCATCGAGAATGAGCATCAATTGTGCGAGCAAAGAATGGCCGGCGGCGAGGTCGACGATGCGACCGCCACGAAAGAGACGCCGGACGCGACGGGCGGTTTCCCACGCTTCGTACAACTCTTTGCGCGGCAAGCATGCGGCGTGACATACCGCTCGTGCCACGTGGTCGAGAAGCGAATCGCCGGGAAAGCGGCCGAGGTCGTAATCGGTCAGTCGATTGCGCGACGCTGGCGAGAAGTTCACACGGTCAGGATACCGTGGACGGCATTCCGCGCGGTTTGACGCGACCGGCATCGGATGTCTGTCAGGCCGTATACTGACACTTCCTCAATGGCACTGTCCGAGGCACAACCATAAATCATGGTCGGCGACGTCATTCGCGACTTCAAGTACGCGATTCGCTCTTTCGTGCGAAGGCCGCTGTTCACGGCGGTGATCGTCCTTACTCTGGCGCTCGGCATCGGCAGCAACGTGGCGATGTTCAGCGTGGCGAACGCTGTTCTGCTTCGTGCGCTGCCGTACGATCATCCCGAGGAGCTGGCGCTCGTGTGGACGCGCCTGCAGGCGACCAATGTCGAGCGCTCGCTCGTATCGGGACCGGATCTCGGGGACTACCAGGCCCTGACGACGCGGTTCGAGGGCTTCGCCGGGGCGGCGGCCATTCCGGGCACGCTGACCGGCAGCGGTCCGGCCGAGCGCATCATGAACGGCTACACGACCTGGAACCTGTTCGAGCTGCTCGGCGTCAGGCCGTTCCTCGGTCGGACGTTCCGAAAGGACGACGCGTTCAGGATCGATCCGAAGCAGTTCGCGAACCCCAATCCCGACCTGCCGCCGGGCAAGGTGATGCTGACCTACGGGCTGTGGCAGCGTCGATTCGGCGGCGATCCGGGCGTGATCGGCCGCACCATCCAGATGGACGGCTGGGGATCGGTCGTGGTGGGCGTCCTGCCGCCGACGTTCCGGATCTATCTGCCGGCGGACGCGGCGATGCCGACGAACGTCGATGCCTGGGGCGTGCTGCCGATCAACACCTCCGAGTTCGCGCGGGACGCGCCCTGGCTGACGGTGGTCACGCGGCTGCGTGACGGCGTCACGCTGGAACAGGCGCAGCAGGAGATGGACGCGGTCGCCACGCGGCTGCGCGAGGTCCACCCGTTCCACAAGACCCAGAACCTGCACATCAGGGTGAACGGGCTGCACCGTGATGTCGTGAGCCACGCCCGGCCCGCCCTGCTCGCTCTCATCGGGGCCGTCGGGTTCGTGCTGCTGATCGCGTGCGCCAACATCGCGAACCTGCTGCTGGTCAGGGCGACCGAGCGTGGACGCGAGATCGCGGTAAGGGCGGCGGTCGGCAGCGGCCGCGGCCGCATCGTCGCGCAGATGCTGGTCGAGAGCGCCGTGCTCTCCTGGGCGGGCGCCGTGCTCGGCGTGCTGCTGGCGTGGCAGGGCATCAGGCTCATCACCGCGTTGAGTCCCGGCAACCTGCCGCGAATCGAAGGGGCGGCCATCGACTTCGCCGCGCTCCTGTACACCGCGGGGGCTGCGTGCGTCGCCGCGATCGTGTTCGGGCTCGCGCCCGCGCTGCGGGCGGTCGCCGGCAACCTGGCGGACGCGCTGCGCGACCGCGGCAGCGACACCGGCGGCGTGCGCGGCAACAAGTTGCGCAGCGCGTTCGTCGTACTGGAGGTCGCGCTGTCGCTCGTGCTCCTGATCGGCGCCGGCTTGATGGTCCGCAGCTTCGTCCAGATCCAGCGAGTCGACCCGGGGTTCGACGCCCGGAACGTCGTCACATTCAATGCGCCCCTGCAGTTCCTCAAGTACCTCACAACGACCAAGCGGGTGAACTTCGCCAACGAGCTGACCGATCGGCTCCGGGCCATCCCCGGGGTCGAGGGCGTGGGCGGCGTCACACCGCTGCCGCTCGCGGGCGGCGAGCAGTACTCGGTCGGTTCGTACGGCCGCGTCGGCGGCTCGGACGACGCCTATCGGGCGAACAAGGCCGACTACAAGGCGGTGCTGCCGGGTTATTTCGAGGCGATGAAGATCAGGCAACTGTCGGGCCGCACCTTCGAGCGTCTGGACAACCGCGAGGAAGCGCTCGACGTGGCGATCATCGATCGGAAGCTCGCGAAGCGTGTCTTCGGCGAGGAGAACCCCCTCGGCGCCGACCTCCTTGTCGACCACTTCAACGAGAAGACGTTCTCGCTCGAGCGACTCCCCGTACGGATCGTCGGAGTCGTCGACGACGTGCGGTCGACATCGCTCGCCGCGGAGGCTCGCGAGACGATCTATCTCCCGTACGTCTTCAGCTCGTTTCTGCCGCTGACCTACGTGGTGCGCACGGCTGCGGATCCCGCAAGCCTAATCGCGCGCATCCGCGCCGAAGCGGCGGCGATGGACCCGGACGTGCCGATCGCCGAACTGTCAACGCTCGGGTCGTACGTCTCGAACGCCATGTCGCAGACGCGATTCCTACTGGCGCTCATCGGCGCATTCGCCGCCCTGGCGCTGGGCCTGGCGTCGCTCGGCCTCTACGGCGTGATCTCGTATTCGGCGAAGCAGCGGACGCGTGAGATCGGCGTGCGCGTCGCCTTCGGTGCGACCGAGCGCGATGTCGTGCGGCTGATTCTCGGACAGGGCCTCGTGGTGGCACTCGCCGGTATCGGGCTCGGCCTCGCCGGCGCCGCCGCCCTGACGCGCGTCGTGAGCTCCTTCCTAGTGGGTGTGAGCGCCACCGATCCGATCACGTTCGCGGGCGTGCCGGCGCTCCTGCTCGCCGTTGCTATCGTCGCGTCGTTCGTTCCGGCGCGGTGGGCGAGCCGTGTGGATCCAAACGTCGCGCTGCGCGACGGCTGATCCCCAGCGATCGGCGCGGACGGCGCCCGTCGAGCCCTCGCCTTACCTGCGGTATAAGAGCCCATGCAGCGCTGCCCGGCGGCCGGATGGGTGTCCGCGATATTCGCTGCGTCGCTCGCGACCCCGATAATCATCGGCCAGGAGCCCATCGCCTTGAACGCTCGGGAGGGTCGTGTTCCCGCGGGCAGCGTCTCCTTGTACGCGCGCGACATTGGCCAAGGACCGCCAGCAATCGTCCTACATGGCGGGCCGGACTTCGACACGGCTTACCTCTTGCCCGATCTGGATCGGTTGGCCGACATCTACCGCCTCGTCTACTACGACCAGCGTGGGCGCGGCAAATCCGCTGACGGCGTGCAGCCGGACGACGTCTCACTCGCGACGGACCTCGAGGACATCGAGCGGGTCCGGCAGCATTTCGGACTGGAGGCGCCGGCGTTGCTGGGCCATTCGTGGGGCACGGTGCTCGCGCTCGAATACGCGCTGCGTTATCCCACCCGTGTCTCACGGATGGTCCTCATGAATCCGGCACCGGCGTCATCGGCGGACGCAGCGTCGCTGCGCAAGGCGTACACCACGCAGTTGGGAGACCTGATGGAGCGGCAACGCGCCATCATGATCGGTCAGGCGTACCAACGAGCTGACCCGGACACGGTGGCGGAGCGGTATCGAATCCACTTCGTGCACGCGCTCGCGAAGCCGGAGCACTATGAGGCGCTGATGCGAGCGATGCGGGCAGCCTTCATCGCTCAAGGCCCCGCCGGCATTCTCAAGGCACGGGCGATCGAGGATCGCCTAATGGCGGACACCTGGCAGCAACCCTCTTACGATCTGATGCCGCGGCTTGCCTCCTTGCGCATTCCGACGCTCGTGCTCTGGGGCGATCGCGATTTCATCCCGCGCGAGATCTCGGAACATCTGATCGGATCCCTCCCACAGGCGCGGCTGGTGACGCTCGACGGTTGCGGCCATTTCGCCTACCTGGAGTGCCCGGGCGCTGTGCGAACGGCACTGCAGGACTTCGTTCGGCAGCCGCCGGTCGCGGGACGACCGCAGAGATAACTCGGGAGATTCACACTCTCGATGCGCGTGCGGGTGGTCCGCGCGCCCGATCCACTCAGCAAGCGGAAAAACTGGCGCTATATGGAGCACCACCCGAGGAGGAGAGATGGAGTGCCCCAAGGGTTGTTCGCTCCGGCGCGTTTTTTCGAACTGGGGCTACTGCCGTATGGATGGGCTGAGTGCCTGTGCTCCGCGGCGAAACCTGCAAGGAATGCCCCAAACTTGCGTTCATCGTTTGTAGGGAGGGATATGCCTTGCGGATGAGTTTTGCTGGTGTTCGGGACGGAATTCGCCTGGTTGGTCACGGCCGCCTGAGCGGCGGGATCACGACCTCTTGGACAGCCACTCCACCCGCAGGTTCTGGTCACCTTCAAGCGCCTCGATTTCCGGATCACCGGTGAGCAGTATCGCATTGAACTCGACGGCTGTCGCGACGGCAAACGCGTCCGCATATGCAATCGCGTGTCTCGACTTCAGCTCAGCCGCCCGACGCACTCGACGCCGCGTCGCGTCCTTGACCGATACGGGCAACGTTCCGCGCAGTGTCATGCGCCACAGCGACTCGGCTTCGTCGCGCCGATCGACGCGAACCAAGCGGTAGTACGCTTCGCCGAGATTGATGACTGACGTCACGCACTCGGCGCGGCCGGCTTCGGCTTCATCGAGCCAACGCTGGACTGCCGCGGCGCCGGGCTCGTCCTGAAGCCATGCCAGCCACGCGAAGGCGTCGAGACAGGCCCTACCGCTTCGCTTCACGTCGGTGCTCGGCGAGGTGCTCCTTCAGCGCGTTCGTACCCTTGGCCGCGCCACGTAAGGCGCGCCATCCGGCCTGCCGACGTGATTGTCGCGTCCGTTTGACCGGCGCCAGCACGAGGCCGCCGTCGGATTCGGCAACCTGCAAGCGCGTGCCCGACGTCAATCGGTATTTCTCCCGCAGCGCGCGCGGAATCACGACCTGTCCCTTGGACGAAACGGTTGTCGTCGCCATGTGTGTATCTTACCACCCTCGGTAAGACGAGCACCGTCCGCGCGGGACGACGGTTCAAAATGCGTGGGGCGATATCGGCACCCGAGAGTATCTGGGTGACGAAGAGCTGTCCGAAATTTGTATACAGTTTTCGGATAGCGCCCGACCTCGCATTCGTCACTCGGCCCGCAACACGACGATCGGATTCTGTTGCATGGCGCGCCGGGCTGGCAGCGAGATCACGGGCTCACGCCGTAGAGCAGGTGGGCGAGGAACGGCCCCGCAATGACGCACGCCGTGACGCCGGCGGCAATGCCCACCGACACGATCGCCATGCCGCGACGAAAAGACGAGGCCGCCGACGTCTGCGCGCGAGGCGCCGAGCGCCAGGCGTACCGCAATCTCGCGCGTTCGCTCGCCGACGGCGAACGCGAGCGCCGCATACAGGCCGATCATGCTCAGACCGAGCGCCAGGGCGCCAAACGTCACGAGCGATCATGCGCGGCGCGCACATCTTTGAACTGAGCGTCGAGCCTGGCGCCGAGCGACCCCTGTTCCGAGATTGGGTTGGAGACGCACGGAAGGAATAGTCAATGGCACGGCGCCATGTCATTCGTGCCGCAGCGCCGACAGGGGGTCCGAGCGTAGTGCGCGGGACGCGGGCACGATCGCCGCTGCGAGCGCCGCAATGGCGAACATGGCCAACGCACCGAGCGGGGTGGTCGCATCGGTCACGGCCAGGTAGAACGGGTCTCCACCCAGCAGCCGGCTCGCCACTAGCCCTGCCGGAGTCCCCGCCACCATGCCGATCGCAACCGGCCATGCCAGTTGCTGCACGAGGTCCGCCACGATTCGCGAACCGCCCGCGCCAAGCGCACGGCGGATCCCGATCTCCTTCGTGCGCAACTTCACGGTGCAGGCGACGACACCGAGAATGCCGAGACACGCAAGCGTCAGGACGAGTACCGCGACGAGCACCGCGATCGTGCTGGCGAGTTGCGGCCATCTCATTGCGTCCGCGTAGGTGTCGGCGAGGAGCCACGTCCTGGGCAGCACGCGCGGGTCGGCCGCCCTGGCAGCGGCAAGAAGCCGGCCGGGCACGGCTTGCGGACTCATCCGACTTTTCGCGAGGAGTACGGCCGACGAGTAGTGGCCGCGCCCGATGGGCATATATTCCTGGCCCGCTGCCACGGCCCCCGCTCTCATAGGGGATGCGTCGGCGACGACGCCAACGATCGTCCGTGTCGGTTCGCTGCGCGGGTAACCCTTCCCCAGCACATCCAACGTCCCGTACATCGTGAGGGCCACTTGCCGGCTGATGATCACGACGGATCGATCGTCAGTGGCGACGAACGTCCTGCCCGAGAGCCGCGGAATCTCGAGCAGCGAGAAAAACGTGGGCTCGACATACATCACGGCGATCGCCAGCGAACGCGAGTCGGCGCCGTATCCGGATGTGTTGACCATTCCGCCGAGCGGCGTCGGATATGCGAGCGCCACGTGCTCGATCCCTTCATCAGCGGCCACGGCGTTCGAAAGAGTGGACCAGTATGCGCGGGCAGCGTCTCCGGAGATGGCGTGCCGCTCGAGCCCGGGGTCCACAATCGCGACGCGCTCGAACGAGAAGCCCGGATTCGTCACGAGCAGCCGCTGCAGGCCGCGCGCCATAGCGCCGGCCACGATGAGCAATGCACAGCAGCCGACGACCTGTGCTCCCACCAGCGCGAGACGCAACCGCGCAGGCGCCAACCCGACGGATGTCTGATGGCCACCATCCTTCATGGCGCGAACGAAGTCACGCCGGCTGATCATCCACGCGGGAATCAGTCCAAACGCAAGCATCGCCATGAATGCCACAGCAAACGCCACGGCGATCAGGCGTCCATCGGGCGACAGATCCACGTAGGGGGGCAGCTCGATGATTGCCGCAAGTACTCGCGCCGCTCCGTACCCCAGAGCGATGCCTCCCATGCCACCGAGAGCCGCAAGCAGACCGCATTCGACAAGCATGTGACGGAGAATCCGCCACCGGCTCGCGCCCAGCGCCGATCGGACACTGAATTCGCGCAGGCGCCCGATGGCATGCGAGAGCATGAGGTTGCCCAGGTTCGCGCTCGCCACGAGCAGAACGAGGAGTGTAAGCCCGCCGATCAGCGCAGCCGGGACCAGGATCTCTTCGGCGTCTCGCGCATGCAGAAAGCGGATCTGCGCCGTCGCCGGTTCGAACCATTCGTCGACCTTGAAGTGCTCCGGCCTCGACTGGGCCAGTGCCGCCTGCGGCACGCGAAGGCCCCCGGCCGCGGCCGCCGGCGAGACGCCGGCGCGGAGTCGCGCATAAAAGTTGGCGTTGTTAGCGTGCCACATTTCCTTGAACGGGTTCCCGGGCTCGAAGTAATCGATCTGGTGAATCAGGAGCCAGATCTGCGGGTTCTTGAGGTCCAGGTCCGGAAACGTTCGAGGCGCGACACCGATGACGGTTGCCGAACGGCCGTTTAGCCTAATGACCTTTCCCATGATCTGCGGGTCCGCGCCAAGCCGGACGCGCCAGAACTGATCGCTGATGACGACGGCCGGCGCTGCGTCCACCCGCTCGTCAACGGCTTCACTGAAGACACGTCCCACAGTCGCCGCGTATCCGAGCTCCTCGAACCAGTTCGCGGAAACAAAGGCGACGGCCGTCTTGGCCGACATGTCGTCCTCGAACGATACGACGCTTGGTGCGTTTGTGAGGACCGCAGCGAGGACTCCATTGTTCTGCCTGATGAACTGTGTCGCGGGAAACGGCACGGCGCTCGACGTGAACGCCGGCCCGCGTCGCTGGAAGTGGACGAGACTCGTCGGATCCTTGACTGACAGCGGCTGCAGCGTCGTCACGTTGAGCAGGTGAAAGAACGTGAGGTTCAGGCCGATGCCGGCGCTGAGGATCAGGAATGCGGTGATCGAGAAGACCGGCGCGCGGCGAAGCACGCGAAGCGCGATCCGCACGTCCTGCAGGAGATGCTCCAGCCCCGGCACGCCCTGCTGATCCCGATAGTGCTCCTTGAACGTCTCCATGGATCCGGATGTGAGGAGGGCACGGCGTCGCGCCTCGGCTGGCGGCAGCCCCCGGCGCAGGTTCGCCTCCGTTTCGAACGCGACGTGGTCGTCGATTTCCTCACGCAGTCGCGTGTCGTCGTGCCGCCGCGTCATCGACGTGATCAGCTGAATCAGCCACCGCCGCAGCCGCCTCACGGGAGATCCTCAGCTTTCACGGCAAAGAACCGCGCGATCTGCGCGGTCGTCTGCTCCCACGCTCGCGTTTCGGCCTCGAGGTGCTTGCGGCCCGCTCTGGTCAAGCGGTAGAAGCGCGCGCTCCTGTTGTTCTCGGACGGTCCCCGCTCCGAGGCAATGGCGCCCTCCTGTTCCAATCTCAGGAGAAGCGGATAGAGCGTGCCGGGGTTGAGCGTGAGGCGGTCGCCACTGATTTGCTCGATGCGCCGGGCAAGGCCGTACCCGTGCAGCGGGCCGAGCACATCCAGTGTTTTGAGCACCATCAAGGCGAGTGTGCCTCGATGGACGTCCGTGGCCTTCTTCATCGTTGCGGTCCTCACGAGAGTGTCTTTTGGGTTTCCCAAACGGAGTGTGGCATGGCTCCTTTGGGAAAGCAAGTGGAGTTCTCTCACGAAGCACGGTGTTGGTCGAACGCGGGGTTCGTGTGAGGGACGTGGAAGACGCCGAGTCAGACGCCAACGTTTCGTGTCGCGCGAAACCTGCCGTGGGATTCGAACTCACCCGATTCGGGCTTAGCCACTGAAAATAGTGGAGATTGCGACGTCTTGCGGCCGCTGCTCTGCCCGGCGTACGAACGGAGCGGCCGGAATCGAACGCGGCAGCTCACTGCGATGGAACGAGTTGCGATGGCTTAAAACAATTGGCTGGGAGGCAGGGATTCGAACCCCGATAACCGCGTCCAGAGCGCGGTGTCCTACCGTTGAACGACCTCCCAACAGGTGCAGGAAACCCTAATTATAGAGGGCCGATCACGCCTGAGGCAAGCGCTGCCGGCCGGCGCGGTAGTGCGTTTCGCCCAGACCTCTTCGATATCCCTTGGTGAAGGGCACCAAGTGCGCCCATAACCAGCGGCACTCGATGATCACCGTTTTCAGCCTGAACGCCAGCGACGCGGCGGCGCGGGACGGCGTGAATGGGCTCACGAGGGAGTATCCCCGCC
>DATBJJ010000149.1:0-16815 GCA_036556425.1 Vicinamibacterales bacterium
CCCGACTACTCCCTCCTTACTTCCCTCGGTCTCACATCCTCCCGCACGCCGATCAGTTCGGAGTGCCGCAAGTTTCCATCGCGCGTCCACTCCACAAACGACACTTCGACCACGAGCCGCGGCTCCACCCAACGCAGCTTCGTCATGTCTTCTGCGGTCACGCCCTCTCCCCAATGGCCGCCGCTGACGCTTGGGAGATTCACGAACGGACACTTCGTGCTGCGATGCTGCGCGAGCACCGGCCAGATCTCCGCGCGCAAGTGCGGCGTCAGCCCGGCGCGTACGCGTCCCGCGAAGTGGAGCCGAGGCCCGTCGTAGTAGCCGACGACGAGCGAATCGAACGACCGTCCAATCGGCTTGTAGCCGCCGACGACGAAGTCCTGGCGTCGATTGAATTTGACTTTGATCCAGGCTCTCGTGCGCTTGCCGGGCTCGTACAGCGAGCGGCGCTTCTTCGCGACGACGCCCTCGAGGCCGAAGCTGCGAATCGTTTCCGCGATCCGATCCGCCGTGCCGGGCAGCGGATCCGACTGCAGGACCGCCGTGCCTTCGACGATCGCGGCGAGCGCCGCGCGCCGCGCGTCGAGCGGCGTCCTCAGGAGATCCTCGCCTTCGCGATGCAGGAGATCGAACGCGTAGTACACCAGGGCGCCCGGTTTGCTCGCCGCGGTCTGATGGTGGAGCGCTTGAAACATCGGACGTCCGCTCTCGTCGAGCGCGACGAGCTCGCCGTCGACGAGCGCTGTGGACGCGCGCAGCGTCGATACGGCCCTCGCGACCGACGGGTACGCCGCGGTGAGGTCCTTGAGGTTGCGCGAGAGGAGCCGCACGCGCGCGCCGTCCTTCATCGCGAGCATGCGATAGCCATCCCATTTCACCTCGTACGTCCACTCGTCGCCGATCGGCAGCGCCGTCGCCGAGGTCGCGAGCATGGGCGGGACGAGGCGGAGGCGCATGTTTCAGTCGGTAGTCGTGAGTCGAGAGTCGACAGTCGCAGTCGGCGGTCGCAGTCGTCAGTCGCCAGTCGGCAGTCGCCAGTCGGCAGTCGCCAGTCGGCAGTCGTCAGTCGACAGTCAACAGTCGGCAGTCGCCGTCGAAGTCGACAGTCTACCCGCTGCGGTCATCTCAAGATCGCGACCAGCGACCAACGGCTGCGATCCGCGACTGCCGACTGCGACCGCCGACTGCCGACTGCGACCGTCGACTGCCGACTGCGACCGCCGACTGCCGACTGTCGACTGCGCGACTGTCGACTGGTGACTGTCGACTGGTGACTGTCGACTGGTGACAGTCGACTGCGCGACTGTCGACTGCGACTGTCGACTGCGACTGAAGACTCTCGACTCACGACTGCCGACTTACTTGACCTCCCTCACTGCAGAGATGTAGACTCTTGCTTTTGAATACTCAAAATTCGAGTTTAGCTCAATGAAATTGCTGCTAAGGCTTGCAATTCTTGCAATTTACGCGGGTATCTGCGCGCCGCATGAGGCTCTGGCGCAGCCCGCGCAGCCCCCCGCGCCGGCGTCGAGCGAGGCGGCGACCGGCCGCACGGGGCCGTTCTCGGGCTACATGGACTTCCACTTCAACAAGGAGGAAGGGCGAGACGGCGTTCTCGACTTTCACCGCTTCGTGCTGCTGTTCAACCACAGCTTCACGACGCGCATCCGGTTCGTGGGGGAGCTCGAACTGGAGCACGCGTTCGTGGAGGGTCTCGAGGAAGCGGGCGAGCTCGAGCTCGAGCAGGCGTATGTCGACTTCTTGATCTCCCGCCCGTTCAACGTGCGGGCCGGCATGATGCTGGTGCCGCTCGGCATCATCAACGAGCGGCACGAGCCGCCCGTGTTCAACGGCGTCGAGCGGCCGTTCGTCGACACCGTGATCATTCCAACGACATGGTTCGAGGCGGGCGCCGGCATTCACGGCGAGATCGGACGCGGGCTGCGCTACCGCGCGTTTGCGATGGCGCCGCTCGACGCGATCGAGTTCAGCGCGGAAGAAGGGATTCGAGGCGGCGTGCAGAAGGGCGCCGAGGCGAACGTTCGCAACTTCGCGTTCACCGGACGCGCCGAGTACATCGGCATTCCCGATCTCACCGTTGGGGCCGGCTTCTGGACGGGCGACTCCAGCTTTTCCGTGCGCCGGATCGACACGAAGGTCCACGTCGGCGAAGTCGACGCGCGATATCAGCGAGGGCGATTGGAGCTGCGCGGTCAATTCGCGCACGTCGGCATCGGCGACGCCGGCAGGCTCAACGATGCGATCGAGCGGCTCGTCGGCATCTCGCCAAACATCGCGCGGAGCCTTCGCGGCTTCTACGGCGAAGCCGCGTACCGCGTCTGGGACGCCGGCTCGCCGCGCGATCTCGTCGCGTTCGTGCGCTACGAGAACTTCGACACGCAGCATCGAATGCCGGATGGATTCCTGCCGCTGAAGGAATTCGATCGCGACGCGTGGGTCGGCGGGCTGACGTACTACCCCGATCCGGATGTCGCGGTGAAGATCGACTACGTCCACGTTCGGAATCAGAGCGGCATCGTCCGCGCGCCGCGCGGCGTGAACATCGGTCTGGGATGGTGGTTCTAATGCAGAGGCTCATGCGCGGAACGTGGACGATGTGGCTTGTTGTGCACCTTGGCACCCTGCACCTTGGCACCCTGCACCTTGGCACCGTGCACCTTGGCACCGTGCACCTTGGCACCTTGGCACCCTGGCACCCTGGCACTTTGGATCAGCCCCCCCGCTCGATCCGCGTCAATGCGGAACGCTTTTCCTTCACGCCTTCGAAGATCGAGATTGACGCGGGCGAGGACGTCGAGATTCACCTCAAGAGCGACGACACGTCGCACGGCTTCCGCATCCTCGGTCCCGGCCGCGACGAGGCCGTGATCGCGAACGTCGCGATCCCGAAGCGCGGCAAAGGAGAGATCGTCGTCCCGTTGAAGATCGAGAAGCCGGGACGATACGTGTTCGAGTGCAGCAGGATGTGCGGGGCCGGCCACAATTTCATGCGAGGCGAGCTGGTCGTGCGCGAGCGCGCGGCGGGCTCGAGCGGCGGTGGGGTCCCGCGACCTCTGATGGAAGGATACGATCGATGACCCGACGTGTACTCGTCGCCGCGGCGGCGCTCGCCTTGATGGGGAGCTTTGCGAGCCGCGTGCCGATCCGCGGCCAGTCGCGCGAGGTGCAGCCGGGCGATCCGCTGCCGGGCGTGACGAACAAGGAGTTCTCAGAGTTCCGCCTCGGCCTCGACGATTTCACGGAAGTGGAAACGGCGGAAGAGGGGCTTGGGCCGGCGTTCAACGGCACCAGCTGCGCCGTGTGCCACAACGTGCCGGCGATTGGCGGCGGCGGCCTGGTGCTCGAGACACGCGCCGGCTATCGCAACGCCGATGGCTCGTTTCAAGGCTTGAATGCCGCGGGCGACACGCTCGTGCACTTGTTCTCGACGCCGACGCACGGCTGTCAGCCGTCGATTCCCGACGACGTGACCGTGATCGCGCGGCGCTCGCCGATTCCGCTCTTCGGCGCGGGGCTCGTCGAGGCGGTTCCAGACGACGCGCTGCTGGCGCTCGCGGATCCGCTCGATCGCAACCGCGACGGCGTCAGCGGCCGGGCCGCGGCGATCACGGACGTGGCGACCGGCGATCGGCGTGTGGGCCGTTTCGGGTGGAAGGCGCAGCACGCGACGCTCCTCGCGTTCGCCGCGGACGCGTACTTGAACGAAATGGGGATCACCAACGATCTGTTCCAGCGCGAGTCGATCCACGGGATCGCCGACGATCAGATGCGGCGCTGCGATCCGTTCCCCGATCCGGAGGACCGGCCCGAGCGCACGACGGGGCGGCGCGGCATCGACAATTTCGAGTCGTTCATGCGCTTCCTCGCCCCGGTCGCGCGCGGTCAGTCCGACGAGATCACGCGCGACGGCGAACGGCTGTTCGGCGCGATCGGCTGCACCGCGTGCCACGTGCCCACGCTCTCGACGGGTCCGAGCGCCAACCCGCTCTTCGATCGCAGACCCGTTCCGCTCTTCTCCGATCTGCTGCTGCACGACGTCGGGACGGGCGATGGCATCCGGCAGGCGGACGCGAGCCCCGAGGAGATTCGCACCCCCGCGCTGTGGGGGCTGCGGCTGCGGCGTCCGCTGCTGCACGACGGCAGCGCGGCGACGATTGCCGACGCGATCGAGCGGCACAAGAACGAAGCCGAGCTCGCGCGCCGCGGATTCATGCAGCTCACCGAAGCGGAGCGCGCACGATTGATCGCGTTCCTGCGATCGCTCTGAGTGCAGACTGCCATCAGATCTCCCGGCGCGAAGCGCAAGACCCCCGCACAACGACGCTAGGTACTAGTCGCCCGATGGTCCCAGCAGTGCTCGCACTGCGGGCAAAAGCAGCGACGCTCTCCGTTTGGAGCGACGTACGCGACGACCGCCTTTGGTGACTGGCAGTTCGGGCAGCTGATGTGTTCGACGGGATTCGCGGGGACTCGCATGACCCCAGTATCTGAAGCGGCACGAAGCGCCGCCGTCCTGTATTGAACAGGAGGGCGGAGCGCGGCCGCCCTCATCGGTTGCGTTTGTGAGCGATGCAATGCTCCGTGTCGCTGGTCACGGCTTGACGGCCACCAGCGATCTGGCTATGCTGCACATCGATATCGAACATCAATATCGATCGTCGACTCTCGATCAGCGATGGCCAAGAACGGACCCAGCAAAACCGAATTGATGAAGGGCACGCTGGACCTGCTCGTGCTCAAGACACTCGCGCTCGAGCCGCGGCACGGCGTCGGCGTCGCCGACCGGATCGAGCAAATCAGCCGCGGCACCTTCAAGGTCAAGCCCGGCTCGCTCTTTCCCGCGCTGCACCGGCTCGAGGAGGACGGCTCCATCGCCGGCGAGTGGAGCGAAACGCCCGAGGGACGCCGCGCGAAGTACTACCGCATCACCGCCGCGGGCCAGCGGCAGCTCGCCGCCGAAAGAAAGAACTGGGCGAAGATCGTCCTCGCGGTCGGGCAGATTCTCGCCGAGGAGTGAGCGGCCATGCGGATCCTGCGGCGCGCGCGGAGCCTCTGGAACACGGTCCTGCGAAAGGACACGCTCGAGCGGGAGCTGGACGACGAGATCGGCGCCGCGGTGGACACGCTGACGGACCGTTACACGGCGCGCGGCCTCGACCAGCACGCGGCCCGGCGCGCGGCGCTCTCCGCGCTCGGCAACATCACGGAAGTCAAGGATTCCGTCCGCGACGCGCGGATCGGGTCGCGGCTCGAGGCTCTCCTCGTCGACATGCGTTATGCGTGGCGCGGCCTGTCGAAGGCGCCGGCGCTCACCGCCGTCATCGTCACCACGCTCGCCGTCGGCATCGGCGCCAACACCGCCATCTTCAGCGTCGTCCACGCGATGCTGGTCGCGCCGCTGCCGTACCGCGACGCCGATCGTCTCCTGTTCATCTGGTCGGACCGAACGTCCAGCGGATATCCGCGCGCGCCGTTCTCCGGCCCGGAGCTGCGAGCCGTCCGCGAGGGCACGACGACCTGCGCCGGCGTGGGCGCGATCTGGTCGAACACCGCGGCGCTGACCGACGGCGATCCCGAGCAGCTGCGCATCGGCTTCGTCAGCGGGAACTTCTTCGACGTGCTCGGCGCCGAGCCGGCAATCGGCCGGACGATTCGGCCCGAAGACACCGCGCCCGGCGCGCCGCCCGCCATCCTGATCACTTGGGACGTGTTTCAACGCCGCTTCGGCGGCGACCCGTCGATCGTCGGACGGCAGATTCACGTCGACGGCCGATCGACGACGCTCGTTGGCGTCATGCCGCGCGCGTTTCGACTGCTGCTGCCGCTCGATTCGAGCGTGCCCGATCATCTGCAGGCCTGGATGCCGCTCTGGCCAGACGCCGAGCGGACGCAGAATCGTTTCCTGCGGGTAATCGCGCGAATGCATCCTGGCGTGACGGCCGACGAAGCGCGCGCCGACATCGCGGGCATCGCGAGCCGCTTCACGCGCGAGACCGGCACCGAGCGCGCGTTCACCACCGTCGCGCTGCAAGCCGATGACGTGCGCGAGATCCGCGGGCCGCTCGTGGCGCTCTTCCTCGGCGTCGGCATCCTGCTCGCGATCGCGTGCGTGAACGTGGCGAGCCTGCTCATCGCGCGCGCGGCGTCGCGGGCGCGTGAAACCGCGCTGCGGCTCGCGCTCGGCGCCAGCCGCGGCCGTTTGCTGCGGCAGGCGCTCGTGGAAGGGCTGCTCCTCACGATGCTGGGTGCGGGAGCGGGCCTCTTCGCCGGCTCCGTCGGACTTCGCGTGCTGCTCGTCCTCACGCCCGACTCGCTCAGCCGGATCGACGCGGCACAGATCGATGGCAACGTCCTCGGCTTCACACTTGCGATCTCGATCGGGTGGGGACTCCTTTTCTCGCTTGCGCCGCTGACGGAGCTGTTCGGCGCCGACGTGCTGCGCCTGCTGCAGCCGCACGGCCGTTCCTTTGCCGCGCCGGTTCGTTATCGTACGCGCGCCGTCCTCGTCATCGCGCAGATCGCGTTGAGCGTCGTGCTCCTCGTCAGCGCGGGCCTCCTCGTGCGCGCGTTCCTCGAGGTGCTGCGCGTCGATCCTGGTTTCAAGAGCGATCGGCAGCTCACGTTCAGGATGATGATCCCGGGTGGTCCGTATCCCGATCAGGACAGCTTCAACGTGTTTGCCGGGCAGCTTCAGCAGCGTCTGGCCGCGATCCCCGGCGTCACCGGCGTGGGCGCGTTCAGCCACATCCCGTACGACGATCTTCCGAATTGGGGCGGAGCCTACGGCTTGCAGGCGCCCGTGCCGGCCGACGGGCCGAGCACCGATCTGCGCGCGATCTCGACGGGACTGTTCGAGATGCTGCGCGTGCAACTTCTCGAGGGACGCTTCTTCACCGACCACGAAAAGAGCCCGGTCGCCATTGTCGACGACAAGCTCGCGCGCGAGCTGTGGCCGGGCCGCAGCGCCGTCGGGCAGTTCTTCTACATCCGGCTCGGATCCGGCGGCGGCGCGCGGATGGCTGTGGTCGGCGTCGTGCGCCACCTGCGCGTGCGCAGCCTCGTGGAGGATCTCACGCCGCAGGTGTTCTTGCCGTGGCGGCTCGCGCAGCGAAATCCGATCGCGTGGATCGTGCAGGCGGATCGCGATCCGGCGGCGTTGACGGCGGACGTGCGCGAGGCGGTCGCATCGCTCGACCGCCGCGTGCCGATTCACGACGTGCGTCCGATGGCGGACTACGTCGAGAACGCGCGGGCGACGCGTCGATTCACGATGCTCCTTGCCGCGCTGTTCGCGCTGTCCGCGCTCGTGCTCACGTCGGTCGGCGTCTACGGCGTGCTCGCCTATGCGGTGACGAGGCGGCGCCACGAGTTCGGAGTCCGGCGCGCGCTCGGCGCGGATGCGGCGCGCGTCATGCGTGACGTATTGCGTGAAGGCGGCGCGCTCGCGCTGACGGGCTGCGCCGGCGGTCTCGCGATTGCCGCGCTTGCCGCGCGACTCTTGCAGAATCAGCTCTACGCCGTTCATCCCCGCGATCCGATCAGCTATGGCGTCGCGCTGGCGCTGATTCTCGGCTCAGCGGCGATCGCGTGCGGCATTCCGGCGTACCGCGCGGCCAGCATCAATCCGATGGACGCGCTTCGCAGCGAATAGGGGATCCATGAAAGTTGCGGCACAAACCGCGCCGGCGGCGTCGACGCGCGTCGCGTCGGTCGACGTGCTGCGCGGCATTGCCGTCGCTCTGATGGCGATCGATCACGTGCGGGTCTTCTCGGGCCTGCCGGCTGGAGGACCGTCGCCGGGAATCTTCTTCACGCGATGGGTGACGCACTTCGTCGCGCCGATCTTCATCTTCCTTGCTGGCACCGCCGCGTATCTGCATGGCCGGCGGCTCGGCGAGATCGGGAAGCTGTCGCGATTCCTGCTCGCGCGCGGGCTCTGGCTCGTCCTGCTCGAGCTGACGGTGATCCGGCTCGCGTGGACGTTCAATTTTGACGTCGGCAGCTACATGCTCGCCGGCGTGATCTGGGTGATCGGATGGTCGATGGTGATCCTCGCCGGGCTGGTTCGCCTGCCGACGTACGCGATTGGCGCGTTCGGGATCGCCATCATCGCGCTGCACAACATCATGGACATCGTCGCGCGGCCTCACATGGACGCGATTCGCTCGAGCGCGCTCAGTTGGCTGTGGGGGATGGTGTACTTCGCGTTCGAGGTCGACGGCGTGGGCCCGCTGGTCGTGCTGTATTCGCTGGTGCCGTGGGTTGGCGTGATGGCCGCGGGTTACGCGTTCGGCAACGTGTTCAGCCTCGATGCCGAGCGCCGTCGGCGTTTGTGCCTGCGGATCGGCGGCGCTGCCATCGTGCTGTTCGTTCTGCTGCGCGCGCTTGCCGTCTATGGCGATCCGCGGCCCTGGCACGCCGCGCCCTCGCTCCTTCCGTCGGTGCTGTCGTTCTTGGGTACGACGAAGTATCCCGCGTCCCTGCTCTTTCTATTGATGACGCTCGGCCCCGCGATTCTGCTGCTGCCGTTCCTCGAACATCCGACGAGCCGTCTCGCACGCGCGCTCCAGGTGTTCGGCCGCGTGCCGATGTTCTATTACCTGCTCCACATCCCGCTGATCCACGTGCTCGCGATCGGCATGTCGCTGGCGCGGAGCGGTTCGGTGTCGCCGTGGTTGTTCGAGAATCATCCCATGGGCAATTCCGACGCGCCGCCCGACTACGTGTGGCACTTGTGGCAGTTGTATCTCGTCACCGCCGTTGCCGTCGCGATTCTCTACGTCGCGTGCCGATGGTTCGGCGAGGTCAAGCGCACGTCGCGGAATCCCTCGTTGAGTTACTTGTAACGACGAGCGGCCTTCGTGTTCTTCGTGACATCGAGTCGTGAACTCATGAATGCGTTCGGTCTGTCTTCGAATGACCCTATAAATACTTCTTGCGAGTCTCGAGACGCGCGATCGCGTGCGCTACACTCTCAGCTCGTATGCGCTTCCCGATCACGCTCTTCCTCCTGCTCGCGCTCGCGTCGCCGGCCGGCGCGCAACAGATCACGGCGGCGGGGCAGCCCGCCGTGCTCGACGTTCGTGCGGCGGGCGACCACAGCATCCGCGTCACGCTGAGGCCACTCACGTTCAAGGCGGACTTTCCGGAGACGCCCGCGCTGGCGGCGGACCGTTCGTATCCGGCGCCCGCGATCAGCCTGCGCGAGATCGCCCGGCCCGTGCGCCGCAAGGTTGGGGCGCTGACGGTGGACGTGCGGCCGAAGCCGTTGACGATCGCCGTCACGAACGCGCGCGGCCAGCGCGTGCAGGAGATCGCGTTCGACGAGGATGGATCCGTCTCGTTCGAATTGGACGAGCACCCCGTGCTCGGAATGGGGGAGGGCGGACCCCGCCCGGAAAAGGGCAAGCCCTGGCGCGAGCAGCCGGTGCAGTTCGATCGCCGTGGCGCGTTGGACACGATGGAGCCGCGCTGGCAAAGCGACATGTACGGATCGCGAAACCCGGTCGCGATGCTGCTCGGCACGGCAGGCTGGGGCCTCTTCGTCGCGACGCCATGGGTGCACGTCGATCTGCGCGGCCCCGAGCGCGGCCGCTTCATTCCATGGAAGCCCACCGGCGCGGAGGGCGCGCCGCAGACGGAGCGAAATCAACAGCAGAATCTCGGCAAAGGACTGCCGCCCGTCGATCGACTCGTTCCAGGGCTCGTGGATCTGTTTGTCTTCGACGCGCACGATCCGCCCGGGGTGATGAAGGACTTTTCCGCGATCACCGGACCGGCGGCCATGCCGCCGAAGTGGGCGCTCGGCTACATGCAGTCGCATCGCACGCTGACCGACGAGAAGCAGATGATCGGGATCGTCGACACGTTCCGCTCGAAGCGGATCCCGATCGACGCGGTGATTTACCTCGGCACCGGATTCTCGCCGCGCGGGTGGAACACGCGGCAGCCGTCGTTCGATTTCCACCCTGAGGTGTTCACGCGCGATCCGCGCGCCGTGCTCTCCGACATGCACGCGCGCCACGTCAAGGTCGTCGTGCACATGGTCCCGTGGGATCGCGACAAGCTGCCGACGCTGCACGGCACGATTCCGCCGAAGCGCGGCGAGACGGTCGATGCCGCGCACATTCAAAGCTATTGGCGGCAGCACGTGCCGCTCGTCGAGAGCGGAATCGATGCGTTCTGGCCGGACGAGGGGGACTGGTTCAATCTGTTCGAGCGCATCAAGCGCCACCAGCTCTATTACCAGGGCCACTTGTCGGCGGCGCCCGACGCGCGTCCGTGGAGCCTTCAGCGGAACGGGTATCCGGGGATCGCGCAGTGGGGCGGGTGGGTCTGGTCGGGCGACACCGAATCGTCGTGGAAGACGCTCGAAGCGCAGATCGCCGTCGGCCTCAACTACTCGTTGAGCATAGGGCCGTATTGGGGATCGGACATCGGCGGGTTCTATCCGAACAACGAGCTGACGGGCGAGCTCTACGCGCGCTGGCATCAGTTCGCCGCCTTCTGCGGATCGTTTCGATCGCACGGGCGCACGTGGTTCACGCGGCTCCCGTGGGGCTGGGGACTGAGCGACATGGGTCCGCGCGAGCACAACAACACCAACGCGCCGATCCCGCCGGACGATCGACGCAACATCCTGCAGTCCGAGATGAACAATCCGGCGATCGAGCCGGTCGCCAGGAAGTACTCGGAGCTGCGCTATCAGTTGATGCCGTACACCTACACGCTCGCGTGGGAAGCGCGGGAGATGGGCCTGCCGCTCATGCGCGCGCTCTGGCTGCACTACCCGGACGAAGCGACGGCGCGCGGCATCGGCGATCAGTTTTTATGGGGCCGCGATCTGCTCGTCGCGCCCGTCTTCACGAAAGGCGCCGCGTCGCGCGATGTGTACCTTCCCAAAGGCGACTGGTACGACTGGTGGACGAATCAGAAAGAATCCGGCGGGCGGACCGTGGCGCGTCAAGTCGATCTGGCGACGATGCCGATCTACGTCCGCGCCGGCGCGATCGTCCCGATCGATCCCGTTCGCCAGTACACGGGCGAGCCGGTGAGCGAGCCGACGACGATCCGCGTCTATCGCGGCGGCGACGGCCGGTTCACGCTCTATGACGATGACGGGATCAGCCAGGAGTATGTGAAAGGGCGGGGACGCTGGATCGCGATGGCGTGGAACGATCGCGCGAAGCAGCTCACGCTCGAGCCCGGCGCGCCAAGGGGCGCAACGAATACGATCGTCCCGCGGCAGTTCAAGGTGCAGATGCTGCCGGAAGGCACGACCAAGGAGGTCGCGTATTCGGGCACGCGCGTGCAAGTCGCTTTTCAGAACTAAGAGCGAAGAACGACGGGACCTGCATTCTTACTTCTTCGTTCTTAGCTCTTGGTTCGCGAGGTCGGGATTGTCGGTGATGACGCCGTCGACGCCGAGCCCGAGGTAGTGCGCCATCTCCGCGCGCACGTCCTTGAATCCAACGACGGCGCTCGAGCGGAACGTGTACGGCGTCACGCGCAGGCCCATCTTCTTGGCGCGGGCGATCGCATCCGCGTGGTTCGTCACGATCGTCTTCTCCGGGCTGATGCCCGTCGCGAACGCGTAGATCTTCTCGAGCCCCTCGATCGTCATCCACGGCGCGGCGTCGCGCGCGCTCACGAGAAAGTGGATCGGCAGCTTCGTACCGAGCGGCCCCGCCAGGATCTGCAGGCTCGAGGCATTGAACGATTGCAGGAGCACCGGCGTCTTCGGATCCGCGCCAGGGCGCGCGAGTCCTTTCGCCCCGAGCTCGTTCAACACGAGCTCCTCGATGCCCTCGTAGCGTTCCGGACTCTTCAGCTCGATGAACAAGCCTGAGCGGCCGCGCAGCGCGTCGATCGTCTCGGCGAAGGTCGGGATGCGCGTGCCGCGGAACTTCGGGTCGAACCAGCTCCCGGCGTCGAGCCGTTGGATCTCCGCGAGCGTGAAATCCTCGAGCATCCAGTGCTTCGCCGCGTCGCTGTCGCCGCGCCGGAAGCGATCCGGGAACACCTGTTCGACGTCTGTCGTGCGCTCGAGCGACGTGTCGTGGAGGCAGACGACCTGGCGATCCTTCGTCAACTGAACGTCGAACTCGACGAACGTCGCCCCTTGCTCGGCGGCGAGGACGAACGCCGGCACCGTGTTCTCCGGCGCGTACGCCGACGCGCCGCGATGCCCGATGTTCCAGGGCTTGGACGCACGCGCCGCGTTTTGAGCACCCATCTCGGCCGACGTGACTCCGATCGGACCAGCCAGCGCCATCGCAAGCACCAACATCGTGACTGTCTGTCGCACGCACCGATTCTACCGTCTTGACAACCTTCTGCGTTCGGTCAAGACTGGCCGAAGCGCGCGCTGGGGCGCCTCCTGTCCGCGGCAAGGGAGCTCGGCTCCCACCCACTCGGGTTCGCCGATCGATCACGAACCTTCTTCCGGCCTGAGCTGAGCGGACCACAGGCAGCAACGGAAGGAAGGTTTCACGTGAGCTCCCTCGACAATCTCCGGAAGGAAGCGAAGCGTTGGCTGAAAGCGCTTCGCGCGGGCGACGCCGACGCGATCGCCAGACTTCGCCGTGCTCACCCGGACGCGCCAGCCGCGCCGGGCCTTCGCGACGTCCAGCACGCGCTCGCGCGCGAGCGCGGACACGAGAACTGGAGCGCGATGAAGACCGCCGCGCTTCTCGACAATCGCGCGCGTCAGACGGGAACCGAGCCGCAGGACGTCGAGCTGACCGCTCTCCTCGACGCGGCCGACAAGGCAGAGATCGCCCGTCTCATCGAGCTGCTCGATCGCCGCCCGGATTTGATCGATCGCCGGGGCATCCTGGGCGGTCACTCCGGGCTGCGGACGGCGCTTCACTTCGGCATTCATCACGAGCCGGTCGTTCGCCTCCTCGTCGAGCGCGGCGCCGATCCGAACATCCGCGACGAAGGCGACAACGCGATGCCGCTCCACTTCGCGGCGGAGGGCGGGGACTTTCCGATCATCAAGTTGCTCGTCGAGCATGGCGCCGATCCAATCGGCACGGGCGACGGTCACGAGCTCGAGGTCCTCGGGTGGTTGACGTGCTTCGGCAAGGCCCAGAAGGAGATCCTCGACTATCTACTCGCGCACGGCGCCGTGCACAACATCTTTTCCGCCGTCGCCGTCGGCGACGTCGGCGCGATTCGCGCGGTAGCGGCGCGATCGCCGGCCGATATCGATCGCCGGATGGACGGCACGAATCACCGCAGGACGCCGCTGCATTTGGCGGTCGTGAAGAAGCAGCTCGGGTCGCTCCAGACGCTGTTGGATCTCGGCGCCGACACGGAGATCGCCGACGCGGCGGGGTTGACGGCGCTCGACCGCGCCGCGCTCGAGAACGAGGACACGTTCGCACGCGCGCTCATCGACCGCGGCGCCATCCTTCGGCTGCCCGCGGCGATCGCGCTCTCGCGCGAAGAAGACGCGGCACGGCTGCTGCGAGAAGAGCCGGACGCGCTGAGGGCCGGGGGCCGATTGGCCGGCGTCATCGTTCGCGCGAGCGAGAAAGGATCCGCCGCGTTCATCGAGACGTTGATTCGCCACGGCGCCGACGTAAACGTTCGCGACGATCCGGACACGTCCATCGACGGCACGCACGGATATACCGCGCTCCACGCCGCGGCCTTTCACGGCAACGCCGCCGCGGCCGAAGCGCTCCTCAGGCACGGCGCGGATCCCACGATTCGCGAGGACAAATATCACTCGACGCCCGCAGGCTGGGCGGACTATGCCGGCCACGAGGAGCTGCGCGATCTCATTCTTGCCGGACCGATCGATCTGTTCGAAGCCATCGGGCGCGATCGTCCGGATCGGATCCCTGAGATCCTCCAGCGAGATCCCGAATCGCTCAATCGCGCGTTTCGCGCGTACGCGCCGTTCGAGTACGAGCCGGACGAATGGATGCCGGCGCCGGACGCGACGCCGCTCGACTGGGCAATCGAGAAACAGAAGCACGAGGCCGTACGCCTGCTGACCGCGCACGGCGCCGCGGCGCGGCCCGCGCCTGCGCAATCGTCGCCGGATACGGAAACCTCCATAGCCGAACGCCGTCAGCTCGTCGCCACGTTCCTGCAGTTCGCGTGCTGGGATCATCACGTGCACGGCACGAGCGATCACCGGATGTACGCGCACGCCGCCCGGCGGATCCTCCGAGATCATCCGTGGATCGCGCGCGACAGCATCTACACCGCGGTCGTGTGCGGCGACCTGCAAGAAGTCGAACGAATACTGACCGAGCGGCCCGAGGCCGCGCGCGCGCCTGGCGGCGCGCGTGGATGGGAGCCGCTGCTGTATCTGTGCTTCACGCGATTCCCGCATCAACCGTCGATCGACAATGCCGTGGCGATCGCGCGGGCGCTGCTCGATCGCGGCGCGAATCCAAACGCGTTCTACATGGCGGGCGACTCGAGCTACACGGCGCTCGTCGGCGCGGCCGGTCAAGGCGAGCAGGATTCGCCGCGCCAGCCGCAGTCGGCCGCGCTGTTCGAAGTGCTGCTCGAGCACGGCGCGCAGCCGTTCGACATCCAGGTCCTCTACAACACGCACTTCAAGTGCGACATGATCTGGTGGCTCGATCTGGTGTACGCACGCACGCACGGGAAAGACGCTGGGTGGGACGATCCCGATTGGCGGATGCTCGATATGGGCGGCTACGGACCGGGCGCGTACTTCATTCTCAACTCGGCGATTCACGCGAACGCCGTCGACGTCGCGCGATGGGCGCTCGAGCGCGGAGCGAGCCCGAACGTGCCCGTCTCACGGCACCCGAGATTCAAGCCGAGGCTCACGCTGTACGACAGCGCGATGCTCCAAGGCGCGACGGAGATTGCCGATCTCCTCGCGCGCCATGGCGCAACACGCGGCACTCGACCGCTCGACGATGAAGAAGCGTTTCTCGCAGATTGCTTCAAGCTGGATCGTGCCGCGGTTCGATCGCATCTCGCCAAGCATCCCGAATACCTCTCGTCCACCGCCGCGATCTTTGCCGCCGCCGAGCGCGACCGCGCCGACGTCGTCGAGATGCTCCTCGACGCCGGCGTGCCCATCGAGATCGAGGACGAACGAAAGCAGCGCGCGCTGCACGTTGCCGCCGGCGCCGACGCGCGGCGAGTCGCGAAGCTGCTCGTCGATCGAGGCGCGTTCGTCGATCCGCACGAGAGCGTGTACGACTCGACGCCGCTCGGGTTCGCGCTGCACTTCTGGCACACGCAGATGATGGCGATGCTCCAGCCGATCAGCCGCGATATCTGGAGGCTGACGTTCATCGGCAACGTCGATCGCGTCAGGCAGCTTCTGAAAGAAGAGCCGGATCTCGCGAAGAGCGTGTCAGGGGACGGCACGACGCTCCTCTGGTGGCTGCCGGAAGACGAGCAGCGCGCGCTCGAGATCGTCGAGCTGCTGCTCGCGCACGGTGCGGATCGGACGGTGCGGTCGAAGAATGGCCGAACAGCGGCGGACTGGGCGCGGCAGGCCGGCATGCCCGAGGTCGCGCGCCGCCTGTCGTTCGACGATGGGACGACCCAACCGCCACCGCCGGCGGCCGCCGGCCTCGCGAAGTTCGAGAGCCTCGCGCAGGATCTCGTGTGGGCGTTCGAGACAGGGCAGCCTGCCGCGATGGAACGGCTGCGCGAGTACTACGGGGCGCCGATCAGTTGGACCGCGCTGCGCACCGTCGTTCGAGAGCGTCTCGACACGATGCCGCAGGACGATCGGCCCGAAGGATACTTCGCGCTGCCGCACGCGAAGCTGCTCGTCGCGCTTCAGGCCGGCTTCTCGAATTGGGATGCGCTGGTGCAGTCCTTCGAGGGCGGGCAGGCGGCGCCGGAATCTCCGCGCGCGAGCTCGACGGTCCTGCAGATTCCGCCGGCGGATCTCTCCGCCCGGATGATCCAACCGGTGGAGATGCGCGTGAAGCTGCGCGTCAAGCTGCACGACGGCGAGCGCACGACCACAACGGACGTCTGGGACATGCTGTCGGCGACGCTCGAAGGAGATCTCGACCGCGTACGATCGCTCGTCGAGAAATGTCCGTCGCTCGTGCGCTGCGACTACAACTACATGCCGCCGCTGCACCTGGCCGTCCGCGAAGGGCACCTTCCGCTCGTGCAGTTCCTGGCGTCGCGCGGCGCGGTCAATTCGAGCTATGTGACCTATCCATACGGGGAGCCGCTCCTCACGGTCGCGCTCGATCGCGGATACTTCGAGATCGCGCGCGTGCTGGAAGAGCACATGCGGGCGCCGGATGCGGCTCGATCGGAGGATGAGAGCGGCGAGATCGTGAATCCACCCGATCCCGAGCGTCATCGCTTCGAAGCGCTCGTCGGCGCGAACGCCTTGGCCGCGGTCGAAGCCATGTTGAAAGGACGCGCGGACCTCGCGCGCGATGAGCTCGCATCGTGGGGTGAGGGCGTTCTGAGCGGTCCGGCGAACCGCAGGCATCGGCAGATGATCGAGCTGCTGATCGGCTACGGCGCCCGCGTGCCGGACATCACGAAGTGGGCGCACGCCTACTACTTCAAGCACGCGGACATCGCCGCGTATCTTCTCGAGCGCGGCATGAACCCGAATCACATGAACTGCCATCACACCACGCTGCTTCATGACATGGCCTGGCAAGGCGATCGCCGCAAGGCGGCGCTGCTCCTCGATCACGGCGCCGGGATCGACGCCGTCGACGAGGAGTTCCGGTCGACGCCGCTCGGGCTTGCGGCGAGATTCGGCCGCCCGGACATCGTCGCGCTCCTGATCGAGCGCGGCGC
>DATBJJ010000150.1:0-23924 GCA_036556425.1 Vicinamibacterales bacterium
ATTAATCCGGATATACGGATATAACGTTTCCGTGACGAACGCCGCCATCTTCGACGACCTCAGCGCGCTGTCGGATGCGACCAGGAGCCGCATGCTCCTGCTGCTGGAGCGCCACGAGCTGACCGTGTCGGAGCTGTGCGCCGTCCTGCAATTGCCTCAATCTACGGTGAGCCGTCACCTCAAGACCCTGTTGGATGCCGAGTGGGTTTCGTCGCGCCGCGACGGCACCAGCCGCTATTACACGCTCGCGCTCGACGATCGTGGACCTGCGACGCGCCGGCTCTGGGCGCTCCTGCGCGAGCAGGTGAGCCTCACGCCCGGCGCCGATCAGGATGCGCGCCGTCTTCGCGGCGTGCTCGGACGGCGCCAGACCAAGTCGCAGGAGTTCTTCGCGTCCGCCGCGGGGCAGTGGGATCGCCTGCGCGAAGATCTGTTTGGCCGCGCGTCGTATCTGCACGCGCTGCCGGGCCTTCTCGATCACGAGTGGACCGTCGGCGACCTCGGATGCGGCACCGGCCACGTCGCGGCATCGCTCTCGCCGTTCGTGAAGCGCGTGATTGCCGTCGATCGATCCGCGGACATGCTGCAGGCCGCGCGCCGCCGCGTGCGCGATCTCGCGAACGTCGACGTCCGCCGCGGGGAGCTCGAGGCGCTGCCGATTCAAGACGGCGAGCTCGATGCGGCAACGCTGCTTCTCGTGCTGCACCATCTGCCCGATCCCGTCGAAGCGCTCTCGGAAGCCGCGCGCGTGCTGCGGCCCGGCGGACGGCTGCTCATCTCGGACATGCTGCCGCACGATCGCGAAACGTACCGCCAGCAGATGGGCCACGTGTGGCTCGGATTTGGCGAAGATGCGCTGCAGCGCATGCTCGGCAACGCGGGATTCGATCACGTCCGCATCGCGCCGATGCCGGCGGATACCGAAGCAAAGGGACCAGCATTGTTCGTTGCGAGCGCACGAAAGAAGGAGCAATTGCGACGCGCGTAGATTGTGAACTGGGCTGCCCGCCGAAGGCGGGCGGCAAGGCCAAAGGCCGCCGCGCGAAGCGCGTAATAGCGCCTGGGGGTGGGGCCCCAGGCGCATTGATAAATGCAGACAGTGATTCGAGCAAACAACATCGTCGCTAAGGAGACACGATGACCACAGCAGTTCGTGAGATGCACCCGTTCGAGGCGGCGGTCAAGGCCGGCCGCGAGCCGTTCAAGGTCAAGGATCTCTCGCTCGCCGAGTTCGGCCGCAAGGAGCTGAGGCTTGCCGAGCAGGAGATGCCCGGATTGATGGCGCTGCGCGAGCGCTACAAGGGCAAGCGTCCGCTCGCCGGCGCGAAGATCATGGGCAGCCTGCACATGACCATTCAGACAGGCGTGCTCATCGAGACGCTGACCGATCTCGGCGCCGACGTCCGCTGGGTCTCGTGCAACATCTTTTCGACGCAGGATCACGCCGCGGCCGCGGTCGTCGTCGGACGTCCCGAAACGGGCGGCACCGCGGCGAACCCGAAGGGCACGCCCGTGTTCGCGTGGAAGGGCGAGACGCTCGAGGACTACTGGTGGTGCACGGGCGAAGCGCTGATGTGGCCCGACGGCTCGGGGCCCACGCTCATCGTGGACGATGGCGGCGATGCGACGCTGCTGGTGCACAAGGGCGTCGAGTTCGAGAAGTCGGGAAAGGTGCCCGCGTTCAAGCCGGACTCCGATCCGGAAGAGTGGGGCGTGATCCTCGAGTTCCTGCGCAAGAGCATCGCGGAGAGTCCGGCGCGCTGGACGCACGTCGCCGCGAACCTCCGCGGCGTGAGCGAGGAGACGACGACCGGCGTGCATCGGCTCTATCAGATGAGGGAAGCCGGCACGCTGCTCTTCCCGGCGATCAACGTCAACGACTCGGTGACGAAGAGCAAGTTCGACAACATCTACGGCTGCCGCCACTCGGTCGTCGACGGCCTCAACCGCGCGACGGACGTGATGCTCGGCGGCAAGGTCGCGGTCGTGTTCGGCTTCGGCGAAGTCGGCAAGGGCTGCGCGCAGGCGCTGCGCGGGCAGGGCTGCCGCGTCATCGTGACCGAGATCGATCCGATCTGCGCGCTGCAGGCGGCGATGGAAGGCTACGAGGTGAACACGCTCGAGAACGTCGTGTCGACGGCGGACATCTTCGTCACCGCGACCGGCAACGTCAACATCATCACCGCCGAGCACATGGCGAAGATGAAGGACAAGGCCATCGTCGCCAACATCGGCCACTTCGACAACGAGATCGACATGGCCGGGTTGAAGAAGGTGAAGGGGATCGAGCGGATCAACATCAAGCCGCAGTACGACGAGTTCCGCTTCGCCGACGGCCACAGCGTGATGGTGCTCGCCGAGGGCCGATTGATGAACCTCGGCTGCGCGACGGGCCATCCGAGCTTCGTGATGTCCGCGTCGTTCTCGAACCAGGTGATCGCGCAGCTCGAGCTGCACGCGAACAGCGAGAAGTACGAGAAGAAGGTCTACATCCTGCCGAAGCACCTGGACGAGGAGGTCGCCCGGCTGCACCTCGGACACTTGGGCGTCAAGCTGACGAAGCTTCGTCCGGACCAGGCGGCGTATCTCGGCGTGCCGGTCGAGGGGCCGTATAAGCCGGAGCACTACCGGTACTAACGCTGTCGGTGTCCGGGAATCGGGATCCCGGATCCGGGCGTTCCATCAAAGGTTCGTTCAAGAACCTGACGAGCGGCGTGATTGCCTTGAATGTCGCGACGAGCGTGGGATAGAAGTCCTCGCTCGTCGCGAGCTCGGCGGGGAACTCGCGTCCCGCGAGAAACTGCCGGTGCTTGAGGTATTCGCTTGCTGGATGATCGGCGGCGAAACCGCGCGGCACGCGGGTGAGCTTCTCGCCGTCGAGCTCGCCGACGCGCGCGACGAACGCGCGACTCCTCGCGATCCTGCGGATGTCGGGCCACGTGTCGGCGATGTGCTCACGCACACGCACGAGCTGCGGCGGCAGTGGCGCATACATTCCTCCGCCAATCCACACCCAACGAGGCGCGACCTCGAAGTAGAGGCCGGCGCCCTCGTGCCTCGCCAGACCCTTCCACGGAAACACCGCGGCGGCGTGCGTCTTGAGCGGGGTCTTGTCCGCGCTGAAGCGCGTGTCTCGATAGATGCGATAGAGCGACGCTTTCGGCGACGCGACGATCTCCGGCGCGACGCGTTTGAAATCTGAGGCGAGCTGCTCGATGACGGAAATCATCGGCTCGCGGACGTGCCGATCGTAATCGTCGCGGCGCGCCTTGAACCATTCGCGATCGTTGTTGCGCGCGAGCGAGCGAAGAAACTTCAGCGTGTGTGTCGTGAACCGTGGACGCATGGGGAAGACGATTATAGTCAACAGTCGTCAGTCGGAAGTCGGCAGTCACAGTCGGCGGTCACAGTCGGCGGTCACAGTCGTCAGTCAGAAGTCGGCAGTCACAGTCGTCAGTCACACTCGACTGTCGACTGAGACTGTCGACTGTCGACTGGGACTGTCGACTGCGACTCCCGACTCCCGACTCCCGACTGATTTATCGCCCAGCTTGAAAACCACCGACCAAGTTTCCTAGTATCGCGAGCACCGGCGACGTCCGACACGGCACTCCTGCGATAGACGCCGATCACGCGGATCGTACCGATCACCCGGATCGATCCGACCGCGAAATCCGCGGTATCCGCGTAATCCGCGTCTAGCCAATAAACCCATCAGATCGGCGCGATCCGCATTGATCCGCGTGATCCGCGTCCAGGAGGTCTCCATGAACGTGACCGGTCCCACTCTGCCCGTTGTGCGGAGAAGAGCGTCTTTGAGCGCGATGACGCTCGTGACGGGAACGATGTGGTTGAGCACGTGCGCGAACGCCGGCGCGCAGACGATCGTCTTGAGCGCCGCCGATACGCAAGTGATCGATACCACGATCCGGAATGGATCGTTCGCGGACGCGAATCAGGACGGCCCGGTGCTGCTGACGAGGTCGAGCACGATCGCGGACTGGGAGCGGCGTTCGATCCTCTCGTTCAATACGACAGCGGTTCCGCAGGGGACGGCGATCGCGTCGGCGGCGCTGACGCTCACGGTAAAGACTGCTCTGGGTGCGGCGGGAACGACGCGGCCGGTGGCGGTGCACCGCTTGAGCTCCGCGTTCCAGGAGCGTCAAGCGACGTGGCGGGAGCGTCAATCGTCCGTGCCGTGGTCGACGCTCGGCGGCGATCTCGCCGAGCAGCTCGCGACGGCGGCCGTCGGCGTCGCCGCCGGCTCGAAGGTGACCGTCGATCTCACGGCAATCGTCCAGCGCGCGATTAACGGCGAGTTCTCGCGCCAGGTGATGCTCGCGCTCGTCGACATCGGCGGCGGCGGAAACGTCAAGGAGAGCTATCGCGAATATCACGCGAGCGAAGCGTCGACCGCCGCGAACCGTCCGCAGCTGACGATCCAATACGCGAGCGCCGCGACCGTCGTCGACGTGCCCGCTGGAGGCAACCTCCAGGCCGCGCTCGACGCGATCCCGCCAGGCGGAACGATTCGCCTCGCGTCAGGCGCGACGTACGTCGGGAATTTCAGGCTGCCCGCGAAGGGCGGCACGAGCGTCGTGACGATTACGACCGGCGGCGTGACGTTGCCGCCTCCGGGCACCCGCATCGATCCAAGCTACGCGTCACGCCTCGCGACGCTGCGATCGCCGAACGGATCGGCCTCGCTTCGCACGAACAATCGCGCGAGCTACTACCGGATCGTCGGCGTCGCCTTCGACGCGAACGTCGGCGGCGACGGCGACGTGATCCTGCTCGGCAGCGATGCGCAGAGCTCCTTGACGGATGTGCCGCATCATCTCGAGCTCGATCGCATTCTGATCATGGGCGATCCGTCGATCGGTCAGCGCCGCGGCATCCAGGTCAACGCGGCGCACGTGTCGATCCTCAATTCCGATATCCGCGATATCAAGGATGCGGATCAGGAGTCGCAGGGGATTGCGGGATGGAACACGCCAGGCCCGATCGCGATCCGCAACAACTTCATCGAGGCGGCCGGCGAGAACATCCTCTTCGGCGGCGCGAATATCAGGCTCGTGAACACCGTGCCGAGCGACATCACGATCGAGGACAACCTGCTCACGAAGGACACCCAGTGGCGTGGGAGCTCCTGGATCGTCAAGAACGTGCTCGAGCTGAAGAACGCGCGGCGGGTGCTCGTGCGCAACAACATCCTCGAATACTCGTGGGCGGCGGCGCAGAACGGTTACGCGGTCGTCCTGACGCCGCGCAACTCCTCCGGCTCGACGCCGTGGGTCGTCGTCGAAGACGTACAGTTCCTCGGGAACGTGATTCGGCATTCAGGCAGCGTATTCAATCTCCTCGGCCATGACGACACCGCGCGCAGCGGCCAGCTCGCGCGCGTGCTGATCAAAGACAACTTGATCTATGGAATCAGCAGCGGCACGTGGGGCGGCACGGGCACGTTCGTGCAAATGGGCGGCGAACCGCGCGACATCACGATCGATCACAACACGGTGATGCACACGGGCAACATCATCACGTTCTACTCCGGGATCTATGTGAACTCGAGCGGCGCGCGTGTCGCTGGCGGACCGGTGCGCGGATTCGTCTACACGAACAATCTCACGCGGCACAACAGCTACGGGATCTTCGGAAGCGGTCAGTCGTCGGGCACGGCAACCTTGAACTACTACGCGCCGGGCGCGATCGTTCGGCGCAATGTGATGGCGACCGATAACTCCGCGATCGCGTCGCGCTATCCGGCGGACAATCAGTTCCCTTCGTTCGCGTCGTTCATGGCGAGCTTTGAGGATCCAGATCAGCGCGACTACCACCTCGTGACGTCGAGCGCGTTCATCGGCGCCGCGCTCGATGGAAAAGATCTCGGCTGCGCGTTCCAGTGACGATCACAGAACTCTTTTTTTGAGCGCGAGCGCGACCGTTCTGCGCGCTCGTGCTCATCGCTTCCGCATCACACCTCATCAATACATTACTGCCCAGCTTGAACCTCGTCCGTGTGATCTGTAGGATCGCGACACAACTCTCCAGCTGGATCAGTTGAGCCGCGCGCGATCGTCGGCGTACCCGCGCGCAACTGAACACTCATCGGTTCGAACAATCGAGGAGGCTTTTATGGGCTGGGGTGTCTCTCTTCCCGGACGCCGGGCGTCCGCACGCATCGGTTTGGTCGCCCTGCTGACCGCGTCCGCGATAGGCCACGACATTTCAGCTCAAAGCTCGCAGACCACGATCGTGTTGAGCGCGCCCGACTCGCAAGTGCTCGACACATACATTCGAAACGGTCCGTACGCGAACTCCAACCTGGACGGCTCGGTGCTGCTGACGCGTTGGAGCACGGTTCCCGAATGGGAGCGGCGCTCGATCTTCAGGATCGACACGTCGACGATTCCGATTGGATCTCCCGTGAGCTCGGCAGTACTGACGTTGACCGTCAGATCGGGACTCGGCACCGCGGGCTCGACGCGGCCGGTGTCGGCGTACCGCATGACCCAGCCGTTCGTCGAGCGCGAAGCCACGTGGAACAGCCGGTGGTCGGGCAACCCCTGGGACACGCCCGGCGGCGATCTCGCCGAGAGCGTGTCGACGGTGAACGTGACGAACACCGTGGGCGCGAAGATCAATTTCGATGTGACGTCGCTCGTGCAGCGCGCCGTGAACGGCGAGTTCGGCTTGCGTTACACGCGCATCGCGCTCATCGACGTCGGCGGCGGCGGCGACGTCAAGGAGAGCTACCGCGAATACCACTCGAGCGAAGCGGCATCGACCGACGATCGTCCGCAGCTTCGGGTCGTGTACGGAAGCATCACCGATCCGTCGACGACGCCGATCGACGTGCCGGCGGGTGGCAGCCTGCAGGCGGCGTTGAATCAAGTGGCGTCGGGCGGAACGATCCGGCTCGCGCCAGGCGCCGTCTACAGCGGCAACTTCGTGCTTCCGGCGAAGAGCGGCACGAACTACGTGCTGATCACGACGAACACGTCGCTGCCGGCCCCTGGCACGCGCATCACTCAGAGCTATCGCGGACAGCTCGCCACGATTCGGTCGATCGACGGTTTTCCCGCTCTGTCCACCGCGACGAGCGCGGGATACTACCGGATCGTCGGCGTGAACTTCGAGGCGAACGTCGGCGGCACCGGCGACGTCATCGCGCTCGGCACGAGCGATCAGACGACGGTCGCGGCGGCGGCGCATCACATCGAGCTCGATCGCGTCATCATCAACGGCGATCCGAGCGTCGGGCAGAAGCGCGGCGTGTCGGTCAACGCCGCGCACGTGACGATCATCAACTCCGACATTCGCGGCATCAAAGCGGCGGGCCAGGATTCGCAGGGCATCGCCGGCTGGAACACGCCCGGCCCGATCACGATCCGCAACAACCGGATCGAAGCGGCCGGCGAGAACATCATGTTCGGCGGCGCGAACGCGACGATCCCGAACGTCGTTCCGAGCGACATCGTCGTCGAGAACAATCACCTGACGAAGGACTTGGCGTGGCGCGGCACGTCGTGGAGCGTGAAGAACATCTTCGAGCTGAAGAACGCACGGCGCGTGCTCGTGCGCAACAACCTGCTCGAATACAACTGGCAGGCCGCGCAGGTCGGATTCGCGGTGGTGCTCACGCCCCGCAACTCCGGCAGCCAGAACCCGTGGGCGGTCGTCGAGGACGTCGAATTCAGCGGCAACGTGCTGCGCCACAGCGGGAGCGCGTTCAACATGTCCGGGCACGACGACACCGCGATCTCCGGTCAGCTCGCGCGCATCTTGATCAAGGACAACCTCGTCTACGACATCAGCAGCGCGAATTGGGGCGGGGGCGGGATCTTCGCGCAGATCGGCGGCGAGCCGCGCGACATCACGTTCGACCACAACACCGTGATGCACACCGGCAACATCATGTCGCTCTATTCAGGCGTGTACTACAATTCGTCCGGCGTTCGCGTGACGTCTGGACCGATCCTCGGGCTCGTCTTCACGAACAACATGATGAAGCACAACGCCTACGGGATTTTCGGCAGCGGACGCAGCTACGGAAACGACTCGTTGAACTACTACGCGCCCGGCGCCGTCGTCCGCCGGAACGTGATCGCGAAGGATGCGTCGCCGGCGTCGCGGTATCCGCCCGACAACTTCTTCCCGACGGTCGCGGCGTTCCTGGCGAGCTTCAACAACATCCCGGCGAACGACTACACGCTCGTTCCGGGAAGCCCGTACATCGGGGCGGGCACCGACGGCCGCAACCTTGGGTGCAGTCTGAGCTCGAGCGCTGGTGGGTGTTAGCTTTCGTTGTTGACCAGACGGCCGCCCGCGAGCTTGCGGGGGGCCGTCGGGCCGACGAGCGTGAGGCGTGCGCTCTTCGAGCTGTTCATCGACGCGGCGGACTTCTCGAGGTCTCCGAACGTCGTCCCTTCGATCTGCGGCATGGTTGCCGTCAACGCCTGCACGACTTCGGTATCGAACTGCGTGCCCGCGTAGCGCCACAACTCGCGCAGCGCCTGTGACGATCCCCGCGCGCGGCGATACGCGCGCGCGCTCGTGATCGCGTCGAACGCGTCGGCGACGTGAACGATGCGGGCGAGCACCGGCGTCTCCGATCCGCGAAGGCGGTGCGGATAGCCTTCGCCGTCCGGCCGCTCGTGGTGCAGCTCGACGATCGGAATGTGCGGCGCGAGGAACGGCACGCTGCGCAGGATGCGCGCGCCCATCGTCGGATGCTCGCGGATCGTCGTGTATTCCTCCGGCGTCAGCGGACCCGGCTTGCGAAGGACCGCGTCGCTGATGCCGATCTTGCCGATGTCGTGCAGCAGCGCGCCGAGCCGGAGCACTTCGATCTGATCTTCCGGCAGGTTCATCTGACGTCCAATCAGCTCCGAGATGTTGCTGACGCGCTCCGAGTGGCCGGCCGTATACGGATCGCGCGCGTCGAGCGCCATCGCGAGCGCCTTGATCGCGCCGACGTACGTGCCTCGCCGCTCCGCTTCCGCCGTGCTCACGGACCGCATCATCGTGTTGAACGTCGCCGTGAGCGTATCCACCTCGAGGCTGATGCCCGTTGCCGGCAGCGGATTGTCGAAGTCGCGCGACGAGGTCATCTCCGACAGCGATTTCGACAGCGTGTCGATCGGCCGCGAGATCGTGCGAGCGAGCCAGAAGCTCGCGACCGCGGCGAGCGCGAACGAGCAGATCGCGAAGATCAGCATCGCGCGTAGCGCGCTCTGCATCGGCGCGCGCGTCGACTCGCCGATCGAATCGAGCGCGTACACGCGCGTATCGCCGTCCTGATAGAGCAGCCGCGTCGCATACTCGAGGCCCTTCACCGTCACGATGCTGCTCGTTGAAAGCGTGGAAAGCGTCTGCGGCGTGAACCCTGAGGCGACCTGCGCGGGTAATGTCGTCGCGACGACCGAGTTGCCGGCCGAGATCAGCGTGGCCGCGCCCGAGAGCGTCGACAGCTCGCGCGCGTAGCGTTCGTCGAGCGCTTTGCCGAGCTGCAGCGTGCCGACCGGCGTGCCTTGAATCGAGAGCGGTGCCGACGCGAATTGAAAAACGCCGGTGGGCATCGAGACGTACGCGGATCCGGATCCGCCATGCTCGGCGTGCTGCGCGAGCACGCGCGATTGACGCGGCCAGTCCGCGTTGCGGCGGCCGGCGACCGCGAGCACGGTGCCCGAGACGTCGGTTGCGGCCAGGACGTCGAGCGACGTGCGCGACGCGATCACATTCAGCTCGCGATCGATCGCGTTCAGCACGACGGCCTGATATTTGGAATCCTTCGATCGCATCTCGATCATGTGCGAGGCGACCGCGGTTTTGAGCGTGGGACTCTCGGCGAGCGTCGCGACCTGCACGCTCAATTCGCGCGCGCGCCGCTGTTCGAGCTCCGACAGGGTGCGCTGACTCGCTTCCAGCTTGTCGGTGACGGCGGCGCGTACGCGATCGCGCACGTTGAGCGCGACGCCAACGAAGACGGCCGTCAAGACCGTCGCCACCATCGCGAGCGTCGCGATCGTCGTTCTCACGACGAAACGTGGGGGGGACCTTCGCAGCATCAATGAATCCGGACCAACGGTTCTGTAATCCGCAGTCGAAACATTGCGTTCCCCTTTGGGTGCGATCCCGTCGCGGAACGCGCCGGTCTGTAACGGGTTACAGGTCCGCCCAGCCGCGGACGGAGGCGCCGGCGCCGCATGACGGGCCGGGCAAAGGCAGGAAAAGTGCCAACCGGCCTACCACCAGCGCTTGAAGAAAACGCAGGACACGGCGGCCGCGTGCGTCCATGTGGCCGCCGTATAGCCTCGTGAGGCCTGATATCCGGCTTTGAGCGTGATTTCCGGCGAGAGGCGATACCCGATGGTGGTTTCCGCGCCGCTCGCCACGCGGCGCGTGCGCGTCCGCGTGTTGGAGTAGAAGACCGGCGTGGACGTGCGAGTCGCGCGCGCGGCGGCGTACCATCGCGGCGTAATCGTGCGCACCGCTTCGAGCAGCAATCCGCGCGCGACGGCCGGCGTGCTCGCCGTCTCGAAGTTGTCGCGAATCCATTCGCCGGCGAATCGCGTGTAGCCGATCGCGTACTCGCCTTCGAGATTGAACACGGTGGCCGTCGCCTCTTGCACCGGCGGCAGCGTCGCGGTGCTCGGCGCGGGCTCGCGGTAGACGCCGCGCGCGAAGCCTGCGCCGATGCGCAATCCATCGATCGGCGTGATGCCCGCGCCCGTCACGAACTGCGGCCGCGCGGGCGGACGCGCCGACGACATCATCCTTCGGCTTCTCGCGGGCGTTCCATCCGTCACGCCCGCACGCACATCCCATCGTCGTCCCGAGAGGCTCGCCATCGCGCCGAGCGGGTAGCCGCCCGACAAGACCTGAACGCGATCGGATCGTCCGTCGAACGACGGCAGCGGCGAGAAGTAATAGGACGGCGTGCCGATTACTGGATTGCGATCGGGACGCATCTCGAGCGTCATGATCCCGAGCGGCGACGAGATGATTCCCGCGTCGATTCTCACCGGCAGCGCGATATCCGGCTGATAGCGCACCTGCAGCTGATACATCTCCTTCGACCAGTCGCCGCCCGGCAGCCGCCGCGCGTAGGGGCGAACGACGACGTCGATTGTGTCGGTGAGCCGTACCGTCGCCGTCGCGTCGAGGAAGACGAATGGATCCTTCGCATCGGCGGACGTGGTGTTCACCGCGCCCGTGAATTCGACGGAGACCTTGTCGCCGATCTGAGCGTGCGCTCGAGCCGGACTGATCACCGTCGCGAGAACGGCGGCCGCGGCCAGCGAACCGCGGACAGCGGACCGCGGATAGCGGACCGCGGACCGCGGTTTGCGGACAGCCGACCGCGGAAAGCGGACCGCGGATCGCGGTTTGCGGACAGCGGACAGCGGACAGCGGACCGCAGACAGCGGATCGCGGACAGCGGACCGCGGATAGCGGACCGCGGATCTCATCTCACACCACCCACGATCGCAAGCCTCGAGGCCGCGTGTCCGGCTCCTTGCGTCGCGGCATCCCTTGCCATCTCGGTTGTCGTCAATTCGATCGCCGGCATCGCGGCGGCGAGCGCTTGAACGACTTCCGCATCGAACTGCGATCCCGCGTGCCGCCACAACTCGCGAAGGGCATCGGCCGATCCGCGCGCCGGGCGATACGCGCGCGCGCTCGTGATTGCGTCGAACGCGTCGGCGACGTGGACGATGCGCGCCACGAGCGGAATCTCGTCGCCGCGGAGGCGGTGCGGGTAGCCTTGGCCGTCCGGCCGCTCGTGGTGCAGCTCGACGATCGGCAAGTGCGGCGCGAGGAACGGCACGCTTCGAAGGATGCGCGCGCCGACGGCGGGGTGTTCTTGAATCACGTCGAATTCCTCGGCGGTGAGCGGTCCGGGCTTGCGCAGTACCGCGTCGCTGATGCCGATCTTGCCTATGTCGTGGAGCAGCGCACCGAGGCGAAGAATGTCGAGCTGATCGTCCGGCAGTCCCATCTGGCGGCCGACGGCGACCGAGAGCGCGCTCACGCGCTCGGAGTGGCCGGCCGTATACGGATCGCGCGCGTCGAGCGCGAGCGCCAGCGCGCGAATCGCGCCGACGTATGCGCTGCGCGTCTCCGCTTCCGCGGTGACGACCGACCGCATCATCGTGTTGAAGGCGCCCGTGAGCGTGTCGATCTCGAGCGTGTGGCCCGTTGCCCGAATGGGGTTGTCGAAGTCGCGCGACTCAGTCATGTCCGAGATCGACGTCGAGAGCGTGTCGATCGGACGCGAGATCGTGCGCGCCAGCCAGATGCTGGCGATCGAGGCGAAGAGGAACGAGCCGATCGCGATCGCGAGCACGGCGCGAAGCGCCTGCTGCATCGGGAGCGCCGTCGACGCGTCGATCGAGTCGACCGCGTAGACGGCCGTGTCGCCCTCGCGAAACAGCAGCTTGATGGCGTACTCGGCGCGGTTCAACTGCACGATGCCGCCGCTGCTGTCTCGATTCTGGCGAACGTACGCGACGATCTGATCCGTCATCGGCGCGGTCAACGTCGTGGCGACCGCGGATCCTTCCGAGACGACCAGCGTCGCCGCGCCCGAGAGCGACGACAGCTCCTGCGCGTAGCGCGCGTCGAGCGCTTTCGCGAGCTGCAGGTTGCCGATCACCGCGTCCTGCAGGGCCACCGGAGCGGATGCGTAGTGAAAGACGCCGCCGTTGACCTCGACGTACGCGTTCGCCGCGCCCTCCTGCCGGGGGCGAACGATCGTCGTCAACATCCAATCAGACTTCCGGTGTCCGGCTGCCGCGAGCACGTGGCCCGACGGATCGGTGACCGCCAAGACGTCCGGCGAGATGCGATCCGCGAGCTTCTCGAGCTCGCGCGTGACCGTCGCGAGCATCTCGTCGCGGAACGCGGAGTTGGCCGAGCCGTGCTCGGCGTTGTACGTGTCCAGCGCCGCCTTCAGCGTGGGATTCTCGGCGAGCGTTGCGACCTGAACGGTCAGCTCGCGCGCGCGCCGCTGCTCGAGCGTCGAGAGCATGCGCTGTCCGGCCTCGAGCTTGTCGGCGACGACGCCCCGCACGCGATCGCGGACGTTGATCGCGACCGTGACGAAGACCGCCGTCAGCACGACGGCAATCATCACGAGCGTCGCGATCGTCGTTCGCACGACGAAGCGTGGAGGCGAGCCGGGCATCAGCGTCCCTCCACCGGCAGCGCGAACTCGACGCGCACCGTGCGCCCGGCTTCGACGACGAGATCTTTTGCGCTCTCGCCGATGCGCTCGTGCCACGCGCTCACGCGATGCTCGCCCGCGGGAACGTCCGTGAGAACGAATCCGCCATCCGGGCCCGGAATCGTGAAGTGCGGGTGATCGAACACCATGATGCTGCCGCTCATGTGCGAGTGCAGATGGCAGTACACCTTCACGAGGCCGGGCTGCGCGAACGTGCGCGCGCGCCGCTCGCCGCGCGGGAAGCGGCCAAGATCGAAGGTCGCGCCGCGCGAGAGCGAGAAGACGTTGTGGAAGAACGGATCCGCGTTGGGGAATTCGACCGACGATCCGCGCGCGATCGCGACGACGCGCGGCACGAACGATTCGCCTTGCTGTACCATCTCGAGCCGCGCCGGCGCGAGGCTGGCGCTGCGCGGCGCCGTCTTCACGAAGACCACGACGTTCGCGATCTCCGAGGCGCGGGGTGTTGGTGCGTTGACCCTGCGCGTGGGATACGCGCCCGACACGATCGCCGGATCGCCGGACGCGACGAGCCGCACGACCCCCTCGATCCGCCCGGTCGTCGGCGGCGCCGCCGACGTGGTTTCGCTCTTGGCAATCAGCGAGAGCGCCATCGCCAACGAGCAGACGAGGGCGCCCTGCGTGGCGAAACGCAACACACCCCGCAACGGTTCTGTAATTCCACTGAGTCGCATCAGCGCTCTTCGCTCCCGCGGGACCGAACCAGTAAACCGTGATGTCTGTAAGGCGTTACGCCGCTCGGATGAGCCCGCGCGTGGCCGTCCGAGTGCGCAACGGAGGGCAAAGGGCAGGAAAGATGCCATGTGACAAAGTGCAAATTCGTGAACGGCGCGAATCAGGGATAATTGCGGCCATGTTCATCGTCGGTCGGGTCGCGGCAGCGGCGGCGTTCGTTGGCGCGCTCGTGTTGATTGGGATCGCGGCGGAGCAGAGCAAACCGTCCGCGCCGGCCGCGCAGGCGGGCGTGGAAAAGCACCTCGCCAACATCAAGCAGTTGACGTTCGGCGGCGAGAACGCCGAAGCGTATTTCTCTTCCGACGGCACGCGATTGATCTTTCAATCGACGCGCGGCGCGTATCCGTGCGATCAGATCTATTCGATCAAGACCGACGGCACCGACGAGCGGCGGATCAGCAACGGCACGGGACGGACGACGTGCGCGTATTTCTATCCGGGCGGGAAGCAGTTGTTGTACGCCTCGACGCACGAAGCGTCGAAGGAATGTCCGCCGCGTCCGAGCTACGCGCGCGGCTACGTGTGGCCGATCTACGCGGGCTACGACATCTACCGCGCGAACGCGGACGGCAGCGCGCTCACGCCGCTGACGCGGACGCCGGGATACGACGCCGAAGCGACGATCGCGCCGGACGGGTTGATCGTGTTCACGAGCGTGCGCGACGGCGACATGGAGATCTACTCGATGCGCGCGGATGGCTCGAACGTGCGGCGATTGACGAATCGCCCTGGGCCGGATGGCGGACCGTTTTTCTCTTGGGACGGCAAGCGCATCGCGTTCCGAGGCCGGCCGCTCTCGGCGGGCGCCGAGCTGGACGAGTATCAATCGCTGCTGAAAGAAGGGCTGTGGCGGCCGACGTCGCTGGAGCTCTTCGTCATGGATCGCGATGGCGCGAACCTGTCGCAGGTCACCAAGCTCGGCGGAGCGAACTTCGCGCCGTCTTGGCACCCGGATGGGAAGCGTTTGATTTTCGCGTCGAACATCCACGATCCCAAGGGACGCGATTTCGATCTGTACCTGGTCAACCTCGACGGCACGGGTCTCGAGCGCGTGACCTTCAACAACACGTTCGACGGATTTCCAATGTTTTCCCCCGATGGCAAGCGGCTCGTCTTCGCGTCGAACCGCAACGCGAAGACGGAAGGGGAGACCAACGTCTTCATCGCGGATTGGATTCAGTAACCTTACGATTCCCTAACCTTCGCCTCATGACTGGAGGGGTCACGGGGACGTAACGTGCTCACATGCACGCAATACGTCTTTCGATACCGCCCCCCGGCCGCTTCCACGGGCATCACGCCGTCGTCATCGGCAGCAGCATCTCCGGGCTGCTCGCCGCGCGCGTCCTGAGCGCCCACTTCGACCGCGTCACGCTGTACGACCGCGACACGCTTCCGGCCGACGTCGAGAACAGGCGCGGCGTGCCGCAGGGCCGCCACGGACATGGCCTGCTCGCGAGCGGGCTGCGCGGGCTCAAGGCGCTCTTTCCAAATCTCGAGCGCGACCTGCTCGACGGCGGCGCCGTTGCGGGCGACGTCATCGGCAACGTCCGCTGGTTTCAGCACGGCTACTACAAGGCGAAGTTCCAGAGCGGGTTCGATGGGCTTCTCCTGAGCCGTCCGCTCCTCGAGGTCTCGCTTCGCCGTCAAGTAATGCAGCTGCCGAACGTCCGCATCGTGGACAACAGTCGCGTGCTTGGCCTGCTCGCGGCAGGCGGGCGCGTGCAGGGCATTCGCGTTCAGCAGATTGGCGAGAATTCGTTTCCGGTGATCGCGGATCTCGTCGTCGACGCGTCGGGCCGTGGATCGCGTTCGGGCGAGTGGCTCGCGGAGCTTGGATACGGGAAGCCGGAGGTCGAGGAAGTCAGCGTCGGCATCGGCTACACGACGCGGATCTATCGGCGTCTGCCGAGCGATCTCGGCGGCGATATGGGCGCGATCATCGCGCCGAAGCCGCCGCGTGAGATGCGCATTGGCTTCATTCTCGCGATGGAAGGCGATCGCTGGATCGTCACGCAAGGCGGATGGCTCGGCAATCACTGTCCGCCCGATCCGCAAAGCTTCCTCGAGTTCTCGCGCACGCTCGCGCGTCCGGATGTTTACGAGGTGATCTCGCGCGCGGAGCCGCTGACCGACGCCGTCACGTTCGGCTTCCCGTCGAATCTGCGGCGCCGGTACGATCGCTACACGCGATTCCCGAGCAACTACGTCGTGATGGGCGATGCGGTCTGCAGCTTCAATCCGCTCTACGGTCAGGGCATGAGCGTCGCGACGCTCGAAGCGCTCGCGCTGCGCGACTGCCTCGAGAAGTCCGCTTCCTGCGCGGACGTGTGGCGTCCGTTCTTCAAGGTGACGCGCTCGATCGTCGACGGCCCGTGGATGATTGCGGCCGGCAGCGATTTCGCCTTCGAGGGCGTGACCGGTCCTCGTCCTGCTGGCACCGGCGCGATCAATTGGTATCTCGAGCGCGTGCACAAAGCCGCGTCGATCGATCGTCAGGTGTGCCGGACGTTCTTCGACGTCGCGAATCTCTTGACGCCCGCGCCGGCGTTGTTTCGTCCGTCGATTGTCGCGCGCGTCGCGCGCGCGTGTCTCACGCGCCGCGTGCCCGTTCCGTCCGTTCCGTCGACCGACACGGAACGCGTCCGTCTCGCCGAAACGCACTAGTCTTCACCGGGGACTTCGTCCCCGGGATCCTCCTTCCACGCTCGCTCGCGGTGGCGCTCCTCGCGCCACCGCGCTTGCTTGCACGCTTCACGATGGCCGACGCGCGGCGACTACCGAACGACATCGCAATGGTTCAGGCTGCCGACGAGGGCCGTGTTGTCGGCCGGGAAGCTCCGGTGACACGTCTGGCAAACATTGGGATCCATGCCCGTACCAGCGAGGAGCGCGCCGTTGTTGAGGGCCACAGCCTCGCACCAGACCCAGACGGACCCGAAGCGGTCCAGGCGCGTGAAAAGGCCGGGACCGCCCGCCTTGAACGACGCGATCGCGTCGGTCTCGAACCTGGTGATGGGGTTGGATGACTGCTGGATTGGCGTGAAGTCCCCGCTGCTCACGAGCCGCATTAGCGGATTGCCGTCGAAGAACAGGTTCGAGATGGCGCGGGAGTTGATGCGCGCGTTCTCCGGGGTCGTGGTGCGGAACTCCTCGAACAGCGCTGCGAGCGTGCGCGAGCGGTGGGTCGCGGCGACAGCCTGCGAGTCGGCGATCGCCGCCGCCGAAGGCCTGTCCTCTCGATGCCCAGCCGCGATCTGCGGTGCGATCCCGGCGACGCACGCCGTGAGGACCGATAACATCACGATTCGTCGTTTGTTGATGTCCACAACTCCTCCTTGGGCAAGGCACGATGTTCTCCAGGTGCCGCGCGATTGTTGGTTGCCTCAATCGACCGCGTTTCCACCGCTACGTCCCCTCGACGCCACCGCGTCCGCGGCGCAGCGTAACCACACCGGTGAGCGGCTCGGCGCCGAAGTGCACCGCAGCGGCGCCGCCGAATGTCACCGCCATGTTGGCGAGGGAAACGGCGCTTCCGCCGGTGACCTCGATCTCGATCGGCGATCCGGAGAAGCCAGCGAGATTTCCGTTCGACGTGAACGTCGCCGTGCCGCTGATCCGGTACCCGTTGGCAAGCACCGTCACGTCTCCGTCGCTCAGCCTCACGTGGTGGGTGTGCGCGGAGCGCACCGCACTCTCGGACCGCACCATGCTCAGCGAGGCGATGAAGTCGACCTTGCCGCTGGCGTTGTTGACGGTGAGCGACCACTCACCCACGACCTGCCACGGCCCGGCGGCGTCGAGCGCGGCGGTGTAGTCGTGAATCAGTCCCGTCAACCTCGTCTGTCGTGGCGTTTCCGCCAGTGCCTGGCTGCCGAGAGTGACGGCTGCGACGGTGACGATTGCGGCGGTGCGACGGAGCATCATCGTGTTCATGCGGAGCCTCCGTCAGCGATAACGGAAAACGCAGGCGCATTGCGCAGGAAGTGGGAATGGCCGCGGCAGGACTAGCGGGCGAGCTCTCGTCTAAGCCAGGCGCGCGCGAAACGCAGCTGGTGGCGGACGACGTGCACCGAACGCCGTACCGCTAGCGCGACTTCCTCGGTCGTCAGACCGCCGAAGTAGTGCATCTCGATGGCCTCGGCGAACTCGGGGTGTTCGCGTTCGAGAGCTTCGAGGGCGCGGTGTAGGTCCAGCACCTTGAGGTGCTCGGTTCCGCGGGCTGTTCGGATCTCGATGTTGGTGTCCCAGGGCACGCGCGCCTCGCCGCCGCCGCGCTTGTCGGCAGCGGCCGATCGCGCGTGATCGACCAGCACCTGCCGCATGATCCGCGACATGAGCGCAAAAAAGTGCGCGCGATCGGCGACGGCGGGCTGCACGCTGCCGAAAAGCTTGATGAAGGCCTCGTTGACGAGCGCGGTGGGCTGGAGCGTATGTCCCGGACGCTGGCGTCCCATGAACGACTGCGCCATCCGGCGCAGCTCACCATGCACGAGCGGCATGAGCTCGTCCAGCGCGGCTCGCTCACCCGCGCGCACCCGTTGAAGCAGCAGCGTCACGTCCGACGACATGGGCAGCGTCCCTTGCACCGACCGGTGACGTGACGCCTTGTTCGGCCTTGTAAGCCCGCAGCCCGCTCAAGTCAAGCACGAGCGCTCATCGCATTCCGTCGCGCGCTCCTGCTGACCTGGGTGGTCCATTCCCTTGGCGACCCACCTCATATAATGTCCGACGCGGCGGCCCGGGCGCCTCGCGCGCACCATGCATCCCGACGCACCTGCACTCTTTCGCGAACTCGCCGACCGATCGCCGGTCGAGCGGGACGTTTACTACGTCGAACATCACGTCGATGCCACCCTGCGTGATGAAGTCGAGTCGCTGCTGCGCTGCGACCGCGAATCTCCTTCCCTTCAGGACTGCGTAGGCGCCGCAGCAGCCGAGGTCGTGCGCGACTGGCCGCAATCTCGCTCCGAGCATCCGGAAGAGGTTGCAGCGGATCGCGCGGCGGACGCGCCGTTGTTGACGGCGCCGCTGACAGGACGTCGCATCGGCGTCTTCGAAGTCCAGGCAATGATCGGCGCGGGCGGGATGGGCGAGGTCTATCGCGCTCGCGACACACGGCTGGGCCGCGACGTCGCGATCAAAATCCTCTCGCGCGCGCTTCGAGACGAGCGCGAGCACATCGTGCGCTTCGAACGAGAAGCGCGCGTGCTCGCCTCGCTCAATCATCCGCACATTGGCGCGGTCTACGGGCTCGAGCAGGTGGATGGCCGCGACGCGCTGGTGATGGAGCTCGTCGAGGGTGAGGACCTCGCCCGGCGCATCAGGCGCGGACCGCTGCCGCTTTCGGAGGCGCTCGACGTCGCTCGCCAGGTGGCCGAAGCGCTCGAAGCCGCCCATGCACAGGGCGTCGTTCATCGGGATCTGAAGCCGGCGAATGTCAGGTGTCGCCCGGACGGGGAAGTGAAGGTGCTCGATTTCGGGCTCGCCAAAGCGCTCGCATGGGACGCTGACGCGGAGACTGCGACGCGAACCGGCGTCATCGGCGGCACCCCCGCCTACATGAGTCCGGAGCAGGTGCGCGGCGACGTCGTGGACAGCCAGGCCGACGTCTGGTCGTTCGGTGTGGTGCTGTTCGAGCTGTTGACGGGCGTGTCTCCGTTTGCGCGGGACACGACGGCCGAGACCCTCGTCTGCGTGCTCTCGACAGCCCCGGACTACGCACGGCTGTCTCCGGACACGCCCTCCAACGTACGCCACTTGATCCGCCGCTGTCTCGAGAAGGATCGAAAGCGACGGTTGAAGCATATTGGCGACGCCCGCCTCGAGCTCGAAGAGGCCCTCTCGCCGTCAAGCGCGGAGGTCGCGCCCGACGCAGTGCGTGGCGCGTCGAGCGCCGCGCCGAGAGCGTGGCGCGTGGGACGAGCAGGTGCGCTCGCGATCGCAGCTGGCGCTGTAGGCGCGGTCATCGGCGTCGTGTGGTTGGCGCCGACGCTCCCGCCGTCGCCTGTCGTCCGAACGATCATCACCGCCGAGACGTTGGCGGCCACGACGGACCTGTCCTTTGCCTTCACGCCGCAGGGCAACAGCCTGGCTTACATCGGCGGCGACGCCCGACGAGTCTTCGTCCGGCGGCTCGATGCGCTCGAACCGGCTGCCATCTTCACGACCGCGGCGTACATCAGAGGGGTCTACCCGTCTCCCGATGGCCGGTGGTTGGGCTACGTCGAGAACAACTTCACCTTGAGGAAGATTCCGATCGGGGGCGGCGCGCCTGTGACGGTCGTGGCGATGGATGGCCCATCCCGCGGCGCGGCGTGGGGACCCGACGACACAATCGTCTTTGCGACCGGCGCGCCCGAAACCGGCCTGCAGCGCGTTCGGTCCGGCGGGGGACCGATCAGCGTGCTGACGCGCCCGGTCCACGATCGCGGCGAGGCCGATCACGTGCAGCCGGTCTGGCTCCCTGACGGCCGCAGCGTGCTCTTCACGATCGTCTCTACGCGAGGCGGACCGGATGCCGCGAAAGTCGCGATTCTCGATCTTGCGAGTGGAGCCACGCGCACGATAGTCGAGGGAGGCCACGCCGCGCGTTACGTGGACAGCGGGCACCTCGTATATGCGGCCGCCGGCGCGTTATGGGCGACGCGATTCGACCTGACGCGGCTCGAGACGCGGGGAGCGCCGGTCGAAGTGCTTCGCTCTTTGGCGATGGAGCCAGTCGGAGCTGGCGCCGCTTTCGATGTCGCTCGTGATGGCACGCTGGTCTATTCGAACCGAGCTACGTCCGTGACCAACCGGTCCACTCTCGTGTGGGTGGACAGGAAGGGGCACGAAACGCCTTTATCTGCCCCGCCTGGTGTCTACAGGCATCCTCGGCTGTCTCCAGACGGCAAGCGCCTGGCCGTCGATCCTGTTGCAGGCGGCGAGGGCGACATCTATATCTGGGACCTTGCGCGTCCATGGTCGTCCGCGTTTCGGATCACGGTCGCGGCGGGCAACGATTGGTTTCCCGTATGGACGCGGGACGGGCGCCAGATCGTGTTCGGCTCCTGGCGTGGCGGCGGATTCAGCAATATCTACAGGGTTCATCTGGATTCGGGCAACACCGAGCGACTGACCGACAGCCCCGACATGCAATTGCCCACGTCGATCACGTCCGATGGCAAGACGGTGATCTTTCACAGTTTCACCAGGAGCCTGCAGGCGCTGCGGCTGGAGGGGGCCCGTGAGACCGCGACGCTGGTCGAGACCCCGGTTGAAGAACGCAACGGGGAGCTCTCGCCGGACGGACGCTGGTTGGCATACGAGGGCGAGAGCACGACGCGTCCTGGTCAACTCGATATCTACGTGCGGCCGTTCCCTGCGGTCAACCGCGCCGTCTGGCAGGTGACCGGGGACGGCGGAACCTTTCCGCTCTGGTCCCGCGGCGGTCGCGAGCTGTTCTACGTCCGGCCCGACGGAACCATGATTGCCGTGCCGCTCGAGGGTTCAGACACGACGTGGAAAGCGGGAACACCGACAGAACTCTTTCGCGGCAGGTACCTGTTTCGTGAGGGCAGTCTGGGACGGCAGTACGACGTCGCACCGGACGGTCGGTTTCTCATGCTGAAGTTCGATGCTGTCCAAGAGCCGCCGCACCTCGTCGTCGTTCAAAACTGGTTCGCCGAGCTCGCGCGAGCCGTGCGATAGATCGGGAAGCCCGTCGAAAGGCAGACGGCTGGCGATGGCATCGACGACCCGATCAGGCGGCGCATTTGTGCATCGCGCGGGCCGCTGCGGGGAAGCGGCAGCCGTCATCGATCGCCTCGGTGAACCGCGGATCGACGCCGATCTCACGCGCGCGCTTTTCGATTTCTCGATCAACCGCCGTGAGATCGATCTCGCCGTGCGCTTGATCGAGCGAGTCCCTGGCACGACGATCGAATCCGCGCGGACCACATCGCATTGGATGGGAGCGATCCGTCGACGGCAACGGACGCCCGCGATCGCCGCGCGTGCAGGCGCCGATCGCGCCGATCTGGCTCGCGAGCTGACGTCCGCGAAGCGCGCGGGATTCGGTCAGCGGTTCGTCGCAGACATCCAACGGTACGACTGGCGCGCCGCGAATCAGACGTGGAGCGATCTGATGTGGTTCGATTCTTCGCCGCTCGATCGGGCATTCGATTTGTCGTCCACGCCGTGGGCGATGATCCGTCTTGCCGAGGTCGCCGCACATCAGCGGGATGGGCAGGAAGCACAGCGTTTCTGGCGCGCGGCGGTGAATTTCGATCGCGCTGTTGGCCTCGAGCGTCTCTCCTGGTTTCCGCCTGACGCGCTAACGCGCCGAGCTCATCACGCTTTATGAGGACATAGCGGCGCGCGATTCAGCCGGCTGGGTTCCTGCCGCCGCGCTCGAGATGCTGCGTCGATGGGCAGGCGCTTGTGTCCGCGCGAACGGCGGCGGCCGTCTCCTGGAGTGGGCATTCGCCGTCACGCCGAGCGAGGTCAGCGACAGATTCTTTCGCTGGTGTTCAACGTCGTCATCGATTCGCTCGTCGTCCCCGCGGGACTCTTGCAGATTGTCGCCATCGGATTCCCGTTCACGTCGAACTGGAGCGTGCACGCGATCCATTGGCTCCCGACGCCGGTCGTCGTCTTCACGAAGTTGCCGTCGTACTCGATCTTGAGGGCGGTGGTTGGCGCCTTTGCGAACATCGTCGATCCGAGCGTCGGCCGTCCGCTCTTGTCCCACGCCGTATACGTCGTCGTGTACGCCGGTGCGTTCTTAGAGGTGGCCGTTTCTTTCGTCAGCCGGCGCTGCGCGTCGTAGGTGTAGACCAGCATCGCGTCGCTCGCGCCCCGATTGCCTTCGCCGGTTGTCTCGACTTTCGTCGAGAGCCTTCGCGGCGGGATCACTTTCACTTCATCGATCGCATCGGCGAGGGAGGCGAACGTCGTGACGGACACCGTCTTGGTTTTTGTGCCGACGCTGTCCGCGTACAGGTTGGTGCATGTCGATCTGTTCGTCCCCTTGTCGTACCGGCACGTCGTCTCCGTCGTCGACGTGACGTTGTTCTGCGCTCTGGTCTGGGTGGTGGAACTCGTCGCCGCGACGCGGCATTCCTGGGGCGTTTTCTGTCGTGTTGCGTGGGCTGCCGGTGCGGCGATTGCCGCGGCCAGGAGTCCGGTCGCGAGTGTGCGCATGGGGCGTTAGTGTACTGGTTGCCGGGCGGACGTGGGATAATCACGGATGGAGTCGGGGCGTAGCGCAGCCTGGTAGCGCACCTGCCTTGGGCGCAGGGGGTCGCTGGTTCGAATCCAGTCGCCCCGACCACTTTCCGCGGGGTCCATTCCGGGGACATAGGTAACACTTCATTCTGGAGACATGGGTAACAGTTTCGGCGCGAACGGATTCTCGATCGGTTCGAGCCGGCACGTCTCGTCATCGAAGTAGCCTAAATCGTAGCGCATGAAGGTGACGAGCCAAATGCGCTCGCCGACCTCGATTCGACGGGTCGCGATCCGCTGGAGCTTCTCCCGCCTGATGACGTCGAGCGGAGGGAGACGTTGACGACGCCCTCGATCGCCACGCTGAGTAAGCATGCGTCGTCGACGATAATCGTGGCCGGCGAGGATCTACGATCGATGATCGACGCCATGCGCGTCGCTGCTGAGAGGCGCGTTGAAGAGGTTCTGGGCAATTCCGGCGTCGACACTATGCTCACGCCGCGATGCTCGTGGCCTCATGCGTCACGCTGGCGCCGGCGGCCGGCGGCGAGGACCTTTCCGCATGGATGATGGGGCTATGACGGACCTACTCGCGTCGTACGCCTTCGAAGAGGAACTCAGGCGTGCGATGGAGAGTCTGGGCGTACGCGACTGAGTGATACTGGCCCACGCACGCGCGTGTGCAACTGAAAGACCACGCGGCGTTTCGCCGCGCTGAGCAAACGAA
>DATBJJ010000151.1:0-16352 GCA_036556425.1 Vicinamibacterales bacterium
CGTCGATCTCCTCGAATGTCCGGTTCTCGGCGCGCCAGTCGTTGAGGTCCGCCCCATTGAGCCCCGGCGTCTGCTCCAAAGACTTCGATCCCCACAGCAGCACGAGCCGATCGGATTCACGGTACGGAAACGGCTCGAGCAGCACGGCATCGACGAGGCTGAACACGACCGCGTTGGCGCCGATGCCGAGCGCGAGGGACAGAACCGCGATCGCCGTCCAGATCGGAGAGCGCACCAGCAGGCGGATGGCGTAGCGGAGGTCGGTACGGAGGCGGTCCATGTCAATAGTGTCGGACAGTCTCAACCCGGTCTTGAGTTTGGACAGCCGACGGATCCGCGCGGACGGGAAATGTTTCGCTATTCGCGGCCGCGTGGAAGTCAGGAAAAATCACGTTCGCTGAAATTGCTTCAGATGATGAATATCGTGGCCGGCCATCTGCGCCATGATCCATCGGACCGTGAGATCGCCGTACTCGGGGTGCAGGAACGAGCGATCGAGCTGCTCGGGGGTGAGTGCGCGCCACATCGCGAGATTGAAGCGGCGAAGCGTCATGTACGCGTCGAGCGCTGTGCGCGCGTCCGCGCTGTCGTCGATCGCCATCCAGTCGTCCTGCGAGAACGGCTGCGCCCGATAATTGTCCTGCGAGAGCGCGAAGCGCGCGCGCGCCGTCAGCGCGAGCTCGGTCTGCGCCAGGTGCACGAGCACTTTCCGGAAGCTCCACTTTCCGGGCGCGTACGTGCCCTCGAAATCATCCTCGCTCCAACGCTCCACCACGCGTCGAAGCTGCTCCGGCGTGTCCGCCAGCGCCTCGAGCGGATCGCGGGTCCCCAAATCGTTCCCATACGGATTCGCAACAGTCATAGCCTCCGATCCTGATACATTCACCCGTCCGGCGGCAAACCATTAAAGGATGGCGTGGAGCGCTTCGACGACGAACGGCTGCGGGAGCTGATGGCGGCGTATCAGGCGGGCGCGATCGAGGCATTCGACGGGCTGTACGTGGCGCTCGCGCCGGCGCTCTTGTCGTACTTGGCCGCCATCGCGCGCGATCGCGGGCGGGCACAGGACCTGCTGCAGGAAACGTTTCTGCAGATCCATCGATCGCGCCGGGCGTATCGCGCGGAGCTGCCGGTGCGGCCGTGGGCGTTCACGATCGCCAGGCACGTCTGGCTCATGGAGGTTCGCGCGCGCGGCCGCCGGCCCGCGCCGGATCGCGAGATCCCGGATCTGCCGGTTCCTCCCGAAGTCGAAGGGCTCGCGGATCGCGAACGGCTGCGCCGCGCGTTGGATCTCTTGCTGCCCGATCGCCGCGAAGCGCTGCTGCTCCATCACGTCTGGGGATTCAGCTTCGCCGAGATCGGTCGACTGCTCGGCGTTCGCGCCGACGCCGCAAAACTCCGATCGAGCCGCGCGATGGCTGATCTCCGGCGGACGCTCGCCGAAACGGGGACGCGTGGCTGATCCCCAGATGCGTCCGCCGCCCGATCTCCGACGCGCGATCGCGGACGATCTTCGACCTGTCGCTCCGCTCGCCCCGCCGTTCCGCCGCGTGGTATGGCTGATGCCGATCGCGCTCCTCATGCTCGTCGCGGCCAGCGCGATCTTTGGCGCGCGCCGCGATGGTCCAGCGCTCGGCCTCCTGCTCACGTGGACCGCCTCTGTCGCACAGATGATCCTCGGCGTCGCACTCACCGCCGCTGCGCTCCGCGAATCGGTCCCCGGGACGACGCTCTCGCGCCGCGCGCTCGGGGCCGCGTTCGGCGGCGCGCTCTTCGCGGCCGTCACGATCACCTGGCTGACGTGGCGCGCGAGCCCGACCGTCGTTCGGCCGGGATTCGCCGCATACGTGTGGAGCGTGTGCATGGCGGGAACGATGGTGAGCGCGCTCCCGCTGCTCGGCGCCGCCGGATGGCTCGCCGCCCGCGCGTTTCCCGTGCGCCCGCGCATCGCGGGCGCGCTGTACGGCATCGGCGCGGGGCTCGTCGCCGACGCGGGATGGCGGCTCTTCTGCCACTTCTCCGATCCCGTCCACGTCCTCGGGTCGCACACGCTCGGAATACTGTTGGTCGGTATTCTGGGATCGTTGTTGGCCGTAGCACGTCGCTCCGCGCTGCCACGATGAACACGACGACACGCCGTTACCGTGACGCCTTCCACTCACATAATTAGGGGAACATTCCCCGGCCGCCCGCAGTCTAAGCATCGCAGTCGATGAGCCACACGACGTTGACCCTCCTGCAGGGCACGGCGGACCTGCTGATCCTCCGCGCGCTGCAGGGCGGCGCGGCGCACGGGTACGCCGTCTCGCGCTGGGTGCGCGAGCGCACCGAAGGTGTGCTCGTCATCGAGGATGCGGCGCTCTATCAAGCGCTCCACCGCCTCGAGGCTCGCGGCTGGATCGAATCCGAGTGGGGTCTGTCGGAGAACAATCGCAAGGCGAAGTACTACCGGCTCACCCCGGCCGGCCGTCAACAGGTTCGCAGTGAAATCTCCGTCTGGAAGAAGTACGCCGAAGCGGTCTTCAAAGTGATCGAGCCCGCATGAAACGCCTCTTTCGCTTCGTCTCCCGATCGCGCGCGGACATCGCGGCGGATGTCGGCGACGAGTTCGCGTTTCACCTCGAGATGCGCATCGGGGATCTGATGCGCGAGGGAATGACAGAAACGGCGGCGCGGGCGCAGGCGCAGCGCGAATTCGGCGACGCCGCGCGCGGCGCGCGCGCGTGCGTCAGGGAGGGGACGCACATGGAACGGCAGCGTTGGCTCGCGCGGTTGGGCAGCGAGCTCCGGCAGGATCTCGCGTACGGCGCGCGGTTCCTCGCGCGCAGCCCGGGCTTCTCCACCGCCGCCGTCCTCACGCTCGCGCTCGCGATCGGCGGCAACACGGCAATCTTCAGCTTCGTCAACGCGCTCGCGCTCAAGCCGATGCTCGCCGCCAATCCCGCAGAGCTCGTGCGCATCTATACGGGCCAGAGCCAGTCGTCCTGGCTCAACTATCAGGATTTCCGCGAGCGCGGGCGAACCTTCTCCGACGTCGCCGTCCACGCGAACGCGATGGTCACGCTCGTCGACGGCGATCGCGCGGTGCGCCTGCTGGGCGAAACCGCGTCGACGAGCTATCTGACGATGATCGGCGTTCCCGCCGCGATCGGCCGCGCGATTCTCCCCACCGACGCACGCACCGACATCGTCGTGCTCAGCGAGCACGCCTGGCGAACGCGGTTCGCGAGCGATCCGGCGATCGTCGGCAGAACGATCCGGCTCGGCGGCCGGCCGTTCGAGGTCATCGGAGTCATGCCGAAAGGCTTTCGGGGCGCGCGCCCGCCAGGATTCGTCACCGAATTCTGGATTCCGGTGAATCCCATGCTCTCCGCGCGGACGCTGCAGGATCGCGGCCGGACGGCGTACGAAATCGTCGCGAGGCTCGCGCCGGCCGTGGACGTCGCGCAGGCGCAAGCCGAGATGACGGTCATCGCCGCGCAGATTCGAGCGGAGCATCCGGAGCTGGAGGAATCGTTCGCGCGAACCGAGGTCTTCCCCATCGACGGCGTTCGCGGCTTTCGGGGGATGACGAGCACGCTCGCGCCGCTCTTTGCGTTCGTCGGCCTTCTGACGGTCGTCGCGGGCATCGTGCTCCTCGTGGGATGCGCCAACATCGCCGGTCTGCTGCTCGGCCGCGCGACGATCAGGCGGCGCGAGATCGGCGTGCGGCTCGCGCTCGGCGCCACACGTGGACGGCTCGTCCGGCAGTTGCTCACCGAAACGCTGCTCCTCGCGCTCGTCGGCGGCGGCGCCGGCATCCTGCTCGCGGCGTGGCTCGGCAGCGCGTTCAACGCGCTCGTCGCCGGGCTGCCCGTGGCGCTCGAGCTCGACCTCGCGCTCGATCGCCGGATGCTCGCGTATACGTTGGCCCTGTCGCTCGGGACGGCGCTGTTGTGCGGGCTCCTACCGGCGCGGCGCGCGGCGCGGCTGGACGTCATTCCTGCGCTCAAAGAAGATGCGCCGTCGCCGGCGCGCCAGCGGCTCCGCCAGGCTCTCGTGATCGGCCAGGTCGCGATCTCGTGCGTCCTTCTCTTGTGCGGCGGGCTGTTCCTCCGCAGCCTCGCGAACGCGAATCGCGTCGATCCCGGTTTCGATGCGTCGGGTGTGCTCCTCGTCGATCTCTCGCTGGACGAGGATGCGAGCCGCTCCGGCGACATTCTGCCCTTCCTCGATCGCGTGCAATCCGGCATTCGGCAGATCCCTGGCGTTCGATCGCAGTCGATGTCGACCGTCGTACCGCTCGCGCTGCTCGGCCGCGAGGAGTACCGCGTGCGGACGGAATCCGATCCGCCGGGTGTCGACAACCGCGGACGCTGGGTGATGGCGAACCGGATCGCGCCCGGCTACTTCGACACGATTCGGATTCCGCTCCTCGCGGGCCGCGACTTCACCGCGAACGATCGCGCCGGCGCTCCACCGGTCGTGATCGTCAACGAGACGCTCGCGCGGCAGTTCTGGAACGGCGCGGCGCTCGGCAAACGTCTCGACGACGCGGAGGTCGTTGGAATCGTGAAGGACAGCAAGTACTGGACGCTCGGAGAGGCGATCGCGCCGACGGTCTACACGCCGTTCGCCGAGCGGCCCGTTCCACTTTTCAATCTGCTGGTTCGTTCGGAGGACCCCGTGCTCGCAACTCGCGCGATTCGCGCGGAGCTCGCGCGCCTCGACCCGAACGTCTCTGCGGACGTCAAGCCGATGAGCGACGCCGTTGGCGCGGCGCTGCTGCCCGCGCAGGTCGGCGCCTCGACTACCGGCACCTTCGGCGTGTTGGGCGCGCTCTTGACGATGATGGGGATCTACGGGTTGGTGGCGTTCACCGTCGCGCAGCGGACGCGGGAGATCGGGATCCGGCGCGCGATTGGCGCGCGCACGCCGGACGTCTTCGTGCTCGTCGTGCGCGGCGTGATCGTACCGGTCGCGGCCGGCCTTCTCGCCGGCCTCGCAATCGGCGTGCTCGCCGCCACCGCGCTCGGCGGCTTCATCGTCGGCATCTCGCCAATCGATCCGCCGACGATCGCGGCGACGATCGTGCTCGTGGTCGGCACCGCGCTCGCCGCCAGCATCATTCCCGCGCTTCGCGCCGCGCGTATCGACGCGCTGCAGATTCTGAAGGAAGCGGGATAGAGCTGTCAGCTCTCAGCTGTCAGCCCGAAAAAGCTGAAAGCTGAAAGCTGAGAGCTGATAGCTGAGAGCTGAGAGCTGATAGCTAATGCTTAGAAGCCGGGGCGCAGGCTGAACTGCCAGAGCCACCCGCGCTGCGGGCGATCCAGCGGCTTGACGTAGTCGATCTCCGCGACGGCGAAGCCGAGCACGTTCACGCGCAGGGCGGCGCCCACGCTGACGACCGGTTGACTATCCGTCGGCGCGAATCCGGAGCGATCGCTTCGTCCCCAGGTCACGCCGGCGTCGGTGAAGATCGCGGCCTCGACCGGCAGCGGACCGTAGAACTGATTGCGCGAGAACGCGCCCCAAATCGGGAAGCGCAGCTCGGCGTTCCCCACCGCGACGCGGCTGCCGATCAAGCGATCGAACACCGGGCACGACCCGGCCACGCTGCCGACGCACTCCGATGATTCGAAGGAGTTGTAGTCGTAGCCGCGGACGAGGCCCGGATAACCGATGAACAGCGCGGGGAGACGTTCGTCCGAGGCGCCGTCGCCGAGACGGCCGTAATACATGCCGCGCAGCGCGATCGTGTAAGGACGCAGCGGCATGAGGTACGTGCGCGCGTCCGCCAGCACGCTCGAGTAGTTCAGCCCTCCCGCGATCTGTCCGAATTCCAGGCGCGAGCGGCTGCCGCGAATCGGGCTCGTCGCGCCGGAAATCGACGTGTCGAACACGAGCGCCGTGCTCGCCTCGCCCAGATTCAACGTGTCGAACGTTTCGAGATCGCGGCGCTCCTGGCTGAGGAGCTGCCCGGTGATCGCGGAGAACGTGCGCTCGGTCACGTCGAACTTCTGTCCGATGCGGCGGTAGCCGCCGCCGAACTCGACGCGCAGCGACCGGTTCAGCGGATACGAGATGAAGCCGGATCCCGACTGATCGCGTTGCAGGAAGCGGTACTCGTTCTCGATATACGTGTTGCCGATGAGGAGGGCGTCGAATCCGCGCGACACGTACGGCGTTTGATCGACCGCGAGGCCCCAGTTCCACCGGTGCGTGCGATTCACGTAGAACAGCGTGCCGCCGAACTCGTCGAAGCGGCTCGTGACCTGCGCAGCCGTGCCGATGACGTGATTACCCAGCATGTCGCTGAACATCAGCGCGATGCCGCCGGTCGCATACGTGCCGAACGGATCGACGCCGACGCCGATGCTCGGCTGGCCGGCGTAGTCGAGCCCCCACTTTGGTTTGTAGGCCTCGGGCACCGCGACCTCGGTCCCCGGAAGTCCCCACGTCGGATCGGACAGCGCTTCGACGACGAGGCCGCCGGGTTCGCGGCGGGGCGGCAGCACCGCGGCGTTCCGGGGCAGACCGATCGGCGGTTCACCCGTGAGCTGGTCGGCCGTGTCGAGCGCGTAGATGTTGTAATTGTCCTCTTCGTACGCGCCGAACACGACGCGGCCGCCGGCCGCCGACATCGCCGGGCTCATCGACGTGATGCCGCTCGCGCCCGTGAGCATGTTCGTGAGCTGCATGACGTTCCCGCCGCTCGCGTCCATGCGATAGATGTTCGTGATGCCGCCGCGATCGGACAGGAAGAACAGCGACTTGCCGTCCGGCGTCCACTGCGGGCCGATGTTCTTGGCGTTGTCGAATCCTCCGACCTGCGTGACCGCGCCGCTCGCGACGTCGAGCATCGCGAGTTTCAGATGCCCTGGCTTGATCGTCTGGAGATTCGTCGTGAAGCGATCGGTGCTGAAGACGATCTTCTGCCCGTCGGGCGACCACGCCGGATCGATCTCCGCGAAGCTATCCGTCGTCAGGCGCTTGATCGCGCTCTTCTCCAGATCGTACGAGAAGAGATCGTTGAAGCCGCCGACGAGCGCGGAGAACGCGATCTGCTTTCCATCAGGCGACCACGTCGGGTTGACGACTTCGTGGACCTCGGCGAGCTGAATCTCGCGCTCCGTCCTGCCCGAATCGACGTCGACGATCGTGAGGATTGGCGTGCCCTTCGCAAGGCCGGGGAACACGAACCGCTTGCCCGACGGATCCCACGCGCCCGCCGACGTCAGGAACGAGAGACTCTCGTAGTGCGCGCTCGTCGCCGTGTCCGTAATCTTCCTGATCACCTGGCCGGTCTTCGCGTCGGCGAGATATAGGTCGATCGAGAACAGATCTTTTTCGGAGAAGTAAATCAGCTTGCTGCCGTCGGGGCTGAGCTCCGGTCCGAGGTTGAGCTCGCCGCCGGTCTTCCCTTTCAGGATCAACCCCCGTGCGAACGTCGCCGGCATCTTCGTCGCCTCGGCGATCGGCCGGAACGACTCGAACTCCGCGGCGTGCCATTCCTTGGACAGCTCCTTCGGATCGATCTGCAGGACGGACTTGATCGCGACGTCGTAGCTCGAATCGCGGCCGGCCGCGGCGCGCAGCATGTTGCCGACGGCGCCGTCGCCGTACTTGCCCGCGATGTACGCCCACAGCGCCTGGCCGTATCGATACGGGAAGTACTTCGGGTTGTCGAGCTGATCGACGGTCGGCAGCTTCTCGCGCCGCGCCGCTTCGCGCATCCACATCGCCGTGTGAGGATCGACCGGACCGAGCGAGAGGTACTCGGCCATACCCTCGATGAACCACAGCGGCAGCGCAAGTGCGCCGGCGGCGCCGGAGCTGACGTTCGTGCCGGTGATGTCGTACTGGAACGCGTGGACGAGCTCGTGGCCGAGCACGTGATCGCTGGCTTCGATCGGTCCGGCGAACGGGAGCACGATCCGGCGCTTGTAGGCTTCGGTTACGCCGCCGGTGCCCTCGCCGAGGTCGCCCTCGATCGCATTCGTTTGTCGAAAGTGCGCACCACTTGCGTAAAGGATCAACGGCTGGCGCGTGCTCAGCTCATGGTTCAAGAGCTGCGACAGCCGCGTGTACCACCGCTCGGCCATGCGGGAGGCCATCTTCGCGGCCTCCTCTTCTTCCGTGTAGTAGTAGATATCGAAGTGATCGGTCTTCAGGACCTTGAAGTCGAACTTCTGGTACTGAACCTTATTGCGCCCGAAGTACCCGCCCTGCGCGCGACTGACGGACGGCGTGGCGAGGATGACGAAGAAGAGAGTGGCGAGAAGTGCGGGACGGCTGAAGACACCTTTCATGGAACCTCGCTGAAAGCAACGGATGTGCCGGTGACATGCAAAGAGACCGCCGAGCACGCGATCTCTTCGGCAACACGATTCGAGCGATCGCCCTCGCGCCGCGACCAGAAATTAGGACGCCACTGTCACCTGGAACGTTTCTGGTACACTCCCCGTTTGGGATGCGGGCGCTCTACCTCCTCCTTCCGATCCTGGGTACCCTGGTTCTCGCTTACCGCTATTACAGCGCCTTCATTGCCGCGCGGATCATGGCGCTCGACGATCGGCGCCCCACACCCGCGCACGTCAAGCCCGACGGCCATAACTATCATGCCACTCATCGCCTCGTCCTGTTCGGGCACCATTTCGCCGCCATCACCGGCGCGGGCCCGCTCATCGGCCCGGTCCTGGCGGCCCAATTCGGCTACGCGCCCGGCCTGATCTGGCTGGTCGGGGGCGTCTGCCTCGCGGGCGCCGTCCACGACTTCATCACGCTCTGGGCGTCGACGCGGCGCGGCGGGCAATCGCTCGCGGAAATCGCGCGCGCCGAGATCGGGCCCGTCGCGGGGGCCACCGCCGTCGTCGCGATCCTCTTCATCATCGTCATCGCGCTCGCCGGCCTCGGCGTCGCCGTCGTCGCCGCGCTGCGCGAGAGCGCGTGGGGCACGTTCACGATCGCCGCGTCGATCCCGCTCGCGCTCTTCATGGGCCTCTACATGTATCGCGTCCGCAAGGGCCGCATGTGGGAGGCGACGGCGATTGGTGTGGCGGGATTGCTCCTCGCCGTCATCCTCGGCAAGCCGATCGCGTCCTCGTCGATTGGATCGTGGTTCCTCCTCTCGCGTGAGCAACTCATCGTCGTGCTCGGCGCGTACGGGTTCATCGCGTCGGTGCTGCCCGTGTGGATGCTGCTCTGCCCGCGCGACTATCTCAGCTCGTTCATGAAGATCGGCACGATCGGGCTGCTTGCCGCGGCCGTGTTGATCGTGAACCCGCCGATGCGGATGCCGGCATTCAGTGAATTCGCCGCCGGCGGCGGCCCGATCATCGCGGGACCGCTCTATCCGTTCGTGTTCATCACGATCGCGTGCGGCGCGATCTCCGGCTTTCACGCGCTCGTCGCCACCGGGACGACGCCGAAGATGATCGATCGCGAGCGCGACATCCGTCCGATCGGATACGGCGCGATGCTCGTCGAGGGCCTCGTCGGCGTCATCTCGCTCCTTGCCGCGAGCGCGATGTTCCCCGGCGACTATTTCGCGATCAATACCGCGCCCTCGGCATTCGCGGCGCTCGGCATCCCCACGGTGAATCTGCCCGCGCTCGAGGCTGCCGTCGGCGAACAGGTCGCGGGCCGTCCGGGCGGCGCCGTCTCGCTCGCCATCGGCTTCGCGCAGATCTTCACGGGCCTCCCCGGCATGACCGGATTCATGGACTACTGGTATCACTTCGCGATCATGTTCGAGGCGCTGTTCATCCTGACGACGATCGACACGGGCACCCGCGTCGGGCGCTTCCTGGTGCAGGAAGCCGTCGGACAGTTCTACGCGCCGATGGCGCGAAAGGACTGGATGCCCGGCGCAGTCATCTCGACGCTCCTCATCGTCTTCGCGTGGGGCTACTTCATCTGGACCGGGAGCGTGAATACGATCTGGCCGATGTTCGGCATCGCGAATCAACTGCTCGCCGCCGTGGCGCTCGCCGTCGGGACGACGATCATCATCAACAGCGGCAAGTCGCGCTATGCGTGGGTCACGCTCGCGCCGTTGTCGTTCGTGTCGGTGACGACGCTGACGGCGGGCGCGCTCAGCGTTCGCGATCTGTTCTGGCCGTTGACAATGCAGCCCGGCGACGCCGTGCGGTTCCAGGGGTACCTCAATAGCACGCTGACGATCGTGATGATGGTATTGGTCCTCGTCATTCTCGTGAACGCGATGTGGCGGTGGCTCCAAGTGCTGCGCGGCCGCATCCCACTCGCGGAGGCGGCCGGCTGACATGACACCCGCTCCCATCAAGGCCCGCATCACGGCGGAGGTGTTCGAGCAGATCGACATCCGCGTCGGCACGATCGTGGGCGTCTACGACGTACCCGATTCGGATCGCCTCGTGCAGCTGCAGGTCGACTTCGGGGACCGCATCAGAACCGTTGTCGTCGGCATGAAGCGCGAGCGCGAGGATCCCGCCGCGATCACGGGCCGCCAGTGCTTGTTCCTCGTCAATCTCGAGCCGCGCCGCATCCACGGCGTCATGTCGGAGGCGATGCTGTTCGACGTCGGCTACAAGGACGGCATTCCGCCGGCGCTGGTCTGTCCGGAGTGGGACGTCCCGAACGGCACGCGGGCGGGATGAATCAGTCGACAGTCGGCAGTCGGAAGTCGGCAGTCGCAGTCGACAGTCGCAGTCGACAGTCGGGAGTCGTCCGTCGACTAGGTTAGAATGCCATCGTCTTCCGGAGCACAAAACATGACACGCAGGATGTTGCTGATCGTGGCGGCCATCGGTCTCGCCACGGCCGGACTCGGCGCGCGGCAGGTTGGCGATCGGCTGACGGCCGACGTCCTCAAGGGCCTCGAGCTGCGCAGCCTTGGACCGACGCTCACGACGGGGCGCATCGTCGACGTGAAAATCGATCCGAAGAATCCGAGCACGTGGTACGTCGTCTCCGCGTTCGGCGGCTTGTGGAAGACGACGAACCGCGGGATCACGTTCTCGCCGATCTTCGACGACAACGGCGTGTTCACGCTGTGCTGCCTCGCGATCGATCCAAAGGACTCGAACGTCCTCTGGCTCGGCACCGGCGAGAACAACAGCCAGCGCAGCGCGCACTTCGGCGACGGCGTGTACAAGTCGACGGACGCCGGCAAGACGTGGAAGCGCGTCGGCCTCGAGACGTCGGAGCACATTGGCGACATCGCCGTCGATCCGCGCAACTCGAACGTCGTCTACGTCGCGTCGCAGGGACCGCTGTTCTCGGAAGGCGGCGAGCGCGGCCTCTACAAGACGACGGACGGCGGCGCCACGTGGACGGCGGCGCTGACGATCAGCAAGGACACGGGGATCAGCGATATCGCGATCGATCCGCGCAATCCCGACACCATCTTTGCGACCGCCTATCAACGCCGGCGGCATGTCGGCCAGATGATCGGCGGCGGTCCGGAAGGCGGCATCTTCAAATCCACGAACGCGGGAAAGACGTGGACGCGGCTGACGAAGGGCCTGCCGGCCGGCGAGATGGGACGCGTCGGGCTCGCGATCGACGGGCGCAAGAATCCCTCGACGGTGTTCGCGTTGATCGACGCGAAGCGGCCCGAATCAGGATTCTTCCGCTCGGACGATGGCGGGAATTCGTGGACGAGGATCGGCCGGATAGTCGGCGGACGCGGCGGTGCGGGCCGCGGCGGACGCGGCGGCGATCCGAACGCGCCCGCGCCTGCACCGCCGGCGCCGTGCGCGCCGCTCGGCGCTCCGACGAAATCGTCCGCGCCTGCCGCGCAGGGAGAACGCGGCGCGGCGGCGGTCGACGCGCGGCCGCGGCCCGGTGAAGTCGCCGATGAAATCAACGTCGCGGACGAAGAGGAGCAGCCTGAACAGTTCGGCGGACGCGGAGGCGCACCCACCGACGACTGCTACCGCGGCGGCGGCGCGCAGTACTACCACGAGATCTTCGTCGATCCGCATCGACCGGATTGGATCTGGTCGATGAACGTGAGCGTCGAGCGCAGCACCGACGGCGGCAAGATGTGGCAGTCGACGCCGATCGAGAGCACCGGCGTGCACGTCGATCATCACGCGATTGAATTCGATCCAGGCGATCGCGGACACATCCTGCTCGGGAACGACGGCGGGCTGTACGAGTCGTACGACGAGGGCGCGACGTGGCGCTTCTTTGCCAACCTTCCGGTCACGCAGTTCTATCGGGTCTCGGTCGACAACGACAAACCGTTCTACAACGTCTGCGGCGGCACGCAGGACAATTTCTCGTACTGCGGTCCGTCGCGGAACATGAGCCGGCTCGGCGTGCGCACGAGCGATTGGTACATCGTCAACGGCGGCGACGGATTCCAGTCGCGCAACGATCCCGAGGATCCCAATATCGTCTACGCCTCGTCTCAGAATGGCGGCATCGTTCGGTTCGACAAGCGCACGGGGATCGGACGATCGGTCCGTCCGCAAGGAACCGCGACGTTCGGCGGCGGCGATGACGAGATGCCCGGACAGCCTCAGGCCCAGCAAGGCCGGGGCGAGGCTGCGCAGGGTGCGGCAGCACAGCAAGGCGCCGCAGCGCAGCAGGGTGCTGCAGGCGCTCAAGGCGGACGCCAAGGCGGCCGCGGCGGTGGACGGGGCGGCGATCGCGTGAACTGGGACGCGCCGTACATCATCAGCCCGCACTCACCGCGGCGGCTGTATTGGGCGAGCAACTTCGTCTATCGCAGCGACGATCGAGGCGATTCGTGGACGCGAATCAGTCCGGATCTCTCGCGCAATCTCAATCGCGACGAGATCCCGATCATGGGCAAGCTCTGGCCGGCCGACTCCATCGCGCGCAACACGTCCACGACGCCGCTCAGCAACGTCGTCACGATCGACGAGTCGCCGCTGCTCGACGGATTGATTTACGTCGGTACCGATGACGGGCTCGTCCAGGTCACCGAGGACGGCGGAAAGAACTGGCGGAAGATCGAGCAGTTCCCCGGCGTGCCGCAGTGGACCTACGTGACCGATGTGTTCGCCTCGCCGCGCGATGTGGATACGGTGTTCGCCACGCTGAACAATTGGCAGCGAGGCGACTACAAGCCGTACGTCGTCAAGAGCACGGATCGCGGAAAGACGTGGACGAACATCACGAGCAACCTTCCCGCGAAGCACGACACGTGGTCGATCGTGCAGGACCACGTCAACGGCAATCTGCTCTTCGTCGGCACCGAGTTCGGGCTGTTTGCCTCGCTCGACGGCGGCAAGCAGTGGGTGCAGCTCAAGGGCGGGCTGCCGCCTGCGCAGATTCGCGACATGACGGTTCAGAAGCGCGAGAACGATCTCGTGCTCGCCACGTTCGGGCGCGGCTTCTACGTGCTGGACGACTACAGTGCGCTGCGGGATCTCTCGGCCGCGACGCTCGCAGAAGACGCGAAGCTCTTTCCGCTTCGCGGCGCGTATCTCTACAACCTTCTCGGCCTCGCGCCCGCGGGCAGCGCCGGCTTGTCGCCGCTCTCGGGATTGTGGCGCGCGGAAAATCCGCCATTCGGCGCGGTCTTCACGTATCACGTGCGCCAGGATTTCCCGGCGGACGCGAAGCTCGTGCTCACGATCAGCGACGACACCGGCAAGCTGATTCGCCGGCTGGATCTCGAGAAGACGGCGGGTCTCCGGCGCGTCGCGTGGAATCTCCGCACGGATCCGCCGGTCGCTCCGCCAACGGCCGCGGGCGGGCGCGGCGGCGCCGGCGGACGCGGCGGATTCGGCGGCGGACGCGGCGGCAACCAGGGACCGCTCGTCGAGGCCGGACGCTATCGGGCCACGCTCGGCCGCATGGTCGGCGACATCGTGACGCCGATCGGATCGCCGCAGCCGTTCGCGGTCGTGCCAATCGCGCAGTAGGCCCTTCGTGAGCAGCGCCGGCAAAGCGTATGCGCTGTCGGGGACGATCGAGCCAACGCGGCTCTCCGCGGGGTACCGCGTCGGCCTGCTGGTCGTCGCGATCGCGATGCTGGTGCTGCCGCTCGTCTATCTCGGATTGATCGCGGTCGTCGCCAGGGCGGTGTGGTGGCACGTGTCGGCGAACACGTGGATGCTGACGTCGCGCGGCGGCGGCCTCTGGCGGTTCGTCGGATATTTCGGTCCCATCGTCGCGGGCGGCGTGCTCGCGTTCTTCATGGTGAAGCCGGTGCTCGCGCGCCCGGCGCGGCAGATCGATCCGGTTCCGATCGAACTGCAGGAGGAGCCGGCGCTCTTCGGGTTCATCACCGAGATCTGCCGCCAAGTGCGCGCGCCGATCCCCACGCGCGTGCAGGTCGATTGCCAGGTGAACGCGTCGGCGAGCTTCGCGACGATTCCGATCTCGATTGGTCCGCCCCGTCTCGTCTTGACGATCGGACTGCCGCTCGCGGCCGGACTGACGGTGCGTCAATTCGGCGGCGTGCTGGCGCACGAGTTCGGGCACTTCGCGCAAGGCGGCGCGATGCGCCTCACCTTCATCGTGCGATCGATCAATCGATGGTTCAGCCGCGTCGTGCACGAGCGCGACGCGTGGGACGAGCAGCTCGCGGAATGGTCGAGCGGCGGCAACTGGATGGTCGTCCTCACGCTGAAGCTCGCGCAGGCCTCGATCTGGTGCAGCCGCCACGCACTCGCCGGCCTGATGAAGATCGGCCACGCGATCAGCTGCTTCATGCTGCGGCAGATGGAGTACGACGCCGACAGCTACGAAATGAAGCTCGTCGGAACGGGCGCGTTCATAGAGACGTCCGCGCGCCTGCGCGAGATGAACGTATTCGCCGAGGTCGGCCACAGCGAGCTGCGCGAGGGGTGGCTCCGGCGGACGATGCCGTCGAACCTGCCGGCGTTCTTGCTCCAGCAGCATTCGCGATTTCCGCCTGACGTGCTCGGCCGCGTTCGTCAGGTTCCGGACGCGCGCACCGGCCTCTTCGACACGCACCCATCGGACGCGGACAGAATTCGGGCGGCCGAGCATCCGGGATCGGCGGGCATTCTCGCCGGCGGCGACGTGTCCGCGAGCGCGCTCTTCCACGATTTCAACGCGCTGAGCGAACGCGCCACGCGGCACTACTACGAGCACGATCTCGGGATCAACCTCGATGCCGCGTCGCTGGTCGATACAGAGGCGGCGCTCCTCGCGACGCACGACCGCGACGACATCCAGCGCGCGGCGCAAGCGTTCTTCGGCGATCGCTTGAGCGTGCTGCGTCCGCTGCGCGTCGATCCGCCGGACGGCGCGTACACGATCGCTGAGCTCGTTGCCGCGATCGACGCCGCGCGAGCCGCGATGGCGTCGGAGGAAGGACGCGTCGCCGAGAAGTATCGCGGCTACGATTCGCTGGAGCACAATCGTCAGCTCGCGCTGACCGCGCACGCGCTGATCGAGTCCGGGTTCGCGAAAGTCGTGCCCGACGGCTTCAACCTCGCGCAAGGAACCTCGGAGGAGGCCGAAGCGGCGGCCGCGCGCGCCGTCAGCCAACAGGAGCGTCTCGCGCCGGCGCTCGCGCGCTTCGAGGGGATCGCGACGCGGCGCCTCGCATGCGCGTTGGCGCTGTTGCGCGCCTCGCTGGACGATCCATCAACGACGGCTTTCGTCGATCTGGATCTCGCGGCGCGCACGTCGCTCGCCGCCGACGGCGAACGCCTGCGCGCGACGCTGAACGCGCTCGCCGACGTGTGGGGGCATTTGAATCAGGTGCACGAAGCGGCAACGCTCTACGAGCACCTCTGCGCGAACGCGCCGAAGAGCCCGAACCAGGATCTCGCCCTCGCGCGCATGAACCGCGCGACCTCGACCCTCGGCGCCGCAATCAAAGGCATCCGCACGAAGCTCGCCGGCGTGCCAGGACCGCATGCCGAATCGAGCGACGCGCTGTTGACGATGATCGGCGTGCCGGCCGATCCCGCCTCGCAGATCGAGGCAGACCTCGTGCTCGCGAAGACCGCGGCGCTCCGGTTCGATGTGATTGGCCGCCTCGCCGGGATCGCGCTTCGCGTGGAAGACGCGATCGCGGCCACGAAGGATATGTCATCGAGCGTCTGATCGTGTTCGACCTCTCTGATCAAGATACTGGCGCTGTTCACTGGAGGTCCTATCGCAGAGCCCGCGGAGCTGCCTAAGATCCGCAGAGATTCGCGGAGAAAACGGGACGCCCAATCGAGAAACTCCGACGAGCGGCCGCGCCGCAGGCGCGGGTAGAGCCTGGCTCCGCCAGGCTGCCGCTCGATCCAACATGCGTGATTGGGATCGGCCTCGGCGTACCTCGGCCCTCTGCGCATCTCTGCGATGAAATCGTGATCACGATCGCTCGCCAGGGAACAACGTGCGGCGAGGGATCGGAAAAGGAAGGAAAATGGGCGGCGGCCGAA
>DATBJJ010000152.1:0-10247 GCA_036556425.1 Vicinamibacterales bacterium
GGTCGCATCGTCAGCGCAGCGGCGTGACCGCGTGGCTCTCGAAGTGATAGACCGCATGCACCGCGATGGTGGTCACGACGTGCGTGCGGCCACCGCGGAACACGAGGGTCGCGCCGGCGTCCGGCCGCACGGCGAGATGCCGGTTGATCGGCACGTTCAGACCGCCGCCCGCCACGACCGTCGGATCCGTGAAGGTCCGGCCCGAGCCCGCGCCGAGCGATGCCGTCATCCGCCGTCGATAGAAGTCCGGCACGGAGGGCTCGTTCGACGCGAATTCGGCACGATGGAGACCGATGCCCGCGCGAACGAACGGATCGACCTTCCGCGCGCGGAGCAATCGCACGTGGGCCTGCAATGCGCCGGCGAACGCGGTCCTGCCGTGACCGCGATCGAGCCAGCCCCCGCTTCCCTCGATTCCGAGCGCCGGCGTGAGCTGCCAGCCCATTGCGCCGCCGATCAGCGGCGCGGCATCCGATGATTCCACCGCCGTTCCGGCAAACGCGGTGATGTCCGTGCCGCGGCTCCATTCGTTCGCGCGCACGTCCGCTTGCGCGAACGCCGCGACCGGCGTCGCCACGGACATCCACGCGACGGCGACTACGAGAGCGTTGCGATACATGAGGCTACCCTTCTTTCGAAAGCGTTCGCCGGTCACCGGCCTGCCTGTGTGATCACGACGACCTTGTCGCGAACGGTAATCCTGCCGACGCGGGACGCTGCGCCGTCGTTGCTCGCGACCGCGAACGCCACGCGGTCGTCACCCATCCTCGGCATGCTGGTGGTGATCGTGATCCACGCGACATCCGACACCGCCGTCCAGCGGCAGCGATCCTGCGTCGCGCCGCCGCACGTGTTCGGCACGCTCTGCTGAATCACATCGAACGTGCCTGAGGTCGCCGCGGCTGTGACGTTGATCGCGCTCTGGCTGACTGCATAAACACAGCCTGCTTGAGCGATCCGGACATTCTGGCCGGCGGTCGGCGTCGGCCATCGCACCATCGCGATGCCATCGCGCGGCGCGTCGTAGTTCTCGGAGAACGCGATCGTGATCGTGGCAGGGCCGCTGCCCGATGTACCGCTTGGAATGTCGAGCCACGGCACGCTTGGATTCACGGTCCACGTACAACCCGCTTGCGTGGTCAGCGTCGCCGTCACGCTGCTGGCGGGCATGCACGGACTGAAGTCGACCGGCGTCACCGAGTATTGACACGCACCCACGTTGCCCCCTTGCCGGACGGCGAACGTCTTGTCGCCCACGGCAATCGCCGCCGCGCGAGTACTGGTATCTGTCTGCTGCATGGCCGTGTACGACACGGTGCCGTTGCCGGTGCCGGGACTTCCCGACGTCACGACGAGCCACGACGCATTGCTGGTCGCGGTCCACGCGCAGTCTGCCGGCGCTGTCACGGTGAACGTTCCGCGTGATTCTTCCGCGCCGAGATCCGCGCTGGCAGGCGTGAGCTCGTACGAGCAGACGGTTGGCGCTCGTCCCTGCTGCACGACCGCATGCGTTTGATCCGCGATCCTCAGCGATCCGGTACGCGGGTCCGTTCCTTGATTCGCGCCGACGCTGTACGCCACGGTGCCGTTGCCGTTTCCATTCGCGCCCGCGGTAATCGACATCCAGGCCGCCGTCGTAGAGGCCGTCCACGTGCACCCGGCGGGCGCCGACACGGTGACGCTGCTCGATCCACCGTCGGCCGAGTACGTCGCGCTCGCGGGCGCGATGCCGAACGAGCACACGGGTGAGGGCTCGATCGGCGAATCATGGCTGCCGCAACTGCCGCTCACCATGACGGCCGCCGCGAGGACGATTACGAGCGCACGAGACTTTCCGAGCATTTCCCACCTCCTCACCTGCCCAAGGCAGGCGGCCTGTCGCCGGCTCGTTCTTGAATCGCCGCGAGGTAGCGCACGATTGCCGCGATTCGAGCCTCGACGTCGGCAGGACGAAGACTATCGTTTCTGACTTGGAATGCATCCCCCCACACCGGCATCTCACGATCGCCGTGCGCCGCGACCTCGCGGCCATCGACGATCCGGCGGATGCGATCCGCCGGAAACGTGCCGCCGTAGCGCGCCGTGAACTTCGTCAGGTCTGGTGGAGGTTTGCGCAGCGACTGCGCGACAGGGCCGTCGCCGCGCGCGTAGCGGCCGTGGCACGACGCGCAATACGTGAAGAACAATCGTGCACCGGGATCATCGCGTCCGCTCGATCCTTCTTGCAGGCTCTCGATGTAGGTGGCGAGATTGGCGATCCGCTCGCGCACACGGACGTCCGACTCGAAGTAGCGGAAGATCGGTCCCCAGATCGGCATCTCCGGCGTTCCGTGCGCAGGCAGTGGACGCGCATAGCCCGTCACGTAGGACCGCACCAGCTCCGCGGGGAACGCGCCGCCATTCCGCTGGGAGAGCCGCGACAGATCCGGAGGCGCGATCTTCAGCGCGGGTGCGACCGATCCATTTCCTCTTCCGTCGATGCCATGGCACGGCGCGCAGTATCGTTCGAACGAATCACGTCCGGCAAGAGACTCGATGACGAGTTGTGGCGGATTGACGGCCGGGGATCCCGTGAGCGTCACCGCGACCGACAAACCCAGCGCGCAACCGAGGAGCCACACGATTCGTTCGCGACCGAGCGTTCTCATGGCTGGATATCCTGTCGAGGAGGCGTCAATCTATCGAACCGCTGGTTCACCAACCGCCACCGGCAATGGGTGAGCGCAGATGCTCCGAAACGTCTCCAGCACGGCGGCCGGACGAACTGCGTTTCGCCCCGCGCCTATCGCCAGCGCCGCATCGCTCAACGAGACGATGCCGAGCAGCCGGTGTTCGTTATCGACGACGGGCAGCCGCCGGACCCGGCGATCGCCCATCTTGTTGAGCGCCGTGAGCACGTCGTCCATCGGGTCGCACGTTTCCACGGCGGTGCGCATGATCGAACGCACCGCGATCTCCGACGCGCGCGCATTCTGGGTGCCGAGCGCGATGCAGATGTCGCGATCGGTCAGGATGCCCGCCAGGCGGCCCGCGTGATCGACCACCGGGAGAACGCCGCAGTCAGCATTCCAGAGTTGGGAAACGGCTTCAGCGAGGTTGTCGTCGGGGCGGCACGCCTCGGGCGAGACGGTCATGATGTCTTGGACTCTCATTGTGCACGTCCATTCCGTGATACATGGTGCAAGCCGTGGACCGGGTTGGAGGCGCGGGACGAGACCCGTTCGCCAGCCATGCTGATATGGGATGCGACATCGATTGGGAGCGTGCGCAGTGCGGAAGATCTCACGGGAGGCGCGGACGAATCCGCGGTGACGGCGGCTGCCTTATCTGGAAGGCGTCTTCGGCATCTCGACCCAGAACCAGCCTCGGATGTCGCCGTCTTTGAAGCCGATCGCGCGATCCGCCGGATAACGCTGGCGGACGGCGTCGATCACGGCAGGCGCGATCGTCTCGCGCGGGCCGTGGCACCCCGCGCACATCGGCTGCTCTACGATGGGACGAAGCACGCCGACGCGATCGCCGAGATCGACGGCAAATCCTTCGACGTCTTTCGCGCGTTTTCCTGCGTGTGCAGCGACGAGCGGCGCCGCCCACGGGCGCGGCGCGTTGTGCGGATTGCGGAGACGATCGCTCGTGCGGCCGGCGGCAATGCCTTCCGACTTACCCACGCGCTGAGCGAGAGCCATCGCATCCAGGTGGCAGAAGCCGAACGCGGCTGACGCGCCCTGCCGGGCGGGCCCGTTCAATTCCGCCAAAACCGCTCCCTGCATCGCGACGACTACCAGCTCAGCGCGCGAGATCACGGACCGCAGTTCGTCGGGCGCTTGGCTCAGCGGCCATGACTTGCGCTCGGACTCGCCTGCCACTGCGATCGCGATGACCAACACGGCGACGCGAGTGAGCGTCATTTGTCTGCCTCGGGCAACTGCGTCGCTCTCCCATGCTGCAAGCACGATGCCCGCTCGAACGACGTCATACGCGGCACTCGTGATGCACGCCTCATTTCGCGCACGACGATTCTGCGGCGGAAGGGCGGGACACATGGGCGCGTTCTCATCGAGCTTCGGCAAGACGATCCTCCTCGGCGGCGGGGCGATCCTCCTCGCGTCCGCCGCTCTCGCCGGCGCAGACGATCGCAAGAGAGCAGATTGCGGCGCGATTGCCGGCGGTCGATGGGTTCATCTCGTCGCGACCGGCGAGACGTGGACGTCGGTCGGCGCGCGCGTCGGCGTCGATCCAGCCGTGCTCGCCGCGCGCAACGAGCGAACGCTGCGTACGCCGCTCAAACCCGGCGACGTGATCGGCATCGACAACCGCCACGTCGTACCGCCGTATGACGGCGCGAGCCTCGTCGTCAACGTGCCGCAGCGGATGCTGTTCCACTATTGGGAAGGCGCGCTGCGCGCGTATTATCCGGTGGCCGTCGGTCGTGCCGATTGGCAAACGCCGCTCGGATCTTTCACGGTTCTCGCGGCGGAAACCGATCCGACGTGGGACGTCCCGATCTCGATTCAGGAAGAAATGCGCCGGGCGGGCAAGCCGATCATCAAGGCCATGCCGCCCGGGCCCACCAATCCTCTCGGCCGCTACTGGCTGGCGCTCAGCCTCGGCAGCGTCGGCCTTCACGGCACGAACGCACCCTCGAGCATTTATCAGTTCGCGACGCACGGATGCATCCGTCTGCATCCCGATGACATCGAGGATCTCTTCTATCGCGTCGACGCTGGCGAACGCGGCCGCATCGTGTACGAACCCGTGCTTGTGGCGTTCGACGGCCTCGACGTGTTCCTCGAAGTCCATCGCGATCGCTATCGCCGCTCGCCGAATCCACTCGGCCGGGCGATGGAGCTCCTGGAAAGAGCCGGGCTGCTCGAGCGCGTCGACGTGACCGAAATCGCTCGCGTCGTCCGCGAAGCTGAGGGGCTCGCGGTTGCAGTGACTCGGCGCTGACGCGGCCTCGACGCGGTCGCGCGATGTGGAGAATTTCACGTCGGGTGCGCGAACTTCCGCAGTCGCCCGCCGCCTGCCTCGATGTTTCGCGAACCCCGCCGACGTTTCGCGGCATCGCTCGCGGCACACTCGTTGCTCCATTGAACCATTGAAACGAGAGCGCCCCCGTACGGGCGTTTCGCAGGAGGAAGGCCATGAGCACTACCCTCACGATGTTGGACGAACGGCTGAAGATGACCGTCATGAACCAGTTGGCGTGGGATCCGGAAGTAGATGCATCGCTCATCGGTGTGACGGCCAAGGAGGGAATCGTCACGCTCAGCGGCTACGTCGATACCTACGGCGGCAAACTCGCGGCGGAACGCGCCACGCGCCGAGTGTACGGAGTCAAGGCCGTCGCGAACGAGCTCGAGGTGAAGCTCTCGATGACCCGAATCGATCCGGACATCGCGAAGGACGCGCTCGAGGCCTTGAAGAACAGAATCGACGTCCCGCTCGGCATCGCCGTCACGGTGCGCGACGGCTACGTCACGCTGACCGGCAAGGTCGAGTGGATGTTCCAGAAGCTGTCGGCCGAGCGCGCGGTCAAGTACATTCGTGGCGTCCGCGGCGTGCTGAACTACATCACGCTCAAGCCTGCGGTGTCGCCGAAAGACGTCCAGAAGCGCATCACGGAAGCGTTGCACCGGCACGCGGACCTCGATGCGCGGCGCATCCACATCGATGCGGAAGGCCCCAAGGTGATTCTCACCGGCACCGTTCGATCGTGGACGGAGAAAGACGAAGTGCAGCGGGCCGCCTGGCGCGCGCCGGGCGTGGAGACCGTCGACAATCGCATCAACGTGGTTCCGTAGCGTTCGCGAACGCGAACTGAACGAGTGGAGTCTGTCATGGTAGCCATCAAGCGCATTCTGTGTCCGATCGACTTCTCCGAGTTCTCGCGGCACGCGCTGGAGCGTGCTGCCGCGATCGCACGCGTGCAGGGCGCCGCAATCACGGCGCTGCACGTCGTGCCCATTCAGCCGCGATATGCCCCGTTTCCGCTGGAGATCGACACATCGGCCGCGTTCGAGCTCACGCCCGCGATCCGCGAGAGCCTCCGGAGCAAGCTGATGGAGTTCGCCACGCTGGAGCCTCACATGCCGGTCGACCCTGAAGTGAGCGAGGCGTTCGCGGTCCCCGAGGAGATCCTGGCGCAGGCTTCGCGCGTGCGTGCCGATCTCATCGTCATGGGGACGCACGGACGCGGCGGATTCCAACGGTTCCTCCTCGGATCGGTTACCGAACGAGTCTTGCGGACCGCGCGGCAGCCGGTGCTGACCGTTGGGGCCGGCGACAGCGCGCCCAGCGCGGGCTCGTTCAAACAGATTCTCTGCGGCATCGACTTCTCCGAATGCTCGCTCGCCGCGCTCGACTACGCGCTGGCCCTCGCGGACGACTCCAACGCGCGCGTCACGGCCGTCAACGTGATCGAGTGGGTGCCGTTGGGATACGACCCGTTGATCGGACCGCCAACCGATCTCGTCGGCTATCGCCTGTCGGCGGAAGCCTCCAGCCGGGACCGGCTGCACAAGGTGATCGCCAACGCGAAGCGGAAAGACGTGCCGGTCGACGAGATCGTGACGTCGGGGAAGCCACACCACGAGCTCCTTCGACTCGCGCGCGAGCGAGGGAGCGATGTGATCGTGCTCGGCATCCACGGCCGGAACCCGATCGATCGGCTGTTCTTCGGATCGACGGCCGAGCCGATGGTCCGCCACGCGCCGTGCCCGGTACTGACGGTCCGGGCCCGCTTTGCCGCCAACGCCGCCGCGGCCTGATGCGCCGGGGCGCGAGTTGCCGTACTCTCGGCGGATGCGAATTGGAATCCTGACGGGAGGGGGCGACGCGCCCGGCTTGAATGCGGCGATTCGCGCGGTCGTCAAGGCCGCCGCCAATCAGGGCTGCGAGACCATCGGGCTGGAAGACAGCTTCGTTGGATTGATCGAGCCCAATCGATGGCGGCGGCTCTCTCCGAGCGACGTCACGGGCATTCTTCGGCGCGGCGGCACGATCCTCGGCACGACGAACCGGCGCAATCCGCTCGCGTATCCGACCGGGAACGGAGGGACGCAGGATTGCTCCGAGCGCTGCCTGCAGACGTTCCGCGATCTCGGTCTGGGCGCGCTCGTCGTGATTGGCGGCGACGGCACGCTCGCGATCGCGTACGAGTTCCACAAGCGCGGACTTCCGCTCGTCGGCGTTCCCAAGACCATCGACAACGACATCGTCGAGACGACGGACACGTTCGGGTTCGACAGCGCGGTGACGTTCGCCGAGGAAGCAATCGATCGACTGCACGCGTCGGCAGAGGCACACCATCGCGTCATGGTCGTCGAGGTCATGGGCCGCTATTCGGGATGGATTGCGCTTCATGCAGGCGTCGCGGGCGGCGCCGACGCGATCTTGATACCGGAGATCGCCTTCGATCTCGAGAAGGTGGCGCGTCACATCGCTGCGCGCGAACAGCTCGGTGCGCGCTTCAGCATCGTCGTGGCCGCCGAGGGCGCTCGGCCCGTCGGCGGGGACTACGTCTTCCAGCAAAGCGGACCGGTCACGACCGCGGCGCGCCTCGGCGGTATCGGCGCGCAGGTGGCCACCGAGCTGGAACGGCTCACAGGGAAGGAGACCCGCAGCGTCGTGCTCGGACATCTGCAGCGGGGCGGCGCGCCAACGGCATTCGATCGCGTTCTTGCGACGCGCCTCGGCGCACGCGCCGTGGAACTGGTGCTCGCGCGAGAGTTCGGCACGATGGCGGCGTTCCATCCGCCTGACGTCGTGGCAGTGCCCCTCGAGAAAGTCGTCAATCGAGTACGGACGGTGCCGGCCGACAGCGATCTCCTTCGCGCCGCGCGCGCGATGCACATCGTCTTCGGCGATTAGCGCAGGATCGCTCCGACAACCGCGCCGCTCAGATACGCGGCCACGGCAACCAGGGCGCCGAGCCCGAACATCTCGAGGCCGGCGATCCACCAGCGATCGATCGTCACCAGCGAGCGCAGCGACCCGACGACGAACAGGGCGATGAAGGTCAGCGCCGCCGAAAACTGCGCGCTGCCGCCCCAGGGCATCAAATACGGCAGCAGGGGAATCGCGCCGGCACACACGAAGGCCATGAACGTCGCGACGCCGTGCCGCGCGGGGCTCGCCTCCTCTTCGTGAAGCCCTTGCGCCGCGCGGGCGCTCTCGTGCGATCGGATCCCCAGATAGTTTCCAACACCCATCGAGAGCCCATCGGCGACGAGGTTGGCGGCGCCGACAATCAGCACCGCGCGTGCGCTCAGCGCGCCGCCGGCGACGCCCGCCACCACGGCGAACGTGGTGATGAGGCCGTCGTTGGCGCCGTACACCAGGTCGCGCATGTAGTGGCGCGCGATGTCTCGCGCGCCGACGGGCTCATGATGGGTCGAGATTCGTGCAATCGCGGTCATCGTTCGAGGCTGATGCGCCGCTCGGTTTCAGGGCACGTTCCATGCCGATCGAAACTCCTGGCACGCCGCGTTGGAACGTCACCGCAACCACGAAATAGTCCCCACTCTTTGAAATATTCCCGATCGGCACGATGCGATGACGTGGCGGACGCGGACGATTTTCGAGCGACCTTCGAGGCACAGTGGTTGCAGCCGTTGACGGTATGGCAACGATGCAGCGGATTCTCTGCGCGGTGGATTTCTCCGAATGTTCACGCCGCGCGTTCGATCGCGCCATCGCGATCGCGCGTGCGGAGAATGCACCGGTGACGGCGTTGCACGTCGCGCCGGCCGGTCCGCAGTTCGACGCTCAGCGGATCGAGCACCACATGGAGCGGTTCCTCGACATCGATGGTTCCTCCGGCGTGGACGTCACGTGCGTCGCACGTGAAGGGACCGAGATCGACACCGAAATCCTGACGGCCGCCAAGACGCTCCACGCCGACGTGATCGTGATGGGCACGCACGGGCGCTCGGGAATCGAGCGGCTGATGCTCGGCTCGATTGCCGCGAAGGTGGTGCGCAAATCCGAATCGGCGGTCGTCACCGTTCCTCTCACATCGGTCGAGAAGGCCTCGTTGCGCCGGGCGCCCTTTCAGCGGATTCTCTGCGCGATTGACTTCTCCGAGTGGTCGCTCGCCGCGCTTCGCTACGCGATATCCCTCGCCGAGCGGCACAACGCGCGCCTCGCGATGTGCCACGTCATCGACCTGATGGCGCCCATCTACGATCCGGTGGTCGGACCGCAGTACGATCCGCTTTCGTCAGCGCCCGTCGAACGCGCGTATCGCACCGCCTCGGAGATCGTCACGCGCGAGCGGCTGCGCAGTCTCATCGCACCCGAGGTCCGCAGCGCAATCGCGATCGACGAGATCGTCGTCAAGGGAAAACCGCAGCATGACCTCGTCGAGCTCGCCGGCACGTGGCGCAGCGATCTGATCGTCATGGGCACGCACGGGCGCCACATGATCGATCGCGCCGTCTTCGGATCCACCGTCGAGCCCGTCCTCCGCCGCGCGCCGTGCCCGGTATTGACCGTCAGCAAGTGGCGAGCGGTGCCGGACCGTCCCAAGGAGCACGCCATGTTGCAGGATCGATTCGAAAACGAACGCTATCGCGTCGAGCGCGTGCTCGAGATTCTCGAGCATGCAGCAAGCCGGCTCGAGGCGCACGCGTACATTCCTCTCACGATCCTCAGCGACGCGGTCGCGTTCATCCGCGCGACGGAGGACGCGGCATATGAGGCGTCGCAGACGAGCGCCGGAAAGCCCGCGCTTTCCGCATGCATCGATCAGCACCTCGCCGCGAGAGTCCCGCTTGTCGACATGGCGGCCGCGCTTCGCGAGCTGGAGCACGGAAACGCCGACGTCGTTCCGCGGTTCGTTCGATCGGCCCGGGAGTACGTCCGACTTCGGCGCGATCATCTGCGCGCCGACGATCGCCTCTTTGCCACCGCCGCGCGAGAGCCGAGGGAGGCGAGCGCGCCAGATGCTGTCGAAACGGTCGAAACCAGAGAGACGCGACGGATCTACGACCGGCTCGTCGAAGCCTCCGGAATCCTCGACATCGGAGTCCCTACAAATCAGTGGTAAATTTTCCCCAGAAACGTGGAGAATTCCCCATCAAGAGTCCATCTCCGCAGGAAATCGGTCCTGAAACCGGGGATTTCCGCGCGGCACCGCTCCTGCACTCCAGGTGCACGTACCTTCTGAGGATTCCGACGCCATGTCCAAAGCCACGATTCTCGTTGTCGACGACGAGCCGCTGATCCGGTGGTCGCTGACCGAA
>DATBJJ010000153.1:0-37217 GCA_036556425.1 Vicinamibacterales bacterium
ACCGAGTCTAGCCCCGCGAGGTCGTCGGCCTCCGAGAAAAAGTCGTCGGCAATGTCGTACGTCGTGGGCAAATCCACGATGTGCGGCCGCTCGGCGCTCGGCGGCATGCCGGATTTCGGCTCGGGATCGAATGGAAGGTCAGAGGCCATATCTACCGATCCGGCGCAAAGTAACCGCTTCGGCTGCGGACGATGTGCCGCGCCGAACGCGAGCGGATTTCCACCGTTCTCCACGAACCATCTCTCGCGGCGTGCGTGGATGTGTAGGCGAGCACATAGCGGCGCCGCAGGTTTTCGATCGTTTTCGCAAATTGGTCACGAAGCTGCGACACTTCCGATGGAAAGCTCGCAACGCCGCCGGAGATCTCGGCGAGGCGCTCCAGCCCCTCGCGATCGAGGTTCGTTCCGAGGCCGATCGGCAAGACGGTCGCGTCGACTTCTTTTGCCAGGTCGACAATCTCAGCCAGCGTCTTCCGGCTTCCGGGCGCCGTTCCCGCGTTGTTCTCGTCCCGTCCGTCCGTCATGAGGACGACCGCTCGTCTTCCCTCGATGCTCTTCAACGCGTTGAACGCGCCGCCGAGCGCGTCATAAAGCGACGTGCCGCCGACGGGTCGATACGCCGAGATCGCGTCCAGGCTTTGCTGGCGATTCGTCGTGAAGTCGTGCGCGACCAACACGCCATCCGAGAAGAAGAGGAGCTCGAGCTTGTCTTCCGGCCGAAGCGCTTCGACGAACGCGCGCGCCGCGGACGCGAGGGCGTCCGCGCTCTTCCGCATGCTGCCGCTCGCATCGAGCGCGAGCACGATCGACACAGGCGTCACCGCTTCGTGGAAGGTGTCCACCTTCTGCTCGACGCCGTTCTCCTCGACGACGAGATCGGCCGCGCTGATTTCGACATACTCGCCGGACGAGTCGGTCACGGTGAATTCGAGCGTCGGCCTGATGGGCGGCGGCCTCGGCGCGCGGTATCCCGTTCGCGTGCGAACGATGTACTCGGGCGAGGTGGCCAGGCTGATCGAGCGCCATGCGCCATCGCGCGCGGTATTCGTCGGCGTGTAGGTCACCAGATAGCGATTCTGCGCATCGCTCGCCAATTGATCGTAAATCGCGGCGAGCTCGTCGGGTCTTGGCGGAAAGAACACTTGTCCGCCCGTCTCGTGCGCGAGGCGCTTCAGCTCGCGTTCGCCTTTCAGCGAGATTCCGGCGATTCCGCCGATGCCCACGACGTAGATCGTGAGGCCTGCCCCCTTGACGGCGCCGAGCGCCTCATCGAACGTCGCGACGCTGTGCTCGTCGTAGCCGTCGCTGATGAGGATGACGGACCGGCGATCCTCCGCCGGCGGCATTCTGCCGGCGAGCTCGATGAGCGCGTCGAGAATGGCCGTCCCACCCGTGGGCTCGATGTGCTCGATCGCTTCGGCAATCGTGCGCCGATCGCCCGTGGGTCCAGTCAACGCGGCCAGCCGTTTCGAGAATGGCGCGACCACCACGCGATCGTTCGGACGAAGGAACGCGCTCAAACGATTGGCCGCCGCTTTCACGAAGTCGAACCGGCGCGACATGCTCTGACTGCTGTCGATGAGCAGCGCAAACGTTGCCGGCACGCGCTCGTGGCTCACCAGATCGATCGCCTGCGGGACGCCGTCCTCGCGGACCGCGAACTGCGTTGGCGCCAGCCCGCCGACGAAGTGGCCCTTGCGATCGTAGACGCCCGCCTCGAGCAGCACGCTCGCGACCTCGGAGACCTCGACGATCTCGAACGCGTCGAGGACGACCTTGTCGCGCCCGCGATTTCCCAAGTTGTCTTCGACCTCGACCGACAGCTCACGCCGCTCGAAGGGATTCTCGTCGACCCATTCAACCGCGTACGGCGGACCATCCTCGTCGGTCTTGAACAGCGTGCCGTCCACGTAAAAGCGAACGGGGCCGATCACGACGCCAGGCGGCGGTTGTATCTGAGCGACGATCCGAACGCTGCCGATCCCTCCCGTGCGGCCGAGCGGCGACGTGATCCGCACCGACAGGTCCGTCGACGTGGAGCCGACCGCGCCGGACCACGCAATCGCGCACACGATTGCCGCAGCCCATGCGGGTGAGATTCGGCGACGAGCGGACTCAGGATCCCTTTTCACTTTCCTTTGACCTTGACATCGTCTCGGGCGGCTGGCGTCGGGCTGCAAAGCCTGATCGCGTCAGTCGACTTCGTGGTGCGTTCGAGGTAGCACAGATTGGCCGCGGCGAACGGAGCTTTTGGATCGAGTATCAATGCCTGACCGAACTCCAGCAGCGCTCCGTCGAGATCGCCGGCCGCGGCGAGCAACGTACCGCGCGTGTTGTGCGCGGCAGCCGACCTCGGCGCGAGGAACACCGCTCGCGCCGCGTCCGTCATGCCCAACTCGGGGTACCCCCAATCGCGCCAGATCCGCGCGCGCTCGTCGTACGCGCCCGCGTCATTCGGCTCGAGGCGAATCGCCGCGCTCAGATGGTCGAACGCCGTATCGTCGATGCGAAGCCGACGGTATTGAGCCGCGGCGGCACGATGATGCGCCGCCGTCGGCGCGAGGCGCAGCTTCAACAACGCCGCGGCGAGCGCCGGGTCTGACGCCTCGACCGTCGCTCCGAGCGACTTCGCAACGGGCAGACTGCCTGCGCTGCGAGAAGCCGGCCCCGCGTGCGTCGCGCAGGCCTGCCCGCACGTCAACGCGACGAGGCCGACGGCAATCGAACGAGGTCCGAACGAAGACACGGCAAACGACCCGGCCGAGCGTGACGGCCTATTCCTCGCTGCGCACGCGGCCGCGCCGCTTCATCGTGTACGCAACCAGCAGTACGACGAACGCCACGACGAGAATCAGTGTTGTGTTGTCCACGATGGTCCTCTCCTTCTCCTTCGGTCAGCCAAAATGACAGCAACGGACTACGGAATGGCACGCATGATCTTCACGACGACCGGTCCCAAGCACACGACGTAGAGGGCGGGGATCAGGCACAGCGCCAACGGAAACACCATCTTGACGCCCACCTTCGCCGCGCGCTCTTCGGCGCGCTGGCGCCTCTTGGTTCGCGAGGTCGAGGCGTGCGTCCTGAGCGCCTGCGCGATGCTCGTGCCGAAGCGATCGGTCTGCGTCAGCATCGCAACCAGCGCGCGAACGTCGTCGACCTGCGTGCGCTTGGCAAATCCTTGAAACGCCTCGAGACGAGGCTTGCCGGCGCGAATCTCGTTCGTGATGGTTCGCAGCTCCGCCGCGAGTGCCGGCACGGAGATGTCGAGCTCTTCGCTCGCGCGCACGATGGCTTGGTCCAGGCTCGAGCCGGCCTCGACGCACACCACGATCAGATCGATCGCGTCGGGCAGACCGTTTTGAATGGCTTTTTGATAGCGATGGATCGCTCGACTGAGGACGAGATCCGGGATCACATATCCGACGCCGCCGGCGAAGAGCGATCCCACCCAGCCGGCGCGTCCGAACAACGCGATCGGGATGAGCGCGAAGATCACGGGCACGGCGATCTCCGCAAGCGCGTAGTAGCTTGCCGCATCCGGGTCGGTCCACCCGGCCAGGTGCATGCGCCGTTGCAGGCGCGACACGCGCGACGATCCCGATTTCGGAGACCTCGACAACTGATGCGCCGAGCTCTTTCGCGTGCGCAGCAGCGCGGCGAACTGGCCGATCGGACCGGCCGCTTGCGGCGAGTCCGATGCGGGTTGCAGCCGCCGCCGCCCGGGCGCCGTGCGCGCCAGCGCCAGCGATGCGAGCGATCCTGCGGTCAGCGCAACCGAGACAAAGACCGCGACCAACGGTAGAGCAAGCTCGGAATTCATAACGTATCCACTCAGAACTCGACGTTGACGATGCGGCGAATCGCCAGAGTGCCGATCACCTGCAACACCAGCGCGGCAATGATCATGCGAACGCCCAAAGGATCGGCGACGAAGCCGCGCATGTGCTCCGGTGCCACGATCATCATTCCCACCGCCAGGGCAGGCGGCATGGCCGACAGCACCCAGCCTGTGATGCGTCCGTGCGCGCTCGCGACGCGGACCTGCCGCTTGACGCGGGACCGTTCGCGGATGAGCGACGACAGGTTATCCAGCACTTCGGCGAGGTTGCCGCCAGCCTCACGCTGCGTCAGCACCGCGGTAATGAAGAAGCGCGCGTCGAGCAGCGGCACGCGTCGCGCGAAAGCCTTCAACGCGTCAGGAAGCGGCATGCCGTAGTTCTGGTGGTCGAATAGAAGCCGGAACTCGCCGCCGAGGGGATCCTGCACTTCGTCGGCGACCATCGACACGCCCGTGGTGAAGGCGTGTCCCGCTCGCAGCGCGCCCGCGATCAAGTCGATCGCCTGCGGGAATTGGTCCTCGAACTGCTGTACGCGCCGGCGTTCGGCGAAGCGAACCACGAGGAACGGGACCGCTCCCAAAACGACGGCCATGACCACGGCCAGCCACAGCAGCTTCGAGAAGAACAGCACCAGCAGGAACGTCAGCAGTCCCGCGAAGAGCGAGCCGAGCAAAACGACGCCGAGCGTGATAGGCAAACCGGTCCGCTCGACGGTCATCCGCAGCGGATCGAGCAATCGACCGGATCGCCCGAGCAGGCTGTCGAGACCTTTGAGCGCGCTGAGCACCGGCGCGCGGCGCGTCAAGGCGCCGCCGACAGGGCTGGGAGCATCCGGCTTGAGCCGGCGTCGCAGCTTCTTTCCTGCCCGGTCCTCGGGCACGACGATGAAGAGCCAATACACTCCGAGCACGATGAGCAGGCTGACTGTGAACGTTGCAATCGTCGCCACCATGGTTCGCTCCCTCAGGCCACGGCCGTGATGTGCTCGAACATGTCGGGCGGCAGTTGCACGCCGAACGACAGCAGCCGTTCGGTGCAGCGCGGCCGGATGCCCGTGGCGCGGAACCGTCCGCAGACCTTGCCGTCGCGCCGCAGCCCGCTTCGATCGAAGACGAAGATGTCTTGCGTGCTGACGACCTCTCCCTCCATGCCCGTCACCTCGGTTATCGCGGTCACCTTCCGTGTGCCATCCGACAAGCGGGTCACTTGGATGATCAGATTCACCGCGGACGCGATCTGCTGCCGCACGGCGCGCTCCGGGAGGTTGAGGCTCGCCATCGCGACCATCGTGTCCAATCGATACAGCGCATCACGCGGGCTGTTCGCGTGGATCGTCGTCAAGCTGCCGTCGTGTCCCGTGTTCATCGCCTGCAGCATGTCGAGCGCTTCGTCGCTCCGCACCTCGCCGACGATGATGCGATCCGGCCGCATGCGCAGCGCGTTCACGACGAGGTCGCGCTGCTTGACGGCGCCCTTGCCTTCGATGTTCGGCGGGCGCGTCTCCAGACGGACGACGTGGCGCTGGCGCATCATCAGCTCCGCGGCATCCTCGATCGTGACGATCCGCTCGACATTCGAGATGAACCCTGACAAGGTGTTGAGCAGCGTCGTCTTGCCCGCGCCGGTGCCGCCGGACACGACGATGTTCAAGCGGCACGCGACTGCGGCCTGCAGGAACTCGAGCATCGGCCGGGTGAGGGTTTCGCGTTCGACCAGATCGTCCGGCCCGAGGCGGCCCGTGCGAAAACGGCGGATCGAGAGCGACGGCCCGTCGATCGCGAGCGGCGGGATGATCGCGTTGACGCGCGAGCCGTCGCGCAGACGCGCGTCGACCATCGGACTCGATTCGTCGATGCGGCGACCGACCGTGCTGACGATCCGCTCGATGATCTGCATCAGATGGCGGTCGTCCCGGAAGATGATGTCGGTGGGCTGCAGCCGCCCCTCGCGCTCGACATACACCTGATCGAACCGATTGACGAGGATGTCGGAGATTGCCGGATCGCGCAGCAACGCTTCGAGCGGACCGAGGCCAAACAGCTCGTTGAGGACGTCGACGACGAGCGTCTCCCGCTCCGCGAGGCTCAGCGGGGTGTCCTTGCCGCGCTCGATGATGTCGAGAATCAGCCGGCGAATCTCGGGCTCGGCCTCCTGCTGGCCCATCTGCGTGAGACGGTCCAGATTGAGGCGGTTCAACAAGTCCGAGTGGACTCGGGCCTTGAGATCTTGATAGCTGCGCTGCCGTGGGTCGGGCGGGCTCGCTATCGGCGACACCGGATTCATTCCTGCTCCTTCACTTCCGTTTATTCACAACGCGCACGCGCTACGCGCGCCGTCCCGTGATCAACCCGAACAAACCGGACTGCTTCCGTGGCGCGGCCGCGGGCTCGTCGCTGACGTCGATGAGGCCGCGCGCGAACCCACTCAGCGAGGACGAGAGCTTGTTGTGGTTGTCGAGCACGATCGGCCGTCCGGCATTGAGCGCGTCGAGCGCGAGCCGATAGTTGCTCGGGAACGTGCACGTCACCGGCGTGCCGAGCACGCGCTCGACATCCGATTGGCCGATCTCGGAGTGCTGATCGAACCGGCTGATCACGACGGACAATCGCTCTCTTCCGTACCGCTGCCGGAGCGACGCCGACATGCGCGTCGCCGCGCGCACGGTCGCCAGCTCCTGGTTCGCGACGATGACGATGCGCGAGGCGGACTCGAGCGCGTCGAGCATGACGTCCGATCGCGGGACGTCGAGCAGCACGCGCGGATAGTGCCGCGACGCCGCATCGATCAAGCTCCGCACGCTCGCCGCGTCGACCAACGTCGTCGATGCGCGATCGGACGAGGCGAGAAGCGCCAGACCCGCGCGAGACTGACCGACGAGTCCGTTGAAGAACGCCTTGTCGAGGCGATGCACGTTCTCCAGCGCGTCAAGAACGGAGAAGCGAGGCTCGGTGCCGAGGAAGACCGCGGCGTCACCGTACGCGAGGTGCAGATCGATCAACAGCGTCGAGCCGGGCTCGACGCGCGCCATCGCTGTCGCGACGTTGACAGCGACGGTCGTCGTACCGACACCGCCCTTCGCGCCGACGAATGCGAACACGTCGCCTCGACTGCCGGCGCCGCCCTGAGCCGTCACGCGGTTGATCGCGGTCTGCAGCTCCTCGGCGGTCAGCGGCATCGTCAGGAATTCGGTCACGCCCGCGCGCATCGCCTCGAGCATCAGCGACGGCTCGAGGGACGTAGCGATGATCACGACGCCCGTGCCCGGGTGCTGCCGGCGGAGCATGCCGACCGCCTCCGGCAGCGAGGCCTTGTGCCGCAAGTCGAGAATGACGACGTCCGGCTGCAGCGTGCCGGGTTGTGCGAGCGTGCCGAGCTCGTCGACCTTGAGCGGCGTGACGAGAATCGAGCACGCCTGAAGGAGATCTTCCAACTGGCGATCGCGAAGGCCGACGACTTTTGCGGTGAGCGCGGAGGTCATGGCGTCACCTGATGAGATGTGTGGTGACCAGCCAGGATCCGTCGTCCATGTATGTGGGCGCGGTGGTCAGCGTCGAACCGGGATATCGCATGAAGTGGCCGTGCGGTCCGTAACCGCCGGCGACTCCGTGAAGGAAGAAACCGATAATGTTCGTGATCGTGATGCATGGATTGTTCGTCGGGCAGCCGACGTCCGGGTCCGTCCAATTACCCGAAGAGCGGCCGAGCTGCAGTTTTCGCGGATCGTAGAGCGCAATGGGGATCAGCCGCGGGCTGACCGACGCGCAGGACGGCGCGCAGCTGTTCGTGATGCGATGCGCGCCGTAGTCGTAGTCGGCGCCGGAGTCCTGCGCGATGACGCTGTTGATCGCGGCCGTGATGTCGCGGTGCACGATCGTGGTGTTGATCGGCACGGTGTCGTTCAGCGCCAGCGTCTGACCGACGCACCCTGTCATGTTGTCGGCGAACGTGCCGCCCCCCGGCAGATCGAGCGGGACGAGCAACCGTCGCGTGATCGGGTAGGTCAGTGGCGACAACAGCTCCCAAATAATGCGTTCACCGAAATCGACGGACACCGTGGTCGCGCCGGCGTAGGTGCTCGTCGGCGGGGCGTAGTCGTCGCGATCGCCGCTGAGAAGCGTCCCCGGCGGAGGGGGCGCAGTGCCTTCGTAGTAGCGGTTGAACTCGTTCTCTGGATCCCGGTTTTCGGTCCAATCATCGGCGAAAGCGATCGGATGGAGACACGGCGTCGCGTTGCCGTTGAGCGTAATCGCGGTCGCCGTGGCGCGCACGCGTTGCGTGCCGACGCCGAGCATCGGGCCGAAGAGCGTCGGCAGCGCGTTGCTGCCGGCGGTGCCGTCGCGGAAGACGTCAATCTTCGTGCAGCGTCCGGTCACGCCTGCCGGGCAATCGAAGCTGACAACGGGTGTCGCCGCTTCCTGCCACACGCTGTTGGCGGCGGCCACGCCGCGCGCGATCTGCGCCGCGAGACTGTGGCGAGTGCTCGGGGGATCCGCGAAGTCGTCGTACCCGCGCGCGAGCGCACCCGCGAGCGCGCCCGCATCGGCCGCATTCTGCGCCTGGTTGCGCGCGACCCACATCAAGCCGTAGTCGAGCACGAACACGTTGAACGCCATCAACACGAAGACCGCGATGCCGACTTGGATGAAGACGGCGCCTTCTTGACCGCGGCACGCGTGGCGACCAGTGTTCATCATCGCGTCCTCATTGCTTGGGCGAGCCGCCGCCCTTCGGGTCGCGTACGACCGCCGGCGCGTCGACGAGTCCCGACGATCCGCCTGGTTTCGATCCCGGCTTCTCGCCGCCGACCGGCGGGGCCGGCAAGAAGCGTCGCGGCAGCGTGGGCAGCGGCGGAACCTCATCGGGCTCGAGCGCGCGCACGAGACGCGGCGTGATCAGGACCATCAACTCCGTGCGCTCCGCTCGATCCGCCTTGCTCTTGAACAGATTGCCGAGGATGGGAATGCGGCTCAGCACCGGAATCGCCGCCGCATCCTCCTGCGTCAGGTTGTCCAGGAGCCCCGCGATCGCGAACGACTGTCCGTCGCGCAGCTCGACGTTCGTTTCCGCGCGGCGCGTCGAGAGCGCAGGGATTCGGAAGCCTTGCAGCGTGACGCCGTTGCCGAAGTCGAGCGTGCTGACCTCGGGCCGCACTTTCAACCGGATGATGTCGCCAGCGATGACCGGTCTGAAATTGAGGCGGATGCCGAATTCCTTGAAGACGACCGTCACGGAGCTGTTGCTGCCGCCACCGCCGCCTTGCACGACCGGGATCGGGATCTCGCCGCCCGCAAGAAAGCTCGCTTCCTCGCCGTTGTAGGCGATCAGGTTCGGCTCCGCGAGGCTCTGGAAGAAGCCGCGCGACTGCAGGGCCTTGATGATCGCGCCCACGCCTTCTTGCCGATTGAAGAAAAACAGATTCAAGAAGTCCGCGAACACGAGCCCGCCGCGATCTTCGTCGAAGTTCGGCGCGGAGAACTGCTGCGTCGTCGATCGGCCCGCGTAGTCGGCGCGGTTCACGACGAAGTTCGACCCGAGCTCGGTGAGTGCTCGCCGATTGACTTCCGCGAACCGCACCTGCAGCATCACCTGCTGGCTCTCCTGCCCGCTCGGCAGCTGCAGCATGTTGATGACTTTGACCTTCGACGAGCTGGCCTGCGCGATCTCTGCGGCGCGGAGGGACACCGTGTTGCTCGACACCGCCCCCGACAAGATGATCGCTTCGTCGGTCGCGCTGACGCGCACGTCCTCGCCGGGGAAGAGCGCGCGAAGCTGCTGTTGCAGCGTCGTGATCGCCGGTTCGACGACGAGATCGTAGTGCTTGCGATCGGTCGCGCTCCACACGATCAAGCTGACCGTGCCGGGCGATTTGCCGTCGACGAGGATTTCGCGCGGCTGAACGACCACCGCGTCGGCGACCGCGGGATTCGTGACCGCAATCCGCACGACCTCGAAGTCCGTCCGCAGCACGGTCGAGCGTCCGGCGGTCAACAGCACGCGCTCGATCTGTCCCGGCAGCGGCGCCTGCGACGAGGGCACGGGACCGGCGGGCGCGGTCTGTCCTGCCGCGGGCGTCGATAGGCCGGCGACGAGCACGGCGGCGATCGCCGTACGCAGGGACATGCTCACTTAATCACCTCGTCGGTCCGCTTCGCCGCGCGAATGGCCTCGACCGTGCGCGGCGGCGGGAGAGGCGCGATGACCGGCTCGACCGGAGGCTTGGGAGCCGCGGCGCGGCGCGGCGGGGCCGCGGGCGTCGTTTTCACCGGCTGCGGCGTCGCCTCGGGCGATCCGAGCAGCGACGCCGTCTTCACCCCTTCGCTCACCGTCGTGTCGTTGTCGAGCGGATTGCGGAGGACGAGCACGATTTGTCCCTCGGACTGCGCGAGCGCGATGCGTTCCGCGTCGCGCGGAGTCACCATGAGGGTCACGACGGTTTCGCCAAAGCCACGCTCGCGTTCGCGTTCGCTCTCGGCCGGTTTCTCCTGATCCTTGCGCGTGCCAGCCGTCAACACTTGAACGTTGCTGGCGGCGGTGCGAGTCATGCTGTCGTCGGTCCGTCGGATCGTCACGACGACGTCCACGCGGCTTCCCGGACCGATGAAACCGGCGACGCCGATGACGTCGTTGACTTTGACCGACATCGCGCGCATGCCGGGCGGGATCGCGGGGGACAGCCCCGCGCCCGATTCGACCGACGCCAGCTTGCTCGTCGTGATCGGCTCGTTTTGGAGCACCGAACTCAGGAGCCCTCGATTGACGGCGTCCTTGACGTCGGTCACGGCGCCGGGCACGAGACTGCTCGACGGCCACGCGACGACTTTCAGATCGTGCGCAGTGAGTTCGGTGCCAATCACCATCGGCCGCGCGGCGACGACGACCGACTGCACGCGCTCGGCCTGCCGCGCCGGCAGTTGCCCCATGGCGCGATAGACACCGAGGCTCGCGATGCTGGCCGTGACGACCGCGATGAAAAGGACGACGATGTGACGAGTGCGGCGATTCATGTCTACTCCTTGAACCTACGGACAGGATTCGGCGGCAATTTCGCTGCGCATCGCCGACGTCGCGTTGAGCGTTTTCGTCCCGAGCGCGCTTTCGCCGAAAAACGCCATGACCGGACCGATGAACAGATATGTGTGCGTGTAGCTCACCACGACCGGTCGAACGGTAATGCACTGGCTTCCGACGGGAATCACTTGCGGCGTCCCCACGTTGACCGTCGGCGTGCCCGTGAGACCGGCGGCGGTCAAATACTGCGTGACCCGCGCGGTCACGTCGCCGTTGGTGTATCCCGGCAGGACCGCCACGCGCGCACCTTCACGCGCGGCGGCGGTCACGACCTCGTACCGCTGAAACAGAAAGCCGAAATCCATGATGCCCAGCATCACGAGCAGAAGCGTGGGGAAGATGAGAGCGAACTCGACGAGCTCCGCGCCTCGCTCGCAGGACCAGATCCCGCGACGCCGTCGCGTCGTGGCCGGCGCCGGTGTCGTTATCGAAGCCATAACGTCGCCATCGTTCCTGCGAGAATCGGAATCGCGTACGCCACGCGCGGTCCGCGGCTGTGGCGCAAGGTAATCTCGGCGAGCGGCGTCACGCCATTCGCGCGCCAATGCGCGAGCAGGCTCCGGATATTGGTGATCGCCTGACTCAGGTAGCTCGTCGACAGTGCGATCAGCAACGCGATCGCGCCTCCAGCGATCCCCGTGTAGAGTCCGAGCCAAATCGCGTTCACCGGGCCGAGCCAAGCGCCAAGCGCGCCGAGCAGCTTGACGTCGCCTCCACCCAGTCCACCCAGCGCGAAGGGGACGAGCAGAATCGCGATCCCGACGATCCACCCGGCCACACTGGATGCGCCTGCCGTCCATCCGCCCGTGACGACGTGAAAGACGAGGCCGGCGACGGCGCCGCCGAGCGTGAGCGCGCGCGGAATCCGTCGCGTCCGCAGATCGCACGCGCATGCAATCGCGGCAAGGACGAGGCTCACGGTTTGTGCAGTTGTCATGCGATCACGTCTCACGATCCGGGCGCCGGCGGTTCCCAGATGGTCCACACGTTCGTATTCCACGCCTCGTAGATATCGCCTAGCTCGCTGGCGAGCGGAAGCGCAATCGCCGCGGCGACCGCGACGATTCCGGTCAGCAGCGCATACTCGATGAGATCTTGAGCGCCGTCGTCGCGCTCGAGACGCACGAGCAGCCTAACCACCCGGCTGGCTATCCGTTTCGGCGTCATTCGTTTCCCTCGCCCCGTCGCCCCTTATGGCAACGCGACGCTGAGGTCGGTGAAGTAGCCGCTGATCGTCGAACCCACGGACGTCATCGCAAGGACGCTCGCCAGCGTGATGATCCCGAGCAGCAGCCCGTACTCGATCAAATCCTGCGCCTCGTCCTCCCTGACGATGCGCACCACGAATCGCAGCATTCGCGCCTCCCTGGAGGGACGACCGCGCTGCTATGGCAGCGCGGCGTTGAGGTCGGTGAAGTAACCGGCAACCGTCGGTCCGATCGCGGTGATTGCGACGATCGCGCCGAGCGTGATCACGCCCACCAGCAAGCCGTACTCGATCAGGTCTTGGCCTTCATCATCACGGAACAGACGATCCAGCAGCTTCTTCATGACACTCTCCTTTAGCTTCACGACTACAACGACAGTCCCGACGTACTCGGCGGCGCAGCATCGCCGAGCGGGCTCAAGGAGCCCGCCAGCGCTCGACGAATGGACATGCCGTCCATGCCGCTCGTCTGCAAGAACTCGACGCCCACGAGGTAGCTCGATCCCGATCCCGCAACCGCCACGCATCGAGTGGCGCGCACGTCTTCGGTGTAGATTTGCCCCTGCACCGTCAACCGCAGCGCCGCGACCGTGCCTTCCTCGACGCGTTGCGCGATCTCGAGAAGACATCCGGTCCGACTGATCTCGATGAGCCGCGTGGGGATCTCCCTCGTGAGCACGCCCATCAACTCCACCTGACATGGCAAGGCACTCAAACGCCGTTTCATTCCGCAGCTCCCCTGGCTCGTTCTTGAAGTTGCCGGCGCTCTACACAATCGCGAGGCGCAGCCGGTGCCGCACCACGCCGTCGATCATCACGGGACTGCTCTCGACGACGCGGACCGCCAGGCTGCGATCGGGCCCCGAAAGCTCGAGCCGCAACCGTTCCTCCCGATGCGCGGGCGCCGCGCTGACGACCCACAATTCGTTCTGCTGCTCGTCGTGGCGCTCCACCACGACGTCTCCGGGAATGCGAAGCGAACCTTCCCAAGGTCGTGACAACAGGTATCTCGTATCGCGGCGTGTTCGTCGCATCGTCCGGCCTGAGAATGGTGTCGAGTCCGCACGCACTTTGAGCAACCGGTGTACCGACAGGGTGACCTGTGTTAAGCGGACTGCGCTCTATGACTTGCGTTAGAGGACCGTGCGCGGATCATTCCGGCAATCTGGTCGGGACCAGATTTAGGTCGCCGCGGCGAGGAGCTATTGACGCCTCAGGAGTAGTCGATCGCCGGCGATCGTTCCAGTCGAGGCGAGGGCGCCGATCGGCAACTCGACCACGGCAAATGCGCGGAGCGCGAACGCGATCCGCCACGGGGGGAGCGCGGGACGAATCTTGATCGCGACGCCGTCGCGATCGACGAAGACCACGTCGATGGCGAATTGCATGAAGAACGAGTGAATCGCCCGGCATGGGGCGAGGATCATCGCCGCATCCGCGTCGAGGCTCGTCCGTCCGAGGAGTCCCTTGTTGCGCGCGGTCGACGCGAACGCGGGCTCGAGCACGCGAGCGAGCGCGCGATCCGTGCGAGCGTTCCAGAGTGAATATCGATCAGGTGAGTCGCGCGTGATGGGCGAGAGAAACGACGAGCGCACTATTTGCCGAGACGTGCCGGCGCCTTCGGCTTGGTCCTGGTGTCGATCGGCGGAAGCTGAATCGGGAGCGGCGGCGCGATGGCGGACACGGTCGATCGAAACTGCCGGAAGTCGACGGTGCACTCGTGCGCGGCAAGGAAGTTCATGAACCGCTTGTAGTCGCCCTCGGCCATGCCGAACAGTTTGAGCAGCCCGCGATAGTTGCCGCGCGTGGCGGTGAGGCCGAGGCTGACGAGCTGCCGCAAATCGTGGCGCGTGATGTCGCGCTTCAAAAGTAGTGGGTGGATGTGTCCCCAGAACGTGTAGTGGCCGTCGACGAGCGTGCTGTACAGCTCGTCGGCGAGGCGACGGCGGCGCTCCCGACGCGGCATCAGGCCGTCGCTCGACGCGAAGCGCACCGCTTCAGGCAAATCGGTGACGTCGACCTCTGCCGAATCCGACATCCACGCGGCCTGTTCGATGACGTTGTGCAGCTCGCGCACGTTGCCGGGCCAGCGATAACGCAGCATGGCTTGCATCGCGGCTTCCGTGAAGCGAATCGGCCGTCCTGTTCTGGCGGCTGCGTGCTCGACGAGCACCGGCAGATCTTCTTTGCGATCGCGAAGCGGCGGCACGTGAATGTGCAGCACCTTGATGCGATAGAGCAGGTCGCTCCTGAACGCGCCGGTTGCGACCAGTTGACTGAGATCGCGGTTCGTCGCAGAGATGATCCGTACGTCGACGCGCACCGGTCCGCTCACGCTGCCGACCGGCTGAATCTCTCCGCTCTCGAGGAATCGCAGGAGGAGGGCCTGCATCTGTAGGCTCATCTCACCGATTTCGTCGAGGAAGACCGTGCCGCGATGCGCCGCTTCCAGCCGGCCGACGCGATCCCGATACGCGCCGGTGAAGCTCCCGCGCGCGTGGCCGAAGAGCTCCGTCTCGAGCAGGCCTTCGGCAATCGCCGCGCAGTTCACCGCGATGAACGGCTTCGACGCGCGATCCGAATGCGCGTGAATGTACTGCGCGACGACGTCCTTGCCCGAGCCGCTCTCGCCGGTGATGAAGACCTTCGCGTCGCCCGCCGCGGCGCGCGCCGCGAGCGCGCGCACGTGGCGCATCGCGCGGCTGGCGTCGACGAGACGATCGCCTGCGGCGGACGGATCGCCGCCGCCCGAACGAACGTTGAGGGGAGCCGGAGTTCGCACGCTCTTCAGTCGATTGGGTCTCTGAGTTTACTTCACGACGCACACAACCGCACGGCACAAGTTGAGAAGAATTTGCCGTCCCCCTGTGCCGGCGTCTTCCTCCCAGGCGACTAGTCCAGACCCGCCGAGGCAAGGCGACGCCGATGCCGAACATGTTCCGCGAAGACGGCGACAAATCCCGCTGGCCGTGCGATTTTCGAACGGTTTCGCCAGGTAGAGGCGTAAAGCCATGTGAAGCTGCGCTAAGATAACGGCTTATCGTCAGGAGACCATTCGTGCAGCTTGATGGCGTCGGGTCTGAACAGGCACCCGCCTCGGACCTCAGGGATTTTCCAGCGGATGAACTCATACGACAGCGGACGGGCCGGCCCGAGGACGCGGACGAGGACGAGTCCCCGCCGCCGTCTGCGGCGCGCGAAGGGCTGCCCACGCGGTTTCGCATGCGTCACGGCCGCCACTATGTCGACGCGGTCCTGGGAGACGCACCGCTCAGGACCGTTCGCGAGATTGCGATCTCCGAGATCGATCCGCCGGACGCGGATATGGACGCGCTCGATCTCGATCGCCTCGAGGAATCGATCCGACGGCTGGGCGTGATCGAGCCGCTGCTCGTCGGCAAGCGCGACGGGCAGTATCGCGTGATCGCCGGGATGCGCCGCCTGCGGGCGGCGCGAACCGTCGGGCTCAACACCGTGCCTTGTCTCGTGCACGACGTGGACGACGAGAGATTCACGGATATGCGGGACGCGGCGGCCGAGCGCCACGCGCCGCCACCGCCTGCGGCAGTGCCGGCCGCGGCGGCGGAGCCTGCCGAGGCCGCACCGGATACATCGCTCGAGGCGCTGCCAATCGACGACCGTCTGCGATCGATCGTCTTGAACGAGCTCGCGAGCGTCGAATCGCTGCGCTCGAAGATCGCGTCGGCGGCCGCCGACTTCCTCGCGCGGACGGCGCCCGTGCTCGAGGTCGCGCCGGCGTCGACCGATGCGTTGATCGGCGACGCGATTGCCGCCGTTGGGCTCGAAGCGCGGCTCCGCGGCGTCCGCGTCGAGCGAGTCGACGTGATCGGCCAGCAGCCGGATTATCGGATTTCGATCGACGCCGCGCGCTGCCGCATGGCGTTGACCGGACTGCTGCAGTGCGTGCTGTCGCTGACGCCTGGCGCTGGAACCGTCCTCGAGGTCCGATCGCACGTCACGACGATTCGGCCGGCGCTTATCGTCGAGTGCCGTCTCCGCGCCAACTTTCGTCCTCTCGGCGACGCGGCGCTCGCGCGCTTCTTCGATCCTGACTGGACCGAACATCCGTGCGGACACACCGGCGCGCAGGTGCTTGCCGCGGTGGCCCGCGTCGCGCGCGCGCATCACGGACGCGTGCAGGCGCACGCCGACGGAGCGGTGACCTTCGTCGTTCCTCGTCCGTTGAGCGATGTGTGAGGGTTCGGGGCCGGCCGCAGAAGACGGTCAGCGCTTCCCGGGGGCGATCGTGATCAGCTCGGCGCCAGGCGTTTCAGCGGTGGAGTACCTGGGAATCGGACGGCCGTTCACGATCTCGATCGTGCGGTAGATCTTTTTCGGCTTCGGCGCCGCGTCGACCGCGGTCGTGATCCTCGTCACGTAGTCGCGCGTCTCTCGATACGGCGGCACGGTGCCGTACCGCGTCACGGCAGTGGGCCCCGCGTTATACGCCGCGAGCGCGAGCTCGACGTTCTGCGCGAACTTCACCAGCAGCCCCTTCAAATACTGGACGCCGGCTCGAATGTTCTCGGATGGATCGTACGGATCGCTGACGCCCAGCTCCGCGGCGGTGGCCGGCATCAACTGCATGAGGCCCATCGCGCCCTTGTGCGATCGTGCCGTCGCGATGAAGCCAGACTCCTGTTGGATGACGGCGCGCACCAGGTGCGGGCTTACGCCGTGCGCGGCGGCGTTTTCCTCGATCAGCCTCTCGTACTGAGCCGCCCGCTGGGCCGTGCGGGCGCTCATCGCGTTCGTCGTGCGCAGTCCGGTCGTCGCGACGGTGGTGTTCGCCGCCGCGGGCACCGAGTAGGTCTTTGCCGAAGGATCTTTTGGCTTGTCGGAAAGGACGAGGTTGCCGGCGGCGTCGTGCCACACGTAGATCTGCGCCTCGGCGACCGCAGGCAGACCTGCGACGACCAGCACCACGGCGAGAATGCTCGGGCGCAGAGCCAACCTCATCAACTTCCTGGGACGCAACGGTTTGCGCACTGATCCGAGCAGTCGCTGAGGCAAGCCAGATGCCCACGTAGAATCAACGACTTAGACGAACAGGGTATTGGGCGCTGTGCCGAAACGGAGCGCTCCCCGCACGCTTCTGTAATCGGATATCGGTTCTGAATTCGGGGACATTCAACGTTGGGTGTCCCGATTGGGTGTCCCCGCCCTTTACAGCAGCATGGCGAGGGTGTTCGGAACCTGGCGCAGCAGGTCGTCGATCTTCGAGGCGTCTTTGCCGCCCGCTTCCGCGAAGTCCGCGCGGCCGCCCCCGCCGCCGCCGACGATGGGCGCGAGCTCTTTGACGACCCGGCCGGCTTGGATGCGGCTGGTGAGATCCTTCGAGACGGCAACAACCAGCGCGACCTTCCCGTCGACGTCCGACGCGAGTACGACCACGCCGCTGCCGAGTCGATCGCGAAGCGAATCGGAGATCCCGCGCAGCGCGCTCTTCTCGAGCCCCGCGACGCGCTTCGTGATGAACCGCACGCCGGACACCTCGCGGACGTCGTCGGCGGGCGACTCCGCCGGCGTGCTGCCGCCGAGCGCTACCTTCATCTTCAGTTGCTCGACCTCGCGGCCGAGGCGCTTGTTCTCGGTCAGCAGACGTTGGACAGCGTCGATCGCTTGCGCCGGCGTGACGTTCAGGACGCTCAAGATCGATCTCAACGCGTCGCGCTGACGCTCGATCCATTCGACCGCGCCGTTTCCCGTCAGCGCTTCGATCCGGCGCACCCCCGCGGCGACGCCGGTCTCCTCGACGATGACGAACGTGCCGATATCGCCGGTCGCGCGGACGTGCGTGCCGCCGCAAAGCTCCATGCTGAATCCGGGGATCGAGACGACGCGCACGCGGTCGCCGTACTTCTCGCCGAACAGCGCCATCGCGCCGTGCGCGATCGCCTCTTCCGTCTGCTTGACCTCGGTCAGGACGGAGGCGTTGCGGACGATTTGTTCGTTGACGATGCGCTCGATTCTGCGGATCTCGTCGCCGGTCAGCGCCGCATGGTGCACGAAATCGAAGCGCAGGCGCTCCGGCGCGACGAGCGATCCGGCTTGTTTGACGTGCGCGCCGAGCACCTGCCTCAACGCAGCGTGAAGCAGATGCGTTGCCGTGTGATTGCGCCGCGTCGCATCGCGCACGTCGTCGCTCACCTCGGCGGTGACGATTTGACCCACGCGGAACGCACCGCCGTCGACGCGGACCGCGTGGAGGCGCGGACGCGTCTGCGCCGGCCGAGAGATTCCCTCGACGATCGCCTGCGATCCGTCCGCCGCGATGATCCGTCCACTGTCCGACACCTGGCCGCCGGCTTCCGCGTAGAACGGCGTCCGGCCGAGCGCCAGGTATCCTCGCGCGCCCGTCTGGATCACGTCCATGGCCGCGCCGTTCTCGTCGAAGATCGCGACGACGGGCGTGCCCTGCACGACGGTCGCATCGTAGCCCGCGAAATCATCGCCCGCGGCGTCGAGCGTCCGCTCGAGCTCCGCCGGCATCGTCAGCGTCAACCCTTTCGACGCGCGCTTGAACGAGCTCCCCGCGCGCGCGCGCTCGCGCTGTCCCTCGATCGCGCGCTCGAAGCTCTCGCGATCGATCGTGAGATTCCGCTGCTCGGCGAGATCCTCCATGAAGTCGAGCGGCACGCCGAGCGAATCGTACAGACGGAACGCCTCTTCTCCGGACACGACGCGCCTCGGCGAGCCCGCCGCGCGATCGAGGACTTCCTCGAGCTTCGGGAGACCCGACGTCAGGACCGCGTCGAAGCGCTCCTCTTCGCTGCGGACCACGCGAACGATCGCATCGCGCCCGCTGCGCACCTCGGGATACGCATCGCCCATCTCGCGAACGAGGACGTCGACGATCGTGTGGAGCACCGGCTCGGAGAATCCCAGCTTCTTTCCATGGCGCATCGCGCGGCGCATGATCTTCCGGAGGACATAGCCGCGCCATTCGTTCGAGGGCACGACGCCGTCCGCGATGAGAAACGTCATCGCGCGCAGGTGGTCGGCAATGACGCGCATCGAGATGTCCGCCGGATCCTCGAGCGTCGCGCCGTAGCGCCGTCCCGCGCGGTCGCCAATCGCCGCGAGAATCGGCGTGAACAAGTCCGTGTCGTAGTTCGCGAGCTTGCCTTGGATCACCGCGGTGATGCGCTCGAGCCCCATGCCCGTGTCGATCGACGGCGCGGGAAGCGGGTTCAACGTTCCGTCCGGCTGTCGATCGAATTCCATGAACACGTTGTTCCACACCTCGACGAATCGATCGCAGTTGCAATCGATGCCGAGACACTTGCGGCCTTGCCGTTCCTCCTCGCAAGGAACGTGCTGGCCGCGGAGATAGTGAATCTCCGAGCAGCGTCCGCACGGCCCCGTTTCTCCCATCGCCCAGAAGTTCTCGGCGAGCCCGAGCTCGGTGATGCGGTCCTCGGGCACGAGCTTGGTCCAGATGTCGCGCGCTTCAGCGTCGCGCGGAATGCCGGCGTCACCCTTGAAGATCGTCGGATAGAGCTGCTCGGGCGACAGCTTCCACACCGTCGTCAGCAGCTCCCACGCGAACGGGATCGCGTCGCGTTTGAAGTAGTCCCCGAAGGAGAAGTTGCCCAGCATCTCGAAGAACGTGTGATGCCGCAGCGACGGCCCGACGTTGTCGAGGTCGTTGTGCTTCCCGCTCACCCGCATGCATTTCTGCGACGTCGTCGCCCTCGTGTACGCGCGCTTCTCGCGTCCGAGGAACGTGTCCTTGAACTGATTCATGCCGGCGTTCGTGAAGAGCAGGGTGGGATCGTCGGCCGGGACGAGGGACGAGCTCGGCACGATGGTGTGGCCGTTGCGCCGGAAGTATTCGAGGAAGCTGCTCCGGATCTCGCGAGAGTGCATGACCTCTTATTCTACTTCGTCCATTTCGATGTCTTGCGCTCGCGCGCCGGCGCGCATCGGGCGAAGAACGGCGGCGACGACGGCCGGCGTGAAGCCCTGCCGCATCAAGTGCTGATAGAGGCGCGCGAATTCTGCGGCGTTCGCCGGGCGCGACCGTCCGCGCAGCTTCTTCTGGATCGCGCGAGACACGAGCGCTCGCTCGTCCTTGTCGCCGAAGACGTCGCCGATCGCTTCCGCGGCGACCTGTTTCTCGACTCCGCGCGCCTGCAGATCCCGCATCGCGCGCAAGCGTCCTCGGCCCTTGACCTCGGCGGCCGTCCGCGCGAACTCACGCGCGAGGCGCGCATCGTCGAGGCCGCCGGTCTCGAGCAGATGATCGATGGCTGCGTCGATTTGTTGGCTGGAATGGTTGCGATCGGCGAGCCGGCTCCGGCACTCCGACACCGTGAGCGCGCGCCGGGAGAGCAGGTGAAGCGCGTCGAGGTACGCGGAAGAGGGCATTGCGCCCGCTCGCTCAGCCGCCGAATCGGATGATGTCCGGCTGCACCACGCCGCGCGTCTGGGCCATTTCGTCTCTCGCCATCTCTGCGGTCGTGGCGATCCCTTGGACCTTCAGCTTGAACTCGTCGACGTTCGAGGCCCAGCGCAGCGCTTCCTCGAGCGTGACGAAGCCCTGCTGATACAGGCCGAAGATCGACTGATCGAACGTCTGCATCCCGTACTGCGACGTGCCGGACGCGATGGCGCCGTGGATGCTGTTCGTCTTGTCCTTGTCGAGGATGCAGTCGCGGATGAACGGCGTCGCAATCATGACCTCGACCGCCGGCACGCGGCCGAGGCCGTCGGCGCGCGGCATCAGGCGCTGCGAGATCGCCGCCTTGAGGACGGTCGCCAACTGAATGCGAATCTGGCGCTGCTGGTGCGGCGGGAACACCGTGATGATGCGGTTGATCGTCTCGGTCGCGTCGAGCGTGTGCAGCGTCGAGAATACGAGATGTCCCGTCTCCGCGGCGAGAAGCGCCGTCTCGACCGTCTCGAAGTCACGCATCTCGCCGACGAGGATCACGTCCGGATCCTGCCGCAGCGCGCTCCTCAGGGCGTGGGAGAACGACGACGTATCGACGGCGACCTCGCGCTGGTTGACGATGGACTGATAGTCGCGGTGCAGATACTCGATCGGATCCTCGACGGTCATGATGTGCGAGGACCGCGACGAGTTGATGTAGTCGATCATCGCGGCGAGCGTGGTGCTCTTGCCGCTGCCGGTCGTGCCCGTCACGAGCACGAGGCCGCGCGTCTCGTCCGCGATGCGCTTGAGCACGGGAGGCAGCCCGAGCTCGTCGATCGTTCGAATGCGCGTCGGGATGACGCGGAGGACCATGCCGACCGTTCCGCGCTGTTGAAAGACGTTGCAGCGGAATCGTCCGAGTCCGGCGACGCTGTACGCGAGGTCGACTTCCTGCACGCGCCGGAATCTTTCCTGGTGCTCCGGCGTGAACAGCATCCCCGCCATCGCCTCGGTGTCGACGCGATCGAGCCGCTTTTCCTCGGAGGCGACGACGAGCGTGCCGTTGACGCGCATCATCGGGTAGCTGCCTACCTTGAGATGGAGGTCCGACGCGCCGGCGGCCGCTGCGGTTTTGAGAAGGTCGTTGAGATGCACGGTACTCGGGTTATCGGCTCACGGTCGATGCCTGTCCAGCCGCGACGGTCTTGCGCGGCTCGCCAGGGTAGACGTAGGTCAGCCAGCCGTAGCGATCCGGCTTCTCGCCGTTGATGAGGTCGAAGAACGCCGTCTGAATCGCGTCGGTGACCGGCCCGCGTCGGCCGGCGCCAACCGTGATCTTGTCGACGGAGCGAATCGGCGTGATTTCCGCGGCGGTGCCGACGAAGAACGCCTCGTCGGCGATGTAGAGCATCTCGCGCGGCAAAACGTCCTCCCGAACGGCGAAGCCGAGGTCGCGCGCGATCGTCACGACTGTGTTGCGCGTGATTCCGGGAAGCACCGCGGAGCTGAGCGGCGGCGTGTAGAGGATCTCGTCGCGAACGAGGAACAGATTCTGGCCGCTGCCTTCACTCAGATAGCCGAACGAGTCGAGCGCGATGCCCTCGCTGTAACCCTCGACGACGGCCGCCATCTTGATCAACTGAGAGTTGGCGTAGTTCGCGGACGTCTTCGCGAGCGTCGGAAATGTGTTGGGAGCGGCGCGCGACCACGAGCTGACCTGGACGTCGACGCCCTGCTCCAGCGCGTCCTGTCCGAGATACGCACCCCATTCCCACAGCAGGATCGCCGCGTCGACTGGGCAGGGGAAGGGATTCACGCCGAGCGTGTGATAGCCGCGATACACGAGCGGCCTGATGTAGCACGCCTTGAACTCGTTCGCGCGGATCGTCTCGAGCACCGCGGTCGTGAGCGTCGCGCGGTCGATCGTCGGCTCCATGCGGTAGATCTTGGCGGAGTCGTACAGCCGGCGCATGTGCGCGTCGAGCTGAAAGCAGGCCGATCCTCGCGGCGTGGAATAGCATCGGGCGCCCTCGAAGACGGCGCTCCCGTAGTGGACGACGTGCGACGCGATGTGAATCTTCGCGTCCGCCCAGTCGACGAGCGATCCGTTCATCCAAATCTTGCCCGTGCCGGAGAAAGACATCAGCGACTCCCTCAAAAAATGTAAGAAAGACTCAGGAAATTTTAACACGGCGGCTGGCGCCGGCCCGAGGTCCAATAGCGACGCGGATTACGCGGATTTACGCGGATTACGCGGATGATCCGCGCCAATCCGCGTCATTGGCTTTCGCCGCAGAAAGGACAGCGATCGCTCCGGGCGTGGAGCGGTTTGCGGCACTGCCAACAGAACCTCGCCGAGGCGCTCTCGCGCGGGCGCTTCGGCGCATCGCCGATCGAGATTCCATGGGGCGGGGTATGGCGCGCTTTCGCGGGGGCCCGTATCGCGAGGACATCGTCGAGCACATCCGACGCGCGCTGATACCGCGCCGTGACGTCCGGCGCCATCGCGCGAAGGATGATGTCGTTGATGGCTTTCGGAATCGACGGGTTCTTGATCCGGGGCGCCGTGACGAGCTCGCCCGACATCAACTTGTCGAGGTCCGCCGGCGCGGGGGAGTCGTACGGAAGCACACCTGTGAGCATCTGATACATCGTGACGCCCAGCGAATAGATGTCGGACGCGAAGACCGTCTTGCCGTGAAACTGTTCGGGCGCCATGTAAGGCGGACTGCCGATGACGGTCGTGCCGTGCGCGGCGATCTCGAGATAGCGCGACGTGCCGAAGTCGCCGACCTTCGCGACGTCGTTGTCCGTCACGAGCACGTTTGCCGGCCGGAGATCGCGATGGATGATCCCCTGCCGATGCGCGTGATCGACGGCGTTGCAGATCTGGCAGGTGAAATCCAGCGCGCGATTCAGCTCGAGCGCGCCCTTGAGCGCGATGATGTTCTCGAGCGTCTCCCCCTGAACGTACTCCATCACGATGAAGAAGATGTTGTCCTGCTTCTCGGCCGTCGTGATGCCGACGATGTTGGGATGGCTGACGCTGGCGAGCAATCGAGGCTCGCGGAGCAGCTCGCCGAAGTCGAGTCCCTGCCGGTGGGGAACCTTGATCGCGACCTTCTTGTCGATCCAGGTATCGTGCGCGAGGTAAACGGTGCCGAAGCCGCCGCTGCCGAGCGGTGCGGCGATCTTGTACTTTCCGAGTGTCTGTCCCCTAAAAAGCAAAGTGGAGCAAAGTCAATCGACGTGGTGAAAACGCTGACTCGAAGTATAGCGCGAATAGAATGAGGTTCGTGACGCTTCCGAGGTTCTACGCGCCGGATCTCGATCCCTCCGGGGGCCGCGTGGCGTTATCGTCCGAGGAATCGCATCACCTCGCGAGCGTGATGCGGCTCGAGGCGGGCGACGAAGCGGCAATCTTCGACGGCCGCGGACGCGCGGTTCGCGCGCGTGTCGAGCGCGCCGATCGCCGCCGTGCTGTGCTGCAGATTCTCGAGGGGCTCGAGAGCCAGCCGGAGCCCGAAGTGCCCATCACGCTCGTGCAAGCGGTGCTGAAGGGGGACAAGATGGACGGCGTGATCCGCGACGCGACGATGGCCGGCGTCGGGCGTATCACGCCGATCGTTACGGAGCGATCGCAAACGCGCGCCTCGGCGTTGATCAGGAGGCACGCGGTCGAGCGATGGGAGCGCGTGGCGATCGCGTCGGCGAAGCAATGCGGCCAGACACGATTGCCGCTGATCGATGCGCCTCTCGAATTTCAGGAGTGGCTGCGTTCGACCGGCGACGCGGTTCGATTGCTGCTGACGGAGCCGTCGTCTTCGTTCGCGGCGGCGCAGCCGCTGCGCGCCGCGCTCGATCGCCTTCGTCCACGCTCGGTCAACTGCATCGTCGGGCCCGAGGGCGGCTGGTCCGCGGACGAGCATCGCGCCGCGCTGGCCGCGGGATGCGTGCCCGTGACGATCGGCCGCATGACGCTCCGCGCCGATGCGGCCGGACTAGTCGTCGCGTCGATCCTCGCGTTCGTTCTCGAGCAATAGAACGGCACTCCACGCGCCCTCGCTGGCGCCGTCGCGCAGCGTCATGCCGTCGAACGCTCTCACGACATCCGGCTGCTCATCGGGACCGAATCCGCTCGCGATCAGCATCCCACCAGGCTTCAAGAGGTCCATCAGACGAGCCGCGTAGCGCTCGAGGACGGCCGCGGTCAGGTTTGCGGTGACGATCTCTGCGGGTGCTGCGGCAGCAGTCGCGAGATCCACTTCGCGGACCTCGATCGCGTCCGCGCAGCCGTTGCGACGTGCGTTCTCGCGCGCATTCTCGAGGGCGTCGGGATCGTGATCGATGGCGAGGACGGTGCTCGCTCGTAATTTGGCCGCGGCGATCGCGAGCACGCCCGATCCGGTGCCGACGTCGATCGCGCGGCGGCCGGCGACGTCGATCGTCTGCAGGAGCGCGAGGCAGAGCCGCGTCGTCTCGTGATGCCCGGTACCGAATCCCATCGACGGATCGATGACGATCCGGATGTCCGGCGATTCGGATTCGCAATCCCAGGGCGGTGCGACGACGATTCGGCCGACGCGAATCGCTTTCAGTCCAGCCTGGCTGCGGCGCGCCCACCCTTCATCGTCGACGTCGAGCGCATGGATGTTTCGGAGCTGATTGCCGAGCTGCGCGCGAATCGCTGTTGCGGCGCGGTCCCGATCGACCGACGTCTTGAAGAACACGCGCCAGCCGTCCGCTGACTCGCGATCCTGAATCGCCACCGGAGTGAACTCGTCGAGACACGCGTGGAGGAGCTCGCACAGCATCGCCGCGTCCGGTGACGGGGACCAGCAAAGGTCCAGCGCCGGCGCCGGCGCGCTAGCCAAATATGTCTTTCACACGCTCGAAGAACGGCCTGTCGCCCGCCTCCTGCCGCTCGAGATTCGGCGGCTGCGCCGGAAGCGACTTCGCGAGCTCCTCGAGCAGGTGCTTTTGCTCTTTGTTCAGCTTCTTCGGGACGACGACGCCGGCGATGACGTGGAGATCGCCGTGTCCGCGGCCCGAGACGTTCGGCATGCCTTTGCCGCGCAGCTTGAACCGGCCGCCGGATTGCGTCCCCGCGGGGATGTGCAGATCTTCGTGTCCGTTGAGCGTCGGCACTTTGACGGAGCCGCCGAGCGCGAGCGTCGGAAACGCGATCGGGAGCTCGCAGTAGAGATCGTCTCCCTCGCGGTGGAAGAAGTGATGGTCCTGCACGTGCACGACGACGTAGAGATCGCCTGGAGGACCGCCGGCCGTGCCGTGTTCGCCTTCGCCCTGCAGCCGGAGCCGCTGTCCCGTCGCGATGCCCGCAGGAATCTTGACGGTGATCTTTCGATCGCGTCCGATGCGTCCCGCGCCGCGGCACGACGAACAGGGCTTGGCGATCGTCTTGCCGGTGCCGCGGCAGTTCGGGCACGGGCGAGCGACCGTGAGGAATCCCTGCTGATAACGAAGCTGGCCCGAGCCCCGGCACTGGCCGCACGTCTCGGGTGACGTGCCGGCGGCCGCGCCCGATCCCGTGCACGTCTCGCACGTCTCCTCGCGCGGAATCTGGATCGTGGTCTCGGCGCCGTTTGCCGATTCCATGAACGTGATCTCCAGATCGTACCGAAGATCGGAACCCCGCTGCGGACCGCTCCGCCGCCGGCGTCCGCCGAAAATGTCGCCGAAGCCGAACACGTCGCCGATGCCGGCGAAGATGTCGGAGAAGTCCGCGAAGATCGTCGGATCGATTCCGCCCGCGCCGGCGCCTGCGCCGCTGACGCCCGCGTGGCCGAAGCGATCGTACAAGCTGCGCTTCTCGCGGTCCGCGAGGATCGAGTACGCCTCCGCCGCTTCCTTGAAGTGCTCTTCCGCTTCGCGATTGCCGGGATTGCGATCTGGATGGTGCTTGAGCGCCAACTTTCGATACGCGCTTTTGATCTCCTGATCGGACGCGCCGCGCTGGACCCCGAGAACTTCGTAGTAGTCGCGTTTGCTCACGGTTGTGCTCACGCCCTATTCACCTTTCGCCACCTTCACCATCGCCGGCCGGATCAAGCGATCGCCGAGCATGTAGCCGCGCGCGAATTCCTCGATCACTTCGCCTTCGCGGCGTCCTTCGGCCGCTTCGTGCGCGACCGCCTCGTGAAAGTGCGGATCGAAATCCGCACCCACGGCGTCGATGGCGGTGACCCCGCGCTTCCGCAGCACCTCGAGGAGCTGACGGTGGATGAGCTCAACGCCGCGCCGGTACGCTTCGGCCGCCTCGGCGTTCGCCTCAGCTTTCAGCGCGCGCTCGAGATCGTCGACGAGGGGAAGGAGATCGCGCACCAGATCGGCCGCGGCCGATTCCGCCATGCTCTGGCGATCGCGCTCGATCCGCTTGCGATAGTTCTCGAACTCCGCCGTCTTTCGCAGGAGCCGATCGTAATAGTCGTCGCGCTGCCGCTGGATTTCGTCCGCGTCGACGGTGGCGCCGACGCTGGAGCCGGCCTCGCCGGACTCCTGATTGAGTTGTTCGTTGTCGCTCATGGTTCCAAGTGCCAGGGATTAAACGCTGTCAGATTGATGAATCGCCGGCGCGGACGGCGCAGTCTCGTCAGGTCCTGATGCTCACGACTTTGCTGACCATCCGAGAGAGACTGTCGACGGCATTGATCGCGCGCGAGTAGTGCATCCGCGTCGGACCGATCACGCCGACCGTGCCGGTGCCGCGGCCGTCGGAGTAGGTGGCGAACACGAGGCTGCATCGCTGCCATTCGGCCGAGTTGTGCTCCGATCCAATGACGACCGTCAGGCCGTCGCCGACGATGTAGTCGTCGAGCAGACGGATCAGCCGGGCCTTCTCTTCGATCATGAGAAGCAACGTCCGCAGTGTTTCGAGCGTGACATCCGGATCGTCGACGGCCACCTCCTCGAGGAGCAGAGACGTTCCCTGCACGAAGACTGCCGGCTCCGAGTCCATTTGCGAGAGCGTGGCATTGGCCAGCTGCAACGCGCGCGCCATCAGCGCGTCGTAGAGCGTCCGCTCTTCGCGCAGCCGCTGCATCACCGCCTGGCGCAGCTCGAGCAGCGTCCGGCCGCGGAACTCGCTGTTCAGATAATTGGCTGCCTGTTGAAGCTCGGTGGCGTCGTACTGCTCGGTCGGCTCGATGACTTTGTGCGAGACCTGTCCGCCGGCTGCCACGACGACGACGAGGATCTTGCCGCCGTCGAGCAAAACGAAATTCAAATGCTCGAGCGTCGTGGAATCCGCGGACGGCGCGATCGCGAATCCGATTTGGTGCGACGCGCGCGACACTTCATGCGACACGTGCGCGAGCAACGATGCGACGCTGCCGGCGCGCCGTAGCCGCGCCTCGACGGTCGGCGCCGGTCGCGCGGCCCGGCGCTCCGACAACACACCGTCGACGTAGCTGCGATAGCCGAGGTCGGTCGGCACGCGGCCGGCCGAGGTGTGCGGCTGCCGGACGTAGCCCTGTTCTTCCAGACGAGCCAGCACGTTGCGCAGCGTCGCCGACGACACGCCGATCTGGCCCTTCGCGAGCCACAACGACGAGATCGGCTCGCCCTGCTCGATGTAGGCAGACACGACGGCCCCAAGGATTCGTCTATCCCGTTCGGGCAGCGCTGGATGAAGCACCATAAGCTCTTAGCACTCGGCGGCGGCGACTGCTAATTCATTATAGCAGTGTTGGACGGTCATCCAATTCCCGCGCGCCTGGCGACGATCTGCGCCGCGGCGCGCGCTTCGATCGCGATCTCGCGCCCGTCCAGGCGCGACAACGCGCCGTTCGAGACCAGCACTTCGCCGTCGACCATCGTCAACCGAATATCGGTGCCTCGCGTGCCGTAGACGAGAGTGGACCAGGGATCGGCGTCCGGCGCGACGTGCGGACGATCGCGCTCGACGAGAATCAGATCGGCGCGCTTGCCCGGCTCGACCGAGCCGATCTCCGACTCGAGGCCGAGCGCCCGCGCGCCCTCGCGCGTCGCCATCCACATGACGTCGCGCGCGGGGAGCGCGCCTGGCTGGAGCCGCACCGCCTGCAGCGTCGCCGCCAGACGCATCTCGTCGAACATGTCGAGGTGATTGTTGCACGCCGCGCCGTCCGCGCCGATCGACACCGAGATCCCGCGGCGCCGCATCTCCACGACGGGCGCGATCCCCGATCCGAGCTTCAAATTCGATCCGGGACAGTGCATGACCTTCACGCCGCGCTCCGCCGCGAGCGTTTGCTCCGCGTCGGTGAGCCAGACGCAGTGCGCCGCGCAGAGCCGATCGCTCGCGAGCCCGGTTGCCGCCAGGTACTCGAGATTCGACATGCCTCCCGCGATCTTCCGGACGATATCGATCTCGTCGCGCGATTCGGAGGCGTGCGTGTGCACGATGACGCGTTCCTTCGACGAGAGATCCGCGACCGCCTCGAGGAGATCGCGCGAGCACGAGATGGCGAACCGCGGCGCGAACGCGGCGCGCAGCCGGCCGTTGCCCTTTCCGTTCCAGCGCTTGCCGAGCGCGACGCTCTCGTCGATCGACGCGCGCGTGTTCTCGTGGAGACGCTTCGGGACCTGATCGTCCGAATCCATCATGCACTTGCCGACGGTGGCGCGAAGGCCCACCTCCTCGAGCGTCTCGAATACGACGTCGGTGTCGTGCACCGTTTCCATCGTCAACACGGTCGTGGTCCCCGAGAGCAGCAGCTCGGCGCCCGCCAGCCGCGCGGCGATCCTCAGGGTGTCGGGCGTATGCGCCGCTTCCATCGGCCAGATGCGCCGCCGAAGCCATTCGAGCAGCGGCATGTCGTCCGCGTAGCTTCGAAAGAGCGTCTGGCAAAGGTGAACGTGCGTCTGCACGAAGCCGGGGAGCAGGTACGCGCCGCCCGCGTTGATCACGCGATCGCAGGGCGTGTCGGGCTCGGGGCCAATCGACGCGATTCGGCCGTCGCGGACGGCGACGGCGCCCTCGACGATGTCGAATCGGTCGTTCATCGTGAGGATGGTCGCGTTGCGTATGAGCGTCGACATCGAAAACTGGAAACTAAGAAGAAAAACACTGGAAACGAAGAACCAAGAATAGAAACCAAGAATTAAAGGACGACGAAGTGTACCTTGTTCTTCGTCCCCGTTCTTAGCGCTTCGTTCTAGTTCTTGGTTTTCAGTTCTTCGTTCTTGACGCGGACGCCGCGGCGGACGGCGATCAATTCGGCAAGGATGCTGACGGCGATTTCGCCTGGCGTGATCGCGCCGATGTCGAGCCCGATGGGCGAGTACACGCGATCGAGGCACTCGGCCGGCATGCCTTCGGAGCGCAGCATCGTGCGAATCCGCGCGACCTTCGCGCGGCTGCCGATCAGGCCGAGATACCGGAGATCCCGCGCCGCGAGCGCGCGCATCGCTTCGAGATCGTTCTGATGTCCGCGCGTGACGATGACGACATACGCGGACGACGGGATCTCCGCGCGGTGGAGCCAGTCCGCGATCGGCTCTACGACGATCTCTTCGGCGTCCGGGAATCGCTCGCGATTCGCGAACTTCTCGCGGTCGTCGACGACGTGCACGCGGAAGCCCGTGTCGACGGCGGCGCGGCCCAAATGCCAGCCGACGTGCCCGGCGCCGATGATGTACAGCCGCGGCGTGGGCGCGAGCGGATCGACGTGGACGTCCATTTGCCCCCCGCAAATCAGGCCATTCTCTTGCGCGAAATCGTCGTTGAGCTCGTAGTGGAGGAGCGACTGCTTGCCGGAGGCGATCGCGTCGCGTGCCTTGAGGCAGGCGTCGTTCTCGTAGCAGCCGCCGCCAATCGTCCCGACCGTGCGGCCGTCGGCGAAGACGAGCATCTTCGCGCCCGCGCGCTGCGGCGTGGAGCCGCGCGCGCGCACGACCGTCACGAGCGCGACCGCTTCGCCGCGCCTGAGGGCGTCCGCCGCCGCGGAAAGGACTTCCTCGTTCAGATCAGGACCTCGATCTTGGCCTTCTGGCGCAGCTGCGCGATAAAGGCCTGCTGCTTCTGCTTCGTCAAGCCGTCCTTGAGCTCCTGGCTCACGTCGGCGAGCGGCGCGATGCCCGCGGGCTTGCGATCGGTCACTTTGATGATGTGATACCCGTTCTTGGTCTCGACGAGATCGCTGATTTCGCCGGTTTTCACATCGAACGCCGCGTGCGTGAATTCCGGCGGCAGCGGCGAGCCCGGCACGTCCTTGGGGAAGTACGGCAGTCTCCCGTCGTCCAATTTGGTCGCGTTGTCGGAATTCTGGCGCGCCAGCATTCCAAAGTCCTCGCCCGCGCGCGCACGTTTGAGGAGCGCTTCCGCTCTTGCGCGGGCCTTGGCCTTGGCGGCCGGGTCGCTGGCGTCGCCGAACTGCACCATGATGTGGCTCGCCTGCACGAGGTCCGGGTGCTTGAAGCGATCGGGATTCTTGTCGTAGAACTCCTTTACTTCGGCGTCGGTCGCGGGCTGCGCCTCCGGCGCTGCCGTCATCATCTTCGCGATCGTGAGCTCGTTGCGGGTATCCGTGCGGAGCCGGGCGAGCGTCATCTTCCGTTGCGCGAGCGCCGCGTTGAACAGCTCCTCGCTCTGCGCCTGCTTCCGCATCGCGTTGACGCGCGCCTCCACTTCGGCGTCGGTCGCGGTGTACTTCCTCGCCTTCGCTTCCTGCTTGAGGACCGTGTAGGTCACGAGATCGTCGAGGACGCGCCGCAGGATCTCGTCGCGGCGCTCGGCCGGAATCGTCGCGTTCTGGCTGATCTCGATGTTCCGCACGAGCAGATCGAAATCCGTTTTCTTGATGTCTTCGTTGTTGACGCGCGCGAGCACGGCCGGAAGCACTTTCGGGACCGGCATCGGCGGAAGCTGAGCGGGGATCGCACTTTGCGGCGCTGGCGCGGGGGCGGCCGTCGCGGGTCCCGCGGGCGCGGCGGTCTGCGGCGCGCTTCCTGAAGCCTGCGGCGTCCCAGCGGGAGCGTTCTTGTTGTCAGGCGCAGAGGCCTTGCGGCACGCGCCGGCCGCGATCACGGCGACGATCAGAACGACGGAAAAGTATTTGGACAAGCCGCAACGATTGTACTGCAGAACGACCAGGCGAACCGGACGCGGCGGCGCTCGACGCTCGGCGTCAGTTGCCGTGCAGGTGGCAGATTTCTTTGGGTTCGGTTCCCGGTATGAACGCTTCGGAGAAGACGCGCGGACACGTCGGGCCCGCGACGAGGCCGGTGTCGCGATCGATCTCGACGAACGTGATGCCCTCCGGCGTCTGGAAGGGAAGACTCTCGCGTCCGGCGAGCGCGCGCATCATGAACTGCGTCCAGATCGGCAGCGCGGCGGCGCTGCCGCTCAAGCCGAGCGGTTGATTGTCGTCGAGGCCGACCCAGACGACCGTGAGCAGCTCGGGCGTGAAGCCGACGAACCACGCGTCGCGCAGATCGTTGGTCGTGCCCGACTTGCCGGCGGCGTCCGGCGTGAACCCGGCGCCGCGCGCGCTGGCGCCCGTGCCCTCGTTGAGCACGCTGCGCATCATGTTGGTGACGAGGAACGTCGTGTCGCGCCGGGCGATCGTCTTCGGCGCCGCCGTTCGCAGCTGCACGTCCTGTCCGCCGCTCACCAATCGCGTGATGGCGCGCAGCGGGCGCATCGTGCCGCCGTTGGGGAAGAGCGTGTACGCCGCCGCGATCTCGTACGGCGTCGCTTCGAAGACGCCCAACGCGATCGCCGGATACGGCCGCGGCGACGTGCTCGTGCCGACGCGGCGCCAGAGCGAGGCGACCTCGCCGTAGCCGGTCGTCTCGGCCACTTTGATCGTGGCGATGTTGCGCGACATCGCGAGCGCGCGGCGGAGCGTGATCGGACCGTCGTAATCCCCCTCGTAGTTGCCCGGGTCCCACGGCTGATCGTTGAACGTGAACGTCGTCGGCTCGTCGAGCACGACCGTCGCAGGCGTGAGGTCGGTACGATTCTCCGCGGCGGCATGTTCGAACGCCGCGAGGTACACGAACGGCTTGAACACCGAGCCCGGCTGCCGCTTCGCGCTGATCACGCGGTTGAACTGCGATTGGTTGTACGAGCGGCCTCCGACGAGCGCGAGCACTTCGCCGGTGCGCGGGTCGACCGCTATCAGCGCGGCCTGCGCATTTTTCCGCTTGCGCTTCGCGAGCAGCTCGTCGACGCGGAGCAGGCCGTCGCGCACCGCGTCGTGCGCGATGCGCTGCAGGTGCAAATCGAGCGTCGTGTATGCGTCGACCGAGCTCGCGACGGCCGAGTACTTGTCCTGCAGCTCCTGGCTGATGAAGTCGACGAAGTACGGCGCCTCGGATTCGAGCGCGCGCGCGACGATCTGCACCGGCTCTTTCGACGTGCGGTCGGCCGCCTCGGCGGAAATGAATCCGGCGTCGGCCATCGATCGGAGCACCACGTCGCGCCGTTCTTTCGCGCGATCGGGATGTTCGAACGGCGACAGGCGCGCCGGCGCCTGGATCACGCCGGCGATGAGCGCCGCCTCGCCCAGCGACACGTTCGAGATGTGCTTCGCGAAGAAGAGCCGCGACGCTTCGGCGACGCCGTGCACGGCGAACGATCCGCGCTGCCCGAGCGGCACGTCGTTCAGATAGAGCTCGAGCACCTGATCCTTCGTCAGCCGGCGCTCGAGGATCAGCGCCATGAACTGATCCTGCAGCTTGCGCAGGGGGCTGCGCTCCGGCGTCAGGAACGTGTTCTTGATCAACTGCTGCGTGATCGTGCTGCCGCCGCGCAGATACTGGCGCTTGCCCGACGCGTACTCCCACACCGCCGATGCGATGCCGATCGGATCGACGCCGACGTGATCGTAGAAGCGGCGATCCTCGATCGCGAGGACGGCTTGAACCATGTGCTGCGGGATGAGCTGCAGCGGCACGTCGCGCCGCTTCTCGCGGCCGGTCGTGATGAGCGCGGTGACGAGCGGCGCGTCGAGCGTCAGCACGTCCGTCCGCGCCTTGCCTCCCGGCAGCTCGATGTGGTCGATCGCCGTCGTCTCTTTCGTTTTCGCGGAGCGAACACCGAAGACAACGCGGATCGTCTGGCCCTGGCGATCGCCTCCGCGCGGAATGATGAGGAGCGCATCCCGTCCAACGGTGAACTCGCCGGCCTGCGTCGCGCTGGCGCGGTTCGCGTAGCCGAGCTCGTTCAATCGATCGACGAGCTGCCGCGGCGAGACCGATTGGCCGCGCCGGATCTCGAACGGTCGCGCGAAGACGCGAGGATCGACGCGCGCCATCTCGCCGTGCAGCCGTGCATCGATCATCCGCGAGTACACGTAGTAGTAGTAGCCCACCACCGACAGCAGCACGAGGCCCGGACCCGCGAGCGCGACGAGGGTGTAGAGCTTCCACTTCTTCATGCGCAGCTTGAGGCGGCGGCGCGGGGCGGATTTGGGCTGAGCGGCGGGTGTAGCCACGTTAGAGATATCGGCTGAACCGAAGCGCCGGGTTACCGCGTCTCAGTTACAGCATGTCAGGGGGGAGCCAGCTCAAATTGTATACTCGCAGACTGGGTTTATTCGCGGAAAAACGGGGGGAGAACGTCATGTCTCGCCGAATCGCCAATGCCGTCGCGATCCTGCTCATACTCTCGGCGTCGGCCGTCCGCGTCGGCGCGCAAGCGCAGGCCGCGAACGGGAACATCGAAGGCAGCGTCCGCGACACCACCGGCGCGCCGCTGCCCGGTGTGACCGTCACGATGACGAACATGGACACCGGCGCCGCGCGAACGTCGCTCACGAATGACGACGGCGTGTATCGCGCGGTGCTGTTGCCGCTCGGCCGCTACAAAGTGACGGCTGAGCTTCAGGGATTCAAGACCTTCGAGCAGCAAGGCGTGTCGCTCTCCGCCGGCCAGATCGTCCTGATCAACGTGGAGCTGGCGGTCGGCAGCGTGTCCGAGACCGTGACGGTGACGAGCGAATCGCCCGTGGCGCAGCCGGGCAAGATCGATCTGGGACGAACGATCGGCGAGCAGGAGATCAAGAACCTGCCGCTCGTGTCCCGGAACCCGTACAACTTCGCGTTCCTCCAGGCGAACGTCACCGGCTTCGAGAACCCCGAGTTCGGCGTGCCGCGCATCAACGCGAACGGCACGCAGATGCGCACGAACTATCAACTGGACGGGAACACCAACACCGAAAAGGATCGCGCCGGCCTGCGGCTTCTGCCCGTCTCCGAGGTGCTCGTCCGCGAGGTGAAGGTCATCACCAACGGCTTCGCGCCGGAATTCGGCCAGACGACGGGGATGGTCTACAACGCGATCACGCCGTCGGGGACGAACGCGCTGAACGGCTCCGCGAGCTTCCGCTTCCGGAGAAACCCGATGTCCTCGCGTCCGTTCTTCCTCGCGGACACGGCGCGCAAGCCGGACACCGAGATCAACGATGTCACCGCGACGCTCGGCGGGCCGATCGTGCGCGACAAGTGGCATTACTTCGGCGCGTACGAGTACGTCGATCGCAGTTTGATCACCGGCACGCAGGTGATCACCGTGAGTCCGACGGCCGCCGACACGTTGGGGATCGCGCTGCCCGCGAGCGGCGTGATTCCCGCGCATCAGAAGGTGAATTTCGTGTTCGGCAAGACCGACTATCAAGTGTCCACCGCGAGCCGGCTCTCGATCCGGTACTTCCTCTTCAAGAACTTCTCGCTCTCGAACATCGGCGGTGGATTGACGACGACCGATCGCGCGACGGATTTCACCGATCGCATGGATTCGGTCGCGGCGCAGCTCGTGTCGACGATTGGCACTAGCAAGCTGAACGAGCTCCGCGTGCAGTACGCGCGGCGCCACCAGTTCCGGACGCTGTCGGACACGGCGGCCGAGGGTCCGGCGATCACGGTCGATCGCGTCGCGAACTTCGGCGGTCCGCGAATTGGCGACGGCAACTCGGTGGGCTTCGACTTCAATCAAGGGATTTGGCAAGTCATCGACAACATCACGTGGATCCGCGGCAAGCACGGGCTGAAGGCGGGAATCGACGCGCAGTTCATCGCGGACGATCGCGTGCGAGGCGAGCGGTTCCTCTATACGTTCCCCTCGATCGACGCGTATCTCGCCGCGCGCTCCGGCGCGAACCGCTTCGGCTACACCTCGCTGCAGCAGGACTTCGGCAACCTCACGGCCGAATACAGCTCGGCGTTCTACGGCGCGTTCGTGCAGGACGACTGGCAGGTCAACCCGCGCGTGAAGGTCCTGTTCGGCGTGCGCTACGACATCTTCGACGTCCCTGAAGCGCGGGCGTTCGCCGCCAATGCGTTCTCGCAGGATTTCCGGATCGACAAGAACAACTTCGCGCCGCGCGTCGGCGCGTCGTGGGCGCTCGACGATCGCGCGACGACGGTCGTTCGCGCGTCGGTCGGCTTGATGTACGAGCCGCCGCTCATCGACTTCTACGACAACGCGATCCTCAACAACGGCGATCCGCGCGCGTACACCGTCAGCGTGGCGGGCACGGCCAGCGGCGCGCCGGCGTTTCCGACGAATCTCGCGTCCGTACCCTCGACGTTCGTGCTGCCGCGCCAGACCATCACCGCTGTCGATCCCGAGTTTTCGACGCAGTCCGCCTGGCTCACCAACGTGCAGGTCGAGCGCGCGCTGACGACCGACATGTCGCTCGCAATCGGGTACGTCAACTCGATTGGCCGCAACCTGCCCGTGCTGATGGACGTCAACATCATCCCGACGTCGCAGTCGCTCGGTGACGGACGCCCGATGTACTCGACGACGGTCAACGCGGCGACGCGGGTCGACACGACCTTCGATCACGTCAACGTGTTCAAGTCGATCGGGGAATCGACGTACAACGCGTTCACCGCGACGCTCTCGAAGCGGATGACGAAGGGATGGCAGGCGCAAGCCACGTACACGTTCGCGCACGGCGAGGACAACGCGCCGCTCACGGGCACCTACGTCGTCGGCAGCAACGACGAACGCGTCTCCGATCCTTCGAATCTCGATCGCGAGCGCGGCGTGACGCCGTTCAATCAGACCCACACCTTCGCGATCGCGAGCGTGCTGGCGCCGTCGTTCAACGGGAACGGGCTCGCGGCGGCATTGATGAACAACAATCAGCTGGGCGTGATCCTGCAGGCGAACAGCGGGCTGCCGTTCAACCTCCGCTCCAATCTCGATCTCAATCAGGACGGCGTGACGAACGATCGTCCGCTGAACGTCGAGCGGAACGCCGGGCGGCTCGGCCGTGTGTACTATCTCGACCTGCGCTACTCGCGGTTCATCCCGCTGCGCGACGCGGAGCGGATCGAGCTCTTCTTCGAGGCGAAGAATCTCTTCAACACCGAGAACGTTGCCGGCGTCAACCGCGTCGTCACGACCGACGCGGCCGGCAACCCCGCGAGCCCGCTGTCGTTCAGCGGCCGCGACTATCCCACGGCGGGGAAGTCCGGCTACGACCAGCGGCAGATGCAGGTGGGACTGAAGATCGTATTCTGATAGTCGACGGTCGGGAGTCGGGAGTCGGAAGTCGCGGTCGGCAGTCGCAGTCGACGGTCGACAGTCGACAGTCGACGGTCCACAGTCGACAGTCGGCAGTCGAAGTCGGCAGTCGGCAGTCGGCAGTCGAAGTCGGCAGTCGAAGTCGGCAGTCGAAGTCGGCAGTCGAAGTCGGCAGTCGAAGTCGGAAGTCGAAGTCGACCGCCGACTGTGGACTGTCGAC
>DATBJJ010000154.1:0-66525 GCA_036556425.1 Vicinamibacterales bacterium
GGCCACAACCTGGTGGCGTTTGCGCTGCGGGACTAGTATTCATCCGAGGGGCTGCGCCCCTCAGACTCCCGCGCACGCTCTCTCGCGCGCCGCTGCGTCGGCGCGCTCCGTTCGCGTGGCTCGCTCGCATGGCTCGCTCGCGTCTTTGTTTGAGACTTCTATTCTGAATCGTGCTCACCACTTCTCTTCGAACAGCGCGTCGACGTACTCCTGTGGCGCGAACGGAATGAGATCGTCGATGCCTTCGCCGACGCCGACGTAGCGAATCGGGATCTTGAGATCGTTGGCGATCGCGACGGCAATGCCGCCCTTCGCGGTTCCATCGAGCTTCGTCAGCACGATGCCGTTGACGCCCGCCGCGCTCATGAACTCCCGCGCCTGCGCGAGGCCGTTCTGCCCCACTGTCGCGTCGAGCACGAGCAGCGTCTCGTGCGGAGCGCCTTCCACTTCTCGCGCCGCGACGCGCCGGATCTTGTCGAGCTCGGTCATGAGGTTCACGCGCGTGTGAAGCCGTCCCGCGGTGTCGACGAGCACGACGTCGCGATCGCGCGCCTTGCCCGCGGCAATCGCGTCGAAGACGACGGCCGCGGGATCGGCGCCGGGCTTCGCCCGAATGAAATCGACGTCCGCGCGCTTCGCCCATACCTCGAGCTGCTCGACCGCGGCGGCCCTGAACGTGTCGGCCGCGCAGATAATCGGGTTCTTCCCGCTGTCCTTGATCAGGCGCGCGAGCTTTCCGACGGTCGTCGTCTTGCCGGTGCCGTTCACGCCGACGATCATCACGACGTGCGGTTTGCGGCCGTTGCCGGCGCTCGTCCCGGCGCCGCGCAGAATCTCGAGGATCTCCCCCTTCACAAGATCGCGGAGCGAGGACGCGCGCCTGTCACGCGCCTTGACCGCCTCTACGATCCGATCGGTGGCCGCGACACCGACGTCCGCCGAGATCAATGCTTCCTCGAGCGCCTCGACTGTCTCGACGTCCACCGGCCGCGTTCGTTGTTCCGGTGCGTCCGCGCGCTTGACGACCTCTTCGAACCTGTCGACGAACTGCTGCGTCGTCCTCGTGAGCGATTGTTTGATTCGATCGAAGAAACCCATTGTGTTACCGGTCCGTCTCCGCGCGCTGCTTTCTACCCATCAACACGTCGACCGCTTCCGCCGGAGAGCGCCGGCCGTCGAGCACCGCCGCCATTTCCGCGGTAATCGGCATCTCGATGCGATGCTGCGATCCGAGCGCGAGCGCCGCGCCGGTCGTCCGCACGCCTTCCGCGATCATGCGCATCCCGCTCAGAATCTCGTCGAGGCTGCGGCCCTTGCCAAGCTGGAGCCCGACGTGTCTATTCCGGCTGAGACTGCCCGTCGAGGTGAGCACTAAGTCTCCGAGGCCGCTCAACCCCGCCAGCGTTTCGCGCCGTCCACCCTCGGCGTCAGCCAACCGCGAGATCTCCGCAAGGCCGCGCGTGATGAGCGCCGCCATCGAGTTGGACCCAAGGCCAAGACCTTCGACGACGCCGGCCGCGATCGCGATCACGTTCTTTGCCGCTCCGCCAATCTCCACGCCGGCGACGTCGTCGCTCACGTACAACCGGAACGTCGGCCCGCGAAATCGATCTTGCACGTACGCGGCCGCTTCCGCGTCGCGCGACGCGGCGAGCACAGCCGTGGGCAGCGCGCGCGCCACTTCGGCCGCAAAGCTGGGTCCCGACAAGACGACCACGGGCCGCCCGTCGCCCGCTTCATCCTCGAGCACGCGCGACATGCGATGCAGCGAGTCGGTCTCGAGTCCTTTCGTCGCGCTGACGATCACGGCTCGCTTGGGAATCGAAGGCGCGACGGCGCGCGCGACGGCGCGCAGTCCGTGAGACGGGACCGCGAACAGCACAACGTCCGCTCCGTCCAGCGCTGCTTGATGCCGCTGCACCGGCGACACACGCGCTGGGAGCTCGACGTCGGAGAGGTAGCGCGGGTTCGCGCGCGCGACCTGCATCGCGTCGACGAGCTCGGGATCGCGCGCCCAGAGACGCACGTCGTGGCCGACGCGAGCCAAATGAATGGCGAGCGCGGTTCCCCAACTTCCAGCGCCAAGGATCGTGATCGTGTTTGTGGTCAACGTCGTCTCGAGATCTTCCGTTCGGTGCCGCTTCTGAGGCGCCCGAGATTCGCGCGGTGCCTGAAGAGGATCAATCCAGCCGTGCCCGCGGCGGCGCCGACGACGGCACCGGGCGCGCCGGTGAGCCACGCGGCCGGCGGCAGCGCCAACGTCGCCGCGACCGAGCCGAGCGACACGTATCGCGTCGTCCAGACGATCAACAGGAACAACGACATCGCGATCGCCGTCGCGACCGGCGAGAGGATCGCGAACACACCCGCCGCCACGGCGACACCTTTTCCGCCGTGGAAACGCAGCCACACGGGATAGATGTGTCCGACGACGGCCGCGGCGCCGGTGAGCGCGGCGATGCCGTTTCCGCTGCTCGACACGTGAGCAATAGCCACGGCCGCCGCTCCCTTCGCGACATCGAGCGCCATCACGAGCACGCCGCGCCAGACGCCGGTCGTGCGCAGAACATTCGCCGCGCCGACGTTTCCGCTGCCCGCTCTGCGGACGTCGATCCCCGCGCGCCGCGCCAGAAGAAACGCAAACGGCACCGAGCCGGCAAGATAGCCGAAGAGAATGCTCAGACCGCCCATCACCCCAATGGTACTCGCAACACGGCCTCGTACTGCGAGCCCTTCGGCGACGTCCGGCTTCGAAACAGCGTCACCGCGCCGATGGCGCACGCGGCGATCTCGCGCGGCGCGCGGGACGTCGCTCCCCGCACGGCGGGCGCCTCGCGGTGACGGATGTCCTTCACGCGCGCAATCGTGAGGTGAGGCGAGTACGGCCGCTTCTCGGGCGCGAAGCCAAGCGTGCCCAATCGCTCGGTGACCTCGGCGTGGATCGGCAGCAGCGATTCACGGCCTTCGACGAGGCCGAGCCACACCGCGCGCGGATCGCCGGATGGTGGTGGAAACGTTCCCGCTCCACCGATCCGCAGCATGAACGCGGGCACCGCGAATGGCGTCGACATGACTGCGCGAATCGCCGAAGCGCGGTTGTCGTCCACTTCGCCGATGAACCAGATCGTGATGTGAAGGTTTTCAGGCGGCACCCACCGAAGCACCGCGCGCGATGCCTCGCGCGCGATCTCGCCGCGCATGCCGTCCGCGACCCTCGCGGCCGCGCGCTTGACGTCGTCGGGCAGCTCGATGCCGATGAAGAGCCGCATGGCAATTACTTCGCGAGATCCGGCGCGCAAAAGCACATGCCCGATCTCGTGAGCCGCGACGACTGTCAGTCGCGCGCGTCGTGTGACGACTCGATCAGCACCACTCCGCTCTGCACCGATCCGGGGAGCTTGACCACTTTGCCGAGGAATCCGAGATCGTAGCCTTCCTGCACACGACCTCTGACCTTCACGCGCGCGCCCTTACGCGGCGCGCCGCCCGTCGTGATTACCCACAACGACTGGTCGCCGTCGCTGAGCCGATACGCGCCGCGCCCGAGCACCGACATACTCTCGGTCACGGTACCGGGTACGGTGATCTGATCGTTGCGGTACTTGCCGGGATCGGCGAGCACCTTGTTGATCGTGACGCCGCCGCAACCTGCAACCGACAGAGCCGCGACGAACAGAAGCGCGATTGCGAGTCGGTATCTCACCATTGACGACCTCGTGATGAAAATCCAGACGACCGCAGACCAGACATTATCCTCGATTGACGGCGTCGACGGACTCAGCCGCCGAATCGTTGACGGGTGACGCCGGCCGAACCGAGCGTCATCAGACGGTGCCGTATCATTCTCGCGGACTCGGACGAGAACTGCAGCCGGCCGCCGGCCGCCATCCGGTACTGCGCAATGCTCCACGCGCCCAACATCACGCCGGCTTCCGAGTGCGAACCTTCCGGCAACAGCATGTGACCGATCTCGTGCGCAATCAACGCGCCGAGCACTGCTTCGGCATCGAAAACCAATCTCCGACCGAGCCGCTGAACGCGTCTCCAGAACACGTAACCGTGGACTCCGCGTACCCCCGGCTCCGCGGGTACCATTCCGAGGGCGTCTGAAAAGCGAACGTCTTTCGGCTCCCAATCCGTCAGCCTCATGTAGCGGAGGTCGGGACTCACGGCGGCCGTCTGGGGCACCCAGACGATATCGACGTCGATCGACCTGTAGATTCGCGCCACCTCAGCTTGAGCCCTCGAGGCAACTACCCCCGACACCGAAGCCTCGTTCAACAGCACGATGCGGACCACGAGCATCGGCCTTTCTGTGCTCTCGTGGGGTAGACCGGCAACAGCCAGCATTCCGACGACGATTCCGACGGCTTTGGTTCCCATTCTCGTCCCTCCAGGCGGCGCGTCGAAGATGGAGGCGGAAACGACTATCGAGAGCCGTCACCACGAGAAGGAGGAGCGCCCGGTCCTTGGGGCGTAGAATGCCGAGGTCCGACAAGCAGGCAATGTCTTCCGACCGAACCCACAACGTGACGGCACTGCTCACCGAATGGCGCGGCGGCAACGGGGAGGCGGCTGAGAAACTGCTGCCTCTCGTTCACGCCGAACTGCGGCGAATCGCGAAGCGCCACATGGCCGGCGAGCGGCCCGATCACGTGCTGCAGGCGACGGCGCTCGTCAACGAGGTCTACCTGCGCCTGGTCGACATCCATCGAATGCAGTGGCAGGATCGCGCCCACTTCTTCGCGATGGCCGCGCGCCTCATGCGCCGTGTGCTCGTCGATTTCGCGCGCGCGCAGCGGAACCAGAAGCGAGGCGGCGATCTGCAGCGCGTCACGTTCGATCAGAATCTGCCGGTCGCCGTCGAAACGCCGGACGATCTGATCGCAATCGACAACGCGCTCCAGGCGCTCACGGCGCAGTACGAGCGGAAGGGTCGCGTCGTCGAACTGCGGTTCTTCGGCGGCCTCAGCGTCGAGGAGACGGCCGAGGTTCTCGGCGTTTCCCAGGAAACGGTGTTGCGGGACTGGAAATTCGCGAAGAATTGGCTGCTGCGCGAGCTGACGAGAACGAAATCCGTTCGCGCCTGACAGCGGCTACATGGGTTTTGCGCCTACGACGTCATGACGCCTGAATCCAAGCGGCTCGTCTCCGACATCTATCACCGCGCGCTCGCGCGGCCCAGCGGAGAGCGCGCCGCGTTCCTGGAGCAGGTCTGCGCCGGCGATGCGACGCTGCGACAGGAAGTCGAGTCGCTACTGAGCTACGACGGCGTGTCCCCGGAATTCCTCGAACGGCCTGCCGGCGTTGTCCCGACCTTTCTCACCGGCGAGCACGGTGGACTGACGATGATCGATCGGCAGATCGGGCCGTACACGATCGTTGCGCCGCTCGGAGCCGGCGGAATGGGTGAGGTCTATCGCGCGCGCGACAACAATCTCGGTCGCGAAGTGGCGATCAAGATTCTCCCGACGCACTTCACCGCCGATCAAGAACGCCGCGCGCGGTTCGCGCGCGAAGCGCGGCTGCTCGCGACGCTCAACCATCCCAACATCGGCGCGATCTATGGCGTCGAAGAGGCCGACGGCATCACTGCGCTGGTGCTCGAGCTCGTGGAAGGTCCGACGCTGGCCGATCGACTTGCCGAAGGACCGCTGTCGATCGCCGACAGCGTGGCGGTCGCGCGGCAGGTCGCCGATGCGCTCCATGCCGCGCACGAAAAGGGGATCATCCACCGTGATCTGAAGCCCGCGAACATCGTCCTCCATGGAGGCGCCGATTCTGTCTCGAGCGATGTGCGCGTGAAAGTGCTCGACTTCGGTCTGGCAAAGACTCTCGATACCGGCATCGTGGTTGATTCCAACGACGACAAGAGAGTCGCGGGGGCGAGTACTGCGGAAGGCAGGATTCTCGGCACGCCCGCCTATATGAGCCCGGAACAGGCGAGAGCGCTGCCGGTCGATCGACGAACCGACATTTGGGCATTCGGCTGCATGCTCTTCGAAATGCTTTCATCCCATCGTCCCTTCGAGGGAGAAACGCTCAGCGACACGGTCGCTCGGATTCTCGAGCGTGAGCCTGATTGGTCGAAGCTCCCGCGAGACACACCGCCAGCGTTACGAAAGCTCGTCGAGCGATGTCTCCGAAAGGACGTGCGCAGGCGGCTGCACGATATCGCTGACGCGCGCATCGATCTCGAGGATGTCGATCTGACGGCCGGTCCCGCCGATGGCGGAGACGCAGTCGCTTCAGGTACGCGGAAGCGGCCGTGGATCAATTGGGTCGCCGCCCTCGCAGGCGGCACCGCTGTCGGCATTGCGGCGGCATCGCTGTATCTCCGGACGCCTGCGCCGCCACCAGCGCCTGCTCCAGCTCCGATCGAGTTCTCCGTGTCCCCACCTCCGGGTGCGGTTTTCTATCGTCACTTCGAGGTCTCTCCGGACGGGCGCAAGATAGTGGTCGCCGCGACGACGAACGGTGTGTCGCAGTTGTGGGTGCGGCCGACGACCGGTCCGGCATGGCGCCAGGTTGCCGGGACCGAGGACGCGCGCTTCCCTTTCTGGTCTCCCGATAATCAGTCGATCGGTTTCTTTGCGAGGGGCCAGCTCAAGACCGTCAAGCTGGATGGAACGCCGCCCTTCGTCGTGTGCGACTGCAATGTCCAGGGAAACTTCGCCGGCGGATCCTGGAATCACGAAGGCGTCATCCTGTTCTCGGGCATGCAGTACCGTCCGATTTACAAAATCAAATCGACTGGAGGCAGCCCGATACCGATGTCGTCGGGCAGAGACTCCGTCCACGTCTGGCCGTCGTTTCTGCCAGACGGCGACCACTTCCTCTACATCGAAAGGCGTGACCTCTCCGTGCTGCGCGTCGCATCGCTCAGCTCTCCGGACGATGTCGTGGTGGGGGCCTTTGATTCTCACGTCACCTATGCGGACGGCCATCTGTTGTTCGTCCGCAAAGGATGGCTGATGGCGCAGCCTTTCGATGCGCGCACCCGTACCATCACCGGCGACGCGATCGTGATCGCTGATCATTCGAACGAGAGCGTGCGGCCCCGCGGCGACTTCTCCGCTTCTCCGGCGGGCGTGCTCGCGCGCCTTGCACCGAGCGAAGGTCGTCGCTTGACATGGGTGAGTCGGACGGGCGCAACGCTCGGCACGATCGGAGCACCGGGAGAGTACCGGAATCTCAGTCTCAGCCGTGACGGGCGGACCCTCGCCGTGTCGATCGTCACGAAGCCCCCCGGAGACGAAGCAGCAAACTACGATATCTGGCACTTCGATCTCGAGCGAGCCGGAACGCCGACACGCCTTACGCATGATCCTGATGAGGACGTCTCTCCAACGTTTTCGCCCGACGGGAGTCAGATTGCGTTCGAGTCCAACCGGATCGGCAGACCCCACAACTTGTTCACCCGACGCATCACCGGCGCCGAAAACGTGCCCGTGCTGGCCGGCTTCGAATCGCCGGTCTGGGGATTCGCACCCGACTGGTCGGAAGACGGACGTTGGTTGGTTTTTGATGCCGGCGGGGACTTATGGAAGCTGGCGCTCACAGGCGACCGTCGGCCGTCAGGCTTCCTGCGTACGCGCTTCGTCGAAATGCGAGCGGCGATCTCACCGGATGGGCGCTGGATCGCCTTCGAGTCGAACCAATCCGGTGAAACCGAAGTCTACGTCCGCCCGTTTCCGGAGGGCGACGGAGAAATCAAGATCTCCAGCGGCGGCGGGCGCTCCGTTGCGTGGAGCCGGGACGGTCGCGAGATCTTCTTCATCGCTCCTGACGGCACGATGATGTCGGTGTCGAAGATCGGCGAGGGAAAGTTTCGCGCCAGCACGCCAAAGGAGTTATTCCGGACGGATCTCAACTGGTTCGGCGGAAACAAGTCTTATGCGGTGGCCAGAGACGGGCGGTTCCTCTTGACGGTGCCGGTCAATGCCGCCGGCAATCCAAGACCCATTGAGATCGTTTTGAACTGGACCGCGAAACCTCGCCGGGAACAGCCATGAATCACCGCCGGCCGTCGCTCGCTGCCGGCACCGACAGGCCGCGGCGGATCGTCTCGGCGGACTCGGGCGAGAAATGCAGCAGCCCGGCGGCCGCCGATCGAAAGTGATTGGCGTCCCACGACTCGCGCATGAGGCCGGACTTCGAGTGCGCTCCCTCCGGCAGGAGCAGGTGTCCGAGCTCGTGGGCGATCGCGACGGCGAGCGTCATCTCCGCACCTGCCGAGTGTTTCTGCGCCGATCGTTGAACGCGAGTCCAGAACACGTAGGCGAGCGCTCGTCGCTTGCCTGGTGATGTGGGGGTCATGCCCAGCGCCCACGGATATTCGCCCTCGCGTGGCTCCCACGATGTGATCTTGATTACGCGGACGTCCTCGCCGCTCCGCGACGCATCCTGGACCCAAACGACGTTGACGTCGATCAGCTGGTAGAGTCTCGCGACTTCGGCCTGCGCGAACACGGCCAATTGGTCCGAGATCACGCCCCCATTCAGCAGGACCACCCGGACTGTCGGTGACGCCTGCGCAGCATGGCTCACCGACGGCAACAAGGCGACGACTGCCAGCCCGCCAACGAATCCGGCGAATGTCCCGCCCATCGCGTCCCTCCCCGCGGCCGTGAGCCGCGTGTCGGGGAGGGAGGCGGAAACCGGCCGCGGGAACTGTCATCGGGACCAGAGGGGTCGTCATCCGTCGCTGATTGAACTGTCGCCTCCAGCGGCCGATACGTCCTTCGAACGGAGGAAACGGCATGAGGATGACGAGGACGATCGGACTCCTCGTTGGAGTCGCGCTCGCGCTTGGCGGAGCCGCGTGCGCCGCGGCACCGGAATCGGCTGTCGCGACGCCCGGCGGCGAAGGCACCGTCACCATCGCGGACAAGACCTTCACGGTGAACAACATCAAGTTGTCGTACGCCACGGGCGAGGGCGCGTACTTCCGCGTCGAGGGCGACGACGCCGCGAATCCGAACAAGGACTGCCTCCCTGGCTTGTCGGGTGGCCTCGCGCTGTACGGAGATGTCCCCGGAGACGTGAAGTCCATCGCCGATTTCAATGGCCGCGAGCTGCCCTTCGAGTTCACGGGTGACGGAGACGATGCGAACCTGTGCTTCGTCGGCACGAACGGGCTGTTGGGCGTCGAACAAGGGAGCGTACGATTCACCGTTCAGGGCAGCAGTGTGTCGTTCACGTTCTCCGGCACGTTTGGCCTCTACGACGGCTCCGGAGGGAGAAGTTCATCCGACATCACGGCATCGGGCAGCGGCGTCGCGCACGTTTCCAAGCCCTGACAATCTCGCAACTCACGACGCAGAATCGTGATCGCCCGGGCGAATGCCCGTCCACTTCACGGGCATTCTATCGGCCTGCATGTTGCTCCCCGTCTTGGCGGAGGTCCGATCATCATGCGCAGACACATTGCCGCCGTGACGTGCTGCCTCTCGCTCGTTCACGTGTCGATCGCCGCCGCCGACGATACGGTCGCAACCCCTGCGACTCCAGCGGCCGTCGTAAAACGCGCGCCGAAGTCTGGACCGATCCGCAACGCGTCGTTGAACCGGGACGCGGTGATGACCTACATCGGCGAACCCGCGACGGCCGCGCGCTCGATTCAGGAGATGGACGAGCACCGCGACTCGTGGGTCGAGCGGCATCCAGTCTGGACGGGAGCCATCGTCGGCTTCTCCGCCGGCGTGCTTCTCACGTACGCGGCAACGCACGACAGTGACAAGGGCGAGTTGCTCAAGGTCATGAGCACCGGTTCGGCAGCGACATTCTGGGGAGGCGTCACCGCCGGCATCGGCGCGCTGACCGGGTGGGCCATCGGCCGCAATCGCGACAACGAGTGACTACGCCGCGCGACCCTTCACGCGATCCACGAAGCGCTTGATCGTCGCGAAGAGCGTGTCGGCATCCGCGCCGGGCTTGAGCTCATAGTCGGCGACGGCGAGCGGCGCGCCGATGACGACGAGCGACGCGCCGAGCTCCGGACACCGCGCGGCTTGATCGATTGACAGTCCTCCGACGGCCTGGAGCGGGAGCGAAACCGCCGCACGAACCTCTTTCAGATCGTCGAGCGGCGACTTACCCAACTCCGCGTGGCGCTCGTCGAGGCCGGTGTGGACGATGACGACGTCGACGCCCATTGATTCCATCTTCCGGGCCATGCCGACTTTGTCGGGACACAGCATGATGTCGCCCATCACGCAGCGTCCGAACTCGCGCGCGGCGCGCACCGCTTCGCGGATGGTGTGCTCGTGCGCCTGCCCCATCACGACGACGAACGAGGCGCCGGCGCGGAACATCATCTCCGCTTCGAGGAACCCCGCATCCATCGTCTTCAGGTCCGCGACGATCGGGTGATCGGGGTACTTCGCGTGGAGAGCGGCAACGGCGTGAAGCCCTTCGCCGAGAATGAGCGGCGTGCCCACCTCGAGCCAGTCGACGCCAGCCCTGACCGCAATGTCCGCGGTGGGCAACGCGTCCGCCATCGTTTGCAGGTCCAGCGATAGTTGGACCTTCGGGCCACCGTCGAGCAGACTCTGTCTCGTCATGAAATCAACAGCCGCCGAACCATGTTCATCGCGTACTGCGAGGACCAGAACTTGATCATCGTCCGCGTGCCGAAGAGCGAGAACGTGCGCACGTGCGCCGCGCCGTCCGGCGCGATGACGGCGATCGCAACGGTACCGACCGGCTTTTCGGGTGTGCCGCCAGTCGGCCCGGCGATTCCGGTGATTCCGACGCCGATCGACGCGCCCGCGCGTTTCCTGATCCCTTCGGCCAGCGCGACGGCGACCGGCTCGCTCACGGCGCCGTGCGCGGCGATGAGCGCGGGATCGACGTCCGCGAGCGACGTCTTCAGCTCGTTGCTGTAGGCGACCGCGCCGCCGAGAACGTACGCGGAGCTGCCGGGAACATCGGTGAGCCGCGACATCATCAGCCCGCCGGTGCACGACTCCGCCGCCGCGATCGTCAGATGACGATCCAAGAGGAGCTGACCGACGATCTCCTCCATCGATCGGCCGTCGATGCTGAAGACGTCCCCGCCAAGGGCGGCGATCAGCTCGTCGCGCGCGCGCGCCAACGCGCGGTCCGCGTCCGCCGCATCCGGCGATCGCGTCATCAAATGCAGCTCGACCTGCCCGGGCGCAGCGAGAATCGTCGTCTCGATCGGCGGCTCGTGGCGGAGCCATTTCGAATAGACCGGCTGCGCGACTTCCTCGACGTGCGATTCGCCGCGGCCGACGACGAAGAGCGTCGTGCGGAAGAGACGCTCGCGGCTCGCATGCTTCGCGAGCGCGCCGTCGCCGGACACGAGCACGTCCATCATCGCCTTCAGCTCGCGCGGAGGACCTGGGAGAAGGACGATCGCCTGATGGCCCCGCACGATCATCTGTCCGGGCGCGGTGCCGTTCGGATTGCTCAGCACCACTCCACCTTCGAGGATCAGCGCTTGACGGCGATTGACGTCCGGCATCTGCAGCCCGCGGCGAGCGAAGCGCTCGCGCAAGCGATCCACGATCTCCGGATGCTCCACCAGCGGAACGCCCAAGGCGTCCGACACCGCGTCGCGCGTCACGTCGTCGTCGGTCGGTCCCAGTCCGCCCGAGAGAATGACGAGATCGACCCGCTCGAGCGATCGACGCAGATGCTCGGCGAGCTCGCGGCGGTTGTCACCGACAACGGATTTCGCCCGCAGCTCGATGCCGAGCGACGACAACCGATCGGCGAGAAACAGCGAGTTCGTGTCGACGCGCGTCGATCCGAGAAGCTCGCTCCCGACAGCAATGACCTCCGCCGTGCGAATCGGCTTCGGCGGCGCGTCCGGCGTCATGCAATCCACCCGCCGGACACCGCGATCGCGATGCGGAGCACGATGTTCGCGTAGATCGCGGCCATCGCGTCGTCTGCCATGACGCCGAGGCCGCCATGCAGTTTTTCGAATCGCGCCGCAGGAAACGGCTTGATGACGTCGAAGACGCGAAAGAGGAAAAAGCCCGCGAGCGCGCCGGTCAAGCCGACCGGGACGAGCGCGAGCGTGATCAGCATGCCGACGACTTCGTCGAGCACGATGGGCCCCGGATCGATGCCGCCGAAGTAGCGCTCGGCGATCGTGCCGGCCCACACACCAACGGCGAACAGGACGAGGATCAACGCGATTTCGAACGCGACGGATTGCACGCGCCAGACGAAGAAGTAGACCGCCAGACCAACGGCCGATCCGACGGTGCCCGGCGCGACCGGGAAATAGCCGGTGTAGCCGGCTGTCGCCAGGAAGACTGCGAGGCGGGTCACGCTCTTACGACGCGGGTGTTGGACAGTCGATCGTGGAGCGCGCGTCCCTCGGCATCGAACAGGATCGCGGCGAACCCGAGGCCCGCGGGCAACAGCGACACGAGATACGCCGCGGCCCGCACGACCGCGGCGCCAAGCGACACTCGCAGGTTGAACGCTTCGAACCCTTCATCGTCTTCGGGACGCGCCGCGACCACGCGGATTCCGGTGAGCATCTTGCCGATCGTCTGCCCGCCCGCCGCCGTGAACGTCGCGAGGTAGCCGCCGTTCAACAGCAGGAGGAAGATCGCGATTGGAATCGGCGGCAGCACGCGAATGTCGGCGAACGTCAGCCCCAGCACGCGCAGCGTGAAATACAACACGGCGGCGTCAATCGATGCCAGCAGCAGGACGTCGACCAATCCCCCGAGGAGCCGAGCGCCCGCGGACGCGACGACGAGCTCAACCGGCGCACGGGCGGCGGCTTGCTTCGCCGCGCGAAGCGACTGCGACAGCCTTCGGAATTCCTGTTCGCGCTTGCGGTCTTCCTCTTCGCCGCCCGTATCGATGCCGTCGTCGCTGTCGTCGTCGGGAGCGAGAAGCGAATCCGATTCCGGCGCGCTCTTCTCGATCTTTGGCTTCACGATCGGCGGCGGCGCCCGTCGCACCGACAGCGGCGGACGAGGGACCGCAGGCGCCGATACGAGCGGCGCATCGTCGACGCGCGAACGATCGGAAAAGAGCGGCAGGTCGAGCCGCGGAGCGGCGGCGGCTCGGCGCGCGGCGTTGTCGTCGGGTGCGGGCTGCATCGCGGATCGATCCGAGAGACGGAGATCGCTCATCGGGCCGAGCGGCGGGTCGGCATCCTGAATCGGGAGATCGAGCGGCGTGTTTTCAGGAGCGAGCGAGAACTCGTAGCCGCAGTTGCGGCAGCGCGTGACGCTGCCGAAACTGATGTAGTGACATTTCGGGCACCTCATTGCTGCCCGGGACGTAAGCGCGCGGCGTCGAGCAGCGTGCGCTGCATGGCCGCCCTCAACTCGTCGGCCTCGGCGCGCCGTGGATCGGACCGCCCGATCGAATCGAGCGCCCGCAGCGCATCGCGCACGCGTCCATCCTCGTAGAGCTTCCTCGCGCGCGCGAGCCAGATCTCTGACGGCGAAGGAACCGGCAGCGGCTCGGCCGCTTCCACGGATCGCGGCGCGTCGGATCTCGCCGTGACCGGAAGCCACTCCGGCCGCGTCAACGCGATCCATCCGACTACGCCGGCGGCGGCGAGGCCGGCGAGGACGCCGGTCGCGACCCACACGATCTTCGACGAGCCGGCCGCGTCTTGCGGAACGAGTGGAGACTCCGTTGTCTCGTCCGACGGCGGGCGCTGCGCGGCGGCGGGCGCCGGACGCACCGTGGCTTGCTCGAGCCGATTCAACCGCTCGAGCAGGACGAGCGCCTCCTCGCTGCCGGCACCACGCTCGACCGCCGAGTTCAGCAGCCGCCGCGCGGCGCGCGCATCCCCGCGATCGAACGCGGCGGCGCCGGTGTGCAACAGCTCTTCCCCCTCGCGCTGCCGCTCGGCAATCGCCCCGCGCGCGCGATCGATGTACGCCTTCGCCCGCGCGTGGCCGCGATCGAGAAAGAGCACGCGCGTCCAGACGCTGATGGCGAGCTCGTGCTGACCGGCAAAGTAATGATCGAGACCCGCGACGAGAAGCGCCTCGATGCGTGCGTCTCTATCGCGCTCCGGGATTTCTCCGGCTTCGTGGAGCGGATCGGATCGAAGCGGATCGGTCATCAGGGAGGAAGATGTTCGCTGGATTATGGAACTCCCAGCAGGCCGGCGTCAAACAAAAAGGGGCGGCCGCTCCTCTCGACCGAACGCCTGTGCTACAAGATCCGCATGCCGATCATCGAATCGATTCCGAACGTCAGCGAAGGCCGCCGCGCGGAGGTCGTCGATCGCATGGCAGATGCGATTCGATCGACGCCGGGAGTCCGGCTGCTCGACTATTCGTCGGATGCCTCGCACAACCGATCCGTGTTCACACTGGCCGGAGACGCGCCCGCGTTGAAAGCCGCGACGCTCGCGCTCTTCGATGCCGCGACATCGTCGATCGATCTGCGGCAGCACACCGGCGAGCACCCGAGAATCGGCGCGGTCGACGTCGTACCGTTCGTCCCGATCGAAGGCGTGACGATGGCGGACTGCGTGGCGCTCGCGAAAGAGGTCGGCGCGGCCGTGGCCGAGCGCTTCAAGGTCCCGGTGTATCTCTACGAAGAGGCATCATCGAATCCCGTCCGCAAGAATCTGGAAGATATTCGGCGGGGAGAATTCGAAGGACTGGCGGCGAAGATGGCGTCCGCGGGATGGGCGCCGGATTTTGGTCCCGCCGCGCCGCACCCGTCGGCAGGCGCGTCGGTCGTCGGCGCGCGCATGCCGCTCATCGCGTACAACATCAACCTGAACACCGATCGGCTCGACGTCGCGAAAAAGATCGCCGCAGCGATCCGCCACAGCAGCGGAGGCCTCCGGTACGTGAAGGCGATGGGCGTCAAGGTCGAAGATCGGAATCTCGCGCAGGTCTCGATCAACCTGACCAACTACGAGAAGACGCCGATGTTTCGCGTGTTCGAGATGGTGAAGCGCGAGGCCGCGCGGTACGGCGTCTCGATTCTCGAGAGCGAGATCGTGGGCCTCGTGCCGTCGGCGGCGCTGACGCAGTCGGCCGAGTTCTATCTGCAGCTCGAGCGGTTCAGCGACGCGCAAGTGCTCGAGAAGAAGCTCTCGGGCTAGCTAGGCGGACTCCTCTTCTTCGTCGAGCTTGCGCGACGGCGCGATGCCGAAGCCGCGCATCTTCCGATAGAGATTGCTGCGCTCCACGCCGAGCACTTCCGCGGTGCGCGAGATGTTGCCCTGCTGCTGCGCGAGCGCGCGCAGGATGTAGTCGCGCTCGAACCGGTCGCGCGCATCGTGCAGCGGCACGATCGCCGCGCCGGCCGCTTCCTCGACCGCCACGCTGCCGTCGAGGAACGACAGATCGGAGGCGGCAATCGAATCGCCCGGTACCATGATCATCAGGCGCTCGAGGACGTTCCGCATCTCTCGAACGTTGCCGGGCCATCGATAGCGCTGCAGCGCGGCGAGCGCCTGCGGCTCGAACGTCTTCCGGCGGCGGCCGTACTCCCGCGCCAGCTCCGCCATGAAATGTTCCGCCAACCGCGGCACGTCGTCCGCGCGATCGCGCAGCGGCGGCACGAAGATCGGAATGACGTTCAACCGGAAATACAGGTCCTCGCGGAACCGTGTCGCGCGAATCTCCGCCGTCAGATCCTTGTTGGTCGCGGCAATCACGCGGACGTCGACGCGCACACCCGTCGCGCCGCCGACAGGCTCCACCACCTGCTCCTGCAGCGCGCGCAGCACTTTGGCCTGCGTCTTCAGGCTCATGTCGGCGATCTCGTCGAGAAAGAGCGTTCCGCCGTCCGCGAGCTCGAATTTCCCGCGCCGGTCGAGCATCGCGCCCGTGAACGCGCCCTTCACGTGGCCGAACATCTCGCTCTCGATCAGCTCCTCCGGGATCGCCGCGCAGTTCACTTCGACGAAGGGTCCGCCGCGCCGCCGGCTCAACGCGTGAATCGTGCGCGCGACGAGCTCTTTCCCCGTTCCGTTCTCGCCGTAGATCAGCACGCGGCCGTTGGTCGGCGCCGCCATAGCGACCTGCTCGCGGAGCTGCACCATCGCATAGCTCTCGCCCACCATCGTCAAGCGCTTGTCGACGCTCGCGCGAAGCGCCCTGTTCTCCGCTTCGAGCCGGCTCTGACGGACCGCGTTCCCGATGACGAGCACCGTCTTCTCGAGCGACAGCGGCTTTTCGACGAAATCGAACGCGCCGAGCTTGATCGCCTTGACCGCCGACTCGATGTTGCCGTGACCGGAGATCATGACAACGGGCGCGTCGACGCGCCGCTCGCGCAGCCGCGCGAGCGTGGCCAATCCGTCCATCCCGGGCAGCCAGATGTCGAGCACGATGACGTCGTACGGCGCGCGAACGACGCGATCGAGACACGCCTCGCCGCTCTCGACGGCATCGACCACATAGCCCTCGTCGCGCAGCACGCCGCTCAGCGCGCTGCGCACGCCGGCTTCGTCGTCGACGATGAGAACGGTGCTTTTCACTTGAAGATTGCCACAGGGCTCACGTGCGCCGCGGCACGATGTTCACGATGACACGATGACCACGATGCTGACAAATATTTCGTCGTGTTCATCGTGCTCTTCGTGGTCATCGTGATTGGCGACCGCCTCGTCGATCCATCATACGGGCAGGTCAATGGTGAAAACGGTCCCGCTCGGGACGTTGTCGGCGACTTCGATGCTGCCGCCGTGCTCGGCGATGATGCGGCGGACGATCGCGAGCCCGAGGCCGCTGCCGCGCCGCTTCGTCGAGTAGTAAGGCATGAACAGCTTCTCACGATCCGCGGCGGGTATCCCCGGACCGTTGTCGGATACGAGAATCCGCGCGACGCCGTTGCCGGCGTCGTGCCTGGTCTCGACGACGATCGTCGGCGGGCGTCCGTCGGGACGGCTGCGCGCGGCGCTCCCGCCGAGCGCCTCCACCGCATTGTCGACCAGATTGATCACGACGCGCCGTACCTGCTCGAGGTCGACGCGGACCGCCGGCAGCTCGGACGCAAAGACGCGCTCGATGCGGATCTCTTTGAAGAGGCCGTTGTAGAGCGCGAGGGTTTCCGTGAGCACGGCATTCAGATCGGACGGCACGGCCTTCGGCGCCGGCATGCGCGCGAACTGCGCGAACTCGTCCACGAGCCCCTTGAGCGACTCGACCTCGCCCACGATCGTCGACGTGCACTCGTCGACGAGATCGCGCGATGGAGCGGGCGCCGCGCTGAAGTGCCGGCGCATGCGCTCGGCGCACAACTGAATCGGCGTCAGCGGATTCTTGATCTCGTGCGCGAGGCGGCGCGCGACGTCGCGCCAGGCGGCCACGCGCTGCGTCCGAATCAGCGGCGTCACGTCGTCGAAGACGAGCACCGCGCCGGCCGTGCCGTCGTCGCGAACGAGCGGCGTCGCCGCGGCTGCGAGGTGGAGCTCGCGTCCCTCGCGGAGAATCGCGATTTCCTGCGCGGCGGGCTCCGACGATCCGCCGCGCGACTGGCGCAGCAGGGTTTCCAGCGGCTTCAGGTCCTCCCGCTGGCATACGTCTTCGGCGCGCGCGCCGATGACGGAGCGATCGACTTCCAGCAAGCGAAGCGCGGCGGTGTTGATCGTCTCGATCTTCCCTTCGGGACCGAGCGAAATCACGCCGGTGGCGATGCGTTCGAGGACGGTCTCGATGTACTGACGGCGCTCGTCGAGCTGAAGGTTCTTCCGCTCGAGATCGAGCCGCGAATGTTCCAGCTTTCGCTGGCTCGTCGCCAACTCCTCCGCCATCGTGTTGAACGCTTCCACCAGTTGGCCGAACTCGTCGCGCGTCTCGGCCTCGATGCGGTGATCGAGGTGGCCCGCGCCGATCTCCCGCGCGCCCGCGGCGAGGCGTTGAACGGGGCGCGTGATGCGCTTCGCGAGGTACAAGCCGGTCCAGGTCGCGCTGACGAGAATCATCAGCGTCATCATGACGAAGAGATTCAGGTAGATGCCCAGGATCGGCCGCCGCAGCGCTTTGAGTTGGCTGCGGTTCTGATACGCCTCGATGACTTGCCGCGCGTGCCGCGCCGATTCTCCAGAGAGATGATCGCTCGCGAGCACGACGCCGACGACGCGGCCGGTCGCGTCGCGGACGGGCGCGCCGGCGCGAACGAGCTCGCCCCCGCCGTCCAACGGTTCCGGCGAATGCCCCTCGGACGCACCCGCCGCAACCATCGCGGCCAGCCGATCGGCGGATGCCTGCACGCGGCCCTTCGGAAGGCCTGGCGTTTCGACGGCGAACAACAACGCGACGTCGGGTGATGCGCCGGTTCTGCTCCTGACCCGGTACACCTCGACGAGGCCGACGCGTCCCGGCACTTCGGTCTCAATCGCGCCGCGGACCGCCTCGAGATCGCCCGACACCACGGCGGCGGCCGGCAGCCCGCGCGCGATGCGCGCGGCATGATTCGCGACGGCTGCCTCGCGGTCGCGATAGTAGTCCTGCGCGATGCGCGTCGCCGCGACCAGCGCCTCGTCGATCGGCTGGCTGAACCACTTCTCGGTACTGCTGCGAATCAGCTCGCTGCCGACCGTGAGGACGAGGACGCTCGGCACGACCGTCAGACCGAGCAGCGCGAGCACCAGCTTCGCGCGGAAGCGCGAGAACGGCAGCCCTCGCCGGCGCTCGACGACGAGCTTGACGATGTTGCGCGCGAGCACGAAGACCAGCGCGACGAGCATCGTGAGATCGGCGGCGGAGAGCGCGTACAGCACGACCTCGCTGAGGAAGTCGGGATTCAGCTCCGTCGATCGATCCGCGAGACGGACCATCGCGACGAGCGCCGCGATGAGGACGAAGATGCCGAGAAGGATCAGCCGAGGGTTGTCGCGGAACGGACGGCGCTCGGTCGACGGCCCCGTGGACGCAGGCCGGGCCGGCAGCGTCGGGCGGGTCGCCTCGCGAGTCGTGCTCATGCCGCTCATGGTAATGGTGACGCTCGACGCGCGCCGTCGGGCGGACTATCGGAGAAACGTGAACTTGGCGAGCCCCGCGATGCCGCCTTCCCAAGGCCACACGAAGGACTTGTTGCTCGGGGTCGTGTGCGCGCGGACGCGAAGGTAGTATTCCGAGTTGCCTTCGAGCATCGACGTGCTGAAGAGCGGCAGCTTGTCGAACTCCGTCAGCCACGCGCGCGCGGCTTCCTCGCGTTCGATCGTTTCCGCGTTCTCCATCCGGCCGTCCTCGCGGCGGGTCGCGAGATAGCGCTGCTTGAGAATGTCGTATTCGACCGACGCCGTGATGCTGGTCGCCGCGAGCGTGCGATCGACCCAGAGCGCCGTGCTGCGCTTCAACTCGATGTCGTAGACGAACGTGATGCGCAGACCGCTGTGCATCGAGGTCCGCACGTCCTCCGTGAACACGTCGTTCATCCGGAGGGTGACGAGAATCCGCCCGTCCTTGGTGAGCGGCGTGACTTGGAGGGTCTGCGCGGAGCACACCGCCACCGCGGCCGCCACCATCAGCGCCGTCAGGATTCTCGTGGCCGCCTTCATTTCGATTTCTGCAACTCGTCCACTTCCCGCTTGAATTGCCCGACGTCCCTGAACTGACGGTAAACCGACGCGAACCGAACGTACGCGACGTGGTCGAGCTGCTTCAGCTCTTGCATGAGCCGTGCCCCAATTTCCTCCGTCGTCATTTCCCGGTCCGGACGGTCCTGCAAGTCCGCTTCGATCCGATCCGCAATTGCCTCGAGCTGCTGCACGCTTACGGGGCGTTTCTCGCACGCGCGCAACAATCCCGCAATCAGTTTCTGCCGCTGGAACGCCTCGCGGTTGCCGTCTTTCTTGACGACACGATACTCGATTTCCTCGATCCGCTCACGGCTCGTGTACCGTTTGCCGCATTCCAGGCATTGCCGCCGCCGCCGAATGACGTCGCCCTCGCGACTCTCGCGCGAGTCGACGACCTTGTCCTTCAGATGCCCGCAAAACGGGCACTTCATCGAGCGCGGCCTTCCGCCTCGCGCCGGATGCGATCGACCGGAGCAATCTCGCGATCGGAACGGCCGTCAGCGGGCGCATGATCCGCCGCCGCGTGCGTCGCCCCGTGCGCCGTCTGCTCCGCGAGGCGGCGCGCACTGCCGAGCGTCAATCCTTCACGCGCCATGAAATAAATGCCCAGCAGCGTCACCGGCACGAAGGAAATCGCGTGCAGCACGATCGCGCCGCCGACAGCGCGCTCCGAGGGGGCGTTGAAGAAAATCTCGACGGCGAGCTGATACGCCAGATGAAACCCGCCGACGGCGCCCGGCGTCGGCACCGCAACGCCGACGACGAGGATGGTCATCACCAGGAACGAAGCCTGAAACGGGAACGTAATATGAAATGCCTGCGACGTCAGCCAGATACCGGTGGCAATCGCGAGCCAGAGCGGGAACGACAGCGCGAGCGCGACCAGCATCCGGCGAGGCTGCCGCATCACCGCCAGTCCCTGCGCGAACGTCTCCACGAAGGTTGCCACCAGTCGGGCCAACCGCTCGGGTAGGACCCGCTCGATCCGCAGCGCGATTCGTCCCATGGTTTCAGGGTGCCCCGCCAGCGCGAACAGCAGGCCGGCGCCCACGACCGCCGCAACAGCCGCGAGCAGACCGCCGAACTTCACGCGCGCGAACGCGGCGGGATCCCCGGCGACGGTGCCTGGCGCTGCCGTGAGCACGAACCCGGCGAAGAGCATCAGCACGGTAATGAGGTCGAGCAGCCGCTCGAGGATGATCGTGGCGAATGCGGCGGTGGCGTTCAGGCCTTCGCGGCGCGCCAGCAGATAGGGACGCAGCACTTCACCGGCACGCGCCGGTAACAGAAACGTCGCTGCAAAGCCGATAACGGTAGTCCGGAACGCGGTGCTGAAATGCGTCGCCCCTATCGGAGCGAGCAGGTACTGCCACCGGAACGCGCGAACCACGTACGTGACGCCCGTAACCGCGACGGCAAGCAGCAATGGCCACGGACTGGCGTGGCGCGCTTCCGCCCAGACGTCCCCGACGTTGACGCTGCGGAGGAAAATCGCCAGCAGCCCCAGGGTGAGCAGGAAGATCAGCGCGTTCCGGACTCGTGGCTGCATGCGCCGAGACTATCGGTCAGGAATAATATTCGGAAAGCTGACGTTTTTGTGAGTCGCGCGGCCGCCCAGGGCTCGTATACGCTCGGGAATGCGCACCCCGCGACCTTTGAACAGTAGCATAGAGACCGCGCCAAGTCTATGGGAAAACGCGAGTTATTGCTGATCGCCGGGTTCGTCCTCATCGGGACGATGGTCTACTATGCGACCGTGCCCGCCGGCGCCCCCAACGAGAAGGGGATGTCGGTCAGCAAGCTCCTGGAAGAGGTCCGCCGCGAGCTCCACGGCAACCCGGGGTCCGCCGAAGCGTCGAGCTCGACCGTGGTGCCCCTCCCCGACGGCGCGACCGAGCTGCGAATCGAAGTGGGCAACACGCCGCTGACGATCGTCGGCGAGGCGCGCACCGACATCGCGTGCGATCTGTCGGTGCGATCGAACGGATACGACGACGCGGAAGCCGCCAAGCTCGCGCAGGCCACGAAAATAAAATTCAACGACGCGGGCGCGACGATGGTGCTCGGCATCGACTATCCCGAACCCGGCGCGCAGCGGGCAACGCTCGCGCTCAAAGTCCCGAAGAGCCTCGCCGTGCGAATACAGCCGAGCCGAGGACGTCTCGAGATCTCCGACGTGAACGCCGCGGAGATCGTCGAAGCGCGCGGGCAGACGGCCGTGCGCCGCGTCTCGCGGCTCGTCGCGACGCATCGCGGCGGCAAGTTGGAGATGGAGGACATCGCGAGCCTCAAACTGAACACGCGCGGGAGCGCGATATGGCTCACGCGCGTCAAAGGGGACGCGATTCTCCAGATCCAAGCCGGCGAGCTCCGCGCCTCGGCGATCGGCGGACCGATCGAGCTCGAGTCGAACAACTCGAAGGTCGTGATCGAAGATCTCGCCGCGACGCGCAAGAGCGTCCGCATGAACACGGTGGGCGGATCCGTCAATCTCACCGGCGTCAGCAGCGAGGTGCGGATCGACGGACGAGATACGCGAGTCACCGTCACGCTCGAGAAGCCGGCGCCGCTCGCGATCTACACGGAAGGCGGCGAGCCGATCGAAGTCACGCTGCCCGACGGCGGCGTGAAGCTCGACGCGCTCGCCACCGACAGCCGACTCACCGTTCCGGAAGGACTTGCCGAGGTGAAGGTCGACGGCGAGGAGCAGCGCGTGACCGCGTCCATTGCCGGCGGCGGTCCGACCATCACGCTGCGCACCGTGCGCGGCAACATCACGATCAAAACGAAAAAGCCGGACACCGATTGACGCCGATAGACGCGGATCACGCGGATAGACACGGATCACGCGGATAGACGCGGATCACACGGATAGACACGGATCACGCGGATCAGACGGATCACGCGGATAGACACGGATCACGCGGATCAGACGGATCCCGCGGATAGACGCGGATCGCGCGGATCAGACGGATCGCGCGATGACGCTGATCCGCGATTTGTGATTGACTCGCCGTCAGGCCTGCCTATAAGCTTCCCCGTTCTCGCCGAGAGGTCCTACAGTGTTGTCGACTGCTCCTCTGCTCGAAACTTCCTTCGCTGATCTGACGCTTCATCGCCGCGGCAAAGTCCGGGACGTCTACGAGGTCGGCGACGACCTGCTCATCGTGACGACCGATCGCATTTCCGCGTTCGACTACGTGCTTGGCTCCGGCATTCCCGACAAGGGCAAAGTGCTGACGCAGCTCTCCGCGTTCTGGTTCGAGCGGATGGGCGATCTCGTGCCGCATCATCTGATCGCGACCGACGTCGACGCGTTTCCGGAATCGCTGCGCGCCTATCGATCGATGCTCGCCGGACGATCGATGCTCGTGCGGCGCACGCGTCCCGTGCCGATCGAGTGCGTCGCGCGCGGATATCTGTCCGGCTCGGGCTGGAAGGAATACCAGCAGTCGGGCGCCGTCTGCGGCATCGCGCTTCCCGCCGGCCTGCGTGAATCGGATCGCCTGCCGGAGCCGATCTTCACGCCCGCGACGAAGGCGGACACCGGCCACGACATCAACATCAGCGAAGCGGAAGCCGCGCGGATCGTCGGCGCGGATCTCGTCGCCCGTTTGAAGCGCCTCACGCTCGAGATCTACGCGCGCGGCGCCACGCACGCGGAATCGAAAGGGATCATCGTCGCCGACACGAAGTTCGAGTTCGGGCTCGTCGGCGCGGGATCGCCGGCGACCGATGTGGTGCTGATCGACGAGGTGCTGACGCCTGACTCGTCGCGCTTCTGGCCCCGCGCGCAATACGAGCCGGGGCACGCGCAGCCAAGCTTCGACAAACAGTTCGTGCGCGACTACCTCGAAGAGATCCGGTGGAACAAGCAGCCGCCGGTGCCGTCGCTCCCCGACGAGGTCGTGCGCAGGACGCGCGACAAATACATCGACGCGTATCGCCTGCTCTCCGGACGCGAGCTGCACTAGGCCGTGCGCGATCAGCTCGAGAAACTCGTTCAGGAGATGCTCGATCGGGGCGTTCTCTACGACGACGCGCGCCGCGAGTTCGAGAAGGTCTTCATCACTCGGGCGCTCCAGCGCTCGAAGGGCAGCGTCGGCGACGCGGCGGACCTCCTCGGCCTCCACCGCAATACCGTCGCGCGGAAAATGACCGAGTACCGCATCAAGCGCCTCATGTAGCCGCGCGCCGCGCGCGTCCGGCCCGTTAGCAATCGACCGCAGAGACTGCTTGACAAGCCCGGCGAGGGTTCCTGTAGAATTGGCAGTCGGACGCCCCGAGTGCTAAGCCGCAGGCGAGCCAGGCTTCATTTACAGAGCTTTTACCAAACCACCTCAACCATTCACCTCTCACTCTTGGAGCTAGACCGTATGGCAGCAACACAGACGAAAGTTCGGATTCGCCCCTTGCACGACCGCGTGATCGTGCAGCGCCTCGAGGAGGGCGAGCAGAAAGTCGGCGGCATCATCATCCCCGATACCGCCAAGGAGAAGCCGCAGCAGGGGAAGGTCATCGCGGTCGGGAAGGGCAAAGTCGAGAAGGACGGCAAAGTCACCCCGCTCGATGTCAAAGAGGGCGACACGATCCTCTTCGGCAAGTACTCCGGCCAGGAAATCAAGCTCGATGGTGAGGAGTACCTCATCATGCGCGAGGAAGAGATTCTCGGAGTGATTCAGTAGCTGTCAGCTCTCGGCTCTCGGCTCGCGACTGTCAGCGGAGCTGACGGCGCAGAGCTGGGCGGATGACAGGCGGTCGGAAACTCAGACAACTGATAGCTGACGGCTGATAGCTGAAAGCTGAACTAGGACGGCTGATAGCTGAAAGCTGAACTAACGGAGATCAAAGCATCATGGCAAAGCAGATTGTTTACGGTGAGGACTCGCGGCAGGCGATCCTGCGCGGCGTCAACAGCCTCGCCAACGCGGTCAAGGTGACGCTCGGTCCCAAGGGCCGCAACGTCGTACTGGACAAGAAGTTCGGCTCCCCCACCATCACCAAGGACGGCGTGACCGTCGCGAAGGAAATCGACCTCAAGGATCCGCTCGAGAACATGGGCGCGCAGATGGTGCGCGAGGTCGCGAGCAAGACGTCGGACATCGCGGGCGACGGCACGACGACCGCCACGGTCCTCGCACAGGCGATCTTCCGCGAGGGCGCGAAGAACGTCGTCGCCGGCGCGAATCCAATGGAGCTCAAGCGCGGCATCGAGAAGGCGGTCGAGGTCGTCGTCGCCGAGCTGAAGAAGCAGTCGCGGCCGGTCAGCGGCCAGGCGATCGCGCAGGTCGGCACCATCTCGGCGAACAGCGACGAGACGATCGGCAAGATCATCGCGGAAGCGATGGAGAAGGTCGGCAAGGACGGCGTCATCACGGTCGAGGAAGCCAAGAGCATGGAGACCTCGCTCGAGGTGGTCGAGGGCATGCAGTTCGACCGCGGCTACCTCTCCGCGTACTTCGTCACCGATCCGGAGCGCATGGAAGTGGTGCTCGAGAATCCGGTGATCCTGATCCACGAAAAGAAGATCAGCTCGATGAAGGATCTGCTCCCGCTGCTCGAGCAGGTCGCGCGCGCGGGCCGTCCGCTCGTCATCATCGCGGAGGACGTCGACGGTGAAGCGCTCGCGACGCTCGTCGTGAACAAGCTGCGCGGCACGCTGCAGGCCGCGGCCGTCAAGGCGCCGGGCTTCGGCGATCGCCGCAAGGCGATGCTCGAGGACATCGCGGTGCTCACCGGCGGCCGGGCGATCACCGAGGACCTCGGCCTCAAGCTCGAGAACATCAAGCTCGACGATCTCGGGAAGGCCAAGAAGGTCACCATCGACAAGGACAACACGACGATCGTCGAAGGCGGCGGCAGCCAGGGCGCGATCGAAGGCCGCGTGAAGCAGATCCGCACGCAGGTCGAAGAGACCACCTCCGACTACGATCGCGAGAAGCTCCAGGAGCGTCTGGCGAAGCTCGTGGGCGGCGTCGCGGTCATCAAGGTCGGCGCGGCCACCGAGACGGAGATGAAGGAGAAGAAGGCGCGCGTCGAGGACGCGATGCACGCGACCAAGGCGGCCGTCGAAGAGGGCATCGTGCCCGGCGGCGGCGTGGCGCTCATTCGCGCCAGCAAGGCGCTCGACTCGCTCAAGCTCGAAGGCGATCAGCGCGTCGGCGTCGAGATCATCCGCAAGGCAATCGAAGAGCCGCTCCGCTGGATCGCGTCGAACGCGGGCCAGGAAGGCTCGATCGTCGTCCAGCGCGTCAAGGACGCGAAGGGCGAGGAAGGCTACAACGCGGCCGCCGATCGGTACGAGAATCTGGTCCAGTCGGGCGTCATCGACCCCGTCAAGGTCGTGCGCACGGCGCTCCAGAACTCGTCCTCCATCGCGTCGCTCTTGCTGACGACCGAGGCCCTCGTCTCCGAGATTCCCGAGGAGAAGAAGGACGCCCCGGCGCCGGGCGGCGGCGGCATGGGAGGCATGTACTGATTGCGGTTTGCAGATTACGGATTGCAGATTGGCCGGCGGGACTTCCCGCCGGCCGTTTTTTTTGGGTTCGGCTACAATCCGCGCATCTGGTTTCGGCACTTCGAGGAAGGACGACAGGTATGAAGCTGAGAGCCTTGGCGCTCGCTTTCGCTGTGGCGTTGGTTCCGGTCGCGGCCGCGGCGCAGGATCCGCAGACCGAGACGACGCAGGAAACGGCGGCCGGCGGCGGCCGCGGTGGACGGCTGCCGGAGCCGCAGATCCGGCCGTACGATCGGGTGATCACGAAGGACGCAAAGTCCGATGACGGCGTGTTCACGGTGCATCGGATCAGGGACCGCGTCTATTACGAGATTCCGAAGAACCGGCTCGGCCGGGAGTTCCTGTGGGTGAGCCAGATCGCGCGCACGACGCTCGGCGCCGGGTACGGCGGCCAGGCCGCCGGCAATCGCGTCGTCAAGTGGGAGCGCCGCGGGGATCGCATCCTGCTTCGCGCGATCGCTTACGACGTCGTCGCGGATTCGGCGACGCCGATCGCGAAAGCGGTCGAGGCGGCCAACTACAGTCCGATCGTCATGGCGTTCAACATCGAGGCGCTCGGCAAGGACGACGCGGCGGTGATCGACGTCACGCGCCTCTTCACGACGGATGTGCCGGAGTTCAGCGGACGCACGCGAGTCGGCGCGCGCACCTTCGACGCCGCACGATCGTTCGTCGAGCGGACGGTCTCGTTCCCGGAGAACATCGAAGTCGAATCAACGCATACCTACAACAATCCGCCCGATCCGGCGGCTGGCGGCGGACGCGGCGGGCCCGCGCCGGGCGGCGGCCGCGGCGCGGCGCCGCTTCGATCCGGCACGCACAGCGTCCTGATGCACTACAGCATGGTGCTGCTGCCCGAGAAGCCGATGCAGGCGCGGCTGTTCGACGAGCGCGTCGGATACTTCTCGATCCGTCAAACGGATTACGGGCGCGAGGAGCATCGATCGCCCGAGCGCCGCTTCATCACGCGGTGGCGGCTCGAGAAGAAGGATCCGAACGCCGCGCTGTCCGATCCCGTGAAGCCGATCGTTTACTGGATCGATCCTGCGACGCCGACGAAATGGGTCGCGTACATGAAGAAGGGCGTGGAGAGCTGGCAGCCGGCGTTCGAGGCGGCGGGCTTCACGAACGCCATCATTGCGAAGGAGGCGCCGACGCCGGAACAGGATCCTGATTGGAGTCCGGAGGACGCGCGCTATTCCGTGATCCGCTGGCTTCCGTCCACGATCGAGAACGCGTCGGGGCCGCACATTCACGACCCGCGCTCCGGTGAGATCCTCGAGAGCGACATCCAGTTCTACCACAACGTCATGAACCTCGCGCGAAACTGGTACTTCTTGCAGGTCGGTCCGCTCGATCCGCGCGCGAAGACGCTTCCGCTGCCGGACGATTTGATGGGACGCCTCATCGAGTACGTCGCGGCGCACGAGGTCGGCCACACGCTCGGCTTCCAGCACAACATGAAGGCCAGCTCGATGTACCCGGCGTCGAAGGTGCGCGATCGCGAGTGGGTGAAGAAGATGGGCCACACGCCGACGCTGATGGATTACTCGCGGTTCAATTACGTCGCGCAGCCGGAGGACAACATCGACGCCGCGGATCTCGTTCCGCGCATCGGGCCGTACGACAAGTGGGCGACGATGTGGGGATACAAGCCGATCGCGGGAGCGCGGACGCCTGACGAGGAGAAGAAGACGCTCGACGAGTGGGCGCGACAGCAGGACGAGACGCCGTACCTGCGATTCTCGACGGCCTCCTCGGGCGGATCCGATCCTGGCGAGCTGACGGAAGCGGTCGGCGACGAAGACGCGGTGTCGTCCTCGGCCCTCGGCCTCAAGAACCTGCAGCGCGTGGCCGCGATGCTCTTGACCGCGACGACGACGAAGACCGGCGAGCCGTACGACGATCTAGACGAAGTCTACGGACGCATGCTCGGGCAATGGGCAACCGAGATGAATCACGTCGCCGCCATCGTCGGCGGCTTCAACTCGCAGCAGAAGAACATCGGCCAGCAGGGCGTGCTCTTCAAGCCGATCGTGCGCGAAAAGCAGGCGGCCGCCGTGAAGTTCTTGAACGAGAACGCGTTCCAGACGCCGACGTGGGCGATCAATGCGGAGATCCTCCGGCGCATCGAGCCGGTGGGCATCCTCGATCGCGTGCGCACCGGACAGATGCGCGTGCTCAACTCGCTCCTGAGCAGCACGCGGATCGCCCGGCTCGTGGAGCAGGAAGCGCTCGACGGCGCGGCGGCGTACCGTCCGCTCGATTTCCTCGCGGACGTCCGCAAAGGAATCTGGGGTGAGTTCTACAACGGATCGCCGATCAAGGTCGACGCGTACCGGCGCAACCTGCAGCGTGCATACGTTGAAGCGCTCGCCGATCGCATCAACGGGCGGCTCGCGGCCGTCGACGATGCGCGTGCGTTCTTCCGCGGGGAGCTCAAAACGCTCGATACGGATCTGCGCATCGCCTCCGTTCGCGCGTCGGATCGCGCGACGCGCCTGCACATCGACGACGTGCGGACGCAGATCGAGCGCGCGCTCGATCACACGGTGTCGGAAACGGGGACGCCCGCGGCGAGACCTGCCGCGGGGTTGACCGACGACCTGTTCGATCCGTCCATCGATCCGGAAGCGTGCTGGATTGACTACGCGATAAGGGGGAAGAAGTAGGCTATCAGCTTTCAGCTATCAGCTTTCAGCTTTCAGCTAGAGCATTCTGATCGCAGGCGCGCGACGAGGAATGAATGATCTGGCTGAGGGCTGACAGCTGGGAGCTGAGAGCTTTCAGCGCAGCGTGAACGACATCTCGATTTCGATGAGCGTCGCCACCGGCTGACCGAGCCGCGTGCCTGGACGGAAGAGCCACTTCTTGACGGTGCGCTCGGCCTCGAGATCGAGACCGAAGGTCGGGTCGAGCGAACGCGTCACGCGCACCTGACTCACCGATCCGTTTTCCGTCACCACCGCTTCGAGCCACACGACGCCTTGAATCTTCGCGCGCATGGCGTCCGCCGTGTAGTTCGGTTTGACCTCGCGAATCAACTGAGGCTGCGTGACGCCGTTTCCGGGGCGATAGGCGCCGCCGCCGAAACCGCCGCCGGTGCCAGGACCCACGCCGGAACCGTCGCCCGGTCCGCTTCCCGTGCCCTTCCCCGAGCCTGCCCCGCCGTTGGTTCCGATGCCGAGAGAAATGCTCGGGTTCAGGACCTGACTGATTGCACCGGGCAACTCCTGCACGCCGGACGCGACCGGCTGCGCCGGCATCGTGATTTTCTGCTCCGGCTTCGGCTCTTCGGGCGCCTTCATCTTTTCCGGCTTGGCGACCGGAACCGTCAGCTTGTCTTTCGCCGGGAGCTCGGCCTTTCGCGGCGGCTCCGGCGTCTTGTTCCCGCCGCCCCCACCGCCACCGCCGGGGCCGGGGGAAACGGTCCAGATCAACCCCTTCAGCGACAGGTTGTCCGGCACCGGCACGCCAGGCACGGCTGGAAGGCTGATGATGAACAGCACCAGCGCCGCGATGGCGAGGTGCGTCATGAGCGAGACGCTGAACGCGTTGCCAAAGCGGACGGAGTCCTTCGAGGAGGCCTCGACAGTGCCTGCCAGCAATCGGGCGTTCGGGCTAGCTCCCTGATACGAGTCGGGCATGTGTCGTGTTGAAGATCGGGGCGATGGATGCCCCCGTAAACAATTGTGGCTGACGTTGCCACGTTGTGCAAGGTGCAAGATGAAGGCCGGGCTGCAGCCCAGGATCGGGCCGGATGAGCCTTGAAAATCGCGGCGTTTTGTCCCCGTCGTTGGACAACTGTCTTACGATTGATGCATCCTCTCGGTTTCGATCGCCGAAAGCACATGCCGCACTATGACGTCCTCGTCGTCGGCGCGGGTCCGTCGGGGTCGTGGACCGCGCAGCGGCTCGCGCGCGGCGGCGCGCGCGTCGCGCTCGTCGACGGCAGCCATCCGCGCGAGAAACCGTGCGGCGGCGGCATCACCGGCCGTGCGCTCGAATTGGTGAAAACAGCGCTCGACCCGAGCGCTCTCAGCGCCGTGCAGATCAGCGGCGCGACGTTCTCGCATCAGGATCGCACGGCCAGCGTCGATCTGACCGACGATCAGTCCGGCTACCCGCCGCTCGTCGTGGCGGGGCGGCAGGAATTCGACGCGGCGTTGATGCGCGCGGCCGAAGCGGCCGGCGCGGACGTGAAATCGCAGCGCGTGACCGCGATCCGCCGCGAGGCGGACGCGTGGATCGCCGAGACGCGCGGCGAACGGTTGACCGCCTCGTGGATCGTCGGCGCCGACGGCGCGAACAGCCTGGTCCGGCGGACCGTCGCCCTCCCCTTCGCGCGATCCGATCTCTCGATCGCGACCGGCTACTTCGTGCACGGCCGATCGTCGCGCGAGATCGTCGTGGCGTTCGAGAACGATCCCCCCGGCTATCTGTGGTCGTTCCCGCGGCCCGATCATCTCGCGATCGGCGTCTGCGCTCAGGCGGATCGCGCGAGCTCGGCGTCGCTCTTGGACGAAACGCGCCGATGGATCGTGCGCCACGTCGGCGCGGATGCGGTCTTGCAGCGATACAGCTGGCCGATTCCCTCGCTCGGCGAGGCGTCGCTCGAACGCGACCGGCCGGGCGGCGATCGATGGATGCTCATCGGCGACGCGGCAGGACTGGTCGATCCAATTACGCGCGAGGGGATCTTCTTCGCCCTCAAATCGGGCGACATCGCCGCGGACGCCCTCTTGAGCGGATCGCGCGCGGCCGACACGTACGTCGATCGCATCCGGCGCGAGATCCACGGAGAGCTCCTGCGGGCGGCACGCATCAAAGCTCGATTCTTCCAGCCGCGCTTCATCGCGCTGCTGATGAAAGCGCTGGCGCGCAGCGCCTCGATCCGCGCGATCATGGCGGACCTCGTCGCCGGCCGGCAAAGCTACGAAGGGCTGCGCCGCCGGCTGCTCCAAACGTTCGAATGGCGGCTGATGTTGGAGCTCTTTGGATAGACGCGATCCGCGTAATCGGCGCGATCCGCGTCATAGTGATAGAATCGTCTTCTCTCCGGCGTAAACGAAGGAGATCGATATGGGTCTCGGAATTCCCGAATTAATCGTTATTCTGTTCCTGATTGTGCTGATCTTCGGGGCGAGCCGGCTGCCGGAAATCGGGCGCGGCATCGGCAAGGGGATCAGGAACTTCAAAGAAGCCAATCGCAGCGACGACCGGTAGCGCCTACAGCACGATCCGGGTCTCCCCGACGCGACGGGTGACCCGCTCGCGATCCAGATACTCGAGCAGCGGAATCGCGTACTTCCTCGTAATCCCGTAGCGCGCTTTGAACGTCGCCACGTCCACGCGCGCGTGTTCTCCCTCAGCCTTCAGCGCCCGCACATTCGCCTTGAGCTCGTCGAGCGCCGACGCGTGGAACAGCAGGCTCTCCACGCGCACGAGCGTCCGATTTCTCACGAGCAGCTGAACGACGCGATCCACGATCGCGCGCGGCGCGGCGGCGGCCAGCGTCGCCGACGCGAGGTCGGGCGGCGTCAGGTTCGCCTCTCGATAGATGCGCTCGATCGCGGTGTGCGCGGCCGATTCGTGCGGCGTGAGCGAGACCTGATGTCCCGGCAGCGTGAGCCGATCGCGCGCGACGATCCGGTTCGTGCTGGCAAGCGTGCCGACGACCGCCTCGAACACCGCGGGATGCGCGCGCCGGAAGATTCGATCGCGCGCTTCTTCGCGCGGCATGCCGTTCGACAACGCGTTGGCCGCGTGGTGGCTCGTGAGGTCCCGCACCAGGCGGTCCGCGAGATCGGTCAACACCATCGGCGACACGAGCAGATCGTCCAGCAGAATGGCCTTTCCTCCGGCGACGACGCGATCGACCGCGCGCGCCGCCGCGGCGTGCGAGAGGCCGGCTCGCGCGACGATGTCGCGGCGCCGCATGCCCGCTCCTCCCCGTTCCTCGATGAACCGCACCAGCACATCGTTCTCGTGTGCGCCGGGCGCGTGTGAATCGAGCGCGCGAAAGCGTTCGAGCGCCGCGCCGTTGCGAACAGCTCCGCGTGCCGGATGCGGATCGAGCACGACACCGCCGCCGATCGTCACGACCGGAGAGTACGCGCGGAGGATGAACCGATCGCCGCGCGTCACGACCGCGGCCGATTCCAGTCGGATCCGCGCATAGACCGGCGGCGTGCCCGTCTCCATCGCGCTTCCGGCGAGCGCGACTCTACCGAGAAGCTCGGTCGTTCCGTTGTGGAATCGCACGCGCGCGCCGTGGCGGAGCGGACGCACCTCTTCGAGCAGATCGAGCGCGACGTCGATCCGCCTCGTCGGCTCGAACGCGTCACGGTCGGCGAGCGTGTCGCCTCGGCAGAGCTCCGACACGTCCACGCCCCCCAGATTGACCGCCACGCGGCGGCCGGCGCCGGCCGAAGCCTCTCGCCGCCCGTGCACCTGAAGTCCCCGGACTTTGACGGTCCGCTCGCTGGGAAGAACAACCAGCTCCGCCTCTTCGCGGATCGTTCCCGACACGAGCGTGCCGGTCGCGACGGTGCCAAATCCCTTGATCGAGAACACGCGATCGATGGGAAGCCGAACGGGTCCGCCTTCTTCCCGCTGCGGAGCGTGCGTTGCCGATGCGACGAGCGCCGCGCGCAGCGCGTCGAGCCCTTGGCCGGTTCGCGACGACACGGGGACGATCGGCGCGCCCTCGAGGAACGAACCCTGCGCCAGGTCGCGGACCTCCATCGTGGCGAGCTCGATAGTTTCGGCGTCCGCGAGATCGGTCTTGGTGAGGACGATCACCCCGGCGGGCACGCGCAGCAGCCGGCAGATGTGGAAGTGCTCGCGCGTCTGCGGCATCACCGATTCGTCGGCCGCCACGACCAGCATCACGAGATCGATGCCCCCCGCGCCCGCGAGCATGTTCTTGACGAAGCGCTCGTGGCCTGGAACGTCGACGAAGGAGAGGCTCGTGTCCGCTTCCGTGACGTGCGCGAACCCGAGATCGATCGTGATCCCGCGCGCCTGCTCCTCCTTCAAACGATCGGGATCCGTTCCCGTCAGCGCACGCACGAGGGCGCTTTTTCCGTGATCGATGTGTCCCGCCGTCCCGATGACGATCGATCGCACGGCCCGATCAGTGCCTTCTGCGCGCACCACGTTCCTTCTTCCCTGGTCTCTGCTTGCGCTTGCCCGGGGCGCGCCGTTCCGAGCGACCCGCATCGCGCTTGCTCGTGCGAGGTCCGCGATTCCGCTCCGATTCACGTACCGCGTCGAGGATCTCGACGAGGCCGAGATCGACCTGGCGCCTCTCCATGTCGACTTTGATCACCTGAACCTTCACGCGATCGCCGAGCCGGTACACCTTGCCCTTGTTCTCACCTCGCAGGATGTGCGCGCGCTCGACGAACCGATAGTAGTCGTCGGCCATCGTCGACACGTGCACGAGCCCTTCGACGAAGTGCTCGATGAGCTCGATGTAGAGGCCGAACGCCGTCACGCCGGTGACGTAACCCTCGAACTCGTCGCCGACCTTATCGGCCATGAACCGCACCTTCTTCCACTGCACGAGCTCGCGCTCCGCTTCGTCGGCCCGGCGCTCGCGTTCGGAGGTGTGGCGCGCGACTTCCGGCAGCTCCTCGGTCAGCTCGTCCTTGCGATCGTCGCCCATGCGGCCGTGGCGTGCTTCGCGCAGCGTCCGGTGGACGACGAGATCGGGATAGCGGCGGATCGGCGACGTGAAGTGCGTGTAGTTCTCGGCGGCGAGCCCGAAATGTCCCAGATTCGACGCGTCGTACCGCGCTTTCTGCATGGTCCGGAGCATGAGGAACGCGATCGGTTTTTCTTCCGGCGTCCCTTTCATCCGCTGAACGAGCTTTTGAAAGTCGCGCGGGCTGACGTCGGATGCCGACTTGCTCAAGCTATACCCCAACGTCGAGATGAACTCCTCGAATTCCTCGACCTTCAGCGGATCCGGCTCCTCGTGCACGCGATAGAGCGTGGGCGCGTGATGGTCGTTCAAGTGCGACGCGACGGTCTCGTTCGCGACCAGCATGAACTCCTCGATCAGCCGGTGCGCGATGTTGCGCTCCGCCGCGATGATCTCCTCCACCATCCCTTCGTCGTCGAGGACGATCTCCGGCTCTTTCAAGTCGAAGTCGATGGATCCGCGGCGGTGCCGCCGGCGATTCAGGATCTCGAACAGCTCGCGCATCCGCTCGAACATCGGCACGAGGTCGCGATACTTCGCGATCGTGGCCGCGTCGCGATCGGTGAGGATCGCGTTGACGTCGGTGTAGGTCATGCGCGCGTCGCTGTGGATCACCCCGTCGTGCAGCTCGTAGCGCGCGACGGTGCCGCGCGTGTCGATCTCCATCAAACACGATTGCGCCAAGCGATCGACGTTGGGATTGAGGCTGCACAGCCCGGTTGCGAGCTCCGACGGGAACATATGGACGGCGCGCTCCGGAAAATACACCGACGTGCCGCGCTCGTACGCCTCTTCGTCCAGCGCGGTTCCCTCTGGAACGTAGTGAGCTACGTCCGCGATGTGCACGCCGAGCCAGTAGTTGCCGTTCTCGAGCTTCTCGATCGTGATCGCGTCGTCGAAGTCGCGGGCGTGCTCGCCGTCGATCGTGACCGTCGGCGTCGAGCGGAAATCGGTCCGGCCCGCGATGTCGCGCTCGCGGACGGAGGTCCCGAGCCGCGTGGCTTCCTGCACCGCTTCGTGGCTGTGCTCGTCCGGAATCCCGTACTTCCGGATGATGATCTCCGTGTCGACGCCCGGCTCGTCGATGTCGCCGAGGACATCGACGACGCGGCCCAACGGTCCGCGCGCGGCGGTCGGCCAGCGAGTGATCTGTGCCGTTACCATGTCGCCGGATTTAGCAGTGCTCTGCTCGCCGTCGGGAATCTGCAGATCCATGATCAGCCGGCGATCGAACGGCACGACGAAACCCGGACCGGATCCATCCGCTTCGAAACGGCCGACGATCGTCTGCGCGCCCCGCTCGAGGATTCTGAGAATTCGTCCTTCGGCGCCGCGATCGGTGATCCGCTCGATCCGCGCGACGACGCGGTCGCCGTGCATGGCTTGATTCAGATTGCTGCCGGCGACGTAGATGTCGCCCGCGACGTTTTCGACAGGCCGATCGGGTACGACGAAGCCGAACCCGCGTGGGTGGGTCGTGATTCGGCCGACGATCAGATTCATCCGATCGGGGAGGCCGTAGCGGTTGCCGCGGGTCTCTATCAGAGCGCCGGACGCCGCGAGATCTTTCAACAGGCGCTTGACCGCGGGCCGCTCGTCGCGCGATATCTTCAGTCGTTGCAGCAGCTCGCGCGCCGTCGCCGGGTGCTCCATCTTGTCCCGAATGAGCTGTAGCAGCTCGTCGTGGTTCATGATTCTCCAATCTTAGGCTTACGGGCTGGGGTCCGACCCCAACCCTGATTTTTCCAACTGTGGGCAAAGCGGCTGAGTCTACTGACTGTGTGACCGGAACCGGCCCCGTTGAGGTTTCCGACCTGGACCTGGTGCGCCGGGCGCAGGCCGGGGATACCGACGCGTTCGGCGAGCTGGTCGATCGCAACCGGCGGGCGGTCTTTCGGGCCGCCCTGGCGGCCCTCGGCTCGCCCGCGGAGGCCGACGACGTGGCCCAGGACGCCTTCGTGATGGCGTACCGGAAGCTGGGGAGCTTTCGGGGGGAGGCCACCTTCAGGACATGGGTCATCGCGATCGCCTGGCGCAAGGCCCTCGACCGGCGGAAGAGCATGGCGCGCTGGCTGAAGCTCACGGTCACGCCGCCTGAAACCGAGGGCGAGATCACGAACTGGATCGAGCAAATGCCTGGAGACACCCGTTCGCAGGAAGACTCGCTCGCCGCGTCGCAACTGCAGCACACCGTCAAGCTCCTGATCAGGACCCTGCCGCGCAAGCTCCGCGATGCGCTCCTCCTGGCGGGATCCGGCGAGTACACGTACGAGCAGATCAGTCACATTCTCGGCGTTCCGGTCGGGACCGTGAAGTGGCGTGTTTCGGAAGCGCGGCGCGTCTTGAAGCAGAAGATGGCGGCCGTGGGGTACCCGCATGAGTGAATGGAATCGCGAACGGCCGGACCCGGCGGACGCGGCAATCGATCGCGCGGTCCGCGACATCATGAGCGCCGAGCCTCGCCCCGGCTTTCGGCATCGAGTCCTCGGCAAACTTCGCGAGGAGGCGCGCCCGTCGTGGACGTGGGCTCGCGCTGCGGTTTCCGTGTTTGGCGCCGTCGCGCTCATCACGCTGATCGTAGTCGCGCGGCCCGGCGATCGACCGTCGGAACCCACCCGCGTCGTCGAGCGGCAGCAACCGCAGCCAACGCAGCCTGCCGTCAGGGCCCCTCGTCCGGCCGAACCGCGATCGGTTGCAACCCCTCCGGCGACGCGCGTTTCCCCACAGCCTCGCATCGATCGACAGGCGCCGCGGTCGGACGCACGGATCGTTCGCGCCGCGTCGCTGCCTTTCGACGCGGCCGGAGGCGAGCAGATCCCCGATCGGCCGCGCCTCGAGTCATCCGTCGTCATCGATCCCATTCGCATTGGGCCGCTCTTCGCCGACCCGCTATCCGTACCGCAAGTCACGGTGAGTCCATTGCCCCCGATCGATCGGATCACCATTCCCCCTTTGCCACCGCCGCGGTGAGCGGCCGAGGAGAGACATGCTCAAACAGCTTCTGACGATGATTTGCGTGTGCGCACTGGTGATTGGCGCGAGCGCGCAAGGCGCCCCGGCGCAACAGGGACAATCGAAGGACCCGGCCGCGGATCGCGCGCAGGCGCCTCCGAAGCCGCCGGAGCCATCGCAGCCGGTGAACATCCGCCTCGAGCTGACGATCCTCGATCAAACCGGACCGGGCGAGCCGTCGCGCAAGGTCGTCACGATGCATGTTGCGGATCGATTCAGCGCGAGCATCCGAACGAGCGGATGGGTGCTGACCAAGGAAGGTCGCCGCGACGTGAGCATCAACGTGGACGCGAAGCCGACGGTGTTGAGGAACAAAGAAGGCGCGGTGCAGGTCGAGCTCGGCCTTTCGTATCAGCCGACGGGCCTCGCCGCAACCGGGAACGTGGCGACGGCCGCCGAGGCAGGCTCGGCGCAGACCGGCTTGAACGAGCGGATCGTCACGATCCTCGAGAACGGCAAGCCGCTCCTCGTCTCGCAGGCATCCGACCCATCGCTCGATCGCCGGATCAGCGTGGAAGTGAAAGCGACCATTCTGAAGTAGCGATCCGCGATCACTGCGACACGGCGACGCGGATCGCTTCGAGCGCGTCGTTGGCTTTCGCGTTCGACGTCGAATCGAGCTTCCCCGCGAGGCGCTGGGCCTCGTCGACGTGCGCGAGCGCCGAGGACACGCTGTTCGCGGCGGCTGGTTTGCCGATCTGTTGATACCGTTCCCGTACGCGCCGCAGCGGCGCCTTCGCGTCCTCGAAGTGCCTGCTCGCGTCGCCGAAGTTGACGTTGTAGAGCGAGACGCGCGCATCGAGCAGCTGCCCGCGCGCCTCGGCGAGATCCAGCCGCGCGCGCGCGTCGTCCAGCGCGGTCTGCAGCGTGAACCGGCCCGAGCCGCCCATCGCATACCCGATCCCGAACGTGACTACGAGCGCGAAGAGCGCCGTGAGAGCGATTCGTGTGCGCGTCATAGGCATCACGCCATCAGCAGGAGCTGCACGTCTCCAACATTGGTGCCGGTCGGCCCCCACTTGATCAGATCGCCGAGCGGCTCGAAGAAATGATACGAGTCATTGGCCGCAAGCGTCGAGAGCCCGTCCAGACCCCGCGCCCTGGCCCTCTCGAGCGTCGTGGAGTCCACGACCGCGCCGGCGGCGTCGGTCGGTCCATCCGCGCCGTCGGTGCCGGCGCTCGCGAGCACCACGTCGATCGCAAGCGACGCGCGAAGCGCCTCGACGTGAGGCGCCGCGGCGAGCGCGAATTCCTGATTCCGTCCGCCAAGCCCCTTTCCCGCGACCGTCACTGTCGTCTCGCCCGCGGCCAGCACGCAGTGCGGACGACGCGCCGAGCGAGCCAGCACGCGGGCACGATCAACGAATTGCCTAGAGGCATCGCGCGCTTCTCCGCCCGTCGCGCGATCGATGACGGTCACCGTGTAGCCCAACGATTCCGCGGCGATCCGCGCCGCATCGAGCGAGGTCACGCGATTGGCGATCACCTCGTACTTTGCGTTCGCCAGTCGCGCGTCACCGGGCTTGATCGTCTCCGGCAGCTCGCCCTTGAGGCCGCGATCGAGCCGGGCCCGCACGCGCGCGGGAATCTCTCGAATCGATCGCACGATCTCCATGGCCTCTCCATACGTGGTCGGGTCCGGGACGGTCGGTCCCGATCCGATGACGGACGGATCGTCCGCGATCGGCCCGTGCACATCCGAGATCGCCAGCGTCAAGGTTCGCGCCGCGGCAGCCGCGAGCTGCCCGCCTTTGACGTCGGACAGATGTTTCCGCACGCAGTTCAACGCGTCGATCGCGAATCCCGCGTGCATGATCGCGCGGCTCGTCGCGATCTTGTCCTCGAGCGTCACCTCCGCGGCAGGCGCCGCCAGCATCGCCGACGCCCCGCCGGAGAGGAGCACGACGAGCAGCGCGTCCGGATCGCGCTTCGCCTCGCGGGCCAACGCCAGCGCGCGCTGCGCGGCCGAAATACTCGCGTGGTTGGGATCGGGATGCCCCGCCTCGAACCATTCGTACGTCGACTCGAGGGCTGCGCCATCGGGCCGCGATCCCGCGACAACGCCGCGCTTCACGCGTCCGGCGCCAAGATCGGAGAACGCGACGGCCATCCGCCACGCGGCCTTGCCTGCGGCGACGACGTACATGGGCGTGCGCGGACCGAAGTGATCGAGGAGATGACGCGCGGGCGCCGCGCGCAAGACACGCGCAGGATCAACGGCGCGAACGGCCGATTCGAGAATCTCGTTCGCGTGGTGGCGAAGCCGGGAGATTGTGTCGGTCAGTGATCAGTGAAACTGCGAAGGATCGGTCCACCCGTGCAGGCCGGTGACCGCGTTGAACTTTCGAAGCAAGCCCGCTATCACCTGCTCGGCATCTTCCTTCGCGCAGAGCTGCTCGAGCTGATTGAGCACGCGCGCGAGCGCCGCGTCCGCGTCCGTGATCGCGCTCTCCGAGAAGTACTCGCGCAACGCCGCGAGGCATTGACGGTGTCTCGTGAACTCGGCTCGATAAAAATCTGCGTGTGTGGTGACAGGTGAAACTGGAGAGCTCAAAACCCCGGCCGGGCTGACAACGCGTGCCATGCGACTCCTTGCCTGGGACATATGAGGTGGGCAATTCGAGTGTAAACGCGGGCCGGAATCCGTGTCAACAGACGGAATTGTGTTTAGACGATCAACTGAGCTCAACGGACGGTTCGGGCCACGATCAGCCCGCCGACGCACCCGAGCAGCATGCCTCCGGCGACGAGCCCGAGAACGGAGCCGGCGGGCAGGAACACCAATGTCGTCAGGCCCAAGCCCTCGAGCGCCATCCGCCCATACCACGCCTTCCCGACGAGGAATACCGCCCACAGGGAGGCGACCGCCAGGAGGGCCCCAACCCCGCCCTGCAGGATGCCCTCGGCGACGAAGGGGCCCCGGATGAACGAGAAAGGCGCGCCGACGAGCTGCATGATCTCGATCTCGTCGCGCCGGGCGTACGCCGCGAGCCGGACCACGTTCGCGACCGTGAGCGCCGCCGCAATCCCCAGCAGCGCGACGATCACCAGGCCGACCGTCCGCAAGAACTGCACGGCGGATCCCAATCGGCTGAGCCACCGCCGGTCGTATCGCACGTCCGCGACGCCGGGCAGCGTGCCCAACCGAGCCGCGAGCTCCTCGACGCTCGACGCGCGCCCGCGCACGTCCGGCGTGAATCGCACTTCGACCGACGCGGGAAACGGATTGCGCTCGAGCCGGGCGGCCGCTCCGGCGAGATCGGGAAAGTCCTCGCGAAATCTCGCGACCGCATCCGCTTTCGACAGCTGCTTCACCTCCCGCGAAAGACCGCTCGCGGCGACGGTGCCGTGGATCGCTTGGAGCTGCTCCTTCGTGACGTCGTCCTTGAGGAAGATCGACATCTCGGCCGACTCCATCCAGCGGCCGACGACCTGCTGCAGGTTGTTGTTGACCATCACGAAGAAGCCGAGCACGAAGAGGCCGGCGGCAATCGTCAAGATCGCGAGGACCGCCGCGCGCCAGCTGCGAAGCAGGCTCTCGGTCGCCTCGTTGACGAAGTACTTCAGGGCGCGCATCGCGGCTTCAGGTCGACCTCATTCGGTTCGCTTCCCTCAATTCACTTCGACGATTCGTCCGTGATCCAGCGTCAGCGCGCGCCGGCCCACGCGCCGGATGAGCTCGCGATCGTGCGTGGCGACGACGACGGTCGTGCCGCGCGCGTTGATCTCGCGAAAGAGATTCATGATCTCGAGGGACAGATCCGGATCGAGATTGCCGGTCGGCTCGTCCGCGAGAATGATCATCGGATCGTTGACGAGCGCGCGCGCGATCGCGATGCGCTGCTGCTCGCCGCCCGACAGCTCCATCGGATACGCGTTCATCCGATGCTGCAGCCCGACCCATTTCAGGACCTGGAACGTGCGGCGCTGCTGCTGTGTGATCGCCATCCCCAACACGTGCGGCACGAACGCGACGTTCTCCAACACGGTCTTGGTCGGCAGCAGCTTGAAATCCTGGAAGACGAAGCCCAACGAGCGCCGGTAGGCTTGGACTTCCGCGGTCGTCAGCGACGCGAGATCGCGTCCGCCCACGACGAGCTGCCCGTCGGTCGGGACGTCGCGCCGCAGCAGCAGGCGAAGCAGCGTGGACTTCCCCGCCCCGCTCGGCCCCGTCAGGAAGACGAACTCGCCTTTGTCGATCCGCAGCGACAGATCGCGCAGGGCGTAGACGCCGCGGCCGTACAACTTCGACAGGTTGTGCGCCTCGATCACGGCTCCAGCATCTTCTTCATAAGCGCGTTCACGATCGCCGGGTTCGCCTTGCCGCGCGTGGCTTTCATCACCTGCCCCACGAGGAAGCCGAACGTCTGCTGCTTGCCCGCGCGATACTGCGCCACGGCGGTTGGATTCGCGGCAATCGCGTCGCGCACCGCCGCCTCGAGCGCCGCATCGTCGTTGATGCTGGCGAGCCCTTCGGCCGCGACGATCGCGTCCGCGGACTGGCCGGACGCGTACATCTTCTCGAACACGTCTTTGGCGATCGGTCCCGTGATCGTGCCCGAGTCGACGAGCCGAATCAAGCCCGCCAACGCTTCCGGCTCGATGCTGGCCGCCTCGATGCCGATCCCGAGCTCGTTCACCTTCCGCGTGAGCTCGCCCATGATCCAGTTGCTCGCCGACTTCGCGTTGCCGGCGGCCGCCGCGGTGGCCTCGAAGTACGCCGAGATCGCCGGCGACTGCGTGAGGATCGCGGCGTCGTACTCGGGCAGGCCGTAGTCGGTGACGAATCGGCGGCGGCGCGCGTCGGGGAGCTCGGGCAGGCTCGCGCGAATCTGCGCGATCCAGTCCGCCGTCAATCGAAGCGGGAGGAGATCGGGCTCAGGAAAGTAGCGATAGTCGTGCGCTTCCTCTTTGCTGCGCATCGAGTAGGTGCGTCCCGACGCCGTATCCCACAGCCGCGTTTCCTGCTCGACGCGGCCGCCGGCGCGGACGATCTCGGTCTGCCGCTCGATCTCGAATTCGAGCGCGCGCTGCACGTGGCGGAACGAGTTGAGGTTCTTCACTTCCGCCTTCGTGCCGAACGCCGCCGAGCCCGACGCCCTGACCGACACGTTCGCGTCGCAGCGCAGGCTGCCTTCCTCCATGTTGCCGTCGTTGATGCCGATCGCGACGAGGATCGCGCGCAGCCGGCTGAAGAACTCGCCCGCGTCGGCTGCGGATCGCAAGTCGGGCTCCGTCACGATCTCGATGAGCGGCACGCCGCTTCGATTGAAATCGAGGTAGGTGCGTCGATCCGAATCGGGAAAGCCTTCGTGCAGCGATTTCCCGGCGTCCTCTTCGATGTGCGCTCGCGTGATCCCGACGCGACGCCCCGCCCCGCCAGATTCGTACTCCACGAACCCGTGCGTGGCGATCGGCCGCTCGTACTGTGAGATCTGATAGCCCTTCGGAAGATCGGGATAGAAGTAATTCTTCCGCGCGAAGACCGACGCCGCCTGCACTTCGCAATTGAGCGCGTGCGCCGCGCGGATCGCGAACTCCACGACGCGCCGATTCAACACGGGCAGCGCGCCGGGAAGACCGAGACAGACGGGACAGACGTTGGTGTTGGGCGGAGCGCCGAACCGCGTGCTGCAGCCGCAGAAGATCTTCGTGTCGGTCAGGAGCTGCGCGTGGATCTCCAGACCAATGACGGGCTCGTACGTGGACACTTGCAGGAGTCTACTTCAAACGCCGCGCGTTTTCGCGCGTCAGCCGACGCGTGGTCCGGCCGCTTTGACGTCGGGGGATGCGTCCGCTTCGAACGCTCTGAAGTTTTCGGCAAACATGTGCGCGAGCCTGCGCGCTTGTTCGTCGTAGGCCGCGGGATCCGTCCACGTCTCGCGCGGCGAGAGCGCCTCGACCGGCACGCCCGGACACGAGGTCGGCACCGACAGATTGAACATCTTGTCGGTCTGATACGTCGCCGCGTCGAGCTCCCCCGCGAGCGCCGCGCGTATCATCGCGCGCGTGTGCGCGATCTTCATGCGGGTGCCCACGCCGTACGGACCGCCGGTCCATCCGGTATTGACGAGCCACACGCGGACGTCGTGCCGCGCAATCTTCTCGCCGAGGAACTTCGCGTAGACCGTCGGGTGCAAAACCATGAAGGGCGCGCCGAAGCAGGTGCTGAACGTGGCCTTCGGCTCCGTCACGCCCTTCTCGGTGCCGGCGACCTTCGCGGTGTAGCCGGACAGGAAGTGGTACATCGCCGCCGGCGCCGTCAGCCGCGCGATTGGCGGCAGCACGCCGAACGCATCCGCCGTGAGCATCACGATGTTGCGCGGATGCCCCGACTGCCCTGACGGCACCCAGTTGTCGATGAACTCGAGCGGATACGCGCCGCGCGTGTTCTCGGTCAGCGAGTCGTCGTCGAGATCCAGCAGGCGCGTGGCCGCGTCCATCTTCACGTTCTCGAGGACCGTTCCGAAGCGTTTGGTCGTCGAGTAGATCTGCGGCTCCGCCTCCTTCGAGAGTCGGATCATTTTGGCGTAGCACCCGCCCTCGATATTGAAGACGCCTTCTTCGCTCCACCCGTGCTCGTCGTCTCCGATCAGATTCCGATCCGGATCGCTCGACAGCGTCGTCTTGCCGGTGCCCGAGAGGCCGAAGAACAAGGCCACGTCACCCGCCCGGCCGACGTTCGCCGAGCAGTGCATCGACAGCACGTTCCGCAGCGGCAGCAGATAGTTCATCACGGTGAAGATCGATTTCTTGATCTCGCCCGCGTAGCTCGATCCTCCGATCAGGACCAGCCGCTTCTGGAAGTTCAGCAGGATGAACACCTCGGAATTCGTTCCGTGGTGCGACGGCTCGGCGCTCAGTCCCGGCGTGTCGATTACGGTGAAGTCCGGCGTATGTCCTGGAAGGCCGGTCGTTCCGGGAATCTCGAGGAACATGTGGCGCGCGAACAGGCTGTGCCACGCTTGCTCGGTGATGATGCGCACCGCGAGGCGGTATCGCGGATCCGCGCCGGCGTAGCAGTCCTGCACGAAGAGCTCGCGGCCCTCGACGTAGTTCAGCAGCCGCTGGTGGAGCGCTTCGAAGTGCCGCGCCTCGATCGGGCGATTCACTTTGCTCCACCACACCCGCTCCTCGCTCGACGGTTCCTTCACGATGAACTTGTCGTTCGGCGAGCGTCCCGTGTGCTGGCCGGTTCGGCAGACGAGCGGTCCATCGGCGGACATCAACGCCTCGCGCCGGCGCACCGCTTCCTCGTACAGCGCCGGGACACTGAGGTTCCAATAGACCCGAGCCACGTTCGTGATGCCGTGGAGCTCGAGCCCGCTCGATTGCTGCGCCTGTGCCATCCTGTGAACGTCCTCCAGGCCACCTGTCGGGGACACCAAGGACCGGTGGCTTTTGCCGACAGTGAAAGGGATTGATCGTACTGAGAGCCGAGGTGGGAGTCAATTCGCGCGGACGCGAAAAATAGGGCGATTCGCGCCGCGCATCCGGTTGGTCCACTTATCCGTCGATTAGCCGTCCACGATCTCCGTAAACGCTTGCACGACCTTCGGGTCGAACTGCGTGCCGCTGCAGCGCGTCAGCTCGGTCAGGGCCGCCGCCGGGCTTATGGCATCGCGGAAGACGCGCGCGCGGGTCATCGTGTCGTACGCGTCCGCGACGGCGACGACGCGGGCCCCAATCCAGACGGCGCTGCCGCGGCTCCCGGAGGGATAGCCGAGACCGTCGATGCGCTCCTGCGCGTCGCGGACGACGGCTGCGGCCGGCGCGAGATACGGCACCCGCTCGATCAGCGTCGCCGCGAGGCTCGGATACTGGCGGATGACGCGCTGCTCTTCCGCCGTCAACGGCGCGGGCTTGCGGAGCACCGCGTCGGGCATCGCGAGCTTGCCGACGTCGTGCAGGAGTCCGGCGCGCTCGATCGTTTCGATCTCGGCATCCGGCAAGCCAAGCGCGCGCGCGAGGCTTGCGGCCAGCGCCGCGACGCGATACGCGTGCGCGTATGCCTCGGTGTTGCCGGCGGTGATCGTCGACAGCACCGCTTCGAGCGATTCTTCCGAATCGATCGGCCACGCCAGAAACATCGATTCGAGCCACATGTATCGTTCGCGCATCTCGCGCTCGAGGACTTCCCGCCAGCGCCGCGAATCGGCCGCCGCTCGATGCCATTCGACGCCGCGCGACACGGCATCGAAGAGCCGCTGCCGATCGAACGGCTTCGTCAGATAGTCGACCACGCCCTGCCGAAGTCCTTCAACGGCCGCGGCGACGTCGTTGACGCCGGTTGCGATGATGACCGCCGTGTCGGGATACTCGCGGCGCAATTGATCCGTGAGCCAGAGGCCATCGCGTCCGGGCATTCGCAGATCGCAGAGGGCGACCGCCGCCGGACCGGCCGCCAGCTTCTCGAGCGCCTTCACCGCATCGGCCGCGACGGACACGATGTAGCCGCGCGACTCGAGCCAGCGCCGCATGATGTTCCGCACGCTGGCTTCGTCGTCGACGACGAGGACCGCGCGCGACGCCTGCGCGGCAGACTCTTCGTCGATCTTCGACTTCCCGAGCGTCCCGCCGACGGTGGACATCCTCACGCCCCGACGAGCGCCGACTGCCGACGCCGCGAAATCGTGCCGGAGAGGTCGAGCCGCTCCAGCCGACGATACAGCGCGCGGCGGCTCAACCCGAGCATCTGCGCCGCGGCTTTCTTGTTGCCGCCAGTCCGCACGAGCGCGCGCTGAATGTGATCGCGCTCGACGTTGACGAGGAGGTCCGTGTCCGGATCCGGCGCGAGCGTGCCGTGCACGGCCGCGGTCGTTGCCGATGTCATCGTGACCGCGGGCGGCAGGCACACCGCGAGCTCCCGCTCGGTGACGAACTCGCCATCCGCGAGGATGCACGCACGCTCGATCACGTTGCGCAGCTCTCGAACGTTGCCTTCCCACTGCGAATCGTTCAGCAGGCTCTCGGCGCCGGGCGTGAGGCCGCGAAGCGGCTTCTGCAGCCGTTCCGCGATCTCGCGAACGAACGCCGCCGTCAGGTACGAAATGTCTTCGCGCCGCTCCCGCAGCGGCGGGAGCTTCACTTCGACGATGTTGAGACGGTAGTAGAGATCGCCGCGGAAACGCCCGGCGGCGACTTCCGCGCGAAGCTCCTTGTTCGTCGCCGCGAGCACGTGCACGTCGATGCGCTTCGGCTCGAGCGCGCCGACGCGGCTCACTTCGCCCATCTCGAGCACGCGCAGCAGCTTTGCCTGCGAGGTGAGCGGGAGGCCGCCGATCTCGTCGAGGAAGAGCGTGCCGCCGTCGGCCAGCTCGAAGAGTCCCGGCTTGTTCTCCGTGGCGCCGAGGAAGCCGCCGCGGACGTGGCCGAAGAGCTCGCTCTCGAAGACCGTATCGTTGACCGCCGAGCAGTTGACGGCGATGAAGCGGCGATCGCGCCGCGGGCCCATGCTGTGCAGCGCGCGTGCGACGAGCTCCTTGCCCGTGCCCGTCTCGCCGGTGATGAGCGCGAGGCGCACGTGCGGCGCGAGCCGGCGGATCATGCCGAACAGATCCTGCATCTTCGGCGCGCGTCCGATCATGCCGCAGAACTCGAGCCGCTTGGCGAGATCGCCCTCCATCGAGAGCACGCTGCGCCGGCGCTCGAGCTCGTCGCGGACGCTCGCCAGCAGTTGATCGAGTCGCCCGAAGTCGAGCGGCTTCGTCAGGTAGTCGGTCGCGCCGAGCTTCACCGCTTCGACCGCGGTGTCGACCGAGGCGTAGCCGGTCATCAGCACGGCCTGACAGTGCGCGTCGACGTCGCGAATGGCTCGCAGAATGTCGAGCCCGCCGACTTCCGGCATCCGCAGGTCGACCATGACGAGGTCGGGCCTTCGGGACTGGATCAATGCGATGGCTTCGCGCCCGTCCGAGCACGTCGCCACGTCGAACCCCGCGCGCTCCGCGAATCGGGATACGACTTCGAGGATGCCTTGCTCGTCGTCGACAATCACGAGCACCGGTCGTTGGCTCGCCATGTCTTCCCCTTTCAGTCCTGAATCAGCGCGGTCAACGCCGCGCGAAGTGCTCTCAACTGATACGGCGGCGCCAGCACGGCGCTCGCCTGCTCGTGTCCGAACCGTTCCACGTCCCCGTCGTCGGCCACGCTCGACATCACGATGAGCGGGATGCGATCGGGATCTTCTTTCCTCGCGGATCGCCATCCGTCGAGGTTCGCGGCGAGCACCGCGCGGTCCACGAGCGCCGCGCGCAGATTCCCTCGCCGATAGCGCGACAACGCGTCGTCCGCGTGATCCGTCGTGGCGACCGCGTAGCCCCACGCGCCGAGCGCCGCCGCGACGAATTCCCGCTCGCCCTGATCGAAGTGCGCGACGAGGATCTCGCCGCCGCTGCCGTTCGCCGGCTGCGTCCGCGCGGGCAGCAGCATCGTGAACGTGGTGCCCACGTGGACCTTGCTCGCCACGGCAATCTGTCCGCCGTGATCGCGGACGATGCCGTAGCAGATGCTCAATCCGAGGCCGGTGCCCTCGCCGACGTCGCGCGTCGTGAAGAACGGATCGAAGATGCGGCTCAAGTTCGCGTGCTCGATGCCGTGACCGGTGTCGCCGATGGAGATCTCCACGGCGCCCGCGCGCGCGTCGAACCTGGCGCCGACGGTGAGGCGTCTCGTGTTGCGGCCGCGCATCGCGCGCTCCGCGTTCAACACGAGATTGAGGAGCGCCTGCTGCAGTTGTCCGCCGTCCGCGACGACCTGCGGCAGGCCCGTCTCGAATTCCGTGACGAGCTCGATGCTGCTCAACCGGAACTCGTAGGTGCGCAGCGCGAGCACGCGGTCGATGATGTCCTTGATGTCGTGCGGCGCGCGCGCCGCCGTTTGCCGGCGCGCGAAGGCGAGCAGGTTGCGAACGATGCTCGCGGCGCGTCCCGACTCTTCCGCGATCTTGCGAAGGTCCCTTCCAATCGCTTCCGGCGATCGCGTGCCCTCGCCCGCTTTCCACTCGGTCTCGAGCAGCTGCGCGAATCCAATCACGCTCGTGAGCGGGTTATTGAGCTCGTGCGCGACGCCCGCGACCAGTTGGCCGATCGCGGAGAGTTTCTCCGCTTGGAGCAATTGCGCCTGCGTCGACTTCAGTCGATCGAGCGTGGCCGTGAGCTGCGCGTTCGCCTTGCCCAACTCGTCGCTGAGCGTTTGAAGGCGGCGAGCCGAGCGCGTTTCCTCGGTGACGTTCTTCGCGACCTGCACGACCGACGCGCCCGCGAGCGTGTTGTCGACCGGAAAGGTCGTGACGCTGAGAATGCGGCCGTCGGCCAGCGTGATCTCGGCGCGCTCCGCTTCTTCGCCGCGCAGCGCGCGGCCGACCGCGCAGTTCGGGCAATTGCCGCCGCAGAGGCCGACGTCCGCGCACGTCGCGCCGCGCATCTTCGTCACCGGGCAATCGAGCAGCGCGGCGAGCGCCGTGTTGCCGCGCAGCAAGCGGCCCTGCCGATCGAAGACGCCGATCGGATCGCTGATCGCGTCGAAGGTGCGCTCCCATTCCTGTTTGCCGCTGCGCACCGAATCGTGGAGCCGCGCGTTCTGCACGGCGACGACGATCTGCCCCGCGATGATCGCGAGCAGCCGCTCGTCGGCGATGTCGAAGCGGCGCGGGCTCGCGGCGCCGACCGTCAGCACGCCGAGCAGGTCTTCACCCGCGAGGAGTGGAAGGCTGATGCCGCTTCGCACCAGCTGATCGGCGCGCGCGCCCGGCGGATTCTGTTGTTTCAGATCGTCGACGATCACGGCCGTGCGCGTCGCGATCACTTCGTCGCTCAGCCACGCGTTCGATCCGGCCCACAGCTGCTGCGTGCGCAGCGGTCCGACCGACGCGGTCACTTCGTACTTCCCGGTGCGATCGTCGCGCAACCTGATCGACGCGCCGAGCGCGTCGAACGCGCGGACGATCTTCTGCAGCGCGCCCGTCAGCACGTCGTCGAGCTCGAGCGATCGGCTCACGCCGTCGGCAATCTCGTTGATCGTCTGCAGCTCCCAGAGCAGGCGGCGGTTGTTCACCGTCACCTGATCGACGAGCAGCGACGCGGGGCTCTTGGTGGCCATATCGCGGGTAAGGCCGTCCACGTGGCAAGACCCGCGCCGCAAGCGCACACGACCCGTTGCACGGGCGCAGATCGTTTGCCCTCAGCAGCTTAGGAGGCAGTGGCGGGAGCGCCGCAGGGACCGCAAATCACGCGGCGTTTCACATGTGAAAAATCGGTAGGTTGCGCCGATGGAACGTCAGACTTCTATCCCGTGCTTCTTCATCAGCCGCCACATCGTCGTCCGGCTGACTTGCAGCTCTCGAGCGGTCGCGCCGATCTCGCCGCGGTGGCGCGCGAGCGTCGCGACGATCATCTCGCGCTCCGCTTTTTCCCGCGCGGCGGCGACACTGCCTTCGGCCGCGGCGGGCGCGGCCGGTTCCGCGAGAAGCTCCTCGGGCAGATCTTCGGGCATGAGCTCCGACGATCGCGCGGTGGCCACGGCGCGTTGAATGATGTGCTCCAGCTGACGGACGTTGCCTGGATACGAGTACGCGCTGAGAACGTCCATCGCCGACGGCGAGCACGTGGTCACCGACGTGCCGCGCGCGCTGCGCGTCAGGAAGTGCGAGACGAGCAGAGGAATGTCTCCGGCCCGATCGCGCAGCGGTGGCATGTGCACGTGATGCACGTGCACGCGGTAGTAGAGATCGCTGCGAAACTCTCCCGCCGCCGTCGCGGCTTTCAGGTCGATGTTCGTCGCCGCGACGAATCGAACGTCCACGTGGCGGCTGTCGTTTTCCCCGATGCGCCTGATCTCCCCGGACTCGAGCGCTCGCAGAAGCTTCGCCTGCAGTGCTTTCGTGAGCGTGCCAATCTCGTCGAGGAAGAGCGTCCCGAGCTCGGCGTGTTCGATGAGCCCGGCGCGAGCGCCGGCCGCACCGGTGAATGCGCCTTTTGCGTGGCCGAAGAGCTCGGCCTCGAGCAGCGACTCGGTGAGCGCCGCGCAGTTGACGGCGACGAACGGTTTCTGCGTGCGTGGACTGCCCGCGTGGATCGCGCGCGCCGCGAGCTCCTTTCCAGTGCCGGTTTCTCCCGTGATGAGCACCGTGCCCGGCGCGGCAGCCGCGCGCTGAATCAGGTCCTTCACCTTCGCCATCGCGCGGCTCTCGCCGACGAGCGCGTCGAGAGACGCATCGGGTTGATTCTGCCGCTGCAGAAGATCGACCTGCCGCGCGAGCTGACGGCGCTCGACCGCTGATCGCACGCGCATCAGCAGCTCGTCGCGAAAGAAGGGCTTCTGCACGAAGTCGACCGCGCCGAGCTTCATTGCTTCGACCGCTGTGTCGACGGTACCGAAGCCCGTCATCACGAGAAACGATGCGTCGACACGCACGTCGCGCAATTTCCGCAGCACGTCGATCCCCGACAGGCCCGGCATCCGCATGTCCGACAGGATCACGTCGAACGCATCGCCGCGCGCGAGCTCGAACCCTTCCTCTCCGGTCGACGCGGTGTGGACGGTATACCCCGCGGCCCGAAGCATGCGCCCCATGCTCTCGAGCACACCCGCATCGTCGTCGATCACGAGAACCCTGGCCATCGATAGCCCCTAACTTTAACATTCACGCTTGCCGATAGACCGATCGTGAGGCGTTCAACCGCCGCGGCGCTGCTCTGCCTGACGGCATCCGCTTGCCTGACGGCTCCGCCGCGGCCGAGATTCCCGACCGCCGACTTCGCGATTCCCCGATCGGTGCGCGTCCAGTTCGTCGACGATGGGAGCACGGTCGTGCGCGACATCGACCTCGAGGAGTACGTTCGCGCGACGGTGCTCAGCGAGTTCGCGCCCGCGGCGGGCGATCCAGAGACCGTCGAGCGGATGCTCGAAGTGCAGGCGATCATCAGCCGCACGTACGCCGCGGCACACGTCGCGCGTCACGCGCGCGACGGATTCGACCTGTGCGCGACCACGCATTGTCAGTTGTTCGAGCCTGCAAGACTGCAGACATCGCGATGGGCCGGCGCCGCGGTGACGGCCGTCGATCGAACGTCCGGCGCGATCGTGCGATTCAACGGCGCACCGGCTCAGGCGCTCTTTCACGCGGATTGCGGAGGACAAACGAGCACCGCATCAGCGGTATGGGGTGGGGACGATCGCGCGTACCTCTTGTCGCATCCTGACGACGGAGTGCCGGAAGAGACGCACGCGCGTTGGGATTACCGCGTCGAATCGGACGCGCTCACTCGAGCGCTCGATGCGGACAGCCGGACGAACACGCGCGGCGCGATCGACCTGATTGAAATCACGCGGCGCGACTCGGCCGGCCGCGCGCAAGACGTCTTGGTCCGTCGAGCGGCCGATGGTCGCCGTCGGCCCGCCGAGCTCACCACGGTCCGCGGCGACGAGCTCCGACAGATCCTCTCCCGGAGCTTCGGACCGCGCGCCATTCGAAGCACGTGGTTCGACGTGCGGCGCGAAGGGCGATCGTTCGTGTTCGCCGGCCGTGGATTCGGCCACGGCGTCGGACTGTGTCAGGCGGGTGCGCTCGCGCGAATCCGGAGCGGATCGACGCTCCAGGAAATCATCGGCTTCTACTACCCGGGAACGACGCTGCAGGTTGCCCACCTCCGGTAGATCCGCCGATCCGATCCGCGTGATCCGCGTAATCCGTGTAATCCGCGTAATCCGCGTCTACCCGCGTCCACCGTGATCCGCGTAATCCGTGTAATCCGCGTAATCCGCGTCTAACTGGTCATTGCGTAGACGACGATGTTCACGCCGAACTTCGTGTTGTCTTCCCTCTGAAAGCGCTTGTTCCGCCAGTCGTAGTCCCACTCGCATCCGTAGTCTTTGTTGCTGTAGAGCACGCCCAGGCGATGGCGATGCTCGACGCCGCGCAAGTAGTCGTGCACGATCTCGTCGCCCCAGCCGTTCAACTCGTGCGATGTCGTCGGTGGACCGTCCTCGAACGTGAAGAAGCTGCGATAGATCGGATGGCGCTTCGGAAGCTTCGGCAGCGTCTCCTTTCGATCGGCGCCTGCCGGAAAGATCGCGCGCATCTCTTCCTCGAAGCTTCGCGCGTAGAGTCCTTCGATGTCGTGATTGCAATCGTCCGAGAACAGCAGGCCGCCGCGCTCGACGAACCGGCGGAGCCGATCGCGCTCGTCCTTCGCAAACCGCACGAGCTTGTGGCCCGTCATGAAGAGGAACGGGAACGACAACAGCTCTTCCGACGACGGCGCGATGACGACTTCTTCCGGATAAACCGGAATCGTCGTGTATTCGACGACGGAGTTGAGAATATTCGCGGCGACCTTCGGGTTGTAGTCCCAATCGCCGGACTCATAGCGCAGCCGGGCGAAGACGAACTCCGACGCCCGGGGCCGGCCTTGGGTCATGCCCCATTCTATTAGCCGCGGGCGGTGTCCGCTATAATGGACGTCGGCATGAGACGTGGTAAACGGTGGTAGTCGGGAAGCGTAATCACATGACAGGAGCTCAGGCCGCGGGCCTCCCCACCCGCGAAGCCGACAGCGCGGCAGCGTCCGCGGTGAAAGCCCTCCAGGCGGAGGGCCGTCACGCCGATGCGCGCGAACGGTACGCCGAGCTGGTTGCGCGTCACCAGCGCCGCGCCGGGCGCATCGCGTTTCACTATCTGCGCGATGCCGCCGAAGTCGACGAGGCGGTGCAGGACGCGCTGGTCAAGGCGTATTCGCATCTGTCGTCGTTTCGCGAAGAGCTGCCGTTCGAGGTGTGGTTCACGCGCATCCTGATCAACGGGTGCCTGGATCGCATCAAGGCGCGGACGAGGCGGGAGCGTTGGCTCGTGCCGATGCCCGAACCGCAGCATGGGCAGCGCGACTTCGCCGAACGCGTCCGCAGCGCGGGACCGTCGCCGGAAGATCACGTGCTCGGACGCGAGCGGCGCCAGAAGCTGGCGGCTGCGTTGGCGCGGCTGCCGGATCGTCAGCGATCGGTGTTCATGCTGAGCCACTACGAGGGCTGCACCTCGCGTGAGGTCAGCGCGCTGACCGGACTCAACGAGTCCACGGTGCGCGTGCATTTGTTTCGAGCGATTCGCCGCCTGCGAACGCTGTTGGCGGACGATCCAGCGGCGGGCGGATCGCAAGGGGAGAAAAGACGTGTCACTTCTTAGCCGACGTTCGAACCGTCATCTCGACGATGACGCGTTCGCGGAGATCTGGAGCACGTCCGTCGCGAGCGGCCAGCCCGCCAGCGATCCGCACCTGGACGCCTGCTCGCAGTGCCGCGCACGATTCGCCGCGTTCACGAACTGGCTCGACAGGCTTCGCGACGACGCGTGCGCGGAGGCGGACGAGGCGTTTCCCGCAGAGCGGCTCGCGGCGCAGCAGGCAGCGGTCATGCGGCGGCTCGAAGCGATCGAGCGGCCGGCGCGCGTCATTGCATTTCCACGATTCAGCCGCCCGGCCACGTCGACCCAGGGTCACGCGCAGCGTTGGGTCGCAGGGGCCGCTGCGGCGGGCCTCGTGATTGGGTTGGCCGCGGGACAATTCGTCGATATTCGCGACGCCCTCAGAAGCGGCCGCCGATCGACGTCGATTCAAACCACTCGCGCGACGCCGCCGCCGTCAGCCGCGGCTCCTGACATCGCCGTCACGCCGGTCAGCGCGACCTCGGTCTCCGACGAAGCGCTGTTCTTCGGCGATCCGATCCCCAACGCCAGAGTGTCCGCGCTGCTGCCGATGGACGACATCACCCCGCGGGCGCGCGACCTCCGGTAGTCAGTGGCCACACCCAAGCCGCTCATTTTCCGAAAAGGCCTCGACATGAAGGAGGCCGTCGCCGGCGAGCTCGCGGCGGCCTATCACAGCGGCATCGTCGACGACGTTCGCGCGCAGGATTTTCAGCACTCCGCCGGCCGCCTCACGATTCATCTCGCGCGCGAGTTCGGCTTCTGCTACGGCGTCGATCGCGCGGTCGATTACGCGTATCAGGCGCGTCGCCGGTTCCCCGAGCGGAACGTCTTCCTGACCGGCGAGATCATCCACAACCCGCACGTCAATCACCGGCTGCGCGCCGTCGGGATTCGGTTCCTGAGCGAAGAGCGAGACGTCTGGAACACGCTCGGCCCGAACGACGTCGTCATCCTGCCGGCGTTCGGCGTCACCGTCGGCGACATGGCTCGGCTGGTCGACCAGGGTTGCACGCTCGTCGACACGACCTGCGGATCCGTGCTGAACGTTTGGAAGAACGTCGTCCGCTACGCGCAGGACGGATACACTGCCGTCATCCACGGCAAGGTCAAGCACGAAGAGACGCGGGCGACGGCGTCGCAAGCGCTGAAGCATCCGCAGGGACGTTTCCTCGTGGTGCTCGATCGCGGCGAGGCGGAGGTCGTGTGCGATTACATTCGCCGCGGCGGCGACGCCGGCGCGTTCCTCGCGCGATTCGGAGAAGCGGTCTCGCCCGGATTCGATCCGGATCGCGATCTCGATCGCATCGGCTGTGCAAATCAAACGACGATGTTGATGTCGGAGTCGTTGGAGATCGGCGAGATGTTGAAAGCCGCCATGGCGGACCGCTACGGCACCGCGGATCTGCCGCGCCACTTCCGCGCGTTCGACACGATCTGCAGCGCCACGCAAGAGCGGCAGGACGCGGTGATTGCGCTCCTCGACGAGCGGCGGCTCGATCTCATGCTCGTGGTCGGCGGCTACAACAGCTCGAACACGTGCAACCTCGCGCGCATCTGCGCGGAGCGCGTCCCGACCTTCCACGTCGCCGATCCCGAATGCCTGGTTTCTGCGGATGAGGTCCGGCATCGCCCGGTGGGTGCGCCCTCCACGACCGCGAGCGTGGAGCGGTCGACGCGGGGGTGGTTTCCGGCGGAGGGGCCCGTCGTCGTGGGCCTGACGGCGGGTGCGTCGACGCCGAACAACATCGTCGGACAGGTCATCGAACGGCTGGGACGTTTCGCTACGAACTGAGAACGAACGACGAAGAACGAGGAACGTCAAAACGCGCCAATTTTCGAGCGTTCTTCGTTCTTCGTTCTTCGTCCCTCGTTCCCTCGTCCGGCTGCCATACTTTTGTCTCACTTCGGCGCGCGGCGCTCGGTGGACGCCGGGATCAATCCGGCGAAATTTCTCAAGTATTTGCAACGGCTTACAGGGACACCCGGACACCGGCGCCGGGCCCGCCGGATGCCCGTAAATAGTAAACATGCGCGGCCGTCAGGTCGTATTACGGCCTGAACCGACACTGACCGGAGAGCACGACTTCATGGCCAGGCATTTTGCGTGGGTTTTTCTGCTAACGTTCCTCTGCTCAACTGGAGCGAACGCTGCCCCCCTGTCCCTTTGCGACCAGCAGCGCGGCGATGCGCAGAAGCCGGACGCGTCGAAGCCAAACGATCCGCCGCGCTTCAAGTGGTGGCTGCATGCGGACACGAAGAAAGAGCTGCGCCTGACGGAGCAGCAGTCGAAGAAGATCGACGAGATCTGGGAGGCGACGGCGCCCAAGCTCCGAGACAAATGGCACGAGCTCCAAAAGCTCCAAGACGTGCTGGACAAGACGTTCAAAGAGGGCACCGCCGACGCGTCGGCCGTCGCCCAGCAGGTGGACAAAGTCGAGCGGCTGCGCGCGGAGAACACGTCGATGCGCGTGGTGATGCTCTACAAGATGTACCTGCTCCTCACGCCCGAGCAGCGCGTCAAGGTGGACGCGATTCGCGCGAAGCTGGAAGCCGAGCGCAAGCGCCGCGAAGAAGAAGAAAAGAAGAACAAAGAGAGCGAGCACGTTCCTTCTGGAGGCCTTTCGTGAGCAAGACCGCATTCATCTCCGCCATTGCCGCCATCGCCCTCGCGCTGGCCGTTCCCGTGGCGGCGCAGCAGAAGACCAAGGCGACCGACGCGCCGAGCGACGACCGGGTCAAGGAATTGATCGCGCAGGCGCAGGCCACACTGCAACAGCCGATCAGCGGACAGCCGCCGGCCGCCCAAGGACCGCGCGTCGATCTGACCGCCGACGATGCCGTCGCGCGTGCGCTCGAGAAGAACGTGACGCTCGCGTCGCAGCGGCTCACGCCGAGACTCTCGGACTATCAGATCGCCGCTACGTGGGCCACGTATCGTCCGTCGCTGACGTCGACGTACGTCAGCAACTCTGCGACGCAGCTGCCGAACACCACGATTGAAGGCGGCGACGTCGTCCACAACGACACGGCGAACTGGAACGCGGGCATCACGCAGAACCTTCGTTGGTATGGCGGCAGCTACAACTTGCAGTGGACCAACGACCGACAGAACACGGATCGGTTCAACTCCACGTTCAATCCTGTGTTCAACAGCGGGTTCCGGGCGCAATTCAACCAGCCGTTGATCCAGAACTTCAAGATCGATCAGACGCGCGCCAACCTGCAGACGCAGGCGATTCAGCGCGACATCGCGGAGCTGGATCTGCAGGCAACGATCGCGAGCACGACCGCGCAAGTGCGAAACGCCTACTGGGAATTGGCGTACGCCCAGCTCAATCTCGAAGCGCAGCGGGCGTCCTTCGACCTGGCCAGCCGGCTCGTGAACGACAACAAGCAGCGCGTCGAGATCGGCACGATGGCGCCGATCGACGTGGTGCAGGCTCAGGCCGAACAGGCGACGCGCCGTCAGGCCGTCGTGAACGCGGAAGCGACCCTGAAGAACAACGAGCTGGCGCTGAAGCGATTGATCGTGTCCGGCACCGACGACCCGGTGTGGAACGCCACGCTCAACGCCGTCGACAAACCGTCGGCGATCGCCGACTCGTTCGACCTCGAAGTGGCGGTCCGAAATGCCCTGGCGAACCGCACCGACCTCGCGACAGCGAAGAAGAACATCGATTCGGCGAACGTGACGCTCAAGAGCTTCAGCAATCAGTCGCTGCCGAGCCTGAACTTGCAGGCCACCTATTCGCTCGCAGGACGCGGCGGCACGGCGCTCCTCCGAAACCGGGACACCAACGAGATCCTCGAAACGTTCCCCGGGGGCTATAGCGATGCGCTCGCCGCGCTGCGCGGCTGGGAGTTCCCCACCTGGAACGTTCAGATGCAGTTCACCTATCCGCTCGGCACGAGCCAGGCGGAAGCGAACAAGGCCCGCCAGCAGCTCGTGATTCAACAGAACCAGGCGACGGTCAAAGCCACCGAGCTGCAGGTCGCGACGGAAGTCACCGCCGCGGCCATCGCGATCCGCAACTCGCAGGAAGCGATCGCGGCGGCCACGGCGGCGCGCGAGTTGTCGGAGCAGCGCTACAACGCGGCGCAGAGCAAGCTCGACGTCGGCATGGCGACGAACTTCGAGGTCGTCCAGGCGCAGCGCGATCTCGCTGACGCGCGCAACCGCGAGCTGCGCGAGCTGCTCAACCTGCGGCGCGCGCTCGTCGACTTCCAACGGGTGCAGATCAGTCCACGATAGCCGTCAGCTTTCACGCTGAAAGCGAAAGCCATGCGCAGAACAATCGCGATCGTGATCGTGGCCCTGCTGGGGGTTGGGGGCATCATCGTCTACAACCGCACCGGGGATCCGGCCGGCGATCCCGGCGCCGCCGGCGGACGCGGCGGCCGCGGCGCGGCGCGCCCACCGATGCCGGTCGAGTTCGCCACCGTCAAGCGTGCGCCCGTCAGCGAGCAGATCCTCGTCGTCGGCAATCTGATCGGCGCGGCCACCGTGCAGGTCGTGCCGCGCGTGAACGGCCGGCTGCAGGCGGTCAACGTCAAGCTCGGCGACTCCGTGCGCCAGGGCCAGGTGATCGCGCGCGTGGAGGATCTGGAGATTCGCGAGCAAGTCCGTCAAGCCGAGGCGACCTACAAGGTCAGCGAAGCGTCGATTCGACAGCGCGAGGCCGATCTCAAGCTGGCCACCAACAACCTCGAACGATCGAAGAGCCTCTACGAGCGCAAGCTGCTCCCGCAGCAAACGTACGACGATGTGGACTCCCGCTACCAGGCATCGGTGGCGCAGCTGGATCTCGCGCGCGCGCAGTTCGAAGTCTCGAGGGCGCGCCTCGATGAGCTGAAGATCACTTTGTCGAACACGCAGATCATCTCGCCGGTCGACGGCTTCGTCGGCAAGCGCTTCCTCGATCCCGGTGCTTTTGCCAGCACCAACGCGCCGGTCGCCTCGGTCGTCGACATCCGCACGGTGCGGATGGTCGCGAACCTGGTCGAGCGCGACATGCGGCGCGTGCCCGTCGGCACGCCAGCCGTGGTCGAAGTCGATGCGTTCCCCGGCGAGAAGTTCCAGGGCCGCGTCAGCCGGGTCGCCCCGGTCTTCGATCCCGCGACGCGCACGGCGGAGATCGAGATCGAAGTGCCGAACGCCGGTTTCCGTCTGAAGCCGGGCATGTATTCGCGCGTGAACCTCACGATCGACACGCGCAAAGATGCGATCACGATTCCGCGCAACGCGCTCGTCGACCTTCAGGGCAAGAACGGCGTGTTCGTGGCCGAAGCGGCGCAGGCGCCCGAGGGCACGCGCGGCGGCGGCGGGCAGGGTCCCGCGCTCATAGCGAAGTTCGTTCCGGTGCAGGTCGGCATTCGCGACGGCGAGCACATCGAGATCACGAGCGGCGTCAACGACGGCGCGCGCGTGATCACGACGGGAGCGAGCGCGCTGAAGGATGGCGACCGCGTGACGGCGGCCTCGAACGACTCCGGACGGCGCGGCGGCCGTCAAGGTGAAGGACGTCAAGGTGAAGGCCGTCAGGGCGAGGGCCGGGGGAGCAACCGATGAGCATTCCGCGTCTGGCGATCGAGCGTCCGATCACGATGTTCATGCTCTCGGCCGTCGTGATGTTGATTGGCGGACTGTCCCTCGCACGGCTGCCGGTCGACTTGATGCCGGACGTCTCGTTCCCGAGCATCACGGTTCGCGTCGGCTACGCCGGCGTCGGCCCGCTCGAGATGGAAGAGCTCGTGACGCGGCCGATCGAGCAGGCGTTGAGCGCGGTCGCGGGTCTCGAGCGCCTCGAGTCCACGTCGTCGGAAGGCTCCGCGCGCGTCACGTTGAACCTCGCATGGGGAACGGACCTCAACGAAGCGGCCGACGACATCCGCAATCGGCTCGATCGCGTGCGCGGACGTCTGCCCGAGGAAGCGGACGCACCCGTGATGTTCAAGTTCGACGCGAGCGCGTCGCCCATCATGGGCGTCGGCGTCGAAGGCACGGTCCCGGGAGAGTACGATCGCGTGCGGCTCCGCGAGATCGCGGAGCACGATCTGTCGCAGCGCCTCGAGCGCGTGCCCGGCGTCGCGGCCGTGACGGTCGACGGGGGCCTCCGCCGCCAGATCCACGTCGAGCTGTCGAAAGAAAAGATCCGCGCGCTCGATCTCCCGGTCGATCGCGTCGTCAACCTTCTCCGGACGGAGAATCAGAACATCCCGCTCGGCGAGATCGACGAGGGCGACCGGACGTTCCTCGTTCGGAGCCAGGGACAGTTCGAGAACCTGAATGAAATCCGCGACCTCGTCGTGATGACGCGGCAGGGCGTGCCGGTGTACATGCGCGACATCGCGGAGGTCAAGGACTCGACGGAAGACTTCCGCTCGTTCACGCGCATCAACGGCAGCCCAGGCGTCAGGCTCCGCATCACCAAGCAGTCGGGCACGAACACCGTAGCGATTGCCGACGCGGTCCGCGCCGAGGTCGCGAAGATCAACCGCGAGGTGCCGAGCGTCAGCCTGACCGTCCTCGACGACAGCTCCGTCTTCATCAAGCGGTCGATCAACGCCGTGCAGGAGCACGCGCTCATCGGCGGCTTCCTGGTGATGGCGATCATCTTCGTGTTCCTTCGCAATCTGCGCGCGACGTTCATCGTCTTCACGTCCATTCCGATCTCGGTGATCGGCACGTTCGCGCTGCTCTACTTCAACGGCTACACGCTGAACACGATGACCTTCGGCGGCCTCGCCCTCGGCATCGGCATGATCGTCGACGCGTCGATCGTCGTGCTCGAGAACACGTTCCGCCACATGGAGCACGGCAAGGATCGAATGACCGCGTCGATCGAGGCGAGCGAAGAGGTCTGGTCGGCGATTCTCGCGTCGACGTTGACGCACATCGCCGTGTTCGTCCCGCTGCTCTTCCTGACCGGCGTGTCGAGCATCATGTTCAAGCAGCTCTCGGTCGTCGTCATGTTTTCGTTGACGATGTCCCTCTTCGTCGCGGTGACGATCGTGCCGGTACTGTGCTCGCGGCTGCTGAAGCTCCCGCCTCCGCCCGAGGAGCGCCGCGGCTTCATCGGCAGGCTGTACACGTCGAGCGAGCGGATCCTCAACGGCATGGACGATCGCTACAAGCGGATCATCCACACCGCACTGCACCACCGGCCGACGATTCTCGGCGTCGGCACCGCGGCCGTGGTCGCGGCCGTGATGATTCTGCCGACGATTGGCTTCGAGCTGATGCCCCAGACCGACGAGGGCGAAGTGCGGGTCACCGCGGAGCTGCCGGTTGGCACGCGCGCGGAGCGCGCGGAAGAAGTCGCGATCCGGCTCGAGGGCCTCGGCAAGGAGTACGTGAGCGAGCTCGAGGACATCGTCACGCAGGCGGGCAGCGGCGGCTTCATGGGCGGCGGCGGCAACCGCGTCAACATGACGCTCCGCCTCGTGCCGCGAGACAAGCGTCAGCGATCGAGCGAGCAGATCGCGCGCGACCTCAATCGCCAGCTCGCGGGGATCATCCCGGGCACCATCATCCAGACGCAGGCGACGGGCGGCAACCAGCAGCAGAACCGCCTGTTCGGCGGCGGCGACTCGCGCATCGCGCTCGAGATCCAAGGCGACGATCTGCAGGTCTCGCAGCAGGTGGCGCAGAGCGCGAAGGCCGTGATGGATCGCGTGCCCGAGGTTCGCAACGCGCGCGTCGGCCGCGATGACGGCCGTCCGGAGCTCGCGATTCAGGTGGACCGCCCCAAGGCGGCGCTGCTCGGCCTCTCGGTGACCGGCGTGGCGAATTCGATTCGCACGAACGTCGGCGGCACGCAGGCCGCGTTTTATCGCGAGGCCGGCAACGAGTATCCGATCATCGTCCGGCTCCGCGAAGAAGATCGTGGCCGCATCGAGGACATCAGCGACATCCTCCTGAGCACGGCGCAAGGGCAGGTCGTCGAGGCCAAGAACCTGATGACCGTTCGCAATCAGGCGGGCCCGACCGAGATCCAGCGGAAGAACCAAGAGCGCATCATCCGCGTGACCGCGGAGCCGCAGACGGCGCTGAGCGAAGCGCTGGCAGCCGTCAGCGCGCGCCTTTCGGAAGTGACCGTGCCGAACGACATGCGCGTCGGCTTCGGCGCCGAGGCGGAAGAACAGGCGCGCGCGTTCCAGCAGCTCCAGCTCATGCTGATCCTCGCGATCATCCTCGTCTACGCCGTCATGGCGTCGCAGTACGAGTCGTTGCGCGATCCCTTCATCATCATGTTCTCGGTGCCGCTCGCCGCGATCGGCGTCGTGCTGGCGCTGAAGCTGACGGGCACGACCTTCAGCCTGCAGGCCTACATCGGCGTCATCATGCTCGCCGGCATCGTCGTCAGCAACGCGATCCTGCTCGTCGACTACACGAACATCCTGCGCCGCCGCGATCGCGTGCCGCTGCGCGAGGCCGTCGAAACCGCCGGCAGGACGCGGCTCCGGCCGATCCTGATGACCTCGCTCGCGACGATGCTCGGCCTCGTGCCGATGTCGATGGGCATCGGCGAAGGTGCGGAGCTTCAGGCGCCGCTCGCGCGCGTCGTCATCGGCGGACTGCTCGCGTCCACGATGATCACGCTCGTGTTCGTGCCGGTGGTCTATACGCTGTTCGAGGAAGGCTGGAAGGGTTTGCGAGCGGGGCATGAGCCCCGACATTCATAGCTCGGAAGCGACATCATGAAAAAGTTCATCGTATTCGTCGTGATTCTCGGCGCGCTCGGCTCGGGCGCCTGGGCGTACTACGCCAACCGGAACCGGCCGGAGCCGACGGTGACGACCTTGCCCGTCACGCGCGGCGATGTGCTGCAGACGGTGCAAGCCACCGGCACGCTCGAGGCCGTGACGACGGTTGACGTCGGCACGCAGGTGTCGGGCGTCGTGCAGGAGCTCCACGCCGACTTCAATCAGATCGTCCGCGCTGGTCAAGTCATCGCGCGGCTGGATCCGTCGATCCTGCAAGTGCAGATCGAATCGCAGAGGGCGAACGTCACTCGCGCCGAAGCGGACGTCGAGCGCCTGAAGGTGTCGCTGGCGGATGCGCAACAGAAATTCGAGCGCGCCGAGCGGTTGTTCAAGGGCTCGCTGCTCCCTCGTAGCGAGTACGAGGCGGCGGACCTCGCGGTCAAGAACACGCAGGCGCAGATCAAGTCGTCCGAGGCCAGCCTGACGCAGTCGAAGGCCGCGCTCAATCAGGCGCAAGTCAATCTCGGTTACACGGTCATCAAGTCACCGATCGACGGCATCGTGATCTCGCGCAACGTCGATCCCGGGCAGACGGTTGCGGCGAGCATGAACGCGCCGACGCTCTACGTGATCGCGGCAGATCTGAGCAAGATGCAGGTCCTCGCGAACATCGACGAAGCGGAGATCGGGCAAATGCGTCCGGGGCAGCACGTGACGTTCCGCGTGGACGCCTACCCCACCGATACGTTCACGGGCACGGTGCAACAGGTCCGGCTGCAGCCGACCGTCGTGCAGAACGTCGTCGTCTATTCGACCGTCATTTCGGTGCCGAACGACCAGCTCAAGCTGAAGCCGGGCATGACGGCCAACGTCCTCATCGAAGTCGCGCGGCGGAACAACGTCATTCGCATTCCGACGGCGGCAGTGAGATTCCGTCCGACGGAACAGATGTTCCAGGTCCTCAATCAAGCCGTGCCGCCTGAGGCACAACGCGGCGCCGGACGCGGTACCGCCGCCGGAGGCCGCGGCAACGGCGGGCGCGGCGGACGAGACGGCTCGGGTCAAGGCGCACCGGGGGGAGCGCCCGCTGGTGGACCGGCGAATGCAACGCCCGGCGCGGCGCCGTCATCGCAGCCCACGCCCGCGCCCCAGGGCGCGGCGCAGCAAGGTCAGCCACGTACCGCGGCGCCGCAGCAGGCCGCCAACGCGCAGGGCAGCGGCCGTCCGCAGGGGGCCGAGGCCCGAGGCGGCGGCGACGCGCAGGCCAATCCCGGCGGACGCGGCGGATTCGGCGGACGCGGCGGATTCGATCCGAACATGTCGCCCGAGGAACGCGCCAAGCGACGGGAAGAGCGGATGGCGAGCATGACGCCGGAGCAGCGCGAGCAATTCATGGCGCGCATGCGCGAGCGCGAGGCGAGCGGCGGCGGTCCCGGCGGTGGGGCTCCCGGCGCCGGCAATCGCGGTCAAGGCACGGCCGGCCAACAGGGACCCGGCGGCAACCGGCAAGGATTCCCCGGCGGCAACAATCAAGGCGGCGGACGCGGCGGCAATCAGACGAACGCAGCGCGCGATCCGAATCGCGGCATCGTGGGCAGCGTCATAGCGGGCAAGGCGGTTGCCAGCGGAGCCGACACCATCGACGCGCTGTTCGCACCTCTGGTCGTGCAGGAAACTCGCGGCCGCGCGTGGCTGTTCGAGAACAAGCAGCTGCGTTCGGTTCCAGTCCGCCTCGGCATCTCGGATGGCTCCTACAGCGAGCTGATTGAGGGCGATCTCAAGGAAGGCCAGGAAGTCGTCGTCAACATGGTCACGGGTCTCGAGCCGGTGACGCGGCCCGGGCAAACCGGAACGGGCAACCCGTTGATGGGTCCGCAGCGCGGCGGACCGGGCGGCGGCGGCAACCGTGGCGGCGGCGGAGGGCGAGGGTTCTAAGTGCCTGTCATCTCTGTACGCAATATCGTCAAGACGTACACCGTCGGTGAAGTCACGGTTCGCGCTCTTCGCGGCGCGGACCTCGACATCGACGCCGGCGAGTTCGTCGCTATCACTGGACCGTCGGGGTCGGGCAAGTCCACGTTGATGCACATCCTCGGGTGCCTGGATCGGCCGACGAGCGGTCAGTATTTCCTCGACGGCGTCGACGTCTCGCGCATGTCGAAGGACCAGCTCGCGATGGTCCGCAACAAGAAGATCGGGTTCGTGTTCCAGGGCTTCAACCTGCTCTCGCGCACGACTGCGCTCGACAACGTCGAGCTCCCGCTCCTCTACAACGGCGGCAGCAAGATGAAGTCGGTCGAGCGCCATCGCCGCGCGATGGAGGCGCTGAAAATCGTCGGCCTCGGCGACCGCTTCCACCATTTTCCGAATCAGCTCTCCGGCGGCCAGCAGCAGCGCGTCGCGATCGCCCGATCGCTCATCACCGAGCCGTCGATCATTCTCGCGGACGAGCCGACCGGCAACCTCGATACGCGCACGAGCATCGAGGTGATGGACATCTTCCAGCGGCTCAATCGCGAGCGCGGCATCACGATCGTGCTGATCACGCACGAGATGGATATCGCGGAGCACGGGACCCGATTCATCCGCTTCCGCGACGGAAAGATCCAGGTCGATCAAAAGATCTCGAAGCGGCGCGATGCGGCCGCCGAGCTCGCGGCGCTTCCGCCGCCCGAGGATGAACCGGAACCCCCGAAAGGCGATCCCGCGGCCTCCGATCACGGCGGCGTCGCGTAGGAGTCACGCATGTCAATCATCATGACCCTGCGGATCGCGCTCAAGGCGCTGAACCGCAACAAGCTTCGGACGACGCTGACGATGCTCGGCATGATCATCGGCGTCGGCGCCGTGATCACGATGGTCGCGCTCGGGCGCGGCGCGCAGGCGACCATCGAAGAGCAGGTCAAGTCGGCCGGCACGAACACGATCAACATCAACGCCGGCAACTTCACGCAGGGCGGCGTCCGTCAGGGGCAGGGCATGTCGAGCTCGCTCACGGCGGAGGACGCGACGGCGCTGCGGCAGGTGCCCGGCGTCCAGTACGTCGCGGCGGGCGTCAACTCGCGCGGCCAGGTGATCGCGGGCAACCAGAACTGGTCGACGCAGGTGCAGGGTACCGACGTCGACATGCAGCAGATCAAGAACTGGCCGACGAAGTACGGCAACTTCTTCACCGCGCAGGACGTCAACAGCGCCGCGAAAGTCGCCGTGCTCGGCACGGTCGTCGCCGAGATGCTGTTCGGACCGGACACGGATCCCACGGGCGAGATCATCCGCGTGCGCAATCAGCCGTTCAAGGTGATTGGCGTGATGACGTCCAAGGGCCAGAGCGCGTTCGGTCAGGATCAGGACGACACGATCTTCACGCCCTACACGACCGTGCAGAAAAAGCTGCAGGGCATTCAGCACATCAACAACATCACCGTCTCCGCAGAGACGCCCGACACCGCGCCCGTCGCCGCGGCGATCAGCGAAGCGCTGCGCCTGCGCCACAAGCTCGCGCCCGGCGACCCGGACGACTTCACCGTCAGGACGCAGGAAGAAATCGCGAGCCTGCGCACCGAGACGACGCGCACGATGACTGTGCTCCTCGCCGCAATCGCAGGCGTCTCGCTCGTCGTCGGCGGCATCGGGATCATGAACATCATGCTGGTGTCGGTGACCGAGCGGACGCGCGAGATCGGGCTGCGCATGGCGATCGGCGCGCGCGGCAGCGACGTGCTGCTGCAGTTCCTCGTGGAGGCGATCGTCATCAGCCTGTTCGGCGGATTGATAGGCATCGGCCTGGGCTTCGCGCTGTCGCTCGGCATCGAGCGATTCGCGCAGTGGCCGACGTCGATACCCGCCGACTGGATTGCCGTGGCGTTCGGCGTCGCGGCGGCGACCGGCGTGTTCTTCGGGTTCTATCCCGCGCGCAAAGCCGCGCGGCTTGACCCGATCGAGGCTTTGCGATTCGAATAGGCGATCTGGGCGCGGCGGCGGGAATGGACGGGGTGGCAGTGTCATTCTTCAAAGGAGAGTCACGATGAAACGGGCACGAACTGGAATCCTCGCTATCGCGGTCCTCGCGGTGGCGACCCTGGCGTTCGCGCAGGCGAAGCCAGATTTCTCCGGCAGCTGGGCACCCGAAGCGGCACCGGAGGGTGGCGGCGGGCGTGGCATGGGCGGGCCGATGACGGTCAAGCAGACCGCCACCGAGCTGTCGATCGAGCGCGCGGGTCGCGGCGGCGGCGCGCCGGTGACGACGGTCTACAAGCTCGACGGCAGCGAGACGAAGATCACGACGGGCCAGGGCGAAGGCACGGCCAGCGCGAAGTGGGACGGCAACAAGCTCGTCATCACGACCAAGTTCGGCGAGAACAGCAACACCCAGACCTGGTCGCTCGACGGCGGCGTGTTGACGATCGATCGCACCGGCGGTCGTGGCCCCAGCTCGACGAAGTACAAGAAGACCACGTAAGGTCGGATCGAAGAACGCAATCAGGAGGGGAGGCTCGGGATCAATCCCGAGCCTCTTTTTTTTGACGCGGATCGCGCGGATAGAACGGATCACACGGATCGGCCGGGATCGCGCGGATCATCCGCGTGGATCAGCGTCTATCCGACCCGCGTCATCCGCGTAATCAGCGTCTATCGTCGCGCAGCAGCCGCTGGAGCAACTCCCCCACTCTCATCCCCGTCACCGGATCGCGCATGCCCGCGGCGATCTCCGCGAGCGGACCGAGGACGAAGAACCGCGATCGAAAGCGCGGGTGCGGGACCTTGAGGTCCGGCTCGTCGACGATGAGATCGTCGACGAGAATCAGATCGAGATCGAGCGTACGCGGTGCGCCTTCGTACGGCCGCTCTCGTCCGAACCGGCGCTCGGTTTCGAG
>DATBJJ010000155.1:0-16824 GCA_036556425.1 Vicinamibacterales bacterium
GTGTCCCGATTGAGTGTCCCGATTGAGTGTCCCGATTGGGTGTCCCGATTGGGTGTCCCACTTTCTGTGCTATGACCAAACTCTGGGGACTCCGCTGGTGGATGATGGGCCTGCTGATGCTGGGGTCGATCATCAATTACCTCACGCGCAGCACGCTCGCCGTCGCGGCGCCGAGCGTCCTCAAGGACCTCGACATCTCCACGCAGCAATACTCCTGGATCCTCAGCGCCTTTCAGGTCGCCATCATGCTCCAGCCCCTCTGCGGCTACGTGATGGACATCGTCGGCTTGAAGATCGGGTTCGCGATCTTCGCGATCTCGTGGTCGTTCATCAGCATGGCGCACGGACTGGCCAACAGTTGGCAGACGCTCTTCGGGCTGCGCGCGCTGCTTGGATTCGCGGAAGGATCGGCCAACCCCGCGGGGATGAAGGCGACCTCCGAATGGTTCCCGGCAACGGAACGCGGGCTCGCGGGCGGCTTCTTCAACATGGGCGCGTCGCTCGGCTCGATGCTCGCCGCGCCGCTCGTCGCATGGGCAATTTTGAGCTACAACTGGCAGTTCGCGTTCGTCCTGACCGGCGTGATCGGCCTCGCGTGGGTCACGCTCTGGCTGCTGTTCTATCAATCGCCGTCGAAGCACAAGTCGCTCTCCGCGACGGAGCGCGAGTACATCCTCTCGGGCCAAGAGAAGCATTTGGCGGGTGAAGGACGACCGTCGATCGGCCACATCCTCGGCCAGCGGAACTTCTGGGGCATCGCGCTTCCACGGTTTCTCGCGGATCCCACGTGGGGGACGCTGACGTTCTGGCTGCCGCTCTACCTGACGACCGTCCGTGGATTCGATCTCAAGCAGATCGCGATGTTTGCGTGGCTGCCGTTCCTCGCGGCGGATCTCGGCTGCATGTTCGGCGGCACCATCAGCATCGCGCTGCAGAAGTACGCCGGCGTGAGCCTCATCAACGCGCGGCGCGGCGCGTTCACCGTCGGCGCGCTGATGATGACCGGCGTCGCGTTCGTCGGCACGGTCCAGAATGCGTACCTGGCCGTGGCGCTGTTGAGCCTTGCGGGTTTCGCGCACCAAACGCTCTCGGTGACGGTGATCACGATGTCGTCGGATCTGTTCAAGCGGAGCGAAGTGGCAACCGTCGCCGGCATGGCGGGCACCTGCGGGAACGCGGGCGTGCTCCTCTTCGCCCTGCTCATGGGGAAGCTCGTCCCGGTCATCGGCTACACGCCGTTCTTCGTCGGCCTCGCCGCGCTCGATCTGCTCGGCGCCGTCGTCCTGTGGACGCTCGTACGAGAACGCGCCGCAAGCGCGCCCCCGCACGCGGTGCCTGCGTGATCCGCAATCCAATCCTTCGCGGGTTCAATCCGGATCCGTCGATCGTTCGCGTCGGCGACGACTACTACATCGCGACGTCGACGTTCGAGTGGTTTCCTGGCGTCCAGATCCATCACTCGCGCGATCTCGTGCACTGGCGTCTGCTCGCACGCCCCCTCACGCGCGCCAGTCAGTTGAACATGCTGGGCGATCCTGATTCGTGCGGCGTCTGGGCTCCTTGCCTGACGCATGCGGATGGACTCTTTCATCTGATCTACACCGACGTGAAGCGCTACGGCCGAACGACCACCGCCGGCGCGTCCGGCGCCTCGCTGCGCGACTTCCACAACTATCTCGTCACGAGCGAGACGATCGACGGCGACTGGTCCGATCCGATCTACTTGAACAGCAGCGGATTCGATCCGTCGCTCTTTCATGACGACGACGGCCGGAAGTACCTCGCGAACATGCTGTGGGATCACCGGCCTGGCCAGAATCGCTTCGCGGGCATTGTCCTGCAGGAGTACTCGCCGGCGGAGAAGCGCCTCGTCGGCCCGCGGCACAACATCTTCAAGGGCACGCCCCTCGGATTGACGGAAGCGCCGCACCTCTACAAGCGCGGCGGCTACTACTACCTTCTCACCGCCGAGGGAGGCACGGCGTGGGGCCATGCCGTCACGATGGCGCGCTCGCGCACGCTCCTCGGACCGTACGAGCTCCATCCGGACGTCTACATTCTCAGCGCGCGCCATCGTCCCGATGTGGAGCTGCAACGTGCGGGGCATGCGGATCTCGTCGAGACGCAAGCGGGCGAGACTTACATGGTCTACCTGTGCGGCCGTCCGATCCGCAATCGCGGACGTTGCATCCTCGGACGCGAGACGGCGATACAGCCGATGACATGGGGCGGCGACGGGTGGCTGCGCACGACGACCGGCGAAGGCATTCCGATCGTGGAAGCTCCAGCGCCGAAGGGCCTCGTGCCGCGTCCATTCGCCGAGGAGCCGGCGCGCGAAGACTTCGACGCCGCGACGCTGCCGTTGGCGTTTCAGTGGCTGCGATCGCCGCGGCCCGACGAGCTGTTCAGCCTCGCCGCACGCCGCGGCCACCTGCGGCTCTTCGGACGCGAGACCATCGGCAGTCTCTTCAAGCAAGCGCTCGTCGCGCGGCGGCAGCAGTCGCACTGCTTCAGCGCGTCGACGATCCTCGAGTTCGAGCCGGAGCACTTTCAGCAGATGGCGGGTCTCGTGTGCTACTACAACGGGACGAAGTTCCACTACCTCCACGTCTCGCGCGATGAGTCCGGCAAGCACGTGCGCGTCATGTCGGCGCTGCCCGACAGCGTGATGAGCGATGCGTTCACGCCGCCGATTGCGATCCCGGCAGGCCGCCCGATCGAGCTTCGCGCCGAAGTGGACTACGAGCGCCTGCACTTCGCCTATCGCATCGGCGATGGAGCGTGGCAATGGCTGCCGCAACCATTCGACGCGAGCATCCTCTCCGACGAAGCCAGCGCGCCGGGCCTGGCGAACTTCACCGGCGCGTTCGTGGGGATGGCGTGTCAGGATCTCGCGGGGACGGCGATGCCGGCGGATTTCGATTGGTTCGAGTATCGAGAGCGTTCGTTCGTGCCGCAGGTCCAGCTTTCTTCCACTGATTCCAGAAAATAAACGTCCCGCGCTTCGTGGACGTGACGATGTCGATCGCGCCGTCCTTGTTCAAATCGACGACGGCCGCCTGCGATCCGATGCCCGATCGATTGTGCACGAGCTCCGGCACGAACTCGGCGCCGCCGGGAGCCTTCGGGGTGCGCACCGTTCGATACACGTAGAGCACCGGCGCGCCGTGCGGATCGGGATCGATCCACGTGTCGAGATGCGACCAGAAACGCTTGCCGGTGATGAAATCTGGAATCCCGTCGCCGTCGATGTCGGCAAACGTCGATCCGTGGAGCTGCGAGAACGTGACGTTACCGGCGTTCTTCGTCGAGAAGTCGCCCATGATCGGATGCTCATCGAACGAGATCGCGCCGTCCACCGCCTTCTTCTGCTCGAACCACGAGAGGCCCCAGCCGTGCGCCTGTAAGCTCGTGACGACGTCGTTGAGGCCGTCGCCGTTGACGTCGTAGACCGCGATCTCGGCGCCGCCGGGGCTCGATCGCGTCCACCGACCGAACGCGGCGGGGTGATAGGCCCACGTGGCGTGCGCGCCCGTCTTGTCTCGCGGCGGCTGTTCCCACCAGCCATACGCGTTCAACACGTCGACGCGGCCGTCCTTGTTGACGTCGCCGACGCCCATGCCGTGATTCGCCCACGGTCCGCGCTCGGTGATCGCCGTCTTGATCCACGTTCCCGTCGGGTTCGCGGGATCGGGCCGCGCATACACGATCTGATTGTTGCTGTCCTTGAAGAGGTACTCGAGCTTGCCGTCGCCGTCGACGTCCTTGACGAGCGCGATCTCGCTGCTCAGCGCGTCGGTGACGACGAACGAATCCCATCGGCGCGATTCCCCTTTGGGGTTCACGTAGAGGACCGTCGGCCGCGTGAAGAGCGCGTTGATCACGTCGGGCCAGCCGTCGCCGGTGAAGTCGTACGCGTACTGCACGCCGTTGAAATACTGCGTGCTCGCGTCGATCGTCTGCGCCAGGTAGATCTCGCGCGCGACGTTGTAATCGGGTCCGAGATAGTAGTACGGGCCGGCGACGACGTCCGGCTGGCCGTCCTTGTTGACGTCGGCGACCGACGGCCCCCACGAGTAGTAGAACTCGTTCAGCGTCTGCATGCGGAAGCGGCGCGAGACCTCCTCGGGCATCGCGACGCGCGGCTGGAGATCCTTGATCGATACGTCTTTGAAGCGGACCTCGACGGTGCCGCCCGCGTAGAGCGCGATCGATCCGAAGCGTCCGAATTCCTCGTCAGCGACGCCGCCGCTGATGCCGCCGGCGTCATTTAGGAACGCGCGAAGAATGTTGGCGTCGAGGACGAGCTCCACGTCGTTCCAATCGTCCGCCTTGAGCGCCGTGTTCGGCCGCGCGATCGGCGATTCGACGCCGGCTGGCAGCTGCGGGAATTGCGGTCCGCCACCGCCGGCGCCTCGTCCGCCCGCCGCGCCGCGTCCACCGGGCGCGGCCGCTGGCGCGCCGGCGGGCGGCGCGGGGGGAGGCGGCGCGACGCGCACCTGACCGCCGCCTGCAGGACGCAGCCGCTCGCGCGACGTCTCTCGCCCCTGCGCGTCGATCGCGACGCGATACGAGGCGAGATCGCCGTCGACGAGCGACACGAAGATCCCTTTCATGCCGCCGTCGGCGGTCTTCTCGGCGCGGAGCAGCACGCCCGACTTGCAGCCGGCGGCACAGCGGAACGACGAGTAGAACGCGACGTCTTGATACCCGCGATCGAGCACCAGCCAACCGCCCGTTCTCGGCGTGCCGACGATCTCGCCGTTCTGCGCGCGCCAGTCGGCGTCGCCCATGACGCGCCATCCCGTCAGGGTCGAGCCCTTGAACACCGTGTCGGGCAGGAAGTTCTTCGACGGACCGACGCCGGTGACGCCGATCGCGCTGATCACGCAGACCGCGCTGATGACGCTGGTGACGCGGATCAGGCTGATTGCGCGGTTCGGACGGATCACACGGATCGCGCGGCTTGAATTGCGCATGGGGGTCGAGCCTCTCGTCCCGGCGGGATGCCGGCGTTGAATTGGCGGGCAGTATACACCCGGGTTCGCGCGTTGCGCATCGCGCCATGAGGCCAGCGGGATGTGAAACGAATTGGCGTAATAGACGAGTTCCCTGAGAAGAAATGGGGTCTGTCACGGCCAATCGCCGCAGTATTGATTATCGGTTTGACTCTCCACGGAGCAATGAGTAGGATCGCCCGCGCACCGCGCAGTTCACCATGCGCAACGTGTACGCGCGCCCGCGCGTTCGCCGACATCCGCGCGCGTTCGCGCGCCCAGATCGGTTGGGGAGGGGAGGTCAGTTGTGTTGAAGCAGCGGCTCTGTTCGATGCTCGTCCTGGTGAGCCTCTTGGTCTCGTCCGCCGCGTTCGCGCAGATTCGCTCCGCGACGATTACCGGCACGGTCACCGATCCGCAGAAGGCGATCGTTCCGGGTGCGACCGTGGTCATCACGAACGAAGGCACCAACGTGTCGATTGAAATGGTGACCACAGAAGCGGGGTTGTTCACCGCACCAGCGCTTCAAGCCGGCACCTATACCGTGGCGGTCACGCTCTCCGGCTTTGCGCCGTTCAAACGCGGCGGCATCGTGGTCGGCACGACCGAAACGGTACGCGTGTCTGTCGAGCTCACGGTGAGTCAACTCGGCGAGACGGTCGAAGTCTCCGCCGAAGCGCCGCTGCTGCAGACCGACAAGACGAGCGTCTCCAACGCGGTCGGCGCCGAGTTGATCGAGGCGCTGCCGAACATCACGCAGAACCCGTTGGCGTACGCCGCGCTCGCCGGCGCGCTGCCGCGTGTCAGCGTCGCCGACACCTCCACGATCAACCAGTTCGGCATCGGCGTCGACGGCCGGCGGCAGTTCTCGGCGATTGGCGTGAACGGCGGGCGCGCCTTCACGAACGACATTCAGCTCGACGGTCTGCCCGTGATGGGCGGCGGCTACAACGAAGCGTCGGTCGTGCCGAACACCGAAGGCCTGCAGGAAGTGCGCGTCATTCAGAACAACTTCAGCGCCGAGTACGGGCGCGGCCAGGCCATCATCGCGATGAGCACCAAGTCGGGCACGAACGCGTACCACGGGAACGGCGTCTACATGATGCGCAACGAGCATCTCGACGCCAACACGTTCGCGAACAACGCGCAGAACATCGTCAAGCGGCCGTTCCGCGTCAACGACGCCGGCGGATCGATCGGCGGGCCGATTCTCCGCAGCAAGCTGTTCTTCTTCAGCAGCTACCACGGCCTGCGCCACAACCAGACGAACACGCAGCTGATGACCGTGCCTACGGCGCTCGAGCGCGTCGGCAACTTCAGCCAGACGCGCAAGCCGGACGAGAACGGCAATCCGATTCCGGTGCGGATCTTCAATCCGTTCAGCGTCACGCAGATCAACGCGGATCTGTACCGGCGCGCGGAGATTCCAAACGCGATCATCCCGAATCCGGATCCGTTCGCGGTGCGGATCTTCAGCTTCTACCCGATGCCGAACCGCACACCGGACGACGTCTACAACACGAACAACTTCGAAGCGACGACCACGACGACGGTGCGCCGGCACAGTTCCAATAACCGCGTCGACTGGAAGCACGGCGCCCACTCGATCTACGGCAGCGGCGGCATCTCCTACGCGGAGATCATCACGCCGCGTCCGTTCGGCACCGCGCCGTTCAACGACGCGCCGGGGATCCGCTCGGACAAGAACCCATTCATCCAGGTGGGCGATGCCATCGTGATCAGCCCGACGCTCGTCGCGGACGTGCGCTACGGTCTGAGCCGCATCAACACGAAGAACTTGAGCGGCAACAAGACCGGCTTCACCGATTCGGAGTATGCGTCGTTTGGTGTGCCGAGCAATCTGCTGCCGCTGCTCCTCTTTCCTGGCGCGGCGCCGAACGTCAATCCCAACGGCTACACCGGCGGCGGCGGTGGCGGCAGCAACTGGACGGCGTTGACGACGGGGAATTTCAATACCAAGCGGGAATTCCAGACCAGCCACAGCCTGACGGGCAGCCTCACCAAGATTCGCGGGAAGTGGACGCACAAAGCGGGCGCCGAATTCCGAAACCTGATGTCGAACTACGCCGATCCCGAACAGGCGTCGGTCGCGATGCCGTCGCCGTTCGCGCACGCCGGCGGCAACTTCAACTTCGAGTTCGTCACCGCGAGCGGCGGCGTGTCGAACCAGACGTCGACCAACGCGCAGCGCGGCGTCAACGCCGCCGGCATGCTGCTCGGCACCGGCGTGTGGTGGATCCGTCCGGGCGCGAACGTGAATCCGGCATTCGCGCAGAAGTACGTCGCGGTGTACTCGCAAAACGATTGGCGGCCGACGTCGAAGCTGACCTTCAATCTCGGCCTGCGCTGGGAAGTGCAGCCGGGGCCGACCGAGCGCTTCGATCGCATGTCGTCGTGGGACTTCACGGCGCAGAATGCGTTCGGCACCCTGGGCGCGATCGCGTTCCCGGGCGTGGATGGCTACAGCCGCAACTTGTGGGACACCACGTACGACAACTGGGGACCGCGCGTCGGCGCGATCTATCAATGGAACGACAAGACCGTGCTGCGCGGCGGCTTCGGCATCACGTACCTCCCGACGAACACGGGGTACTTCTCCGGGCCGACCGACTACGGCTCCGCGAACTTCTCCGGCGGCGTGCTGCAGCAGGCGTACGGCACCAACCCGGCCGGCGTGCCGGTGATCCGGTTCTCGGATCCCGCGCCGATTGCGGCGGCGATCGGCGGCGACCCGAATGCGCCGCAGGTCTACGGCATCGGTGAAGCGCGCTTCGATCGTCATCTCGAGAACGGGCAGGCGAGGCAGTGGAACTTCTTCATCGAGCGCCAGTTCGCGAGCCGGTGGACGGCGTCGATTGGGTATAGCGCATCGGTCAGCCGCAATCTGCACAACCGATCGTTCCCGATACAAAACCTGCAGAGCATCGACCCCGCGATCCTGTCTCAGTGGCGCGATCAATACCTCGCCAGCAACGGGACGCTGAACCCGGCGAACCAGCTTGTCCAGAATCCCTTCCAGCCGGCGACGGGGCCGCTCGTGCCGTTCGCGGGCGTGCTGGGCCAGCGCACCGTTCCGCGGCAGAACACGCTGTTTCCGTATCCGCTGCTCGTCGGTTCGAACGCCGCCGTGAACATCTCGCGCGCGACCGCCGACTATCACGCGATGCTGCTCCGCGTCAGCCGCCGCTACGCGAACGGCTTCATGCTCGACATGAACTACACGTGGTCGAAGAACATCGACAACACCGACACGGTCGAGGACAACCAGGGCTTCAACATCGGCAACACCGGCGCGCGCGGCGCGAACCATTACCTGTTCGACTTCGATCTCAACCGCCGCCTCGGATACAGCGACGTGCCGCATCGGCTCGTCGGCGCGTTCCTGCTCGAGCTGCCGTTCGGCAAGGGCAAGCCGATCGGCGGGAGCAGCGCGATCGTGGACGCGATCGCCGGCGGCTGGCAGATCGGCGGCGCGCTCGTCTGGCAGACGGGATTCCCGCTCTCGGTGACCGGCGCGTCCGATGGCGCGGCGCTGCAGCGACCGGATCGCGTCGACGGCGTGGACATCCTGCTGCCGCAGGAGCTGTGGGGCTGGTACGACGGCACCACGCGCGTGACGCTGCCGAGCGGACGCGTCATCACGCCGCCGGCTCGAACGTATCTGAAGTACAACCCCGACGCGTTCCGCGGCCGGGTGGTCACGACGCCGAATGGGAGCACGGTCGTCGATCAGTACTGGTACGGGAACGCGGCCATCACGTTCGACGAGTTCCGCAGCGACAACCGCTTCAACATCGACATGAGCATCCGCCGCGAGTTCCGGCTGTCGGGTCAAACGGCGTTCGAGATTGGCGCGGACATCATGAACTTGCTGAACAACGCACAGTTCAACGGGGCGTACAACGGAGCGCTCGGCGGAACGGTGACGACCCCGAGCGCGGCGCAGGCGGCTCTCGGATTGCGCCCCGGCATGGGGAATTCCAACAGCTTCGGCACCCGCGGCATGGCCACCTACAATCCCCGGCAAATCATGCTGAGGGCGACGTACCGGTTCTGAGTGGTGGACTCAGACTCAACTCAGACTCGACTCAGACTCAACTCAGACTCAACTCAGACACGTCTGAGTCGGGGTCTGAGTCGAGACTGTAAGTCTGAGTCGAGTCTGACGGGAGTCTGAGTTGAGTCTGAGTTGAGTCTGAGTCGAGTCTGAGTCGAGTCTGACTTGAGTCTGACCCCCACTCCAGGCACACTTGTCCCACATGAAGAAAAAGATCACGCTGGAAACGCCGTCGATTCAGAGCCTCGGGCGCGGGCTGACCATTCTCGAGGCCGTCGCCGAATCGACCGAGCCCGTGCCGCTCAAGCACCTGACCGGACTCCTCGGCATCGATCGGAGCAGCGTGTTCCGCCTCGCCAACACCCTCCGCCAGCGCCGGTTCCTCGCGAACCCGGACGGCCGGAAGGAATACATCCTCGGGCCGTCCATCTGGCGGCTCTCCCGAAAATACGGCCGCAACGTCCTCATCACGTTCTGCCGCGAGCATCTGCGCGCGCTCAGCAGCACGACCGGGGAGACGGCGCACCTCGCCGTCCGCGACGGACGCCAGGCGCTGTTCATCGACTGCCACGTCGCGACGGGTCAGGTCTTGACCGTCTCCGGCCAGACCGGCGAGCTCGTCCCGCTGCACGCGACGGCGCACGGCAAGGCGCTGCTCGCGGACTTCGACGCCTCCGAGCTCGAGGCGCTCTTCGGCGCCGCGTCGCTCGAGGCGCATACGAAGCGCACGACCGTGGACGTCCACGACCTCGCGAGAATCTGCGAGCGCATCGGCGAGCGCGGCTTCGCGACCGACGACGGCGAGTTCCTCGACGGGCTGCGCTGCGTGGCTGCGCCGATCCGCGATCAGGACGGCACCGTCGTCGCCTCCATCGGCATCTCGGCGCCGCAATCCCGTTTCCCCAAGACGCGCTACATCGGATGCGGACGCCAGGTCGCCGAGATCGCGCGGACCATTGGTGCGTCGCTGGGGAACTAAGAACGAAGAACGAGAACGAAAGAGAACAACGCCGTGCGCCGCTCACACTGGCCGATGCTGCTCCTATGCTTCGTTCTTGGTTCATCGTCCTTCGCTCTTCGTTCATCGCTCTTCGCCCGTCAGAATAGCGACAAGCCGTGGCGCGACTACGGCGGCGGCCCCGACTCGTCGAAGTTCGTCGCGCTCGATCGGATCGACAAGTCGAACGTCAGCCGGCTGCACGTCGCCTGGACGTATCCGACCGGCGACAACCAGAACTACCAGTTCAATCCCATCGTCGTCGACAACGTGATGTACGTGCTCGCGAAGAACAGCTCGCTCGTCGCGCTGAACGCCGCGACCGGCGAGGAGATCTGGATTCACGCGAACCTTCGCGGCATCGCGCGCCGCGGCATCAACTATTGGGAAAGCGCGGACCGCACGGATCGCCGCCTGCTGTTCCAGATGAACAACTACCTCCAGGCAATCGACGCGCGTACCGGGAAGTCGATCCTCTCGTTCGGCAAGAACGGTCTCGTCGATCTGAAAGACGGGCTCGGGCGCGAGCCGGCAGGCGTGCGCGCGCAGTCGAGCACGCCCGGAAAGATCTTCGAGAATCTGATTCTCCTCGGCTCCGCCGTCGGCGAAGGCTATCTGTCGGCGCCGGGCCATCTGCGCGCGTACGACGTCGTGACCGGCGCGCTCGTGTGGACGTTTCACACGATCCCGCAGCCCGGCGAGTTCGGCTACGACACGTGGCCGAAGGACGCCTACAAATACGCGGGCGGCGCGAACACGTGGGGAGAGATCACGGTCGACGCGGCGCGAGGCATCGCGTACTTTCCAACGGGATCGCCGACCTACGACTATTACGGCGCCGATCGCATCGGAGCAAATCTCTTCGGCAATTGTCTCCTCGCGCTCGACGCGCGGACGGGGAAGCGGCTCTGGCATTTTCAAGCGGTGCATCACGATCTCTGGGACTACGATCTGACCGCCGCGCCGCAGCTCATCACCATCCGTCGAAACGGAAAGACGATCGATGCGGTGGCGCAGGCGACCAAGCAGGGCTTCCTGTTCGTATTCGATCGCGTGACCGGCGAACCGGTGTTTCCGATCGAAGAGCGGCCGGTGCCCAAGAGCGACGTTCCCGGCGAGCAGGCGTGGCCGACGCAACCGTTCCCAACGGCGCTTCCGCCGTTCGCGCGGCAGACGATGACGGAGAACGACATCACGCCGTACTTTTTGTCGCTGGAAGAGCGCGCGACGTGGACCGACCGACTGAAGAACGCGCGCAAGGGCCTCTTCAATCCGCCGTCGACTGAAGAAACGGTGGCGGTGCCGGGCGCGGTCGGCGGCGCGAATTGGGGCAACACGGCGTCGAATCCCGCGCAGGGTCTCGTCTACGTGATGAGCCAGGACTTTCCATCGTTCTACAAACTGTCGACAAATCCGTCGACCGGTGCGCCGGCCGCGGCGGGGAGAGGCGCGGGGCCCGCACCGATCGCGGTCGGGGGACCTGGCCGCGTCGCATACGAGCAATCCTGCCTGTCGTGCCACGGCAGCGATCACGCCGGCGTCGCGGGCGCGGGCGCGCCGACGCTCGTCGATCTCGGATCGCGCATGCCGTACCCGGACTTCCGTCAGGTCCTGCTCGCGGGACGGGGACGCATGCCCGCGTTTCCGAACCTCGACGAAGCAACGCTCACCGCGCTCTTCGCGCATCTCGGCGGTCGCGTCGCCGCGGGCGGCCGCGGAGCGGCGGTTCCCGCCAAGCCACCGTCAGGCCCGGTCGTCGCCTCCGGCGGCGCTCCAGGCGGACTCGATCTGCCCGCTGGCGGCGGTGGAAGAGGATCGACAGCGTATCCACCGGGCGTGGACGCGCCGTCCGTTCGTTACTACACGGGCTACGGCCTCGGAAACCCGCATATCATGACCGCGCCGTGGTCGCGCATGGTCGCCTACGACTTGAACGCCGGCAGGATCAAGTGGCAGGTGCCGCTCGGCGTCGACAAGCTCGCGGCGGAAGAGGGCGGGACCAACAGCGGCGTGCCGCGCGGCGCGCAGCGCATGGGAATGATCGTCACGTCGACCGGCCTGATCTTCGCGACCGCGAAAGATGGCAAGGTCCGCGCGCATTCGGCGGACGACGGGCGCGTGCTCTGGACCGGCGAGCTTCCGCATGGCACCGAAGGATTGCCGGCGATGTACGCGGTGAACGGGCGCCAGTACCTCGTCGTATGCGCGACGACGGGTCTGACGTGGGGACCGAAATCGCGCGAGGGCGGACCGTGGACGCAAGCCGACACCGCATCATCCGCAAAAGGCGCCTACGTCGTCTTTGCGCTGCCGGAGAAAAGATAGGAGCGTCATCGATCATGCATCGCTTGGATCGCAGGAGCTTCACGAAAGTCGTCGCGCTCGGCCTCGCGGGCGCCGCGGTGCCGGCGCTCGGCGCGCAAACATCCAGAAAGCTCAAGGTGGGCCACACCGGAATCACGTGGGGCTTCAGCCCCGCGGACGCCGAGAGAGCGATTGCTGACGTCGCCAGCCTTGGCTTTCACGGCTACGAGTCGTTCGGCAACGTGCTCGAGGCGTGGGAAGCGAAGGGCGGGCTCGACAAGCTCCTCGACGCGGCCAAGCTACCGCTGCGTTCCGCCTACTGTCCTGTGAACTTGACCGATCCGGCGCGCAGGAAGGATGAGGTCGCGAAGATCGTCCGCTGGGGCGAGTTGATCAAGAAGTGCGGCGGCTCGGTCGCTGTCATCGGTCCGAACAACGTCAAGCGCGCCGAGTACACGTTCGCCGATCACAAGTCGAACATCGTCGACGCGCTGAACGAGATCGGCAAAGCGCTGACCGGCATCGGCGTGATTGGCGCGCTTCATCAGCATACGGACACGTGCGTCGAGACGCGCGAGGAGACGTATGCCGTCATGGAAGCCGTCGATACGCGATACGTGAAGTTTGGTCCGGACGTGGGCCAGCTTCAGAAAGGTGGATCGGATCCCGTGAAGGTCGTGAAGGATTTTCTTTCGGTGATCCGGCACGTGCACATGAAGGACTTCGACGGCGGCGCGAACTACCTTGGCTACTGCCCGCTCGGTCAAGGGAAGGTCGACGTGTCCGCCGTCTGCGATCTGCTCGACAACTCCGGCAACGATCTGATGATCATGGCGGAGTTGGATCCGTCGAAGGGAATGCCGCTCGCGCCGCTCGAAGCGGCGCGCATCAACAAGCTCACGCTGCAGAAGTTGGGATACGCGTTTCGGCAGGCGTCCGGCTGAAGCGGCGGAGTCTATTTCACCGCGAACGCAACATACGCGCGCTGGGGCGCTGTTCCGCTCGGCGCGCCTGGCACGGGCTGCGTCGCGTTGACGACGAGGTACTGGCGCCCGTTCACTTCGTACATCGCGGGCCCGCCGCGCGATCCCGCCGGCAGCGTGCCGGTCCAGAGTACCTGTCCCGTCTCCACATCGTGCGCGCGGACGCGCGCGTCGCCGCCCGCGTGAAAGAGGAGGCCGGTCGACGTCGTGATGATGCCGCTGCGCTGCGAGATCACGCCGGTGTTCGTCGCGCCCTGCGCCGCGGCTCTCGGCTCTTCGCCCGCCGGCACCTGCCATTTGATCGTGCCGCGGTTCAAATCGTACGCGGTCAACGTCGAGTAGGGCGGCTTCACGATCGTGTTGCTCAAGCCGTAGCCCGTGTAGTACCGCACCGATGGAACCGGAATTCCCGGCGGATACGGCGGACCGGCCATGCCGCCGCCGCGGAATCCGCCCGAGCGTGCGCCCGGTGCGCCGCCGGACGCGACGACGGGACCACCGAGCGACGGTGGCGGACCACCGCGGCCGCGCCCTCCGAGCGCGTTCGTCGAGAGGTACGCGAGCAGCGCGTCCATGTCCGCGTTGCTGATGTCCCTGAAGGGCGGCATCGCCTGGCGTCCGCCGGCGATCACCTCGCGCAGCGCGTCGGGATCGAGCCGCGTCGTCACGCCGACGAGCGACGGCAAATTCCCCATGCCGCGCAAATCCGGACCGTGGCATGACAAACACCGCTGCGTGTAAAGGGTCTGACCCTGCGCGACGACCGCGGCCGGCGCGCCGCCGCGTCCGGGACCGCCGGCACGGCCCGGCGCTTCGAGGCTCAAGCGATAGATCGACGGCACGTTGATGCTCTGCACGTACACGGTGCCGTTCGACGGATGCGCCGCGGTGTTCCCCCAATTCGCGCCGCCGTTCGCGCCCGGAATCGCGACCGTGTCGATCGTCGCGGGCGGCGTGAACAGCTCGCCGTTTCGAGCGTTCGCGATTCGCTTCTTCCAGTCGTCGCGTTCCGCGGCCGTCAGCACGTACGGATTGATATCGTCCGGCGTCAGCTTCTGCATCGCGAACGGCGGGGGAGCCGTCGGAAACGGCTGCGTCGGCCACGCCTGCTCGCCGGGGATCTCGCTCTTCGGCACCGGCCGCTCCTCGATCGGCCAGATGGGCTCACCCGTCACGCGATCGAACACGTAGAGGAAACCGGTCTTGCCGGCCTGCGCAACCACGTCGATCGTCCTGCCGTTGCGGCGGATCGTCGTCAACTGCGGCGCGGCGCAGTTGTCGAAGTCCCAGAGATCGTGATGGACCATCTGAAAGTGCCACAACCGCTTTCCCGTGCGCGCGTCGAGCGCGAGCAGGGAAGTGCCGAAAAGATTCGATCCGATGCGATCGGCGCCGTAGTAGTCGTAGGTCGGCGAGCCGGTCGGAAAGTACGCGATGCCTCGCGCGGCATCGACGGTGATCTCTCCCCACGTGTTCGTGCCGCCGACGTACTTGTAGGCGTCCTTCGGCCACGTGTCGTAGCCGAACTCGCCTGGATGCGGAATCGTGCGGAACCGCCACACTTCCTTGCCCGTGACGACGTCGTACGCGCGGAGATCGCCGGGCGTCGCCATGTAGTTCTCGCCCGTCGCCGATCCGAGGAGGATCAGGTTCTCGAAGATCTTTCCCGGCGTCCCCGACTGCACGCGGCCGACCGTTTCAGGATCCTTGCCGAACCCTTCTCGCATATTGACGGCGCCATCGGTGCCGAACGTCAGGATGGACTTGCCGGTCGACGCGTCGATTGCCTCGAGATAGTGATTGCGTTGATAGAGAAGCCGCCGGTCCTTGCGATCCGTGCTCTCCCAGTAGTTGATCCCGCGCGGCGCGATGCCTTGGAGATTCTCGTGAACCCAGATCTCTTTTCCCGTCGAGGCGTCCAGCGCGACGAGCGCGTTGTTCCTCGCCAACACGTACATCACGTTGTCGACGATGACGGGGTTGAAGACGTACGCGAAGTCGTCTCTCGTGGGATAGCTCCAGGCGATCTCCAGCCGCGCGACGTTCGCCTTCGTGATCTGCTCGAGCGTCATGAACCGCGCGTTGTCGGGTCCGCCGCCGTAGTCTTTCCACGTGGTTCGCGCTTGACGCGCGTCGCCTGATTGAAGCGACAGCGCCAGGATCGAGAGGGCCACATACGCCACGATGATGCCGCGCGGACGAACGGGCAGCGCCACTGCTGGACCTCAGTCGGGAAAGTCGACGTCCTCGAACATCGTGTAATTCTCGAGGCCGGTCGGCGGCGCGAAGAAGCAGACGACTTTCATCTCTTCGGCGCCCGTGTTGTGCAGCATGTGAACGGCGCCGCGCGGAAAGAGCACGATGGTGCCCTCCCGGACCGGAGTGATCGCGCCGTCGACGAGCACGCGGCCGGATCCACGGATGACGTAGATCACTTCTTCGCCGTTCGGATGCGAATGCGCCGGCCGCACTTTGTCGCCGGGTGCGACGCGGATCACGCAGGCGGAGCAGTGGTTCGCCGTCAGCGCGCCGGGCGCGACGACCCAGCGAAGCTCTCGTCCGGGCAACCCGATCGGCGCCGCGTCGTCTTCATGCAGAGCGGGGACGGTCATGGGACACCTTCAGGCCGCGCGCGCCGCGATCGCCGCGGCGATTTGCGATGGCGTCAAGCCGAATGCGTGAATCAGCTCCTCGTACGTTCCGGAATGAATGAACCGCGGCCGTCCGTCCGCGCCGAGCGTGTTGATCGCGAGCACGCGATCCAGGCTGCGAGGCCGCACGAGCGCGGACGCCACGCGGGAATCGTTGCGGCGGCGATACAGGATCTTGAGGAGGTTCTGAAGAATGAAGCCGTTGTTCTGCTCGGCGAGGCAAACGAGCTTGCCCGATTCGTACAATCGAATCAGCAGATCCTCGTCGATGGACGGCATATCGACGACGCCGACGCTCAGGCCTCTGCCGGCGCATTCCTTCGCCGCCGCGAGCGCCTCGTGCACGCCGCGGCCGCTGCTGACGATGACGGCGGCGTCCGACGCGCTCTCGCGAAGCGTGTGGCCTTTGCCGAGCTCGAACGTGTAATCGGCGCCGTAGATCACCGCGGACGGCGTGCGCATCACGCGGACGTACAACAATCCGCGGTTGCCCTGGACGATCCATTTCATGAGCGACAGCATCTGCTGAGGGCAGGACACGTCGATGATCTGCACGTGCGCCAGGCCGTCGAAGATCGTGCAGTCGTCGTTGCCCATGTGCGTCGCGCCGTTCGTCCGCGTCTCGAAGTTCGCGGCGGTCGCGAGCATCGTGAGATCGAGCCCGTGGCCCTCGCTCAGCCATCCGTCCGGCGCGGCGATCGCCTCCAGCCGCTCCTGATGGCCGACCGCGACGCGCCGCATCACCTTCCAGTCGAAGAACGGGCAGAAGGTGCTGATCCACGTGTGATAGCCGAGCGCCGCGAAGGCCTCGCCG
>DATBJJ010000156.1:0-102520 GCA_036556425.1 Vicinamibacterales bacterium
CTGCCGGTGTTCGACTGCGCGTTCAAGCCAGCACGCGGCGTGCGCTCCATTCACTACATGGGTCACATCAAGATGGTCGGCGCGACCCAGCCGTTCCTTTCGGGTGCGATCTCGAAGACCGTCAACGTGCCGAAGGACGCGACGATCGAGGAGATTCAGCAGGCCTACATCGACGCGTGGCGGCTCGGCACGAAAGCGGTCTCGATCTACCGCGACGGCAGCAAACGGACGCAGCCGCTCAACACGTCGAAGGACAAGGAGAAGGCGGCGGCCGCGCCGGCGGTCGCCGGTCCCGCGCGGCGCCGGCTGCCCGACGAGCGCATGTCGATCACGCACAAGTTCGACATCGCGGGGCACGAAGGCTACATCACGGTCGGCCTTTACGAGGACGGCCAGCCCGGCGAGTTGTTCCTCGTGATGGCGAAGGAAGGGTCGACGATCTCCGGCTTCGCGGACGCGTTCGCGCAGGCGATCTCGTACGCGCTGCAGTACGGCGTGCCGCTGCAGGATCTCGTCGACAAGTTCTCGCACGTGCGGTTCGAGCCGTCGGGCATGACGAAGAACCCCGACGTGCGGTTCGCGAAGTCGATCGTCGACTACATCTTCCGCTGGATGGCGACGAAGTTCCTCTCGGCCGACGCGCAGTTCCGCGTCGGCGTCAACAACCGCGAGGAAGTCGTGACGACGCCCGAGCAGCTGCCGCTCGACGTCGCGGCCGCGGCCGGCGCATCGGCGACGGCCGTCATCACGTCGCCGAAAACGGCGTCGTTCGCCGCGATGCAGAACCAGGAAGACGCGCCGCCGTGCTCGACGTGCGGGTCGATCATGGTCCGCAGCGGCTCGTGCTACAAGTGCTCGAACTGCGGCACGACGTCGGGCTGCGCGTGATGTAGTCAGCAGGCGTTGGTCGACGGTCGACAATCGCAGTCGATGGTCTCGGTCGACAGTCGTTCGTCAGGGCCGGCTCACGCCGGCCCTTTTGTTTCATGCCTCCAGCCAGGAGTAGCCGATGACCACGCTGACGGCGGCGAGGGAAGCTGCGTTCCCCGCGATGGCCACCGATCGTTTCTACGCGCGGATGGCGGTGGCTTGCCTTGCCGTTGGCGTGATCGGATTCGCGCCGACGTACTGGGTGCCGCTCGTGCGCGGCAGGTTGAACGTCGCGCCTCTCGCGCACCTGCATGCGCTCTTCTTCTACGGCTGGCTCGTGCTGTTCGTCCGCCAGAGCTCGCTCGCCGCTTCGGGCGAGCTCGTGCGTCACCGCGCGACGGGCTTGTTTGGAATCGCGCTCGCCTCCGGGATGTTCTTCGTCGGCTTCGGCATGGCGATCCACAGTCTGAAGGAATCGATCGCGGACGGCTTCGAGCCAGCGGCGCGGGCGTTCACCATCGTCCCGGTGAGCGGCATCATCCTGTTCGCGATCCTGTTCGCCGTCGCGATCGCCAGAGTGCGCGACACCGACGTGCACAAGCGCCTCATGCTCGTGAACACGGCCGGACTGCTGCAGGCAGCGGCCGGCCGCTGGTTCGTGCTGTTCCTCGCGCCGCCGACGGCACCGGGCGTGCCCGTCAGTCCGCCGCCGTTGTTCGTGACGGTGATGCCGGGACTCGCGGTGGATCTCCTCATCGTCGCCGGCATGATCTACGACTGGCGCACGCGCGGGCGCGTCCACCGCGTCTACTGGATCGCCGGCGGCGCAACCCTCGCGGTTCAACTCCTGCGCGTTCCGTTGAGTCAGACGAGCGCGTGGCTGATGGTCACGCACTGGCTGCTCGCCGTCGCACCGTGAACCCGTGAACCGTGAACCGTGAACCCGTGAACCCGTGAACCCGTGAACCCCTGAACCCCGTGACAGTGATCTTCGACGGCGACGACACGTTGTGGTCGACGGAAGCGCTGTACGACCGCGCGCGCGCCGAAGCGCGTCGGATCGTCAGCGCCGCCGGGCAGGACGGCGCCGCGTGGGAGGCGCTCGAGCGACGGCTCGACGTCGAGAACGTCGGCGCGATGGGATATAGTCCCGATCGGTTTCCGACCTCCTGCGTGCAAGCCTACGCGCAGATCTGTGCCGCTGCCGGCGCGGCGCCGGACGTGGACGTGGTGGAGCGGGTGCGCAGGGCCGCCGCGTCGGTCTTCGACGAGGAAGCGCCGGTGGTTGCCGGCGCGGAAGAGACGCTGGCGGCGCTTCGCGCGCGCGGCGCGCGCCTCGCGCTCCTCACCAAGGGGCACCCCGAGGTTCAAGCGCGCAGGGTCGAACGGAGCGGCCTGGCCAAGTACTTCGACATGATCGAGATCGTGACGGACAAGTCGGAGCGGACGATTATCGATCTCGTCCACGCGCTCGGCGCCGATGTGGCCGACGCCTGGATGGTCGGCAACAGCATGCGATCGGACGTGCTGCCCGCGCTGGCCGCCGGGCTGCGCGCGATCTGGATCGACGCGCACGTCTGGGAGCACGAGCGCACGCACGACCATCTGCGCGACGAACGAGCGATCACCGCCGCGCGGTTGTCGGACGTCGCCGACCTGCTCGCCTCATGAGCACGCTCGTCAGGACCGCGCTCCATCCGGTCGCCGAGGTCGATCGTCAGGACACCAGCCTTCGCTACACCGATCTACTCTTTGGCTTCGTCGTGCGCGAGCTGTTCATCCGCCTCCAGAACTGGCCGCAGCTGCCGGCGGCCGCGCGCCTGCAGCTCGTGTCGGTGACCGTGCTCGTGCTCGGGAGCTGGATCGGCTACCGGCGAAGCCTGAATCGATCGACGTATGCGGTGAAGTTCTTCAATCTGCCGTTCTGGAGATTCGTGATCGATCAGTTGATGCTCGTGATCTATTTCCGGCTCGCGGTGCTGACCGAGTATCCGTGGACCGGCAAGCAGGACCTGTCTACCCTCGCGTCGCACACGGCGACGCTCGTCGTGGACGTGTTCGGGTTGTATCTGTTGTGGGACGCGCTTGGCATCAGGATCGCCGCGGCGGCTGATGGAGAGGCCGGGGGCAAGCGCCGGCCGCGCTATCCTGCCATCGATCGCGAGACGAACGAGAAGACCGAGTCGTGGTCGCCGATCGACTGGGCGGGCGTCATCATCACCGCCTCGGCGCTGATTGCCGTGGCGCTGGTGCGCGCCGGAGGAGATCGCGCCTGGGTGCTGCCGGCGCTCATCGTGATTCTCTTGGGCTATCGTTGGATCAAAGAGATCAGGACCTCCTGGCAAGAGACGCCTCACGCATGACGCATCCGCAGTCGCGGCGGCTCGCCGCGGTTCAAGCTCCCGTCATTCCAATCGTCGGCCGATGGACCGCGGAGACGCCAGGCACGATTTCGCTGGGGCAGGGCGTCGTCTCGTATCAGCCTCCGCCCGAGGCGATCGACGCGGCACGCTCGTTCGGCGGCACGCTCGCCGATCACCGCTACGGGCCGGTCGAGGGATTGCGGCCGCTCGTGCACGCGATCCAGCGAAAGCTCGCCGCCGAGAATCAGATCGTCCTCGACGGCGCGAGCCGGATCGTCGTCACGGCGGGCGGCAACCAGGCCTTCATGAACGCGGTGCTCGCGATCGCGGATCCGGACGACGAGATGATTCTGCCCGCACCCTACTATTTCAATCACGAGATGGCGATCGTGATCGCGGGCGCGAAGGCGGTCGGCGTCAGGACGACGGCCGATTATCAACTCGATCTGGGAGCGATCGAGAACGCCATCACGCGGCGGACGCGCGCGGTCGTGACCGTGTCGCCGAACAACCCGACGGGCGCGGTTTATCCGGAATCCGATCTTCGCGCGGTGAATGCGATCTGCCGCGACCACGGCATCCTCCACATCCATGACGAAGCGTACGAGTACTTCACGTACGACGGCGTGCGGCACTTCTCGCCGGGGTCGATCGAGGGCGCCGCGGCTCACACGATTTCGCTCTACTCGCTGTCGAAGGCGTACGGCATGGCGAGCTGGCGAATCGGCTACATGGTGATTCCGGCCGCGCTGGACGAAGCGATCAACAAGATCCAGGACACGATCTTGATCTGCCCGCCGGCCGTGTCGCAGCATGCCGCGGTCGCGGCGCTCGGCGTCGGCCGGTCATACGCGGCGGCGCATGTCGATCGATTGAACGCCACGCGGCGAACGATCTTCGACGCGTTGAGCCAGCCCGACGTGCCATGCGACGTGCCGCCGTCGCTCGGCGCGTTCTATTACCTGCTGCGCGTGCATTCCGATATGGACTCGATGACGCTTGCCGAGCGGCTCATTCGCGAGCATCGCGTCGCGACGATCCCGGGATCCGCGTTCGCGGATGCGTCCCCCTGCTCGATTCGGATCTCGTACGGCGCGCTCGACGCCGATTCGATTCTCGAGGGAATTCGACGGCTTGCCGAGGGGCTGCGCGCGCTGGCTGCCGCGAAGGGAGCGACCGCGTGAGGCAGCCGCGGGCCCTCGAGCCGCTCCGCCGCGAAACGGAGCGGGCCGGCTTCACGATGGCCTCCGATCCTCAGGCGGGCGAGCTGCTGCGCGCGCTCGCCGCGATGAAGCCGAACGGCCGCGTGCTCGAGCTCGGCACGGGCACCGGCATCGGGACGGCCTGGATCCTAGACGGGTTGTCCGACGCCGGTCGGGTGGAGACCATCGACAACGACGAGCGCATGCAGTCCATTGCGCGAACGCATCTTGGCGGCGATCCGCGCGTGCGGTTTCATCTCGAAGACGGCGGCGCGTTCCTCGAGCGCTCGCGCGGCGCGTACGATTTGATCTACGCGGACGCGTGGCCCGGCAAGTTCACCCACTTGGATCTCGCGCTCGCTCGCCTGTCCGATGCCGGAATCTACTTCATCGACGATCTCCTGCCGCAGTCGAACTGGCCCGAGGGCCATGGCGCCAAGGTCGGCGCGCTCGTCGCGGATCTGGAGGGACGATCGGGCTTTCGAACCGCACGGCTCGCGTGGTCGTCCGGCCTGATGATCGTCGTGAAGGCCGCGCCGTAGTGCCGTCCACGCTGTCAGCGGCACCCGATCGCGCGTGGCTCGCCTACGGCGCGCTCCTGCTCGCGATTGCCGGCATCGCGTGGTCCGCGCTCTTCGTCCGCTGGTCCGACGTTCCCGGCCCGTCGTCGGCGTTCCACCGCGTGTTCATCGCGGCGCTCGTGCTCGTTCCGTGGCGGATCCTACGGAAACCCAGCGACCGTGTCGCGGCGCGGCAGGCGAGCGGCCGCGCGATTCTCCTCGCGCTCGTCGCCGGCGTGTTCTTCGCCCTCGATCTTGCCTGCTATAACACGGCCGTCATGCGGACGGCCGCAACAACGGCGACGCTCCTCGGCAACAACGCGCCGATTTTCGTCGGCCTCGGAACGTGGCTCGTGTTCAAGCGCCCGCCGCCGCGGCGCTTCTGGATCGGGCTCGGCCTTGCGCTCGTCGGCGCGGCGATCGTCATGCTCGCGACCGCGTCGCAGAAGACGAGCGATCGAGGCGACCTCACCGGTGCGTTTCTGTCGATTGCCGCGGCCGCATTCTTCGGGGCGTATCTCTTGACGATCGAACGCGTGCGCGAGGAGATGGACACGCTCACGCTGAGCACCATCGCGATCTCCGGAAGCGTCGTCACGCTGCTCTTCGTCTGCGCGATTGCCGGCGCGCCGCTCGCCGGGTTTTCGATGCGAACGTGGGCGGCGCTGCTGGGGCTCGGCCTCATCTCGCAGGTCGGCGCGTACCTCGCGTTGACGTACGCGCTCGGGCATCTGCCGGCCACCGTGACGTCCGTCGCCCTTCTGGCGCAGGCGCCGCTGACGGCAATCCTCGCCGTGCCGCTCCTCGGCGAAACGCTCAGCGCGCCGTATCTCGCCGGCGGCGCATTGGTGTTGATGGGAATCTACACCGTGACCTCCGGACCACCCAGAGGCTGACTCCGGCGCCGCGGCTGACTCGGCGCGCGGCGTGCATGCGCGAGCCGCCATGGCTCACGACTCCCTCTCGATTTACCTGAACGATCACCTGGCGGGCTCGGTCGTGGCGCTCGAGATGCTGGAGCATTTGGAGCGCGCGTATGCGGGGAAGTCAGTGCAGCGTTTCGCTGCAGAGCTGCGGGCCGACATCGAAGCCGACCGCGGGGAGCTCAGGAAACTGATGAGCCACCTCAGCATCGCGGAGAGCCGCGCGCGTCAGGCGACCGCGTGGATGGCGGAGAAGATGACGCTCCTCAAGCTGCGGTTCGACGATTGGGCGGCCGGCGATTTTCGGCTGTTCGAGGCGCTCGAGGCGCTCTCGCTCGGCATCGAAGGGAAGCGGTCGCTCTGGGTCGCGTTGGCGGACGCGGCCGAGAGGGTGCCCGCGCTCCAGCTCCTCGACTACGAACGGCTCGCGAATCGCGCGCGCGAGCAGCGCGATCGCGTCGAGGCGAAGCGGCTGGAAACGGCAAGAGAGGCGCTTCTGCCGGCCAGCTGAGCGTATCCTAACGGCGCATGCGCTTCCGTTCACGCTACGTCCTCGGTCTCACCGCCGTCCTCCTCGCGCTCGCGGCTGCCCTGCTGCCCGGTTCCGCGGCGCAGCCTCGCGCCGGCTCGGCGCGCCACGTCGTCATCATCAGTCTCGACGGATTCCCGTCGTGGGCGCTCGACGATCCGTATCTGCCGGTGCCGACAATCAGAGCGCTAGCCGCGCGCGGCGCGATCGCCAAGACGATGCGGCCGGTGAATCCAACGGTCACGTGGCCGAACCACACGTCGTTCGTGACCGGCGTCACGCCGGCGAAGCACCGCGTGCTCTACAACGGCATTCTCATCAGAGACGCGGGAATGCCGCCTCGCATCGAGCCGTGGCGCGACAAGAAGGAAATGGTCCGCGCGAAGACGCTGTACGACGCCGCGCACGAACGCGGATTGACGACAGCGCAGGTCGATTGGGTGGCGATCCAAAACGCTCCAACGATCACGTGGGCGTTCGCCGAGCGGCCCGATCCGAAAAGCCTGATCGCGCGCGAGCTCGTCGACGCTCGCGCGATCACGGCGGAGGAGCTCGAGACGTTCGCGACGCGCAACATCCTCTGGCGCGATCACATCTGGACGGCTGCGGCGGCGCACATCATCAGGAAGCACCGGCCGAATCTGATGCTCTTCCACCTGCTGAATCTCGACTCGACGCATCATCGCTACGGTCCGCGATCACCCGCCGCCGCGACCGCGATGGCCCATCTGGATTCGCAGGTTCGCACGATCGTCGATGTCATCGACGCGGCCGGCGCGTCGCCGCGAACGGCGATCTTCGTCGTCGCCGATCACGGCTTCAAGCTCGTGAAGCGGCAGATACGCGCGAACGCCGCGCTCGCGAAAGCGGGGCTGCTCACGGTGCGCGATGGAAAGATCGTGAGCGCCGATGCTTACGTCGTTCCGGAGGGAGGATCGGCGATCGCGTTCGTGACGTCTCCCGATCCCGACGGAGGCATTCTCAAACGCCTTCGCGCGGCGCTCGCCGGTATCGAAGGGATCGCCCGGATCGTCGAGCCCGCGGACTACTCGAAGTACGGACTACCGAGTCCAGCGGACAGCGATCAGATCGGACAGCTCTTTCTCATCGCTTCCGAGGGCTATGCCTACACGGCGGCGTTTGCCGATCCGGTCGTGGTCGACGCCCCAGAGGGGAGTCTCGGCGCGCACGGCTACGTCGCCAGCGATCCGGATCTTGGCGCGCTGTTCGTTGCAGCCGGCGCGGGGATCGCGCGCGGTGTGAAGATCGAGGCGATGGAGAACGTCGACGTTGCGCCGACCGCCGCGCACCTGCTCGGGCTCTCGCTCGAGGGCGCGGACGGTCGGGTGTTGAAGGAGCTGCTCGCGCCTACTGCGACGAAGTAGTCGACGACGCGGCGGGCTCGATGCGGAGCACGCCGCCGGGATTCGCGTCGATCACGAGATAGAGGAAGCCGTCAGGCCCCTGACGAACGTCGCGAATGCGCTGCCGGAGCGACGTGAGCATCGCTTCGCGTCCAGCCAGTCCCTTCTCGTTGATGCCGACGCGATGCAGCGCGAGGCCCGCGAGCGATCCCAGGAAGAATTGTCCCTTCCACCCGGCGAACTTGTCTCCGGTGTAGATGACCATCCCCGAGAGTCCCGGCGACGGCGACCAGAAGACGAACGGCTGCTCCATGTCGTCGCGCGCGGGCTGCGCGCTGATGACCTCGCCGCTGTATTCGCGGCCGAGCGTGATCACCGGCCATCCGTAGTTCTTGCCGGGCTGAATGAGATTCAGCTCGTCGCCGCCCTGAGGTCCGTGCTCGGTTTCCCACACCGCGCCGGTGTCGGGATGCACCGCGAGGCCCTGCAGATTGCGATGGCCGTACGAGTAAATCTCGGGCTTGAAGCCGGCCTTTCCGACGAACGGATTGTCGGGCGGCACGGTGCCGTCGTCTTTCAATCGCAGGACCTTTCCACCATGGATGTTCGTGTTCTGCGCGCGATTGCGATCGTTGCGCTCTCCGACCGTCATGTAGAGCATGCCGTCGCGGCCGAAGGCGAGCTTCGATCCGAAATGGGCGCCGCCCGTGTTCCAGTTGTCGGCGACGAAGATGTCCTTCACGTCGACGAGCGCCTTGCCATCGAAGCGGCCTCGCGCGAGCGCCGTCGTGGCTTCTTTTTCGCGCGCCTTCGAGTACGTGAGATACACGAGCTGGTTCTTCGCGAATTGCGGATGGAGCGCGACTTCTAGGAGACCGCCCTGGCCGGCCGCGAACACTGCTGGTGTACCCGCCACGGGCTGCGGATCGAGCGTGCCGTTGCGCGCGATGCGCAGACGGCCAGGCTTTTCGGTGATCAGCATGTCGCCGTTCGGAAGGAACGCGAGGCTCCACGGCGACGCGAGTCCCTTGAACATCGGCACGACGCGAACGTTCTGCCCGTTCGTCTCCACGGTTTGAGGCGCGTCGGGGAACGGCAGCGTCGGCGTGCGCTGGAAGCTGCCTGGCGGTGGCGGAGGAGGCGGACCGCCTTGACGCCCGCCCGCGGGCGGCGTCTGCTGCGCGATTCCAATTGCCGTGGCGAACGCGATCGCGCTCGCCGCAGCGGCCCACGTTCCGTGTCGTCGTGAATTGGGCATTCGTGTTTTCCCTTCTTCTCAGGTCTGTGAGATGCCAGCGAGCACGCCGCGCATGTAGGCGAACGACTGCTGCATGCCGGGAAGCGGATTGTCGACGTCGATTTCGTACTCGAGGCCGACGTGGCCCGTGTAACCGATCTTGATCAGCGCGCGGAAGAGCGCCGGAAAGTCGATCGCTCCCTTGCCGACGATCACCTGGCTATCCCGCTCTTTCAAATTGGCGAGATCTTTCACGTGCAAGTCGTAGACGCGATCGCGCAGCTCGAGGACGGCCTTCGACGGATCCACGCCGGCGCGCCACGTGTGTCCGATGTCGACGCAGAGTCCCATGTGCTTGTCGCGTCCTTTGATCGCCTTGTAGACGTCGTACGGCGATGGGAAGTATTTGTCCTCGGGTCCGTGGTTGTGGATCGCGATGCGGATCTGGAATTCCTTCGCCAGCTTCTCGACGACGTCGAGCGAATCGGTCGACGGCGCGGCGACGATGAGCGGCATGCCCGCGAGGCGCGCGTATTCGAAATCCTTGCGCACGGCCGCCTCGTCGTTCGCCATCGTGATGGTGCCGCCGCCCAGGATCGTGAAGCCGGCCGCTTCGGTCTTGGCGCGCGCGGCGCGAATCGCCTCCGGCGGATCGGTCCGCGGCAGGTGAACGTCCTTGAAGTTGATGTATTTCGCGTCGCAGGCCTTCGCCATTTCGAGCGCTTTGTCGAATGGGAACTTGCGCAGCGAGTACGAGGCCACGCCGAGCTTCAACCGATCCGGCCCGGGAGCTTTCTGTGCGGCCGCATGCGCCGTCATCCTCGGGAGCAGGCTCGCCGCCGCGACCGTTGTCAGGAATTCACGTCGTCTCATATCTCGCCTCCGAGGAAGGCAGCCTCCGGACCGCCGGATCATATCCCCGCGGGCTGGCACACTCAAACGGCACGCCGTTGCGGTACGAGACCCGGTGACGAGCGGTCGCGCGCAGGCGCTCTCCGGCCGTCACGATCCCGGTGAGGTTGAGGGGATCGGCGGTCGCAATCGTGATGACGCGATCGTCGGCGGGCGTTCGGCGGACCTCGCGCATGCGCTCCACCGCACGCGGCAGCGCGAACTGTTCACCTGACATGCCGGAGACGAACCGGCCGCCGCGAATCTCGCCGCGAGCTTCGAGACGGCGATAGACGCGGGCGAGCTCGCGCCATGGCGCCGCGAGGTTCTCGCGCACGAGCAGCCGGCGGAAGACGATCCCGTACCTGCGGAGCAGCGCCCACGCTTGCGCGTGGACCGCATCCTCGTGCGAGCACACGATGTCCGGTGAATCGATCGTCGTCCAGCGTCCCGCGAAATTGGCGCGCGGATCGCGGGCGACGGCGCGGCCGGCCGATCGCGCGAGCAGCGCGCGAAGGCCCGCGAATCCATCGGACGCGGCGAGGCCGGTCGCGGCGAGCGCACCCAAGGCCGACCGTGTGTCGTCCGCGTCGAGACCGCTCGCGGTGCGGACGTCGCTGAAGAACGACGCGCCGCGCGTGCGCAGCACGTCGAGGACGCGCCGCGCGGACGGGCGAAGACGATGCTCCGCGTCGACGTTCGCGTTCGACGCGCGCAGGGCCTGCCAGGCATGTCCGTGCTCGCGAAGATACAGCGCGACCGGCGTCGCCGGCGCGAGCCGCGGCGGATCCGTCCGCTCGGCGGGGATTGGCGAGAACCGCGCCCATCCAACCTCGCCGGCAAGGCACAGCATGTCGAGCATGGACGACTGGTAGCCGTCGATGCGCGCCGGCAGAACGCTGCGCTCCCACGCGGCGCCCGCAAGCTCGTACCCGTCGAGCATCGCGAGCGTTTCGCGCAAGCCGTCGAGGCCGGTCACGCGATCGGTCGGATCGACGTGCTGCCACTTGAACAGGAAGCGCATGAAATCGGCCGGACTCACCGGCTCGATCTCGGCGCGCAGACGATTGAGCGTATAGCGGTGGATTCTCGCGAGCAGGGCGCGATCGCACCACTGAATCGGTCGATCCGCGGATCCGTTTCGCTCAGTGGCGAAGAAGCGCCCTCGCAGGACGACGCCCTCGGATTCGAGCGCGAGGAGCGCGGTGTCCGCTTCCTCCTCCGCGATCGCGAGCGATTCCGCCAAGTCGATCGCGGTCGTCGGACCGGTGAGCGTCAATCGTCCGCGAATCAGCTCGGTCACCGCCGACTGCCGATCCCACATGCGCTCGCGCGACCGGGGAGGCTGAATCGGGGGATCGAGCGGCGCGTCCGGATGGATGCGGAGGATCTCCGGCAGACGCTCGGCCGCCACGGCGATCGAGGCCCGGGATCGAGTCGATTGCTCCGGAAGAACGACGCGGCACGCGCGGCGATTGAGGGCAAGCGCATCGAGGAATCCAGAAATCGGCGAATCGAGCTCGGCCTCGCGCAGGAATCCCGCGATCATCAACGCGTCGTGCAGCTCGTCGGCGTCTCGGGGATCCGGCCGCTCCTCGTCGCGGACGCGCGCGATCGCCGCCGGATCCAGCGCGCCGAGGTCGTCGCGGGACGCATCCGTTCCGCGCCGCGTCTGCACCGCGTGGCTCCGCCGCTCTTCGAGCGGGGCGTCGTCGAGAAACGCGTAGGGCTGCGCGCCGAGAATCTCGTGAGCGAAGACCGATGGCTCCGGCGTATCGCGGGCGACGAGCCGGAGCTCGCCGCGATGGATCTGATGGAGGACCGCGTTCAATCCCTCGAGATCCATGGCTTCCTCGAGGCAGTCGCGAACGGTTTGATTGACGAGCGGATGATCCGGAACTTGACGATCGCCGGGGATGTTCTCGAGGCACGCGGCGGCATCCGGAAAAACGGACGAGAGAAGATCCGCGGCAAGCATGCGCTGAACCTGCGGCGCGAGCTTCCGGGCGCCGCGGCTCCGCGGGACCGCCAACGACAGCGTCGCATTCCATCGCCATCGCGTCTCGAAGACGGGCGCGTCGAGGAACGCCTGCACGAGGACGTCCCGCGCCGTTTCGGGATGCAGATAGCGAAAGACGTCGGACAGCGGAAACGAATGCTGCGGCCCGAGCGACAGCATCAACCCCTCTTCGGTGGCCGCGGCCTGCAGCTCGAAGTTGAACTGCCTGCAGAACCGTTTTCGCAACGCGAGCCCCCACGCTTTCGTGATGCGGCTGCCGAACGGCGCGTGCAGCACGAGCTGCATGCCGCCCGATTCGTCGAAGAACCGCTCGAGCACGAGCGTTCGCTGCGACGGGATCACGCCGAGCGCCCGCCGGCCTTCGGCAAGGTACCCGGCGGCCTGTTCCGCGGCATCCGGTGCCAGGCCGGCCTCGCCTTGCAGCCACTGGGACAGCGATTCACGGCGATCGAGAAGGTAATCGGCGTCGCCGCGAAGATCGCTGACGGCTCGCGATAGCTCGTTGCTTCGCGCCGGCGCCTCGCCAAGCCAGAACGGGATCGTCGGCGGCGATCCCTTCGCGTCCGCGACGCGCACCGTTCCGTTCGATACCTGCAGGACTCGCCAGGACGCATTGCCGAGCTGAAAGATGTCTCCGGCATTCGACTCGATGGCGAAGTCCTCGTTGAGCGTGCCGATCACGGTGTCTTCCGGCTCGAGGACGACGCGGTAGTCGGCGATCTCGGGGATGGCGCCGCCGGATGTCAGCGCGAGCAGGCGCGTGCCGCGGCGTCCGCGCAGCATGCTGTTGACCTCGTCGCGATGAACGAGTGCGGCCCGCCGTCCGCGCCGCGTCGAGAAGCCATCGGCGGCCATCGCGACGACGGCATCGAACGCCGCGCGATCGAGATCGCGATACGGCCAGGCCCGGCGCACGAGCGCGAACATGTCGTCCTCGCGGTACTCGCAGCACGAGGCCTCCGCCGCGATCTGCTGCGCGAGCACGTCGAGCGGCGCGTCGTGCGGCACGATCGCGTCGAGATCGCCTCGCCGCACGGATCGCAGGAGCGCCGCGCACTCGATCAGGTCGTCGCGCGTCGTTGCGAAGAGACGTCCCTTCGGCAGGCCGGAGATCGTATGCCCCGAGCGCCCGACGCGCTGGAGCAGCGTCGCGATGCGGTGAGGCGATCCGATCTGGCAGACCAGATCCACGTGGCCGATGTCGATGCCGAGCTCGAGCGACGCCGTCGCGACGAGCGCGCGCAGCGCGCCGCTCTTCAGGCGCGTCTCGGCGTCGAGCCGTTTCTCTTTCGACAGGCTGCCGTGGTGCGCCGTCACCGCCTCTTCGCCGAGCCGATCGCTCAAATGCCGCGCGAGGCGCTCGGCCATCCGCCGCGTGTTGACGAACACGAGCGTGGTGCGGTGCGCGCGAATCAGATCGCTCAATCGATCGTGGTACTCGCTCCAGACCTCGTGCGCCATCACCGCTTCGAGCGGCGATCGCGGAATCTCGATCGCGAGATCCATCTCGCGCTTGTGGCCCGTGTCCACGATGGCGCAGTCGCCGCGGTCCGTACCCACGAGATACCGGCCGACTTCCTCGATCGGCTTTTGCGTCGCGGAAAGGCCGATGCGCTGCAGCGGCCTCTCAACGGCGTGTTGAAGACGCTCGAGCGACAGCGCGAGGTGCGCTCCGCGACGCGTCCCAATCACCGCGTGGATTTCGTCGACGATGACCGTTCGAACCGTGCGCAAAATGGCGCGGCTGCGCTCGGAGGTGAGGAGCAGGTAGAGCGATTCCGGCGTGGTGATCAGAATGTGCGGCGGCGTGCGAATCATGGCCGCGCGCTCCGAGGACGTGGTGTCGCCGGTGCGGGTCGCGGACGTGATCGCTGGCGCCGCGATTCCGGAGTCCGCCGCGATCGTCGAGATGCCCTGACGCGGCTCCGCGAGATTCTTGTGAATGTCGGCGCTCAGCGCCTTGAGCGGCGAGACGTAGACGACCCGCACTTCGTCGGGCAGCGGCGCGGCCATGCCCTCGCGCGTCAGCGCGTCGAGCGACGACAGAAACGCCGCCAGCGTCTTGCCGGAGCCGGTCGGCGCCGCGATCAGCGTGTGGCAGCCGTCATGGATCGAGTCCCACCCGCGGAGCTGAGCGGGCGTCGGCGTACCCAGCGCGGAGGTGAACCACTGCTGAACGATGGGATGAAACCGCTCGAAGGACATGGTCCGGGAACCCGTGGGGACGCGGAAGCTTTCAGCATACCGCACGTTCTTCGTTCTTTGTTCTTCGTTCTTCGTTCCCGGAAATCCGCCCATCGTGTCCGTCTCTTCCGGTGCGAGTTGGACGGAGGCGGGCCATGCACACGGTACTGCGGAAGGAGCTGTTCGAAAGCGATCACACGGAAGATCCGGCAACGGCGCTCGCGCTGCTGTCGGCCGCCTGTGCGAGGCTCGAGCGCCTCGGCCGGGGCACGGTCGTCGACGGCCGGCGTCAGTATCATCTCGTCGTGTCGGCGGTCCACGATATTTGCGGCGCGCTCACCGACTGCGAAGCGTCCGGCGTCGCCGAGGCCGACGTGCGTGAGACGCTCGTCCCGGCACGCGAGATTTTCGGACGCTCGCCATTCGTCACGAGGCTGCAGCGGTGGCCCCGCGGATACGCGGGCGACTTCGAGACGATCGAATGGCTCTGGTGCGGCGACAACCGGGCCCCCGCCGGCACCCTCGCTCACGCGATCGAGAATTACGCGCTCAACGCCGCAATCGCTCAACAGCATCGCAACAAGGTCACGCTGCAGGCCGCCTGCATGCTTCAAGCGATGGCGACCTCTCCATCGTGCAGGGTGCTGTCAATCGGCTGCGGCAGCAGTCCCGATCTGCGAACCGTCATCAACCAGGTTCCGTCCTCGTCGACCTTCGTCCTGTGCGACAGCGACCGCGACGCCTTGAGCTACTCGCGCGCGAAGCTGCACTCGATCGCCGATCGCTGCCGCTTCGTCCACGGCATGGTGCCTCGAGTGCTCCGGGCCGTGCGCGAACACGGCCCGTTCGATCTCATTCTCGCGGGCGGATTGTTCGACTACCTGTCCGATCGCTTCATCGTCCGCACGCTCTCGCAGTGCTGGAACGAGATCCTCGCGCCGGGCGGACGCATCGTCTTCACGAACATCGCGCGCGGGAACCCGTTTCGCGTGTGGATCGAGTATCTCGCGGACTGGCGATTGATCGAGCGCTCGGAAGAGGACATCACGCGAATCTGCGGCGATGCCGGGATTCCCGCACCGCCGGCGATGCTCCGCGACGCGACGTCGCTCGCGATCGTGGTGTCGCTCGCGAAATAGGTTCAGGTCCGCGCGATGGCCGCGTAAACCGGCAGCCCCGCCATCATCAGGAGGAAGCCCCAGAAGACGACCTCGGCGCCGGCTCCTCCGATCGCGAAGAGCGCGTAGGCGAACGCGAGGCTGGCGACGACCGATGCGCCGGTCGACCAGGGGAACGAGCGGTCGCGCCGCCGCACGATGAAGCCCGCAAGCGAGCAGAACGTGTAGGGAACGAGCGTGCTCAACGTCGCCAGCAGGATGATGAACGTGAAGAGATCGACGAGGTTGCGCGAGTAGTTCATCGCGACGAGCGCCGTCGACAGGCACGCGCCGATCGTCATCGCGACCGCCGGCGTGCCGCGGCTCGAGATCTTCGCGAACACTTTCGGGAACAGCCCGTCGTTCGCGACGGCGAGCGGAATCTGTCCGACGATCAACACCCAACCGTTCAACGCGCCGAAGCAGGAGATCGCCGCGCCGAGCGCGACGATGGCCGCGGCGCCCTCGCCGCCGATGCGCCGCGCCGCGTCGGCGAATGGCGCCGTCGATCGGCTCAACGCTGACGGATCGATCAGGCTCATCACGCCAACCGTCGCGAGGATGTAGATGATCGCGGTCAGGATCGTGCCGGCGATCGTCGCGCGAGGAATGGTGCGATCCGCGTCGACGGTGATGCCCGCCGGAATCGTCGCGCACTCGAGGCCGAGAAACGCCCACAGCGTCAGCGTCGCCGTCGCCATCACGCCTTTCGCGATCGAGCGGACGTCCGTTCCGCCGGCGGCGAAGTGGGACGCGTCGAAGCTCGCGCATCCCGCGATGCCAATGAGGACGAGCGGAAGGATCTTGAGCGCCGTCGTCACGACCTGCACGCGCCCGGCGCTTCGTACGCCCCAGATGTTGACGACGGTCAGCAGCCACACCAGCGCGACGGCGAGGAGCGCCGCGCGCGGCGGGCTGTGAACGATCGACGGTACGAACGGATCGAGATAGCCGACGAACGCGACGGCAAGCGCCGCGTTCGTGCACCAAACGGAGATCCAATAGCCCCACGCGACGAGAAAACCGGCGAGATCGCCGTAGGCAAGACGCGTGTAGGCGTACGGGCCGCCGCTCGCCGGATGAAATCGCGCGAGGCGCGCAAAGACCAGCGCGAGGAAGATGGAGCCTGCCGCCGAGACGATCCAGCCGAGCAGGCTGATCGCCCCGAACGGCGCGAGCGAGGCCGGCAGCAGGAACACCCCGGACCCGATCATGTTCCCCATGACCAGGGCGATCGACGTCCAGACGCCGATCGGCCGGGCACTCACTGTGTGTTGGTGGTTGGAACTACGCGACGCGCTTCTTCTTGTCGCCGCCCGATGCGTCGTCGATGATCCGGAGAAGGTTGTCGACACCCGCCGCGCCGAGCGCCCGAGCGAGGATGTCGGCGCGCCGCCGCTCGAGCGCCGATCGCACCTGCCCCTTGAGCGTCACGTGGCCGTCGTTGACCTCGACGTTGATGATCGTCCGGTGCTTCCCCGTGCCGGTCCAGAACGAAGGATCCTCTTCAATCTGTTCCGTGATCACGAGTTGAAGTTCGTCGTCGTCAAGCAGGCCGGACTTCGCCCGCCGGATGATTTCTGCTCGCATATCTCTCCTCGCCTGAACCGTGGTTCCGGTCGCCTATTCCCTGTCGCTGCTTGTTGTTACTGCTTTAGACGCTTGGACGTTTCACGGAGGATCCCGAGGTACAAGCTCAGCCACAGCTGACCCCGGCGTCAGACCCTTTGGGAGCGGCATTTTATGTCATTCGGGGTCGAAAGAAAAGCGATGACGGCGTTACTTCTTGGCCTTTTCCGGCTCCGCCGGCCTCTCGACGCCAGGGTCGGTCTCGTGACCGAGCTCCGGGGGGTGAGGGAGAGCGGTCCCGCTCCACGGCGCGAGCACCCCGGCCTTCACGTAGGTGAACAGCTTGTCGCGCGTGTCGACGATGTCGAGGTTGCGCATGGTGAGCTGGCCGATGCGATCGAGCGGCGTGAACATCGATTCCCCCTTCTCCATCGTCAGCCGTTCGGGCTTGTAGGTGAGATTCGGGGAAGTCGTGTCCATGATCGAATAGTCGTTGCCGCGGCGGAGCTCGATCGCCACTTCGCCGGTGATCGCGCGCGCGACCCAGCGCTGCGCGGTTTCGCGGAGCATCATCGCCTGCGGGTCGAACCAGCGGCCCTGATAGAGCAGCCGTCCGAGGCGCCGGCCGTTGTCGCGGTATTGCTCGATGGTGTCCTCGTTGTGGATGCCGGTGACGAGGCGCTCGTACGCGATGAAGAGCAGCGCCATGCCCGGCGCCTCGTAGATACCGCGGCTCTTCGCCTCGATGATCCGGTTCTCGATCTGATCGCTCATTCCGAGACCGTGCCGTCCGCCGATGCGGTTCGCCTCCATCATGAGCTGCACGGCATCCTTGAACGTGATGCCGTTCAGCGCGACGGGCTGTCCTTCCTCGAACCGAACGCTCACGTGCTCGCGCTTGACGGCGACTTCCTCTTTCCATGAGGCCACGCCCATGATCGGCTCGACGATCGTGATGCCCGTGTTCAACCGCTCGAGATCTTTGGCTTCGTGCGTGGCGCCGAGCATGTTCGAGTCGGTCGAATACGCCTTCTCGGCGCGCATGTGATACGGCAGGCCGACGCGCTGCATGTACTCCGACATCTCCGCGCGTCCGCCCAACTCGTCGATGAACGTCTGATCGAGCCAGGGCTTGTAGATCCGCAGGCTTGGATTGGCCAGCAGGCCGTAGCGGTAGAACCGTTCGATGTCGTTGCCCTTGAACGTGCTCCCATCGCCCCAGATGTGCACGTCGTCTTCTTTCATCGCGCCGACGAGCATCGTGCCCGTGACCGCGCGTCCGATCGGCGTCGTATTGAAGTACGGAACGCCGGCCGTGGAAATGTGAAACGCGCCGCACTGCAGGACGGCCAATCCTTCGGCGACGAGCTGCGCGCGGCAATCGATCAAGCGGGCTTTTTCCGCGCCATATTGCAGCGCGCGACGCGGGATCTCGTCGTAGTCCGGTTCGTCGGGCTGCCCGAGGTTCGCGGTGTACGCAAATGGGATCGCGCCCTTGCCGCGCATCCAGTGCAGCGCCGCGCTCGTGTCGAGACCGCCCGAGAACGCGATGCCGACGCGCTCGCCGGCGGGAAGCTTCTGCAGAATCGTCGCCATGCCCTCAGAGTTTATCCTCCTTCGCGCAATGCCTTCGCCATTGCGCTTCGGAGGACCCACCAGGGCCTTTGGCGACGGTGGGGGCGTGCTACCATCCGCGGCAACACACCTGCGAGAGGAGAACGCAATGTCGGCTCGGTTGGTGCTTTCGGGTATTCTCGTCCTCCTGTCCTTCGCGCGGCTCTCCGTCGCACAAACGCAAATCACGACCGGCGTCATCCTGGGCGCGGTCACCGACTCGACGGGCGCGAGCCTGCCGGGCGTCACCGTCGAAGCGCGCAACCTCGATACGAACTTCGGGCGGACGCTCGTCACCGAAGCGGACGGACGCTACGTCTTTCTCCAGCTGCCTCCGGGAAACTATCGCGTGACGTTCACGCTCTCGGGATTCGCCACGCACGTGCAGGAGAACGTGGCGCTCACCGTCGGACAAGCCGTGACGCTTCCAGTCTCGCTGAAAGTGTCGGGCGTCTCGGAGACCGTCACCGTGACGACGGCGACGCGCGTGATCGAGACCTCTCGCACGGCCGCGGCCACGACGCTCAACCAGACGACGATCGAGACGATTCCAATTCTGGGACGGAAGTTCGAGGATCTCTTGACGCTGACGCCGGGCGTCAGCGTCGTGCAGGGACCGGACGGCGACGAGATCACCTTCGCCGGACAGCGCGGCATCTTCAACAACATCAGCCTCGACGGCGGCGATTACAACAACGGCTTCTTCGGCGAGCAGGCAGGCGGCCAGCGCGCGTCGATCGACATCACGCTCGACGCGGTGAAGGAGTTCCAGGTGATTGCCACCGGAGCGCCCGCCGAATTCGGACGGACCGCGGGCGGCGTCGTCAACGTCATCACGAAGTCCGGAACGAATGCGATCAAGGGCAGCTTGTTCCAGTTCCAGCGGCTCGAGGGGTTGACGGGCGATCTCTCGGACGGCACGAGGCTCGAGAAGTTTCATCGCGAGCAGTTCGGCGGAACGATCGGCGGCCCCATCAAGAAAGACAAGGCGTTCTACTTCCTCGCGCTCGAGGGGATCACCGGAAACTTCGAGCGGCCGAACTTGGGCCGTCAACTCGGCGATACGGCGTGCCCCGTGCAGAACCCGACGCTCCAGCAGAACGAAGCGTTGATCAACAGCAATCCCGATTGCCAGCGCACGGCGCTCTTGAGCTTCTTCCGCACGCGCCTCGGCATCGAGGAAGGCAATCCCATCAGGCATCCGAGCACGACGCTCGCGCTCCTCGGCAAGGTCGACGTCGTCGCGACGCCGAACAACAACATCTCCGGCTCGTGGAACTTCAATCACTCGCGCAAGGAGAACGAGACGTTCGACGTCGCGACGTACGGATCGTCGGCCAACGGCATCGAGGGCGATCCGGCGCGCATCAACGTCGCGAACCTGAACTGGTTCTCGACGCTCTCGCCGCGGATGGTGAACGAGGCGCACTTCACGTACTCGCGCGAGAGCCGCCCGCGCACGGCGGCCGGCTTGGGTCTCGCGGCGGACACTGGCATGGGATTCGGTCCATCGTTCCGTTTCGGCGATCCGTTCTTTCTTCAGCCGAACGTCGACGAGCTGCTTTGGCGGACGCAGCTGCGGAACAATCTATCGATCATCCTCGGTCCGCACACGATCAAAGTCGGCGGCGAGTGGATGCACACGCTGAACGATCAGGTCTTCCGCGGGTTCTTCACCGGACGGTACATCTTCGACAGCGTGAGCAGCTTCCTGCGGTACACGTCGCCACCGGCAGCCGGTGGATTCGGTCCGAACACAATCCGGTGCGCGAATGGCACCTACGTCACTGCGCCAACTCCGTGCGGGGCGGCGGGGAGAAACACGGACGACGGTCCGCTCCTGCTGTACCTGCAGGGCGCCGGAAGAACAGGTCCTGCCACCGATGAGGCTGGCGCGTCGACGATCAGCAACGAGGAGTTCTCGCTGTTCGCGCAGGACTCGTGGCAGATCCGGCGCAACATCACCGTGAACTACGGCCTGCGCTGGGACGCGCAGGTCATGCCCGAAACGGTCGACCCGTCGACGACCGTGTATGCTCCATTCCTTCGTGATCCAACGTTCCCGTCGGACGGAACGATCCCGAGCCAGTGGAACATGTGGCAGCCGAGAGTCGGCGTCGCATGGGACGTGCGGGGCGATGGCCGATCGCTCGTCCGCGCGAGCCTCGGCGTTTACTACGCCAGGCAGAACATGCTCAGCCAGGTCGGATCGGTGACGACGAACGGCCTGCAACAGCAGACGATCTTCGTGGACAGCGATCTCGTCGCGATAGGCGTTCCGGCGCCCGTATGGCCGGGCGTCGTGAGTCCTGCGCCGCTTCCAGCCGGGCAGTTTCCGCTCTTCAGCGGCGTCAGGGTGTTCCATCGCGACTACAAGAACCCACACGTCGTCGCTTTCAACGCCGCCTACGAGCAACAGCTCATGCCCGACCTGGCGGGCTACGTCGACTTCACGTGGAACGAAGGCAGCGATCTCACGCGGTTCCTCGACTACAACCGCAGCGGTCCCTTCTGCTGTGATTTCAGTGGGAGCAAGTTTGCCTACTCCGGCCGGCCGTGGGGACCGCAGCTCGACGAGGTGATGGTGGCGAACAGCCTCGGCGAATCGCGCTATCGCGGCGTGACGCTTGGATTGCGGAAGCGGTTGTCGAGCGGCTTCCAGGTCGAGGGCAACTACGTGCTCGCGAAAGACGAGGACAACGACTCGAACGAGCGCGATCCGTTCACCGATCGCAGCTTCAACTTCTTCGATCTCTCGAAGGACTGGGGGCCTGCGGACCGCGATATCCGCCACAAGTTGAATCTGTTCGGCTACTTCACGATCCCGCACGGGTTCTGGGCGAACACGCGCCTGCAGTACCGCAGCGCGCAGCCGATCACGCCGTCGCCGCGCGTCCTCAACGGCACGGATCGCGGCCGCAACAGCGAGCGGAAGGACAACGAGTTCTTCACGCTCGATTGGCGCCTCGGGCGTCCGTTCCGGTTCGGGATGCGCTACGAGCTCACGCCGATCTTCGAGATGTTCAACACGTTCAACAACAAGAACAACATCAATCCGCTGAGCACGCCGGCGCTCTTCAACTTCGACGGCTTCTTGCGCACGGGTGTCGGCGATCCGAGGCAGGTGCAGCTGGCGGTGAAGTTCGTGTTCTGACGGGATTCGGGACTCGGGATTCCGGTCTATTTCAGCTTTTTCGTGGCCGTGCCCAGGAGATCCGCGCCGTAGTCGTAGGCAATGACCTTGACGTAGCGCGGCTCTCCGGTCACGGCGATGCCGCCCTTGAACGACGCGCCGGTCTTGAGAAACCGCTCGAACGGCTCGGGCCCGAACTTGAGATCCATCGTGTTGTGCGACTCGCAGACGATGCGCTCGCGCGGATCGCCGCAGTAGATCGCGATCTCGATGGACGCCGTGCGGACGCCGGAAGTCTCCTTGAACGTCGTGCGCGGCGACTTGATGTTGATCTCGAACCGGACCTCGCGCGCGTCGCCGGCGAACTCCGCGGACACCAGCGTGACTTCGATGTCCTTCACGATCCCCGTGTAGCGTCCCGCGCTCGCCAGGCGCTGCTGCGTGACGAACTGCCGCCGATCGAGCGGCACGACCTGGGTCGTCGCGTAGTAGTGGCGACGGTGCAGGACGGTCACGCCGGGGCGATTCACTTTCACGACGATGTTGCGCAGGCGGCCGTCCATCGCGCCGTTCGATGGCGCGTAGCCGAGCAGGTACTGATGGCGCGTGCTCTGATCGATTCGATTCAACGCTTCGTCCGCGTAGCGGAACGCGGCGGATTGGCCGCCGGTGAGCTCGGAGATCAAGCGCAGCGCCTGAACGCTGAACGTGTGGTTGAACATCGACGCCGTGCTGGGGAGCGGGCTCATCGTCACGCCGCGGCCTGAGGAGAAGCGGGGCGGCGGCGCGCCGGGCATGCCGCCGGTGTAGATGATGTCGATGGCGACGCGCGCATCGCTGGCGCGCGCGGCGATGTTGCGATCGTCCTCGACGCGAGGCATCAGCAGACCCTTCGGCGTCACGAAGACCAGATGCTTCTCGCCGTCGAGGTGCCGCATGTAGTCGATGCCCGCGTAGATGTTGCTCACGTCTTGCGTCAGCTCCACCTGCCGCGCCACGTACTCGTCGAACGTCGCGTCGAGCCGCTCCGCGGTGGCCGTTGCCGCGGGATCCGGCAGAGCGGCCGAGTCCCCGCGCTCGCGCGCGATCTCGGCGCGCAGCAGCTCGTCGGCCGTCTGCCGCACGTCGCCGGCGACGCGCGAGCCGTCGGTGATCTGGCCCGGCGTGATTTCGCGCGGGCGCAGCGCGCTCGCCTCCGCGAAGACGTTGTTGATCTCGGCCTGGATGTGGGGCGGAATCGTCCTCGATCCGTACACCGCGCGCAGCCCGCTGAAATGGCCTTCGAGCTGCGACTCGACGCGGTCGGCGCGCTCGCGGTACCGCTCGATCACGGCGGCAAGCTTCGCGTGATCGCGGGTGAAATCGGTCGCGCGGTTCCACGCCATGACCGCGACGTAGTCCTGCGGCAGGAGCTTCGTGCGCAGGAACGAGAGCAGCGCCGGCAATTCCTTCGACGGGCCTTTCATCCGTCCGCGTCCCAGCTGGATGAGGAAGATGCGGCGGTTCTGCGGCTTGAGGCCTTCCGCCGGCGACGCGCGGAGCGCCGGCTCGCGCAGGGACTCTTTCGGATCGGGCGCTTCCGCCACGAGCGCCTGCGACGAGAAGTGCGTAATCCCCTGGGGCACGCCGTTCTCGAGGATGGTGAAGTCGTTGCGCTCGAGATCCACGATAGGTTTGCCGTCGGCGTCCAGCACGCGGACGTCGATCGGCACGATCGTGATGCGGCTGCGGAACGCTGGCTGCTGTGTGGAGCTGAGAACGAAGGACGAAGAACCAAGCACGAGGAACGCGAGAACGAGGAGACAAGAAAACACAGAATGACGGACCGAATCGAAACGGGCCATATTCAGCTGTAGAGTTCTTCGTTCGTGCTTCGGAACGATATCATGGCACGTATAATTCGGCGACTCTTGGGAGGCCATCTATGTGGATTTCGCCAGCGTTCGCCGTCCTGTTGTCGTTGACGCCTGCGGTGCAGCAGCACCAGCACGACGCGACGGAAAAGCTCGGCACCGTGAAGTTCTCGACGTCCTGTGCGGAGGCGGCGCAGCCTGCGTTCGCGCGCGCGATGGCGCTGCTGCACTCGTTCGAGTACGGGCCGGCGATCGACAGCTTCAATGCGGCGGTTGCCGCGGACGCGCAATGCGGCATCGCGTACTGGGGGATCGCGTTGAGCCGGTGGGGCAACCCGTTCGCGGCGGGAATCAAGCCGCCGCCCGCGCTGAAGGCTGGACGCGACGCGATCGAAAAGGCGCGCGCGGCCGGCGCGAAGACCGAGCGCGAGCGCGCGTTCATCGATGCCGCCGCGCGACTCTTCACGGACTTCGAGACGCTCAATCAACGAACCCGCGTGCTCGCGTATCGCGACGCGATGAAGGAGGTCGCCGCGCGATATCCGCAGGACTCGGAGGCGTCCGCGTTCTATGCGCTCGCGCTCGCATCCTCGCAGGATCCCACGGACATGACGTATGCGAGCCTGTTGGAGGCCGGCGCGATTCTCGAGAAGCTCGCGCCGTCGCAGCCCGATCATCCGGGGTTCGTTCACTACATCATCCATGCGTACGATGCGCCGCCGCTCGCGTCTCGCGCGGTCGACGCGGCGCGCCGATACGCGAAGATCGCGCCCGCCGCGCCGCACGCGCTCCACATGCCGTCGCACACGTTCACGCGCCTGGGCTACTGGCAGGACTCGATCGACACCAACATCGCATCGGCGGAGGCCGCTCGTCGGATGAAAGCGCCCGCCGAGGAGCTGCACGCGATGGACTATGAGATGTACGCCTACTTGCAGCAGGCGCAGGACGGCGCAGCGAAGCGGCTCCTCGACGAGCTGCCGCCCGCGCGCGATCGGTTAGCCGGACCGGGCACCGTGGCGTCAGCCGCCCCGCCGCTCGCCGCCGCGTACGCGATCGCGGCGATTCCGGCGCGGTATGCGCTGGAGCGCCGCTCGTGGGCCGACGCGGCGCGCCTCGAGGTGACGCCGACCCCGTTCGCGCAGGCCGAAGCGATCACCTGGTTTGCGAAAGCGCTCGGCGCGGCGAAGTCGAAGGATCTCGACGCCGCGCGCGCCGCCGTCGCGTCCCTCGACGCGCTGCGCGCGAAGTTGGAGCCGTCGGGCGAAGCGTACTGGACCGAACAGATCAGGATTCAGCACATCGGCGCATCCGCCTGGCTCGCTCTCGCGGAGGGGCGCACCGACAACGCCCTGACGCTCCTGCGCGAGGCGGCCGATCGCGAGGATCGGACGGAGAAGAACGCCGTCACGCCCGGACCCATTGCTCCCGCGCGCGAGATGCTCGGCGACATGCTGCTCATCGTGAAGCAGCCGGCGCGCGCGCTCGAGGCGTTCGAAGCGACGCTCAAGAAGGAGCCGAATCGCTTCCGCGCGCTGGCCGGCGCCGCCGAGGCCGCGGCGCAGGCGGGCAACGCCGGCGCGGCGCAGAAGTACCGGCGTGCGCTCGCCGATCTCACCAAGCGCGCCGATGGCCCTCCTCGTCCCGAGCTCGCGGCTCGATGAGAATCGGGGACGGTCACCGGGGACGGTCACGCGCGACTGTCCCCGCTTTTTTGATCGCGGCGCTGGCGGCGGCGGGACAGGTCCCGTCTTCCCCAGACATCGTCGTCAAAGCCGTGCTCGAGAGCGCGCAGTTCCGCCAGGCGAGCGCATTCGTCGACAAGGACTACGATCGCTTCGTCCGCGAGCTGATCGCGCTCAACGAGATCCCCGCGCCGCCGTTCAAGGAACAGGCTCGCGCGAGCGCGTTCCTCGACTTGCTTCGAAAAGAGGGCTTGTCCGACGCCGAGATCGACGCCGAAGGCAACGCGATGGGGCTGCGCAAGGGCGCCGGCAGCGGCCAGGTCCTCGCTGTCGTCGCGCATCTCGACACGGTCTTTCCGGAAGGCGCTGACGTCAAGGTCAAGCAGCAAGGCACGCGGCTCATGGCGCCCGGCATCGGCGACAACTCGCGCGGCGCCGCGCTGATGCTCGCGGTCATCCGCGCGATGAACGCGGGCAAGTTCCAGACGACGAGCGATGTGCTGTTCGTCGGCGACGTCGGCGAGGAGGGGGAAGGCGATCTGCGCGGCGTGAAGTTCCTCATGCAGAAAGGCAAGTACAAGGATCGCATCAAGCAGTTCATCGCGATCGACGCGACCGGCTCGCACGTCATCACCCACCGCGGCGTCGGCAGCCTGCGCTACCGCGTCGCGTTCAAGGGACCCGGCGGACACAGCTACAGCGCGTTCGGCCTCGTGAACCCGGCGTTTGCGATGGGGAACGCGATCGCGAAAATCTCCCGGCTCGCGGCGCCCGCCAAGCCCAAGACGACGTTCAACGTCGGCGTCGTCAGCGGCGGAACGTCGATCAATTCGATCCCCGCGCTCGTGCAGATGGACGTCGATCTGCGATCGGAATCGTGCGCGGAGCTGCAACGGCTAGACGCGTCGTTCCTGGCGACGCTGAAGCAGGCGGTCGACGAAGAGAACGCGGCGCGCTCGACGAAGGAAGGGCGCGTCGAGGCGGATCCCAAGCGCATCGGCGATCGCCCCTGCGGCGAGACGCCGGCCTCGTCGCGGCTCGTGCAGATCGCCTCGAGCGTGATGCGGTCGTTCGGCGTGAAGCCGTCGCTCGAGACGAGCAGCACCGACGCCAACGTGCCGATGAACATGGGGATTCCGGCGATCACCATCGGCCGCGGCGGCCCGGGCGACCGCACCCATTCGCTCGACGAATGGACCGACGTCGAGCGCAACGGCGCGACCCAGGCGATCCGGATGGCGCTCGCGACGATCGCCGCTACCGCGAAGTAGTCTTCTTCTCCTCGCGCTTCGGAATGACGCCGGCGTCCACCGTTTTGCCGTTCTGATCCATCGTCTGGAAGTGCAGTTGATTGCCGGCGATCTCCATCAGCATGAACGAATAGCCGGTGTCGAATCCCTTCGCGGTGATCTCCGACGTGCCGATGTTGCCCCTGCGCAGCTTCGCGGAGCTGCCCGCGATGATGTAGTGGATCCCGTTCTGCGGCTTCAGGCGCTCGTAGAAGTGCTCGTGGCCCGTGAGCACGAGATCGACGCCGTATTTCACGAACAGCGGCTCGAGCTGCTGGCGCAGCACCTCGTCGGATCCGTGCTTCTCGCCCGAGGAATACAGGGGATGATGGAAAAAGCAGATCTTCCAGTCGGAGTCGCTCGTCGAGAGCTCCTTCTCCACCCACGCGAGCTGCGCCTTGTCCATGTAGTTGCTGTCGAGCGCAAAGAAACGGATGCTGCCCTGATCCGGCTTGAACGAGTAGTAGCGCTCGCCGTTCATGTTGAACGGCTTGTAGAACCGTTGATTCGGATCGTCGTGGTTGCCGAGCGCGGCGTGGAACTTGACGCCGGCGTCGATGAGCGGCTTGTACGGACGCTCGAACTTGTTGACGAAATCATTTTCCCGCTCGCCGCCGTACATGTTGTCGCCGAGCATCAGCGCGAACGTGTACAGAAACGTGCCGCGCGACGCGATGAGCTGCCGCGCGACCTCCTGCTGCGCGCTGCCCCCCGTCCCGCTGTCGCCGATCACGGCGAACTTGACGGAGTCCTTGGCGTTGGGCAGCGAGATCTTCTGCGCGTTCTGCGCGTAGAGCGAAACCGTGAGCGATGTGGCGACGATGGCGAGCGTGGACGTTCGAAGCCGGCGCATGGATCCTCTCCTACTGAATAGCCTTGGGCAGGTAGTCGACGATGATGTTCGCGTGCACGTCGCGGAGAATCAGCGTGCGTCCGATGATCCGGTACTCCAGATCCTCGGGGAGCTGCGGCAGGCTCGCCAGAAGGTTCGGCGGCACCGTCGGCAGCGGCGCGTTCTCCGGGTATCGTGCGTTGACCTTCAACACGACCTCTCTGGCGGGCGGCGCATCGTCCTGGATCGCCTTCTTCGTGTCCGGGCCGTCGGGGCCTTTCACTTCGGGATACATCAGCTTTCTGAAGGCGGCGGCGGCGTCCGGCGTGAAGATCTCGCCTTGCTTTGCGCCCGCGCGCTCCGCGCGGAGGAGCGCTGCCAACGCGTCCTGCGACGCCTTGATCTTGGCCGGATCCTCGGTCGTCTTCAGACGCGGCGCTTTCTTCTCGAGGCGGTTGTGCAGCTCCATGTACTTGTCGATCCGCTGCTTGAACTCCAGCAGCACTTGCGCTGCCGGGTTGACCTTCTGCTGCCGCGCGCCCATGGGTCCCGCGAACGTTCCGACGATCAGCAATCCAGCGATCGCGATGCGGCTCATGTGCCCTCCAAGCGGGAAGACGTTCACGATGCATGCCTAGACCGGACCGGCCGAGGTTCGGGATCGCCCTGCTTGACGAGGTTGGGCCCTGTGCGACAATGGTTGTGCCTGCCACGACGTTAGGCCCGTGCTCGAACTTGACCGGGCTTTCGAGGTATTCCCCATGACAGCCCGTTCTGTCCGATTGCGAAGTGCGGTTCAGGCGGCGAGCATCATCGCCGCCGTAGGTGTGGTCGCCGCTTCACAGGATCAGCAGCAGCCGTTCCGCAGCGGCGCGAGCACGGTCGCCGTGTACACGACGGTGACGGACTCCACCGGCCGGCTCGTCCCGAACCTCACCAAAGACGATTTCGAGGTTTACGACAACGGCAAGCCGCAGGAGATCACGCTGTTCCAGACCGAGACGCAGCCGCTGTCGATCGCGATCATGCTCGATCGCAGCGGCAGCATGCGCGACAACATCCGGCTGGTCGCGCTCGGGGCCGAGGAGCTCGTGAGAAAGCTGCTGCCGGCCGACAAGGCGCGCATCGGCAGCTTCTCGGACAAGATTCTGTTGGAGCCCGAGGCGTTCACGAGCGATCAAGCGGCGCTTCTACGCGTCCTGCGCGGCGATCTGCCGACGGGCGGCGCGACGCCGCTCTGGAACGCGGCCAACGAGGCGATGTCCGCGCTCGCGACGGAGAGCGGCCGCCGCGTCGTCCTCCTGTTCACCGACGGCGTCGACAGCCCGCCGATCACGTTCAAGAAGGTGAATCGAAGCGTCATGGACGTCGTGGAGCGCGCCACGAAGGAAGACACGATGGTGTACGCAATCGGCTTGGAGGGGCGCATGCCGTTCGCCAAGCCGCAGTCGCCGGTCTCCGGCGGGTTCGGCGGCGGCTTCGGCGACACGGGGAACAGCTTCGTTCAGCGTCCAGATCCAGGACTGCCGAAGATTGCCGAGGAGACCGGCGGCGGCTACTTCGAGCTCACGCGCGCAGACGATCTGCGATCGACCTTCGCGCGCGTTGCCGACGAGCTCCACCAGCAGTACGCGATTGGCTTCGAGCCGACGAAGCTCGATGGCAAGACGCACAAGCTCGACGTGAAAGTGAAGGGGAAGGGCATGAAGGTCCGCGCGCGCGAGAGCTACATTGCGACGAAGCGGACTTCATAGATGATCGGGATCCGGGATCCGGGATTCGGGATCCGGGTCCGGGTCAATCATCGCCGGCGATTGAGCGCCTGGCTCGTTTCGTTTCCGACCGGTTGCGCTTCGATGAGAGACGACGCTCCTTCGACGCGCGGGTCGGCTTCGTTTTCGTCCGCCGCTTCGGAGGAATCGCCGCTTGCCGCACGAGCGTCGCCAGCCGGGCGCGCGCGTCCTCGCGGTTCTCTGCCTGCGTTCGCCGGGCGCGAGCATCGATGACGAGGACGCCTTCGGTCGTCATGCGAGACCCGGCCAACTTCCGGAGCCTCTGTTTGACATCGGCGCTCAACGACCGCGAACCGTTCGCGTCGAAGCGAAGCTGCACCGCGGTCGACACCTTGTTCACGTTCTGACCGCCAGGGCCTGACGAGCGCACGAATCGCTCCTCCAGCTCCGAGTCATCGATCACGATCGTTGTAGTGATCTGCAAGTTTCTGATCCCCGATCCCCGATCCCCGGATCCCCGATCCCGGATCCCGGATCCCCGGTTACGCCTCCCATCGTAGCGCTTCCGCGGGATCGATCCGCGCGGCCCGGCGCGCCGGAATGTAGCTCGCGAGAAGCGCCGTCCCGCCGAGAGCGATTGCCACGCCAGCATACGTCATCGGATCGAGCGCGGTCACGCCGAAGAGGAGCGCCGACATCGTCCGCGTCAGCCAGACGGCGGCGCCCAGGCCGATGGCGATGCCGATCGCCGCAAGCGTCACGCCCTGGCGCAGGAACAACCGGCTCACGTCGCGCGCCGCGGCGCCGAGCGCCATGCGAATGCCGATCTCCTTCGTCCGCTGCTGCGCGACGTACGCGATCACGCCGTAAATCCCCACGACGCCCAACATCAGCGCGACCGCCGCGGCGATGGCGAGCATCACCAGCGCGAACGACGTCTGCGCCATCGAGCTCGCGCGAATCTCGAGCAGCGTCCGCACGTTCGCGACGGGGAGATTCGCGTTCACTGACCACACGGCTTGCTGGATCTCTTTCAAGAGCGTCGGCGATCCCGTGCGATCCGTTCGCACCGCGTACGCCAGGTTCCGCATCGCGAACGATTTGTTGTCCCAGTGATCGCTCATCAGGATCGGCCAATACACGATCGAGGACGCGGGACGCACGACGCCATCGTCGCGCTCGTTTCCGGCGACGCCGATGATCGTGCGCCAGGGATTCTTGGGAGACGGGCGGATGCGTTTGCCGATCGCGGCCGACGGTTCCTTCCAGAACTCGCGCGCGAAGGTCTCGCTCACGATCGCGACCGGCGCGCGGGCGTAGACGTCCGACCATGTGATCTCACGACCGGCGACGATCGGATTCCCCATCGTCTGGAAGTAGTTCTGCGCCGTCCACTTGAAGCGGCGCAGCGGTGGAATCTTCTCGCCTTGCGGAGGAAAGTCCTCGACGAAGATCGGATCGTTGCTGTCGAAGCCATCCATCGTGATCGAGTTGGAGACGCCGACCGAGATGACCCCGGGCACCTGCTCGATCTTCCGCACGATTTGCTCGTGCGTCCGCACGGCCTGCTCGTCGTCTTCGACGAAGTTCGATGGGATCGACACACGCACGGTCAGCACCTGCTCGGGCCGCTTGAATCCGGGCTCGACGCTGCGCATCGCCTGGAACGTTCGAATCATCAGCCCCGATCCGACGAGGAGCACGACGGCCAGCGCGACTTCGCCGACCACGAGCACGTTGCGCGCGCGATGGCGCTCGCGTCCCGCGCTCGAGAGCCGGCCGCCTTCCTTCAGTGCGCCAGCGAGATGCGGCGTCCTGAACTTCAGAACGGGGAACAGGCCGAAGAGCAGACCCGCGACGATCGAGATGCCGAGCGTGAACAACAGCACCAGCGGATCGATCCCGATGTCCTCGATGCGAGGCAGGCCATCGGGCGCGTAGTAGACGAGCGTCCGAATGCCTGCGTACGCCATCGCGAGGCCGACGATGCCGCCGAAGAAGGCGAGCGCGAAGCTCTCGGAGAGGAGCTCCCAGGCGATGCGTCGAGCGCCGGCGCCGAGCGCCGCGTGAATCGCGAGCTCCTGCTGGCGCCCTTCGGCGCGGACGAGGAACAGGTTGGCCACGTTCGCGCACGCGATCAACAACACGAGGCCGACGGTTCCGAGCAGGATCCAGAGCACGCGTCCGACCTCGCCGATCGCGTCCACGGTCAGCGGCCGGACGTTTGGTCCCATTTTGACCTCGTCGAACATCTTGCGCGTGAAGCCCGGCGGCAGCGGGAATCGATCGGGAAGCGTGGGAAGCAGGCGCGCGACGTCGGCGTTCGCCTGCTCGAGCGTCACGCCGGGCTTGAGCCGCGCCACCCCGCGATAGCTGAAGTTGCCGACGCGCATCTCGGATCGGTTGAAGCGAAACGGCAGCACGAGCTGCGGATTGCGGCCGAGGAACGTGAAGCCCGCGGGGAGAACGCCGATGATTTCACGCGGCCGGCCGTCGACGGTGACCTGCTTGCCCGCGACGTTCGGATCGCTCGCGAACTTCCGCTGCCAATACGCGTGGCCGAGGAGCACGCGATCGGGCGTCCGCGGCGAATCGTCGTCCGCGTTGAACGTTCGTCCGAGCACGGGAGCGACCCGCAGCAGCGGCAGCGTACGGTCCGTCACGAAGAGGACTTGCACACGCTCGGGCTCGCCGGCTCCGGTGACGGAGACCGCGCCGCCGTTGTATAAGCCAACGTCCTCGAACACTCGACCTTCTTCGCGATACAGCGCGTAGTTCGACGGCGCCATGTTCAGAAGCGGAAGGTCGAGGCCCGGCGCCGTGTGCCACAGGCCCACGAGGCGTTCCGGGTCGTGGAACGGGAGGGGCTTGAGCAGCACGCCGCGGACGACGCTGAAGATGGCGGTGTTCGCGCCGATGCCGAGCGCGAGCGTGAAGATGGCGACCACCGTGAAGGTTGGCGTCCGCGCGAGGCGCCGCGCGATCTTGGAGACGGCTCGAAACATGGAGCGTTAGACGGCGGGCCAAAGGGCGCCGTTCGACCGCTGGCGAACAACTGCCGTTCGATTTCGCCCAACGCGACCGGGCTCCGGGCGTTTTTCCTTGAAAAACCGGCGCGATCCCAGGTATGGACGTTGCACGGAGGGCGGCATGATTCATTTCTCGGCCGGCGCACTCGCGTCCGATGCGATCAAGGACGTACGGTTCGGCGTCCGCGTCCTTCGCCGCAGTCCCGTGTTTGCCGCGGTGGCCGTCCTCTCGCTGGCCCTCGGCATCGGCGGCTCGGCCGCGGTGTTCTCGCTCATCAACGCGATCGTGCTTCGCGCGCTGCCGATCGACGAGCCGCATCGCCTCTTCGTCGTGGAGCGCCGCGGTCCGATCGAGACGAACCTTCGCTTCTCCTGGCTGTCGGCGCAGCGGCTGCGCGACGATGTGAGTGGGCGCGCGGAGATCGCGGCAGCAAGCCCGGTCGCGACGCTGCAGTTTCGCAAACAGCAGAATGAGCCGAGCGGAGCGGGCTCGGTTGCCGAGCGCGTCTCGGTTCAACTCGTCTCCGGCGAGTACTTCGACGTCCTCCGCCAGCGGCCGCAGCTCGGCCGGCTCCTGACGCCCTCGGACAATCGTCAGCTCGACGGCCACCCGGTCGCCGTCATCAGTCATGGATTCTGGCAGCGTCACTTCGCCGGCGCCGCCGATGCGGTCGGACGCACCGTCACGCTCAACGGGACGACGTTCACGATCGTGGGCATCACGCAGCCGCGCTTCTTCGGCAACGTGGTCTCCGTGCGCGGCGTCGATGCGTGGGTTCCGCTCGTGATGCAGTCCGCGATTCGCTACGGCGGCAACGTGAGCTCGCACGGCTCCGCCGACCAGCGCAAGCCGTGGCCCCCGCAGGAAGATGTCGAGTGGCTGAATCTGATCGCGCGCGTTCCGCGAGAGTCCGCGCCCGAGACGATCGCGGCGGCGCTCATGGTCCGATTCCAAGCGGATGTCGCGGCGCGCCGCGGCGCCGACGCGGGCCAGGCGGAGCGCTTGCGTGGGGATCGAATTGCGCTCGCGCCGTCGGGGCGAGGCATGTCGACGCTGCGGACGTCGACGTCGCCGACGTTGTACGTGCTGCTCGCGATGATGGCGGTGCTGCTGCTGATCGCGTGCGGCAACGTCGCCGGATTGCTGACGGCGCGCGCGATGGCGCGCGAGCGCGAAATGGCCGTTCGTCTCTCGCTTGGCGCGGGACGATTCCGGCTCGCGCGTCAACTGATGGCGGAAAGCCTTCTCCTCGGCGTCGCGGGCGGTGCGCTCGGACTCGGACTCGCCGTCTGGGGACGCGACATGCTGCTCGGGCTGCTCGTGGGGCGGCAGACCGTCATCGTCGGCCTCGACACCGCGCTCGACTGGCGCGTGTTTGCCTTCGCGTCGGCGGCGACGCTGCTGACGGCGATTGTCTGCGGCACGATCCCCGCGCTGCGCGGCACGCGGGTCGCCATCGCCGACTCGCTCAAGGTTCAATCGCGCGCGGTGGGATCGGACGGCGGCCGGACGATCTTCGTCGGCCGCGCGTTGGTCGTCGCGCAGATCGCGTTCTGTCTCGTGCTGCTCGTGACGGCCGGCCTCTTCGTGAGAAGTCTTCGCGCGCTGGAGACGTCCAACATCGGATTCGATCGGCACAACGTCCTTGGCGCGCGGCTCGACATCCGGAGCATGGGTCTCGGAGCGCCGGAGCGCGCGGTGCTCTACGAGCGTCTGCTCGAGCGCGTGCACGCACTCCCCGGCGTGATCTCCGCGAGCCTCTCGCAGAACGGTCCGGTCGTCGCGTCATCGCAACTCAGCGGCATCGCGATCGCGGGCTACTCGCCGCGCGAGGGTGAGCGCATGTCGAGCAACGAGGAGATCGTCACCGACCGCTACTTCTCGACGGTCGGTCTGCGGATCTTGAAGGGGCGCTCGTTCGCTCCCGAAGATCGCGCCGGCGGCGGGAAGGCGACGATCGTCAACGAGGCGATGGTCAGGCGTTTCTTTCCGCACGCCGACCCGCTCGGGCAGCGCTGGGCGTACGACGCGGACACCGCGCGGACCCCGGAAGCGTTCGTCATCGTCGGCGTCGTTCAGGATGCGAAGTATCGCGATCTGCGCGGCGACGTGCCCCCGATGATCTATCACCTCTCGGGACCGTCTGAAGATGCGCTGTTGAGCGATCTCGAGGTGCGGACGTCCGGCGCGCCGGAGACCGCGATCGCGTCCGTCCGACAGGCCGTCGCCGAAATCGAGCCGCGGCTGCCGGTCTATGACGTGATACCGATTCACGCGAGAGTGTCGCGATCGCTCGCGCAGGATTCGATGATCGCGCAGTTGACGTCCATCTTCGGCGCGATGGCGCTGCTCCTTGCGTGCTTGGGCCTCTACGGCACAATCGCCTACGGCGTGAATCGCCGCGTGGCCGAGCTCGGGCTCAGGCTCGCGCTCGGCGCCGAGCGTCGTCAGGTGTTGTGGCTCGTGCTGCGCGAAGCGCTCATGCTCGTCGTGTTGGGCGCGGCGCTCGGGCTGCCGCTGGCTTACGCGGCAAGCCGAAGCGTGGGCAAAATGCTGTATGAAATCGGCCCGGTTGACCCGTTCGCTTACACAAGCGGCGCGCTGCTTCTCGTCGCGGTCGGGCTTCTGGCTGCGCTCTTTCCCGCGCTGCGCGCGTCGCGAATCGATCCGATGACCGCGATCGCACGCACTTGAAGTCGTTGACTCGCTTGCTCTCTTCCTAGTTGAGCTCACACACGCGGGCGTTTTCGCGCGCGCGTGACGAGCTCGTCCACTCAAGCTCTGGCGTTTTCTGGTACGGCCGATGCACCTCCACCGTGGACGCGGATTTCGCGGATTAGACGGAGTACGCCGATCAAACCCGGCGGCGTCAGATTCGTGGAATCCGCGAGATCCGCGTTAAGGAGGGTGTCAGATGACCCGACAGAAGTTTGTTGGACTCTTAGGGGCGATTGCCATTGCGACGAGCATGTCGGCTGCGTGCGCTCAGTCGGACGCCGGCGTCACTACGGCCGTCAAGGCCAAGCTGGTGGCCGACGACACGGTGAAGGCGAACAAGATCGACGTCGACACGAAAGATCGGGTCGTGACTCTGAAGGGAGAGGTCGACACGGACATCGCGCGAGCGAGGGCCGTCGAGCTGGCCCGCGCGACCAACGGCGTCCGTGACGTCGTCGATCAGATGGTCGTGGCTCCTGGACCGGCGCCGACGAGCGGCGTCGGCGAGGCTGCCAAAGAAGCGGCGCGCGACGCCGGCGACGCGCTCAGCGATGCCGGGATCACGACCGCGGTGAAGACGAAGCTGCTCGCCGACACGGACGTCTCGGGCTTGAAGATCGACGTCGACACGAAGGACGGCATCGTCACGCTGATCGGCGACGTCGGCACGCCGCTCGAGAAGAAGAAGGCCGTCGAGATCGCGCGCGACACGAACGGCGTGAAGTCCGTGAAGGATCAGTTGAAGATCGTCAAGAAGTAGCCGGAGTAATCGCGCTGCCGCCCGATGAATCGCGTGGCGTCCGGCTCAGCCGGAAGCCGACCGCGATCGCCGGGCGGTAGACGCATCGTCGATCGTCTTGCTCCGCTTCAGGAGCGAGACCAGCCACACCATCGCGCCGAGAATCACCAGGAATATCAGCCAACGCGCGGCGCTTGCCAGCGTGGCGGCGTCCGCCGCCGGCCAGTCGTACTTCGTCAACGTGCGCCAGCGATCGATCATCCAGTGCCACGCCGTGTGCGCGACGATCGCCGAGATGATGACGATCCCCGCGCGCTCGGCGACAACGTGTTTGAAGATGTAGTGCAGCGCCGGCACGAGCGCGAGCAGGACCAGGATTTGCCCGAGCTCCACGCCGACGTTGAACGTCACGAGCGACGTGAGCACGTGGCCCCCCGCGAACTGCAGCGTCTCTCGCAGCCCGAATGAGAAGCCGAATCCGTGCACGAGGCCGAACGCCAGCGCGATCGCCCATCTGTGCCTCAGCGCCGGCGTCTCTTTGCCCGACACGCCGTTGACGACGTTCTCCAGCGCCATGAACACGATCGACGCCGCGATCAGCGTCTCGATGAGCGGTGGAAACCAGAGGCCGCTTGGCGCCAGGTCGAAGGCCGAGGCGATGAGTGTCGCCGAGTGCGCGATCGTGAAGGCGGTCACGATGACGACGAGCGGTCGCAGCCGGCGGAACGGCAGCACGAGGCACAACAGGAACAGCAAGTGATCCGTCCCGTCCAGGATGTGAAAGAACCCGAGCTGGACGAAGCGAATCGCGGCTTGATGCCAGCGCGGATCGAGACGCACGACGCCAGGGTCGCCCGTCAACTCGAAGGCGCGCGCCTGTCCCGCCGGCGTGGTGAAGCGGACGACGGTCACGACCTTCAGGCCCAGACGCGCGAGCGACGGCTCGATCGAGAACCGCGATCGATCCGACTGAATCGCGTACTCGAAGAGGACGTCGATCAACCCTTGATTCCAGACGAGCATCGTGTCGTCGGGGAGCGGCGGTCCCGTGACGTGCGCGAGCGCGGTCTCGTACGTCGAGAACGATCGATCCGAGGGCAGAGAAACCCGCACCGCGGCGATCCGGGGAGCGTACAGCTTCGAGCCTCCTTCGTACATCGCGATGCCGTCGCTCAACCACAACGAGGCGGCATGCCGGACGGCCGGCTCCGCGCGAGCGAGATCGAGGAAGTTCTCGCCGCGCGTCGGGAATCGAATGTCGCGCATCGCCGCGATCGGCGCTCGCACGAGCACGCGCAGCCGCTGCCCATCCGGCTGCACGAAGATATGAACGACCACGTCGTTGGGGATGTCATGAGCCGCCAGGCGGGGCACGGTGACGACGCATGTCGCGACGATCGCCGCCGCTGCGATCGCGACGCGCCACCGACGAACGCGGGCACGGCCTGTGGCCATGCGCGGCAGTGTATACTGCGCCGGCAATGAGGAGGAACGCTCTCGCCTGCATCGCGTTTGCCGCGCTGATTGTCGAGCTTGCCGCCCAGACCGCGGCGCCGCCCCGCTTCCAAGTCGATCCGCTCTGGCCGAAGCCGCTCCCGAATCATTGGCTCTTCGGGTCGATCACCGGGGTCGCCGTCGACGCGCAGGATCGGATTTGGGTCGTGCATCGAGGCGGAGATTCGCTCAACGCGCGGACGGAGATGAGCGCGGCGACGAAGCCGCCGACCGCCGACGCGTGCTGTGTGCCCGCGCCGCAGATTCTTGCGTTCGACGAGAGCGGGGCGCTCGTCGCGAACTTCGGTGGGCCCGGCGCCGGGTACGACTGGCCGCGGTCGCCGGGCGGCATCGCGATCGACGCGAAAGGAAACGTGTGGATTGCGGCGGCAGCGGCTGCGCAGGCGCCGCCGACCGGACGCGATGCGCCGAAGGTCGATCCCGCTACCTTGGCGAAGGCCGACTCGCACGTCGTGAAGTTCTCGCCCGACGGCAAGTTCCTTCTGCAGATCGGTCGAGCACAGAGCCCGGCCGGCAACGACAGCAAGACCGGACTGAATCGTCCCGCCGCGCTCGACGTCGATCCTGCCGCCAACGAGCTCTACGTGGCGGACGGCTTCGGCAATCGCCGGATCGTCGTGTTCGACGCGGAGACCGGCGCCTACAAACGCCACTGGGGCGCGTATGGCGCGCCGCCGGATGACGCGGATCCCGGGGCGTACGATCCATCGGCGCCGCCGTCGAAGCAGTTCCGCGCCGTGAGCTGCGTGCGAATCGCGAAGGACGGCCTCGTCTACGTGTGCGATCGCCGCAACGATCGCATCCAGGTGTTTCAGAAGAACGGCACGTTCGTGAAGGAAGCGTTCGTCTCGAAAACGACGATGGGCGACGGCTCGGTGTGGGACATCGCGTTCTCGCGGGATCCAAAGCAGCAGTTCCTGTTCGTCGCGGACGGCCAGGATCAAAAGGTCTTCGTGCTGCGGCGCGACACGCTCGAGATCGTGTCGACCGTGGGCGGCGGCGGCCGGTGGCCGGGCGCGTTCTACGGCGTGGGAAGCGTGGCCGTCGACTCGAAAGGGAACCTCTTCACCGGCGAGAATCTCGAGGGCAAACGCGTGCAGAAGTTCGTGAGGAGATGATGGCTCGGAGACGCGACGTGGCGATCGGGATGGCATTCGCCGTGGCGATTGCGGGGCTTGCGATCGCGGAGCGCGCGTTCGAGCGCGTCGCCGCGCAAGATCGCTCCGCGCTCCAGGCTCCGAAGTTCGAAGTCGATCCGTTGTGGCCGAAGCCGCTCCCCAACAACTGGGTGCTCGGCCAGGTCATCGGCCTCGCCGTCGACAGCCGCGACCACGTCTGGATCGTTCACCGCGCCAACCTGCTGCCCGCCAACGAGGCGGCGGCGGATCAGAAGCCGCCCATCGCGTCCTGCTGCTCGGCGGCGCCGCCGGTCCTCGAATTCGATCCCGCGGGCAACGTCGTCAACCATTGGGGCGGACCGGGCGAGGGCTACGACTGGCCCGAATCGAATCACGGGATCACGATCGACCACAAAGAGAACGTCTGGATCGGCGGCAACGTCGGCACGGACGCGCACGTCCTGAAGTTCACGCGCAGCGGCAAATTTCTCGCGCAGTACGGCCGCAAGGGGAAGAACGCCGGCAGCAACGACATGGAGAACTTCGGGCGCCCCGCGAAGATCTTCGTGGACGCGAAGACGAACGAAGCCTACATCGCCGACGGCTACGGCAACCGCCGCGTCGTCGTGATCGACGCCGATACGGGAAAGTTCAAGCGCTACTGGGGCGCGTACGGCAACAAGCCGGACGACACGGACATCGGCCGCTACAATCCCAGCGCGCCGCCCGCGCAGCAGTTCCGCACCCCGGTGCACTGCGCGGATCTGTCGGTCGACGGGCTGGTGTACGTCTGCGATCGGCCGAACGATCGGCTGCAGCTCTTCAAGCCGGATGGCACGTTCGTCAAAGAAGTGTTCATCGCGCGCAACACGCTGGGAGATGGATCGACGTGGGACGTCGCGTTCTCGCGCGATCCCCAGCAGAAGTATCTGTACCTTGCCGACGGGAAGAACGAGAAGATCTACATCCTTCAACGCGACACGCTGCAGATTCTCACGAGCATCGGTGACGGCGGCCGTCAGCCCGGGCAGTTCTTCGGGGTCCACAGCATCGGCACCGACTCCAAGGGGAACATCTTCACGACCGAGACCTACGAGGGACGACGCGTTCAGAAGTTCGTCTACAAGGGCATCGGACCGGTGACGAAGATGGATCAGGGGACGGTGTGGCCGTCCAAATAGCGCCGCAATTCCTTCGTCCTCGCCAAAGGTCACCCGAAGCGTTTCGATCGCGAAATCTCTGAGGGTTTTCGACGATCGCATAGTGGCATCAGGGTTGCTCAATCCTGGTGAGTCCGCACAAAGCGGACATGCGCGGAGGCGCTAGAACTATGCGACGTCTACTCGTTGCGGCGGCGATCGTGGTGGCCGCGGCTGCGGTGCCTGCGAGCGCTCGCGCGCAAAGCAGTCAGATTCAGGGATTCGGCGGGCTCACGTTCGGCGATACGACCAGCAGCTCGACGTTCGGCGGCGGGATCGCGGTGCCGCTCGGCGACAACCTCCAGGTGATTGCCGAAGGCGGGCGCATGCGCGACGTGATGCCGTCGCTCGTCGGCACGTTGATCGATTTCACGCCGATTGACTTCGGCGTTTCGGCGTATTACGGCGAGGCCGGCGTTCGTTTCATCGCGCCCTCGTCGCGTGCGGTTCGTCCGTACGCCGAAGCAACCGCAGGCTTCGCGCGCCTGCGCGGCCACTTCCACGGCACGCCCGGCGATTCGTTCGTCAACACCGCGCTCGGCCTCGTCGACAGCACCGAACCGCTCCTCGGCGTGGGCGGTGGCATGATCGTGCAGGGCGGGCCCGTCTTCGTCGATCTCGGGTATCGCTACAAGAAGATTTACGCGTCGAACTCGCTGCAATCATTTCTGACCGGCGGCGACTTCAGCGTCAATCAGGTGAGGTTCGGGGTGGGAGTCCGATTCTGACGGGCCCGATCCCTACTTGATCACGTTCACGTAGTACAGGTCGAGCGGCACGCTGAAGTCATCCGCCGTCAGCGCCGACGGCATCGATTTCCACTCCGTCGTCGGCTGAATCGTGTGCCACGCGCCGGGCTTCCCGGCGCGAATCGGCATGTCGAACGCTTTCTCGTCCGCTTTCCAGCGATATTGGATCGCGGTGCCGTCGAACTTCAGTTCCAACGCAGGCAGCTCCGCGCGGCGCAGGAACTGATCGAAGATCGGCGTCCAGTTCCGGCCGGTCTCCTTGTTGAAGAACCGCACGAGATCCTCGGTCATGATGTTCTTGTACTTGAACTCCTGATACGTTGCGCGCATCAGCTTCCACCACTTCTTGTCGTCGTTGACGACGGAGCGGAGCGTGTGGAGGAAGAGGGCGCCCTTGAAATACTGATCCTGCGGCGGCGATCGGTGAATGCCGCGCGGCGTGATGATCGGCGCCTGGTTTCTGACCTTCGACTTGTACCCGTTGATGTATTTCAGCGCGTCGTCGTAGCCGAACACGTGCTCGACATAGACCGCTTCGAGGTACGTCGCCCATCCTTCGTGAATCCACATGTCGGACACGTCGGCTGCCGAAACGCTGTTGCCGAACCATTCGTGCGCGCTTTCGTGGATGATGATGAAGTCGAACTTCTGGCTCACGCCGACGCCCGTCCAGTCGCGCTCGAGATAGCCGTTCGCGTAGCGGTTGCCGTACGTGACCGCGCTTTGATGCTCCATGCCCGAGTACGGCGCTTCGATCAGCTTGTAGCCGTCCTTCTTGAACGGGTACTCGCCGAAGTATTTCTCGAACGCCTCGATCATCGGCTTCGCTTGCGCGAACTGCCGCTTCGCCTTCTCGACGTTCTCGGGCAGCACGTAGTAGTCGAGCGGCAGATCGCCGAGCATGTCGGCGAAGTGCACGTACTTGCCGATGTTGAGCGAGACGTTGTACGAGTTGATCGGGTAGTGGATGTCCCAATCCCAGCGCGTATAGCCGTCGCCGAGATCGGTCTTGCCGAGGAATTTTCCGTTCGACGCGTCGACGAGATCGTTCGGGATCGACACGCTGAGGCGCATCGATTCCACTTCGTCGCGCCATTGATCCTTGTTCGGCCACCAGATGCTCGCGCCTTCGCCCTCGCAGGCCGTGTTGATCCAATGGTTGCCCGACGGATCCTTACGGAAGGCGATCCCGCCGAAGCGGCCCGTTTCTCTCGGCGTGCCCGAATAGTGGAAGTCGATCGCGTACTCGCGTCCGCGCTTCAGCGTTTCGGGGAAGTCCACGAAGACCGTATTGATCTCCCGCTCGAACTTCAGTTCTTTCGATCCCATCACGATCTTGTCGACGCCGAGGTTCTCGTACAGCTCGAGCTGAATCCTCGCGTCATCCTGCAGCATTCGAAAGCGGATCGAGTTCTTGCCGCTGAGGAGCTTCTTGTCCGGATCGACGCGAACGTCGAGGTGGTACCAGAGCAGATCGTTGTTCGCGCGATAGCGTCCGTACTCGCCGCGCAGGATGTTCGCGCGCGTGGGCGCTTGCGGCGGCTGCGGTGCCGGCTGCGCGCCGAGAGACACTACCGCTGAAAGGATCGCAGCGACGGCGACTCTCATCAGCGAGCCGCTCCGGCGTTGGTGGCCGTCTCCTTGCCCATCAGCCACTTGTCGAACCAGCCGACGATGTGCTGGAGGCGCTCGACGCGATGCCACGGCCGTCCCGATCGAGAGAGCTCGTGATTCTCTCCGGGGAATCTCACCATCACCGTCTCGCGCTTCAGATACTTCAACGCGCGGAACAGGTCCTCACCGCCGGCCGCCGGCGGAGTGCGCCAATCTTCATCGCCCAGGATGAACATCAGCGGCGTTTGAATCTTCGACGCGTAGGTGATCGGCGAGCGCCGCGCGAAGTCGGCCGGATCCTCGAACGGCGGCTTGCGGAACCACGTCGGCGTGAACAGCGTGAAGTCGGCCGTGTACCAGAAATTCGACCAATCCGAGATGTCGCGCTGGCTCACTGCCGCCTTGAACCTCGTCGTCTGCGTCACGACCCAGTTCGTGAGCAGCCCGCCGCCGCTTCCGCCCGTCACGCCCAGCCTCGATTCGTCGATGTATCCCTTCTTCAGCACTTCGTCGACGCCCGCCATCAGATCTTTGTAGTCGTCGCCCGGATAGGCGAACTGAATGATGTTGCCGAAATCCTGGCCGTAGTTCGAGCTGCCGCGCGGATTCGTATAGAGGACCACGTAGCCCTTCGCGGCCATCCACTGGAATTCGTGCGTGAACGTGTTGCCGTACGCGCTGTGCGGACCGCCGTGGATCTCGAGAATGAGCGGGTACTTCTTGCTCGGATCGAACGCCGGCGGCTTGAGGATCCATCCTTGGATCTTCTTGCCGTCGAAGCTCGAATACCAGATCTCCTCCGGCTCGTTCATCGTGAGCTGACCGAACAGCTCGTCGTTGAACGCCGTCAGCTTCTTCATCGCGACCGTCGATGCTGCCGTTGCGGCGTCGAGTGTGTGCAGATCGCCGAGCCGTACGGCATTCGACAGCACGAACGCGAGCCGTCCGCCGGCCGCATCAGCCGTGTAGCCCATGACGTCGTGCGCACCCGTCGTGAGCGGCGTGGTTTTGCCGGTGGCCGTGTCCACGCGCGTGAAGTTGGCGTTGCCCTGTTCGCCGGTGACGATCACTATCGAGCGGCCGTCGCGGCTCCACACGGGCCCGCCGGGCAGCTGGCCGCGCGGCGCACGCTGATCGCCGCCGAGGCCGCCGTTGATGTCGAAGTCGAAGGCCGACGTGAGATTGCGCGCGCCCTGAGACCCGCCCCCGAGGTCGGCGACCCACAGATCCGGCTGCGAATAGGATCGCTCGGGGTTTCCCGCGAGCGTGCCGACGAAGGCGACGCGCTTGCCGTCCGGCGAGAACGAATATGCGCCGATCGTGCCGTCGATGCTCACGACTTCCGACGGTTCGCCGCCGTCCTTCGACACCGCGTAGAGATTGCTGTCGCGCGAGTAGTAGTACGACGCGCGGCGGCGATCGGAGACGAAGAAGATCCGCGAGCCGTCCGGCGACCAGTGGAAGTTCCCGGCGCCGAACTCTCCAGACGTGATCGACTTCGGCGTCGGACGATCGGCTGTGCTCGCCGCGGCAACAATCGTCCAGATCTGCGCGGGCCGATCGCGATCGACGTAGCCCGATCCGGCGACGCCGTTGGCGCGATAGACCGCTTCGGTAATCACCCGAACGTCCGACTCGCGCGGTTTTTCGCCGGACGGCTTCGCGGCCGCCGCGCCGACCTCGGATGGCTTCGTCGTCGACGAGAACGCGATCGTCCGTCCATCCGGCGACCACTCCGGCGCGGCCGCGCCGCGCGAAAGCTCGGTCAGCGCGAACGGCTCGCCGCCCGCCATCGACATCAGGTGAATCTGCGGCGGCTGCGCGCGGCCATCCTTGTCGATCGATCGCACGAACGCGATCCGCTTCCCATCGGGCGACCATCGCGGGCTCGTGTCGCGCACGCCGCTCGTGATCGCGCGTGCCGGCTCGCTGCCATCGGTCTTGACGAGCCAGATCGCCGACTCGTACGTATCTTTCTTTTCGTCGACGTTCACGCGGACGAACGCCGCCTGCGATCCGTCCGGCGAGATCTGCGGATCGGCGACCCAGACGAAGGAGAACAAGTCCTTCTCGGTGATCGTCCGCTTCTCCGCGGCACGCGGGATCGCAACGACGGCGGCAACGAGGACGATCGTGGCCGGGAACAGCATCGAACGAGTGTGGCGCGTCATGGGTGAGGTCCTAGCTCGAGGTTGACGTTTCCGCATTATAGGCCCGGGGACCTGGCACTCGTGCCCGACGTCTGATAGACCTAGAAGGCTGTGGAGGCGCAATCATGAGCATTCTCGTCACGGGTGGAACAGGCACCGTCGGATCGCAGGTCGTCCGAGAGCTGTTGGCGCGCGATCAGGAAGTGCAGGTGCTGACGCGCGATGCCAGCAAAGCGAAGCAGTTGCCGGCGGGCGTCAAGGCGGTGGGCGGAGACCTGGGCAAGGTCGAAACGGTTCGCCGCGTATTCAAAGGTGTCGACGGCGTCTTTCTCATCAACACGGTGTCGCCGACCGAAGTTCACGAAGGTCTGCTGGCCGTGTGCGGTCTGCGATTGGAGAATGTGAAGCGCCTCGTCTACGTCTCGGTGCATCACGCGGACCAGGCCGCGTGGCTTCCACACTTCGGCGGCAAGCTCGGCGTCGAGGAGGCGGTCCGCAAATCGGGCGTGCCTTCCACGATCCTGCGGCCGAACAACTTCTATCAGAACGACTACTTCTTCAAGGACGCAATCCTGCAGCACGGCGTCTACCCGCAGCCGCTCGGGAGCGCGGGCCTTCATCGCGTCGACGTGCGCGACATTGCCGAAGCCGCTGCGATTGCGTTGACGACGCCGGGGCACGAGGGGCAGACCTACGATCTCGTCGGCCCCGAAGCGCATACGGGATCGTCGACGGCGGAGGCGTGGTCGCGAGCGATCGGCCGTCCCGTTCGGTACGGCGGCGACGATCTCGACGCGTGGGAGAAGCAGTCGCTCCAGTACTTGCCGGACTGGCTCGTCTTCGACTTCAAGCACATGTACGCGTTCTTCCAGGAGAAGGGATTGAAGGCGACGCCGGACGCGATCGCGCGTCAGACGAAGCTGCTCGGACACTCGCCGAGATCGTTCGGCGCGTTCGTCAGCGAGACCGCGTCCGGGTGGCGATGAACTCTCAACGGATCGCGAGATGTTTGCGAACTGCGCCGTAAAACACGTCGCGATCGATCTCGCTTGCCTCGATGTGGCCGCCCCGGACTTCGACGAACGTCTTGGGCGGCCGCGCCGCCTCGAACAACCGCTGCCCTTCGCGGAACGGCACGATCGTGTCTTCGGGGCTGTGAAGGAACAGGATCGGCGCGCGGATGCGTGCGACTCGTTGAATCGCGTTGAACGGATTCCGGATGATCCATCGAATGGGGAACATCGGATATTGCTGTTGTCCGATGTCGACAATCGAGGCCGGCGCGCCCTCGAGGACGACGGCGCGCGAGTCGACTTCGGACGCGAGGCCGACCGCAATCGCCGCGCCGAGCGACCATCCGAAGATCACCAACCGCTCCGCCGGGACGTGAGCCGTCGTGCGTAAGTAGTCGTATCCCGCTCGCGCGTCGGCGGCGACGCTCGCTTCGCTCGGCACGCCCGAAAGCCCGTGATACCCGCGATACTCCGGGGCGAGGATGTTCACGCCCAGCTCGCGCAGCCGCACGTAGTGCGCGACGTTCATCCGGCTCGCGATCGTCGACGCGTTGCCGTGCAGATACAGGATCCAGAGATCGTCAGGGCTTCGTGCCATTCGCCACCCGAACTGGCGCGCGCCGTCGGCGCGTGGAATCTCGATCTGTTCGTACGGAAACGGCGGCCGCGTGTCGGCGCGCGCGACGTCGGTCCTGAAGATCAGCTCGGTCTCACGGAGCATCAGGTGCACGATCGCGGCGGTGTAGCCGAACACCAGCAGCGACACGATCGCGATGACCGCACGGCGTAGGCGCATTGGGTGATTATGACGCGGTCCGCTGTCCGCGGCCCGCGATCCCTATTTCTCGTACCGCTTGTGATTCGTGTAGGTCGTGACGGTCTTGACCTGGAAGCGCCGGAAGAGCAGCGTTCGGCCCGAGCCCTCGATGGTGAGCTTCGAGGGAAGCCACGTGCCGGCGATTTTGGTCCGCACGTAGTCGAACCCGCTGCCCGCTTCGACGCGCGCGACGACGCCCCATCCAATCGACACGTCGTCGAATGCCTGAAGACGCAGGCGCGCGATGTGGTGGCCGTCCTCGCTCACCCACATGCGTCCGGCGAACTTCTTCATGTAGGCTCCCTCGCGCGTTTTCACCCGCGCTTGCTGGCGCGGCTTCAGCGAGAGAGCGATCACCGGCTGGCCTTCGAGGACTTCGCGGCACTCGAATCCAAGCTCGAAGACAGCGGCGCCGTCGTCCAGGATGTCCTCGCGCTCGCGAATCTCTTCTGCTTCCCTCTTCAACCGCGCGGCGCGGCGCTGCGGGGACTCGGTCCTGTCGCGCTCCGCACGTTTCTGCAGATCGCGCTGATGCTCGGCGTCGCGGCGCGCGAGCTCGGCGGCATCGAGCGGCCGTCCGTCGATCGCGACGAGTCGTTTGTACTCGTCAACGGTGTCGGTGGGGTAAACCTCGAACGTGCGAAGCGGCCCGACGGTCACTGCGCCGAATCGCGAGATGTCGACCTCGCGCCTGTGCTCGATGTAGGTGAATTGCAGCGGAGCCGCGTACTCCCGCCGCAGCGTCTCGCGGATCTGCGCCGCGAGCGCGCCCATGTCGGGCGGACGGTGCGAGCAGTCGACCGGTCCACCGGTCCGCTGCGACAGGAAAAGGAGTCCGAGAGCGCACACCGTGCGCAATACGGCTGGCATCGATCAAGTGTAGCGGACCAGCCGCCGATACGGATGGGCCAGCTGAACCAGGAACGGAGACCTTCTTCGTTCTCAGTTCTTCAGCGTGTACTCCGGCCGGTGCGTGACGGTGACGTTGGGCCGCGCCACCTTGATCTCGATCGTGCGTCGGCGCTTCGTCCGGTCGGCGTTCGCCGCGTAATAGCCGACGACGTAGTAGTCGCTCGTTTCCGCGTCGATCTGCGCGAGCGCGCCGTCGAAGTCGTTCTTGTTGACGACGGCCTTGCCGCCCGTCTGCTCGGCGAGAACACGCAGCGTGTCCTGCGTCTTCGACACGTGCCGCTGATACGCCGCCATGTCGATCTGTTCGTTGATGTCCGGCCCGCCCGTGAGCCCTCGCGGATCGATCGTGTAGATGACCACGTTCGCGCGGCGCGCCGCGCGCGTCAGCTCGGAGAGCTGCGAGACGAGATCCGCGTCCGAGAACGCGTTCTGCTTGCGGAACGGATTCTCGTCGGTATCGCCGCTGCGCTCCTTGTCGCGCTTCGCGCGCTCATCCGCGAACGGATCGAGATCGTAGCCGTTGCTGATGTAGACGAAGCTCTTGCGGCGATCGGGAAGTTGGGCGAACTGGTTCAGGACATCGTACGCGGTGCTGAACGCGACGTGGACGCGATGGCCGACTTCCGGCGGGACGTTCCCGCCAGTAGGCACGTCGACGATGTCGCGCGGCCGCAGGCCGCCGCCGATGATCTTCTCCTTCGCGGCGTCCAGACGGCGGCGATCGTAGGTCAGATCGACTTGGATCGAGGAGGTACCCGTCGACACGACGGCGAAGAGATCGCCGTCGTGGATCAACCGCTGGGTGACTCGTGCGAAGAGATCCCGGACGCGCGGCGTCTGGCTCGGCTCGAGGTGCAAATCGTCCACGAAGATCAGGAACACGCGGCCCGAGATGTCTTTCACCGGCATCCAGCGCGGCAGGACGATCCCTTCCCTCTCGGACGTCTTCAATTGTGGGTCGAGATTGAACAGCCGGCCGCCATGCGACAGCGAGAACGTGATCATTGTCTGCCGCACGCCATCCTCGTAGATTTCGATCTCGTTGGGCTTGACGTCCGGCAGGAAGCGTCCCTGGCGATCGCGGATCGTGAGCGGTGTCGTGACGAGCTCGACGCCGCTCTTGATCCGGACCTGCGGAGGCTCGGCGGGTTTTGCGGGCTTTTGCGCGAGCGCGGTGGGCCATGCTGCGAGCAACACAGCCGCGGCCGCGGTTTGAACGATGGTCATATCTCCCCCCGACCTTCGCCAACCGCTCGCGTCGCTCGCGGCTTCGGTTGGGAGGCCTCAGGGGTAAGACGTTTGGCCAGCGCGGTTGGTCGGGGTTTTACTTGCCGACGACGCCGAGGCCGGCGCGCTGAGATTCCGTGTTGAACGCTGTGAGATCCGTTGCGAGGGCCTGCTGCAGCCGATCGGTCTGCACCTTCAACTCGGCGCTCAAATCCTTGAAGATCGGTTCGGCGTTGGCGATGGGCTTGCCGTCGCCGGTCGTGACGACGCGCAGCAGCGACGCGAGCCGGTTGTTGATCTTGATCGGGAAGTTGAGCGGATCCTGGCCGCTCTGATTGCGCACCTGATAGATCTCTTCCTCGATCGCGCTGAGATTCTTCGCCAGCCGCTCGCCGGCGGCCTTGAGCGGCGCGTCGGTAGACTTCGCGAGGCGATCGCTCACCTCGCGCTTGACGTTGCGAATCCGGATCACCGCGTTGTTGGCTTCGCTGACCTTGTCGCGAATCCGGATCGCGAGATCGAATTGCTCTTTCAAATCAGCGTCGGAGATCGGCCGCCATGGGTGCTTTTTGATCGTCAGCGGCTGCGTCTGCGCGCTGCCGTTGACGGTGAGCCGGACTTGGTACGACCCCGGCAGCGCCGCCGGACCATTCGCCGTCGCTCCCCACATGACCATGCCGGGGAACGTCGTCGGTCCCGGATAGGTGAGGTTCCACACGACGCGATTCACACCGGCCGCAAGCGATGCCGTCGGCGGACCACCGCGTCCACGGCCGCCGCCTTCCTCTTGCCCTTCCGCCGCGTCGCCTCGTCCTTCGCCGCGTCCGCGTCCGCCCCCGCGCCCGCCAGCCGCGCCTTGAATCGTCTGAACGATCTGGCCCTTGGCGTCGAGCACTTCGATCGTCAGCTTCTCGGCAGGCTTGCGCAGCAAGTACGTGATCGCCGTGCCCCCCGCGCCGCGGACCGCGTCCGCTGGCTTGAAGAGCACCGCGTCCGTCATCGCGGTGCCGGCCGCTCGATGTCGAAGGACCGCGGCGTCGTCGAGAATGTAGAACCCTCGCCCGTGCGTCGCGATCGCGATCGAGTTTTCCTCGACGATCAGGTCGGACACCGGCGTCGTCGGGAGATTCAGCGTCAGCGGCTCCCAGCGCTCGCCGTCGTCGAACGACACGTACACCGTGCTCTGCGTTCCGGCATACAGCAGTCCGCGCTGCTTCGGATCTTCGCGCACGACGTGCACGTAATCGTTCGCCGGAATACCCGAGACGATCTTCGTCCACGTTTTGCCGAAGTCACGAGAGCGGAAGATGTATGGCGCCAGATCGTCCAGCAGCGGACGCTTGACGGCGGCGTAAACAGCGCCCGCCTCGAACGCCGACGCGTCGAGCTGGCTGACGCGGCCGAAGTCGGGCATCTCTTTCGGCGTGACGTTCGACCAGCTCTTGCCGCCGTCGCGCGTCACGTGGACGAGCCCGTCGTCCGATCCGGCCCAGATGATGTTGACGTCGGTCTTGCCAGGACCGATCGAGAACACGGTTCCGTACACTTCCGGCGCGTTCATGTCCTTCGTGATCGGACCGCCCGACGGTCCCATCGTCTTGGGATCGTGACGCGTGAGATCGGGACTGATCTTGTCCCACCGTTGGCCGCCGTTCGTCGTCTTCCACACGTGCTGTGACGACGTGTAGAGGACGTTCGGATCGACGGGCGAGAAGATGATGGGGAAAGTCCACTGCCACCGCTCGACGAGCGCGCTCGACGGTTCGCCCGAGAACATTCGCGGATACGGATTGACTTCGCGCAGATCGGCGGTCCGCCGATCGAGACGCGTCAGAAACGATCCGTTGTTGCCGCCCGCGTAGAAGACGTCGGGATTCTTTGGATCCGGCGCCACGTACCCGGGCTCCGATCCGCCCGGGCTATACAACGCCGGCGCGCCGCCGCCGCGTCCACCGCCGCCGCCCCCGCCACCCCCTCGTCCTCCGCCCGCGAGGTTCGTGTCGCTCGGCACGCACACCGTGCTTCCATCCTGCTGCGCGCCGCAGACGTGGTACGGCACGTGCCTGGTTGCGGCGACGTGGTAGTACTGCGGCGTCGGAAAATCCTGCGCGGACCATGCCGCCGCGCCGCCCTGGGCCTGACCACCGCTGAGCGACACTGCGCCGCCGCCATCGTTTCCGAGCACGAGGTGCTTCGGATCGTCGGGATCGATCCAGAGATCGTGATGGTCGCCGTGCGAGCCGCCGATCGCCGCGATCGTCTTCCCGCCATCCGTCGATCGATAGAAGCTCACGTTGAGCATGTAGACCGTGTCGCGATTGACGGGATCGGCCGCGACGTGCGTGTAGTAGAACGCGCGCTGACGGATGTTGCGATTCGAGTTCACGAGCGTCCACGTCTTGCCCGCATCGTCGGAGGAGAACAAGCCGCCGTTCTCGTTCTCGACGAGCGCGTAGACGCGATTGGAGTCCGCGCCGGAGACCGACACGCCGATCTTGCCGACGACGCCGGAAGGAAGCCCGGTGTTGCGCGTGATCTCGGTCCACGTGTCGCCGCCGTCGGTCGATTTGAAGAGGCCGCTGCCCGGACCGCCGCTCGACATCTGATATTCGACGCGATACGCCTCCCAGAGCGAGGCGTACATCACGTTCGGTGACTTTCGATCGATCGCGAGGTCGACGGCGCCCGTCTTCGCATCGCGGAACAACGTGCGCTGCCACGTCTTGCCGCCGTCGGTGCTCTTGAAGACGCCGCGCTCATCGCTCGCGGCGCCGTACTTTCCGAACGAGGCCACGAAGACGATGTCAGGATTCGTCGGGTGAATGCGAATCTTCGAGATGGCTTGCGAGCCGGAGAATCCCGCGTGCGTCCACGTCTTGCCCGCGTCCGTGGATTTGTAGACTCCGTCGCCCGGCATGATGTTGCCGCGGATGCACGATTCACCCATGCCGATGAAGAGGATGTCGGGATTCGATTCCGACACGGCAACGGCGCCGACCGATGAGCTCTTCAACTGTCCATCGGTGACGGGCGTCCAGTTCTCGCCCGCGTCGATCGTCTTCCACAATCCGCCGCCGACGGCGCCGAAGTATGCTTCCTTCGGCTTTCCTTTCACGCCGCTCACCGCGATCGATCGTCCCCCGCGCGCCGGTCCGATGCTGCGCCATTGAAGCGCTTTGAGGATCATCGGATCGACGCTCGACGGCGAAGCGGCGCCTTGCCGTCCGGCGAGAGCGGCGACGATCGGAGTGCCCGCCCACGATCCAAGAACGACCAGCACCAATCCCAGAACCCCGAAGACTGGAACCTGGGAGCCCGGGAACCCCGGAACCCTAAAACGCATAGTCCATCCCGACGATCGTCGTCAGGCGGTTCTTCAGCCCTGAGTCCGTCAGAGGGAAGAGCACGCTCGCCGAGATCAGAAAATTTCCTCGCGGGTTGATCTTCACGCCTGCCGTGCCGTAGAGCAGATTGAGATTGCCGGCGCGCGGCTCGAACTCGTCGAACTGCATCGAGGCGATCGGCGGGGCGGGCGTGCCAGGCGGCTGGAATTGAAAGGTCTTGCTCACGAGCGAGAGCCGGCCGGCGTCGCGAAGATTGCGTCCGACGACGTCTCCAATCACCGTGATGCGCGGCTCGAGCACGAACTCGATCCCCGCGGCGTAGTTCAATTCATCGGGAAAGCTCGGCGTCAGCGACACCTGCGACGTCGACGCGTCGCTGCCGCTGCTCGACAGCGTGTAGCCGATGTTGACGTGCTGCGTGAGGCGGTTGTTGCCGCCGGATTCGACGAGGAACACTTTGAGCTGCGTGCTGCCGCCGAGCAGATCTTTCTCGTTGCCGGTCGGCAGTCTGAGATCCGCGGCCGCCGCCAGTCCACCCGCGGAAAAATCCTTCAGGCGGTACTTCGTCCTCACCTCGATGTCGCCGATCCCCGTCGCGGATCCGCTGCGGTCGTACGACTGCTGCCTGACGTCCTGTCCCTGTACGAACGTGTGAATGAGCGGGTTGGCGGACGTCGCGAGCCGCTGGATCGTCGCCTGTACCGTGGCATCCATCTTCACGTGGACGAACGGCACCGCAAGGCCGACGTCCCAGCGGTCCGTCAGTCCGTAGTTGCCGAAGATCGAGACGACGTCGGTCGAGACTTTCAGCGAGAGTGCCGCCTCGATGACGTCCCCTTCGAAGAATGGGTTGAGCAGCGTGCCGTTCGGGGTCTGCACGACGCCGAAGAACGGCGGCTCGATCGGTCCGCCGCTCGAGCAGCACTCCTGATGCCGCAAGTAGAACTTGATGCTTCCGTCGTCGAGGCTGCTGCCCTCGAACTTGTTATAGCTCGCGTGCTGATAGTTGAACCCGGCGCTCATGCGCCTGCGGCCGATCGTCGCGGCGCGCTCCGCGAAGAGCGGACCGAAGCTGCTGCTCGCGCGCCGCAGCGTGCCGAGCGCGGGATCGAAGGCATAGCTGAAGCCGCCGGCCGACGATCCGATCGGAAACGTCGAGAGCTGCAGGACCATCAGCTTGTTGAAGCCGTCGACGATCGAGACGGCCGGATTCGTGAGCTCGTCGACCGTGAACGGGCTGAAGTGCGCCGCATGCGAGAGGCCGGGATTCGAAGGCGTCGGCAGTCTGATCTCGCGCAGAATCAGCTCGGGGAGGAGCGACGACAATCCCTCGCTCGATTCGGCTTGCGCGTTCGCGCGCGAGGCCCCGGTTAGGACGAGCGCGGCCGCGAATCCTGCCGCCGTCAGCGCTCGAATCCGTCGATCACCCATACCGCCTCCTGCCTGCGCAGCCGCAGCACGCGCGTCACTGCGCTCGTTTGTTTCGCGCCCGCCTTCGGCGTCAGCGTTTGCGTCACGCGGCAGCTCACGCGCGCGATCGCGCCTTCGGTCGAAAGCACTTTGACGTTGTCGATCGTGACCTTCAGCTCGCGCATCTCGCGGAACGCGCGCTTGAGACCTTCGGCGTCCACTGCCGGATGAATTTTCCTGACCTGGTCCGCGTCGAGCGTCTCGAGCGCGGTGGAGTACTGCTGCAGAGCTTCGCGCGCGGCCACGTCGATCGCGGTTTGCGCGGGAGCCGGCGCAGCCGGGGGCGTCGGCGGCGTCGCCGGACGTGCGGGCGGAGGCGTCGTCGTTTGAGCGCACGGCACGCTCGATCCGAGTTGCACCCACAAAACGGCGGAGACCAGCATCGGCACGATGCGGCAGGTCGCACCCGAGAGGGGAACGCGGGAAGAACGTCGCGGCTCGAGCCCCCTGAATTGAGCCCTGAGCCCGTTGGTCATGCGGGGCCAACTGTAGCACGACCGAGAGGCGCGTCTGAGCGGCTATAATTCGCTGCAGAGCAGCGCGTTTGCGTCTCGCCCCCGGCACTTCTGTCGGCCCGTATCGAATACTCGCGTCCCTCGGGGCGGGCGGGATGGGAGAGGTGTATCGCGCGGAGCACGTGCGGCTCGGACGCGAAGTCGCGGTCAAGGTTCTTCACGAGCTGACCTCCGACAATCCCGAATACCGCAGCCGCTTCGAGCGCGAAGCGCGCGTCCTCGCGTCGCTGAATCATCCCAACATCGCGACGCTGCACGGCCTCGAAGAAGTCGGCGATTCGACGCTCCTCGAAATGGAGCTCGTGCCCGGCGAGACGCTGGCCGAGCGGATCGATCGCGGCGTGATGACCTCCGACGAAGCGCTGCCGATCTTCAAGCAGATCGCGCACGCGCTCGAAGCCGCGCACGAGCGCGGGATCATCCATCGCGATCTCAAGCCGTCGAACGTCAAGGTCACGCCCGAAGGGCGCGTGAAGGTGCTCGACTTCGGCCTCGCGAAAGCGTTCGAGTCCGAGAAGCCCGAGACGTCGTCCAACGCGGCGCTCTTCACGACGACAACGCAGCGCGGATTGATCCTCGGCACCGCGGCCTACATGAGCCCCGAGCACGTGCGCGGCAAGGCGCTCGATCGCCGCACCGACATCTGGGCCTTCGGCTGCATGTTTTTCGAGGTGCTGACGGGAAAGCCGCCGTTCTCCTCCGAGACGGTCTCCGACACCCTGGCCGCCGTGCTGCGCGAAGAGCCGGATTGGCGGCAATTGTCGCACGCGCCCGTGGCCGTGCAGCGGTTGATCAAACGCTGCCTGAAGAAAGATCCGACGACCCGCCTTCACGACATCGCCGACGCGACGCTCGACATGGAAGATGCGGTCGCCGAGAGCGCGCCGCTCATCGTGCCGATGCCCGGCCGGGATCCGTGGCGCGTCTCGCGCAAGCGCGCGCTGTTCTCCGTCATCGCCGCGCTGACGATCGGCGCGGCGCTCTTGGTCGGCGGCTTGTGGCTGTCTTCTCGATCGCGCACGACATCCTCCTTCGGGACCGGCCGCTTCGTCGTGCCGATTCCCGCGACGCAGCAGGTCGAGCGGGGCGGCCTCGCGCCGCTCGCGGTTTCTCCCGACGGAACGCGCCTCGTGTATGCCGCCGTCGAGCGTGAAGGGCGCACGCAGCTGTTCATGCGGCCGTTCGATCGCTTCGAGTCGAGTCCGATCGCGGGTACCGAGGGCGGCAGCTCGCCGTTCTTCTCGCCCGACGGACGATGGGTGGGCTTCTACGCGAACGGGATGCTGCAGCGCGTCTCGATCGACGGCGGCGCCGCGCTGAAGATCGCGGACGCGCCTGCCGTGTGGTCCGCCTCGTGGGGTCCCGACGACACGATCGTCTATGCGACGGCCGCGCAGCCGGCGGGGCTCTGGCGAGTGGCGGCGGGCGGCGGCGTGCCCGATCGCCTCACCACGGTCGATCAAGCGGCCTCCGAGATTCAGCACGCGTATCCGCAGCGGCTGCCGAATGGCGACGTGCTGTTCGGCGTCATCACCGATCGCGGATGGCATCTCGCGGCGCTGACGCTGTCGACGAAATCGGTCCGCGCGCTCGGACTGCCGGGCACCGGCGGCGCGGGCGCGCAATACGTCGCCGACACGGGCCACGTGCTCTGGGCGAGCGGCGGCGGACTCGTCGCGGTTCCTTTCGATCCCTTGCGCGGCGTGACCGGCTCGCCGATTCCGCTGCTCGAGCGGCCCGACGTCGATCCGTCCGGCAGCGCCGCGTTTGCGGTCTCCGCGTCGGGGACGCTCGTCTACATTCCGCGCCCGACGATGCTGCCGCCGCGCGCGCTGGTGATGGTGGATCGGAGCGGCCGCGCGACGCTGATATCGGAGGTGCGCGCCGCCTACGCGCACCCGCGTCTGTCGCGCGACGGAAAAAGGCTGGCGGTCGCGATCGAGTCCGACAGCGGGTCCGACATCTGGATCCTCGACCTCGAGCGCGGGAGCCGCGCGCGCCTGACGAACGGCGGCGTCAATCGTTTTCCAATTTGGAGCGCGGACGGCCAACGGATCACCTTCCAGTCCGCGCGGTCGGGCAGCGTATCGCTCTACTCCCGTCCGGCCGACGGCAGCAGCGACGCCCAGCCGCTCATCCGTCCGGCGAGCGAACAGTCAGCACTTTCGCGCTCTCTGGCGGGATTATTGCCGGGCTCCATGCCGCACTTCACGACCGCGAACCCGCATCTGCCGATGTCGTGGGATCGCGACGGTGCGAATCTCGCATTCGACGAGCGGAAGCCGAGCGCGGAGCGGGACATCTGGGTCCTCTCCCGTGAGGGCGAGCCGTCGCCGTTTCTCGTGACGCCGTTCGACGAGTCAGTGCCCGTGTTCTCGCCCGACGGCAAGTGGCTCGCATACGTGTCGGATGAGACGGGACGGAGCGAAGTGTACGTGCAGCCGTTCCCGGGGCCTGGCGGGCGGTGGCCGATCTCGACCGACGGCGGCACGGAGCCGGCCTGGTCGAGCGACAGCAAGGAGATCTGCTTCCGCCGCGGCGACGCGCTCGTCGCCGTGACGATCACCACCGGAACGGAGGTCAAGATCGGAAAGCCGCAGACGCTGTTCGAGTCGAGATACGAGACGATCGATGGCGCAAGGAATTATGATGTGGCACCCGAAGGCAAGGCGTTCGTCGCCGTCCGCAGCGAAGGCGCGGCGGAGTCGAAGGTGTTCAACGTCGTGCTCAATTGGTTCTCCGAGCTGAGGTCGCGTCAATGAGGGTCAGACCCCACACGTCGTCGACCCGGGTGAAGCGCACGGGTACGACGAAGACCGAGCGGCGGCCGGCCGCGTCGCTCGATCTCTGGCTGACGCGCGATTGGAGCAATTGCATCCACCTCGAGACGCTCGACGAGTTCCAGCAGCTCCACGTGTGCACGGAGAACACGCTCTACGAGCTGGTCGTCGTCAGCCATCGCGGCGACGTTCGGGTGCGCGGCGGCCGGTATTTTCCGGATTGGACGCCCGCGCGGCTCGCCGGCTGCACGGCGGGCGGCAGCTTCCTCAAGCGCCTCGCGCTCAACGTCGGGCTGCAGATGGAGTTCGAGTTCGATTGCCGCCGAATCGTGACGTCCCCAATTCGAACGATCGCGATACTCCAGAAGTCAGCGCCCGCCGACTTGCACTGACAGAGCAGCCGTAACGGGATCGTGCGCGCACGCGCGTCCACGCGTGAACTTAACAGTGTTAAGACCATTCGGTTCGAGCGAGTATGGGCGCGGGCACATGGGCGTGAAGGAGCGACGCGAGCGGCAGAAGGGGCTGCTTCGGCAGGAGATTCTCGACGCCGCGCGCGACATCCTGGCGCGCGAGGGCTACGAGGGGCTCTCGATGCGCAAGGTCGCCGACAAGATCGACTACTCGGCGACGGCGATCTACCTGCACTTCCAGGATCGCGACGATCTGGTCTTCTGCGTGTGCGAGGAGCTGATGGCCGGGCTCGTCAAGGAGCTGCAGGACGTCGCGAGCCGAAATCCGGATCCGCTCGTCGCGCTCAAGAAAGGGCTCCGCCGATACGTCGACTTCGGGCTTCGGCATCCGCAGCACTATCAGGCGACGTTCGGCATTCCGCACGGACGCGATCCGAAGAAAGAGGCGCGCCATCAGGAGCCCGGTACGATGGGCATGCAGGCGTTCGGGTTCCTGCCGCGGCTCGTCGCGGAGTGCATCAAGCAGAAGAAGCTGGCGAAAGCCGACGTCCACACGGTGAGCTGCGCGCTCTGGGCGGGCATCCATGGGATCACGTCGCTCCTCATCGTGATGCCGAACTTCAAGTGGAACGATCCCAGCCGTGTCGCCGATCAGCTGATCACGATGATGGTGGAGGGTCTGCGGACCTGACTATGCAGAGAAGAGATTTCCTCGTATCGACAGTCGGGGCGGCGTTGACGGCGCATGCGGCTCGAGCGCAAGGACCAGGGTCCTCGCCGGCCGCGCCGGCTCGCGAATTCTACGCGTGGCGTCAGTACGCGCTGCGCAATGGAACGCAGGGCCGGCGGCTCGCCGAGTATCTTCAAGCGGCGATTCCCGCGCTGAACAAACTCGGGCACTCGCCGATCGGCGTCTTCGAGGTGACGACGGGTCTTCCGACGCCGACGGTGTTCGTGCTGACGCCGTCGCCGTCGCTCGATCGCCTGGCGGCGATCGAGGCGGGGCTCGAGAAAGACGACGCGTTCGTGAAAGGCGCGGAGCCGTACCTCGCGGCGACGGCGGCCGATCCGGTCTACGTGCGGCAGGAGGTGTCGCTCTTCCACGCGTTTCCCAATGTGCCACGCATTGAAATTCCGGCGGGAACCGCGTCGAAGTCGCCGCGGATCTTCGAGCTCCGCACCTACGAGAGCCACAACGAGCGCGCGCATCGCTTGAAGATGCGGATGTTCACCGAGCTCGGCGAGACGGCCATCTTCCGGCGCGCCGGCCTGACGCCCGTGTTCTTCGGCCAGACGATCGCCGGCCCCCGCATGCCGAGCTTCACCTACATGCTCGTGCACGAGAACCTGGCGGCGCGCGAAAAGAGTTGGGATGCGTTCCGGACGGATCCGGACTGGAAGAAGCTCGCGTCGACGCCCGGCTACGCCGACGCCGAGATCGTCTCGAACATCACCACCGTGTTGCTGCGGCCGGCCTCGTACTCGCAGCTCTGATAGCAATCTGCAATCTGCTTATTCCCACCGCAAGGCGCGCATCGGATCGATGCGCGACGCGCGATGCGCGGGGATCGTGCCCGCCGCGAGCGCGACGAGCGCGAGGACGAGCGTCGATCCCATGAGCACGGCGGGATCGGAGCCCTGGAGCTGATAGAGCAGCGACCGCGCGCCGCGGCTCGCCCAGACGGCCGCCGTGAGGCCAATCGCGGCGCCGACGATCGTCATCAGGCCGACCTGCCGCAGCATCATCGCGCGCACGCGGCCGGGCGCCGCGCCGAGCGCCATGCGCAGGCCGATCTCGCGCGTGCGCTGCGTCACCGTGTAGGCGAGGACACCATACAGGCCGACGGCCGCGAGAAGCGTCGCGAGCGTCGCGAACGCCGCGGACAGCGTCGTGATCATGCGATCCATGAAGACGTTGTTCCGCACCTGCTGCGACATCGTGCGCAGGTTCTCGACCGGGAGATTCGCGTCGAGCGACGCGACGATCCTCGGCAGCGCGGCGAGCGCGCCCGCCGGATCGTTGGCCGTGCGCACGTAGTACGTCATCGATCCCGGCCGCTCGTTCTGCAGGTACGGCCTGAAGAAGAGCGGCGGCACCTCGCCCTTGACGTCGCTGTACTTCGCGTTCTGCACGAGCCCGACGATTTGAACGTCCATCGGCTGCTTGGCTCCGCTGTAGCCCATTCGCTTGCCGACCGCATCCCGCCCGAGATTGAACTTCTTCGCGAACGCCTCGTTGACGATCGCGACCTTCGGCGCGCCGAGGATGTCCGCGCGCGTGAACTCGCGGCCGGACAGGAGCGGCACCCCCAACATCTTGAAGTAGCCGGCGCTCACTTCGTTGAACCGTGAGTTGCTGTCGACGTCGGGCCCCGTCTTGAACCCCTCCACTTGCAGGTCCGTTCCCCAACTGCTGCCGGCGAGGATCGGCACGAGCGCCGCGGACACGCCGGTGGCGCCCGGCATCGCGGCGAGCTCTTCCTCGAGCCGGGTGTAGAGCGCGCGGGTCCTCTCGGACGTGTACGCGTTCAACTGCGGCGACACGCCGAACGTCACGACGCTGTCGATGTTCGCGCCGAGATCGACGCGGCTGATGTTGACGAGGCTCTTCGTGAACATGCCGGCCGACGCGAGCAGCGTCATCGAGATCGCGATCTGCGCGGTGGCGAGCGTCGTGCGGAAGCGCTGCGCGGCCCGGTTGCCGGCCGGCTGTCCCGCCTGGCCCTTCAGCGTGGGCAGTAGATCAGGGCGTGTGCTGTGCAGCGCCGGGAACAGGCCGAAGAGCACGCCGGTTCCAATCGACAGCGCGGCCGCGAAGAAGAACACGGGCGTGCTAATCGCGATCGGCAATGTCGTCGCGATGTCTTCCGGAAGAAGCGAGAGGATCAAGTCGAGCGTCCAGCGCGCGACGAGCATTCCGGCGAAGCCGCCGCAGAGCGCGAGCAGGCACGATTCGACGAGGAGCTGCGCGACGAGCTGGCGCCGCGTCGCGCCGAGGGAGAGACGCACGGCCATCTCCGTCGCGCGTGACGCGGCTCTCGCGAGCAGCAGGTTCGCGATGTTCGCGCACGCGATCAACAGCACGAGCCCCGTCACGCTGAAGAGAATGAGCAGCGGCGTGCGTGCCTCGCCGTGCACGCTGCTCTGGCCGCGCCAGCCGTTCTCGAGGACGACGCTCTTCGTTTTGAAGCGCGCCATCGTCTGATCGCTCATACCCTTCTGCAGCGGCGCTTCGACGTCGGCCAGAATCTGGCGGTACGGCACGTTGATCATCACCGACGCCTGATCCATCGAGACGCCGGGCCTCAGACGCGCGAAGAGATAGGCCCAATAGCTGCGACGGTTGTCCAATCTGAAATTGTTCGGTTCGATCAGCATGCGCATCGTCATCGGCACGAACACCTGCGGCGTCGCACCGAGCGTCGTGCCGGTGAAGCCGCGCGGCGCGACGCCGACGATCGTCAGCGACTGGCCATTCACGATCAGCGTGTCGTCGAGCACGTTCGGATTGCCGCCGAGCCGCGACTGCCACCAGCCGTAATTGAGCACCGCGACCGGCGATTGTCCCTGCGCCCGCTCGTCGTCCGGCGTCAGCAAGCGGCCCAACGCGGGTTGGACGCCGAGAACCGGGAAGTAGCTGCCGGACACGTACATCCCTTCGCCGCTGAGCGTCTGCCCGCGATAGGAGAGATTCGCGCCGAACGTCCGGTGCGCCGCGATGCTCGTGAAGACCGTCTGCACGCGCTCGAGATCGCGGAACATCGGATAGCTGAACACCTCTTCGCAATCGCCGGCCTGCGAGCAGCTCTGCCCGCCGGGCTTCGGTCCGGGGGCGGCGAGGTTCACCAAACGGCCAGGGTCGGGCACGGGCAGCGATCGCAGCAGCATCTGATCGAACAGCGAGAAGATCGCCGCGTTCGCGCCGATCCCCAGAGCGAGCGAGACGATGGCGACGAACGTGACGAACGGCGTCTTGACGAGCGTGCGGCCGGCGAGCTTCAGGTTGTGGATGATCATGGGTCAGACCTTCGGAGCTTCGAGCGTTCGACTGTCGAGCATACGGACGACATCGTCCAACGCCGGCACCGCGTCGATCGCGCCGGGCCGCGTGCAGCTGACGGCCGCCGCGGCGTTCGCGAAGCGCAAGAGCGCCCGCGGCCGCTCGCCGCGCAGCAAGCCGTAGATGAACGCGCCGCGAAATACGTCGCCGGCGCCGGTCGTGTCGACGGCGTCGACGCTGAACGCGGGCTCGTGATAGAGCACGTCGCCGTCGAGGATCATCGCGCCCGCGCGCCCGAGCGTCACGCAGAGCATCGTCGCGTGGCGCGCGCGCAGCTTCCGCAGCGCGCCCTCCATGTCGCGTTCGCCCGTCAGCGCGGACGGCACGTGCTCCGCGAGGATCGGAATGCTGACCGCGCCGACGAGCTCCTCGGTCCGATCGGTGACGCGATCGATGTCGCTCGTCACGATCGCTCCGGATTGCCGCGCGCGGGTCGCCGCGCGTATCGCGCCTTCCTGATCCACGTCGTCGACGTGCACGATCCGCGCGGAGGCGAGGAGCTCGGGCGACAACTCGTCGGGCTTCAGCGCGAGCCCTTCGTCGCGGCTCCAGAGAACGATGCGCTCGCCCGTGCGCTCGTCGACGAGAATCGCCGCGAATTGATTCGGCCCGTCGTGGACGTGCGCATCCGCGACGTCGATGCCGCGCCGCAGAAGCTCGTCGTGAATGCGGCGGCCGTTCTCGTCGGATCCGAGAATCCCGGCGAATTTCGATCGAAGGCCGAGGGACGCGCAGGTCGCGAGCGCCGTCGCCGTCTGGCCGCCGCACGACACGTTGTGGCTCGAGATGCGGATCTTCGCGTGAGGTCCGTCCGCCTCGGGCAGCACGGGCAGCCGGTAGACGTAGTCGACAGATGTGGCGCCAATCCCGATGACATCCCAGGGGAGAGTCATGACTGTGTGAGTATAGCTTCCAGCTTCCAGCTTCCAGCTTCCAGCTCCGAGCTACCAGCTGGTAGCTGGCAGCTGGCAGCTGGAAGCTGGGAGCTGGGAGCTACAGTACAATCCCCCAATGCCGCGCGTGTTTTCGCTCCTCGCTGCGCTCGTACTCGGGGTAGCCGTTGCGCCGGTTCACGCCGCGCAATCCAACGGCGCCGTTGCCGGCGTCGTGCTCGATGCGTCCGGCGCGCCGATTGCCGGCGCGACCGTGTCGGTGGAAATCGGAGGCAAAGCGGGCGCGTCGGCCGAGACCGGCGCCGACGGGCGGTTCAGCATCGAGGGCGTCGCGTCGCGCGACGCGAGGCTTCGCGTTCGCGCGAACGGATTCGCGGAATCAGTCGCCACGATTGACGGCGGTCCGGGTCCGGTGCGTGTCGTGCTCCATCCGCGGCCGCTGTCGGAGTCGGTGACGGTCACCGCTTCGCGCGGCGCGACCGGAGTCGACACCGCGGCGAGCGCGTCGGTCGTCTCGTCCGCCGAGCTTCTCACGTCCGCCGCGGGCGCGATCGACGACGCGTTGCGCAACACGCCGGGCTTCAGCCTGTTTCGCCGATCGTCGTCTCGCGTCGCGAACCCGACGACACAGGGCGTGACGCTGCGCGGCGTGTCGGGCTCGGGCGCGAGCCGCACGCTCGTCGTGGCGGACGGATGGGCGCTGAACGATCCGTTTGGAAGCTGGGTCTACTGGAATCGCATCCCGATTGCCGCGGTCGATCGCATCGAAGTCGTGCGAGGCGCGACGGGCGATCTCTACGGCGCCGAAGCGCTGGGCGGCGTGATCCAGGTCTTGACGCTCGATGCCGATCGGCCGCGGCTGCGCGCGCTCGTCGAGGGCGGATCGCCCTCCACCGTGCGCACGTCGGCGTTCGGCGGACGGCCGTTCGGCAACTGGCTCTTCTCCGGCGGCGGCGAGGTGCAGCGCACGGGCGGGGCGTTCGTGATCGCCAAGGATGCGCGCGGCTCCGTCGACACCCGAGCCGACAGCGACTATCAATCAGGTTTCGGATCGGCGGGCTACGCGCGCCATGGCGTGCGAGCGACGATGCGCGTTCACGTGGCAACCGAAGAGCGCAACAACGGCACGCGTCTCCAGGTGAACGACACCGAGTGGCGCCAGGTGTCGGGCGACGTGAGCGGATCGGCCGCCGGCGGATTCTGGACCGCGCGCGTCACCGGCGGCAGCCAGGACTATTTCCAGACGTTCACCGCCGTCACCACCGATCGGCAATCGGAACGGCTCACGATGGATCAGACGATACCGGGAGGCTTCTTCACTGCCGCCGGGCAATGGATCCGCACGTGGCGCCGCATCGACATCCTTGCCGGCATCGAGGGACGCCGCACAACCGCCGACGTCACCGAAACGCGTTATCCGGTGACCGGGTCGCCGACGATCGTGCCGACGCCCGACCTCAGCGAGCACAGCGTGTCGGCGTTCGGCCGCGTGCGCGTCGCGCTCGCGAGCGATCTCTCGCTCGTCCTCGGCGCGCGCGGCGATTGGTGGGATTCGCGTCAATCGCTCGACTTCTTCAGCCCGCGCGCGGCGCTGACCTGGCGCGCGACGGACGCGGTCTCGCTGCAGTTCTCCGCGTCGCGCGCGTACCGCACGCCGACGCTCAACGAGCTCTATCGCGGGTTCCGCGCCGGCAATACGCAAACAAACCCGAACCCGCTGCTCGAGCCCGAGCGGCTCACGAGCATCGAAGGGGGCGTCCTCGTGGGCACACGCCGCGCGTCGGTGCGCGCGACCGTTTTCCACAACACCCTCGATGAAGCCATCTCGAACGTGACCTTGTCGACGACCCCGGCGCTCATCACGCGCGAGCGTCAGAACACCGACGAGGTGGGCGCCTCAGGCGTCGAGCTCGAGGGCGACGTGCGGCCGCACCCGCGCGTGACGCTGTCGCTCTTCGGCGCGTTCATGTCGGCCCACTACAACGACACGCCGAAGCAGCCGGCCATCCAGGGGAATCGCGTGCCGCAGGTGCCGCGCTATCACGTGGGCGCGGGCGCGATCGCCGAGGTACCCCGCGCGGCGACGTTCTCAATACAGGTGCGATTCACCGGCGATCAGTTCGACGATGATCTGAACACGCTGACGCTCGAGCACTACGTCGTCGTGGACGCGTCGGCGACGCGGCAGGTGAGCCGGACGTTCCATTTGTTCGTTGGCGTCGAGAACCTGTTCGACGTCGAGTACGACGTCGGCAGGACGCCGGTGCGGAGCATCGGATGGCCGCGCACGGTTCGCGCGGGCATCCGATTGTTCATGCCCTAAGCAGCCGTCGCGGCTCTTTTCCCCAGCACGTCGCCGAAGACGGCGACGGCTTTCTTCATCTCGTCCATGGTGCCGAACGAGAGGCGCGCGTGCGTCTTCTCGAACGGCGGGAAATCGCGCGCGATGAGGACGCCTTTCTTGCGGCACGCCTCCCTGAACTCCTTCGCCGGGCGGCCGATCTCCACGAACATGAAGTTCGCCTGAGAGGCCGTCGGCTTCATGCCGCGGTCGGCGAACCACTTCATCGTGAAGTCGCGCGAGGCGGTGTTGCGCGCCCGCTCCGCCGTGATGAACGACGGATCCTGTTCGACGGCCGCGAGCGCGGCGTGCATCGCGAGGACGTTCAGCGAGCTCGTCCCCGACCCCGCGTCCCACTCTCGCATCTTCTTGATCGTGTCGGCGTGGGCGACCGCGTATCCCATGCGCAGGCCCGCCATGCCGTACGCCTTCGAGAACGTTCGCGCGATGACGACGCGCGGGTTGTCGAGCGCGACAGGGATGTGCGTGTCGTGATCGGGATCGGTGACGTAGTCGTAGTACGCCTCGTCGACGAGCACGGTCGTGTCTGGTGATTCGCGCGCGATCTTGGCGAGGAACTCGCGCGTCGCCTTCGCGCCGACGTACGTCGCCGTCGGATTGTTCGGGTTGCAGTAGAACACGAGCCCGGATCCCTTTGCGGCGTCCGAGAACTTGCCGAGATCGATCTTGAACTCGCCGTCGAGCGCGACGGGCCGCACCGGGTGTCCCATCATCTCCGCGTAGCCGGCGCACTCTTCGTACGTGGGAATCGTGCCGACGAGCGGCTTGTCCTTCGCGGTGAAGAGATGCGTGGCCGTGCGAAGGATCTGCGTGGAGCCGCAGCCGAGCACGATGTTCTCCGGCTTGACGCCGAGCCGCTTCGCGATCGCGTCGATGAGATCGCCCGAGGCGCCCGAGTAGCGCCCCGGCGCGCGGCCGCCCTCGCCGAACGCGGCGCGGACCGCCTTCATCACCGCCTTGCCGGGGCCTAGCGGGTTCTCGTTGCTGCTGAGCACGATCATGCCCGGCTCGACAGCCTGGAGCGGCGCCTCGAAGGCGGACCAGATGCTGTGCTCGCGTCCGCGCGCGCCAATCCACGCGGCCGTCGCTCCGAGACCGACTGTGTGCACGAACCCGCGTCGCGAGAGCGCCATGATTTCTCCTCTTCTTCGTTTCCGCGTCAGCCCTTGCTCGCGGTCGTCGTCACGGGTCGCAGCACGCTGCGGAAGACCGCCACCGCCTTCTTCATTTCATCCATCGTGCCGAGCGAGATGCGCGCATGCGTTTTCTCGAACGGCGGAAAATCGCGCCCGACCATCACGCCCTGCTTGGCGCACGCCTCGCGGAAGTCGGCGGCGGGCCGGCCGATGTCGACGAACAGGAAATTGCCCTGCGACTCGGTCGACTTGCACCCGAGATCGTCCAGGGCCTTGACGGTGAGCGCGCGGACCTCCGTGTTCCGATGCTTCTCTTCCTCGATGTGCTTCGTGTCGTTGAGCGCGGCGAGCGAGGCGGCGACGCCGAACACGCTGATGTTGTACGGCATCTTCAGGCGCGCCAGCGGCTTCATCGTGTCCACCGCGCCGATCGCGTAGCCGATGCGCAGGCCGGCCATGCCGTACGCTTTCGAGAACGTCCGCGCGACGAACACGTTCGGCGTCTTCAGCGCGAGCGGGATCGCGCTCGCGTACGACGGATCGGTCACGTAGTCGTGATACGCCTCGTCGATCAGGATCACCGTGTCCGGCGAGGACGATCGCACGCGCTGCACGAAATCCTCGACGGCTTTCGCGCCGTGCAGCGTCGCCGTCGGATTGTTCGGATTGTTCAGGAAGACGAGTCCCGCGCCCTTTGCCGCAGCCGCCATGCCGTCGAGATCGAGCCTGCACGGGCCGTCGACTTTCACTTCGACGACGGGATGCCCGAGCTTTTTTGCGATATTGGGGCAATTCTCGAACGACGGCGACGCGGTCACCAGCCCGCGCGCCGGCGTCGTGAAGGCGCGGACCGCGCTCTTGAGAATCTCCTGCGATCCGGCGCCGAGCACGACGTTCTCCGGCTTGGCGCCGAACTTCGTGGCGATCGCGGCCGCGAGCGTGCTGTCCGACGGCGTGCTGTTGAACGGATAGCGTCCGGCTTCGCCGAACTGGCGCACGATCGCGTCGATCGCGGCCTTGCCGGGCCCGAGCGGATTCTCGTTGCTGCTGATGCGGATCGCTTTGACGCCGGGCGGCAGCGTGGGCCGCGGCCGCCGCGGTTGTGCGCCCTGTGCGGCCTGCGCCTGATAGTCCTCATGGCCGCGCGCGGCGAGCCACTCGCGGGCGCCCGCCTCCCATTGATTCCGCGGGGGCCGCCCTCCGTTGAGAACGTCCAGAAACTCTCGGCGCGATCGGAGCATACGAGCCTCCCTCGGCTACGGCACAGTTGTCGGGATCTTACGCCCCCGGCGCGGAGCCGTCAAAAGCGAAGGCGGCACAGCGAAAGCGGCGTGCGATAATCCAGCCGAACCGTGGGGCCAACCATGCCGCTTCGACGCGACCGAATTCCAGCGATCGCCGCCGTCTTGCTCGCGCTTTGGGCGAGCACCAGCGCTTTTCAGGAGAATCCGGAATACGGTCCGCCGAAAGGCACGCTCGTCGTCGTGGGCGGCGGCGCGCTCGAGGGCACCGGCATCCTCGAGCGGTTCGTGCAGATCGCCGGCGGTCCCGAGAAAACGTTCGTCATTGTCCCCACCGCCGGAGGCAATCGGAACGACGACGGCAGCGTGCGGATGTACGAGGAGACGCGCATCATCGAGTCGTGGACGAAGCGCGGCCTGAAGCACGTCAAGATGCTCCACACGCACGATCCGAAAGTAGCCGACACGGACGCGTTCGTGAAGGACCTCAAGGAGGCGGACGCGGTCTGGTTCAACGGCGGCCGTCAATGGAACATCGTCGACTCGTACGCGAATACGCTGGCGCTGCGTGAGTTCCACAAGGTCCTCGAGCGCGGCGGCGTGATCGGCGGCAGCTCCGCCGGCGCGACGATCCAGGGCGAGTACCTCGTGCGCGGCGACACGTCCGGCCCGAACGTGATGATGACCGCGGAGCCGAATCATCAGGAAGCATTCAAGTTCCTCCGCCGCGCCGCGATCGATCAGCACATCAACGCGCGCAACCGGTGGGACGATCTGATCCCCGTCATCCAGAAGTACCCCAACCTCCTCGGCCTAGGACTCTCCGAAGGCACCGCGATCGTCGTCACCGGCGATCGCTTCGAGGTCGTCGGAAGGTGGAAGGTCGCCGTCCACGACAACACGCGGCTCTACCAGCCATGGGAGAAGCCGTACTACGTGCTGTCGCAGGGCGACGTCTACAACATGAAGACGCGGAAGATCGAGAAGCTCGGAAACGGCGTCACGCCAACTCGTCGCGAAGGATCCGAGGGAGATCGGTAAGATTAGCTTCCCGCGCGAGCGACCTGGTTCTTCAACACACCGATCCCCTCGATGTCGATTTCGACGACGTCGCCGGGCTTCATCGGTTTCGTGCTGCCGGGTGTGCCCGTGTAGATCACGTCGCCGGGATCCAGCGTGACGAACTTGCTGATGTAGCTCACGAGCGTCGGCACGTCGAAGATCAAGTCCTTGGTCCGCTGCGACTGCACGACCTCGCCGTTCAATCGTGTCTGCAGCAGGAGATCGCCGTAGTTGAGGCCGCTGACGATCACCGGGCCGAGCGGTCCGAACGTATCGGATGCCTTCGCGCGGAACCACTGCAGATCGCTTTTCTGCCAATCGCGCTCGCTGACGTCGTTGCCGGCTGTCACGCCAAAGACGTATTGCGGCGCCGCGTCGACCGGGACGTTCTTCGCCCGCTTGCCGATCACGACGACCATCTCCCCTTCGAAGTGCACGTTCTTCGCGTCATCCGGCACGAGAATGCGATCGCCGGGTCCGACGATCGACGACGGGAGCTTTGCGAAGAGGCCCGGATACGTCGCGGCCGGGCGTTCGCCAATGTGCGACTTGTAGTTCAGCCCGGCGGCAATCACCTTCGCCGGCTGGACCGGCGCGAGCAGCCGCACGTCGGCGAGCTTGAGCGTCTTGCCCGTGAACGCCGGCGGCGCGAACAGATCGCCCTTCAATTCGCGAATGGTTTCGCCCTCGAGGATGCCGTACGCGACCGTGTTCTGATGAGCGAAGCGAACGTAGCGAGTGACGCGCGCCTGCGCGGAGAGCGATACAGCCACGATCGCGAGTACGGCAACGGCTCCAAGCATCTTCTTCACGACAACCTCCTCCGATCCGCGTAATCCGCGTCTATCCGATCCGCGTAATCCGCGTTCATCCGCGCGATCCGCGTCTATCCGATCCGCGTAATCCGCGTTCATCCGCGCGATCCACGTCTATCCGATCCGCGTAATCCGCGTTTATCCGCGCGATCCGCGTCTATCCGATCCGCGTAATCCGCGTTCATCCGCGCGATCCACGTCTATCCGATCCGCGTAATCCGCGTTCATCCGCGTGATCCGCGTCTATCGGCGTCCAGTTGTGCCGATGGCGGGCGGAAGCATACAATCCGCCCGCAAGGAGAGGCAACATGGCGTGGTCGTCACCGGCGGCAGCCGCCGTCCGGCGTCTGTTCGTCTGCGCGGCTGTTGTCGCCGCCGCGTGGACTCATTCGACGAGCGCACGACAAGCGGCGCCGCAAGCGCCGGAGCAGTTCTTCGGATTCCGCATCGGCACCGACGGCGAGCTCGCGCGCTATCCCAAAATCCTCGACTACCTGCAGCATCTCGCGCAGACGACGAACCGCATCAAATATCAAGAGCTCGGCCGTACGACGATGGGAAACCCGTACGTGCTGGCGACGATCAGCGCGCCGGACAACCTCGCGCGATTGGAGAAGCTGAAAGCGATCAGCCGCCGACTCGCGGATCCGCGCGGCCTCACGGAAGTCGAGGCGAAGCGGCTCGCGCAGGAAGGACGTCCGTTCTACTTTCTCTACGGCACGATTCACTCGACCGAAGTCGGCAACACGCAAGCGATCAACGAGATCGCGCACCGGCTCGCGACCGACAACAGTCCCGAGATCCGGCAGATCCTCGACAACATCGTGCTGCTCGTGGTGCCGTCGCAGAATCCTGACGGCCAGATGCTCGTGATCGATCACTGGTACAAGACGAAGGGGACGCCGTTCGCGCGCGTCTATCCGGACCTCTATCATAAGTACGTGGGTCACGACGACAACCGCGACTGGTTCACGTTCACGCAGATCGAGACGCGCTTCGCCGTCGAGAAGGTGCACAGCATCTACAAGCCGGTCATCACGCACGACATGCATCAGCAGGGCACGAACGGATCGCGGATCTTCGTGCCGCCGTACGACGATCCCTACGATCCGAATATTCATCCGATTCTCGCGCAGGCGATGACGAGCGTCGGACAGGCGATGGCGTCGGCCCTCGTCGCGGAAGGGAAGACGGGGATCGAGTCGCAGGCTCGATACGATCTCTGGGCGCCCGCGCGCCAGTACATGGTGTACCACGGCCAGGCGCGGATCCTCAGCGAGATCGCGAGCGTCAGCCTCGCGGATCCGTACGTGAATCCTGCGGGCAAGGACGTACCGCTCGGTCCGCAGGAGCCGCGGTGGAACTATCTGCCGTACACGCGCGGCGAATGGAAGCTTCGTCAGATCGTCGACTACGGCGTGACCGCGGCGTTCGCCGGTTTCTCGCACGTCGCGAAGTACCGGACGACGTGGCTCGAGAACTTCTACAAGGTCCACGCCGACTGGGTGAATCGGAAGGCGGCGCCGTACGCGTTCGTGATTCCCGCCGCGCAGCGCGATCCCTTCGAGGCGTACGAGCTGCTCGACATCCTGCGCATCGGCGAGGTCGAGATCCATCAGGCAAAGGCTGCGTTCGCGGCGGGCGGACGGCAGTACGGCGCGGGCTCGTACGTGATCAAGCTCGCGCAGCCCTATGGCGCGTTCGCCAAGACGATGCTGGAGCGCCAGAAGTATCCGGACTTGCGATTGTTCCCCGGGGGTCCGCCGAAGCCGCCGTACGACGTGACGGGACACACGCTCGGGCTCCTCATGGGCGTCGACGTCGATCAGATCGAGCAGCCGTTCGAGGCAACGCTCGAACCGGTCCGCACGCTGCGCCCCGCGCTGACGCCGATGCCGCCGCAGCCGCAGTGGGGGTATCTCATCGGTCCGGAATCGAACGCGGCGTTCATCGCGATCGCGCGCTTGCAGGCGGCCGGCATCGCGGCGTATCGCTCGGCGCGCGCGTTCGAGGCCAACGGCCGCACGTTCGCGCCGGGCACGTGGATCGTTCCGCCGGCGGCGGAAGCGACGCGCATTCTCGCGGACGTGTCGCTCGCGTCCGGTCTGCCGGTCGCGCAGGCGGACAAGCCCGTCACCGTCGATGCGTTCCGCCTGAAGTCACCGACACGCATCGGCCTGTGGCGCGGCGCCAACAACATGCCGGGCGGCTGGATGAAATGGCTCTTCGAGCAGTACGGGCTCAACCACCGCACGGTCGCCTCCACGGATCTGAACGGCGATATCGCGGGGCAGTACGACGCGATCGTGCTGCCCGACGGCACGAGCCGCGACACGATCGTGCGCGGCCTCGACCCGAAGCGGCACGACAAGGAATGGACGTGGGCGTACGGCGTCGGCGAGGCGGGATGGAAGAAGCTTGCGGAATGGGTCCGCGCGGGAGGCACGCTCGTCGCGATCGGCTCGGCGGTGGAAACCGCGCGCGATCTGCTCGATCTTCCGATCGAGCCCGCACTGCCGTCGGCGTCGCGCGGACGCCGCGGCGCTTCCGACGCGTCAGCGACCGACGGCGCCGATCCCACGCGCGTGCTGCGCGACGCGTTCTCGAGCCCCGCGCGCCTCGACGCCGTGCTGCGCGATCGCGTGATCGATCCGGCGTCGCTCTTCTACTGTCCCGGATCGCTCTTGCAGAACGAGTTCAACGCCGCGCACCCGGTGGCGTTCGGCATGCCCGCGGCGTGGCCGGTGTTCTTCGAGTCCGATCAGGCATACCGGCTGACGCCCGGCTTCAACGTCCAGGCCGAAGTCGTCTCGCGCTATCCGGCGGACGGCGAGATCCTGAAGAGCGGATGGCTGCTCGGCGAGCAATACCTTCGCGGCCAGGCCAATGTCGTCGCGTTCCGCGTCGGCAACGGCTACGTCGTCACGATGGGCAGCCAGATCGATTTCCGCACGCAGCCCCGCGCGACGTTCAAGCTGCTCTTCAACGCGCTCTTCCACGGCCCGTCGACGCGCGTGGCGGGCGCGGAACTGACTCGATTGACCCATCCCTGAGTGCCATCATGCGTTTCACAGAAGCTTTGGTCATCTTGGTCGCAACGATCGGAACGTCTTCATTGGCGTGGGCTCAATCCTGGCAGCCGCCCGCCGACGCGCAGCGGTGCCCCTCGAAGTGGGGCGCGAACGACGAACGCGGCGCGGCGAACCACATGAAGCCGGAGACCGTCCTTCGCGCAACGAAGTTGATCCGCACGGGCGAGGTGTTCGAGCTCGGGCGCGTGCTGTCGGCGTCGATGCCGTTTGTCGGCACGCGCCGCTTCGACGTGCATCTCAAGCGCACGGTGATGAACCCGGAATCGAACCGCCGCGGCAGCAACGAAGAGCTCGTCGTCTCGGAGATCGGTCAAGTGGGTACGCAGTTCGACGCCTTTCCGCATCAGACGATCGGCCCCACGCTCTACAACTGCGTCAAGCTGGACGACGTGGCGACGCGGACGGGATTCACGAAGCTCGGCGTCGACAAGGTCGGCACGCTGATGACGCGAGGCGTGCTGATCGACGTCGCCGGCCTGAAGGGGGTGCCGATGCTCGCCGACGCGTACGAGATCACCGCGAAAGATCTTCAGGACGCGCTCGCGCGTCAGAAGCGCTCGCTTCAGCCCGGCGATGCCGTGTTGATCCACACCGGGTGGGGACAGCTCTGGGGGAGCGACAACGCGCGCTACGCGAAGTCGAGTCCGGGGATCGGGATCGGCGCCGCGGAGTGGCTCGCGAGTCAGGACCCGATGCTCGTCGGCGCGGACACGGGTCCTGTCGAGATCAATCCGAATCCGAATCGAGAGATCAATCAGCCGGTCCACCAGATCATGCTCGTCGTGAACGGCATTCATCTGCTGGAGAACGTGAAGCTCGACGAGCTCGCCGCGAAGCGCGTCGACGAGTTCGCGCTGATCCTGCAGCCGCTGAAGATCCAGGGCGGTACGGGATCTACCGTTGCGCCTGTCGCCGTGCGTTGACGGTGAAGGGCGGGGACACCCAACGTTGGGTGTCCCGATTGACTGTCCCGATTGGGTGTCCCCGCCCTTGTAGACCGATCCGCAACTCGGCACGTACCGTTCGCGGCGACCCGAAGTGTGTGCCGCTGAACGGATTACTGAAGTTGAGCGCGTACGCGTCGTTCGTGAGGTTCATCACGCCGAAGCGGAACGACACGTCCGTTCGCCCGCCGCGGTGCAGCGTTTGCGCGATCGTCGCGTCAACGATGGTGCGCGGGCGAACCCTGCCCGTGTCGAAGTCCACGCGCTGCGCGCCCGGCCGGTCCATCAGCTCGTCCAGATCGTCCTCATCGACTTCGATGGGCGTGCCGCTCTCGTACCGCGCCGCCAGCGACGCCGAGAATCCACGTTTGACGTTCGCGTACGTGATGCCCGCGGACATCGCGTGTCGCTGATCGTGATCGGGCGTGAAGCGCGTGCCCGGTCCGATTTCGAGCGCGTTCTCCTCGAGAAACAATCCGCCGTTGATGGGGCCGGTTTGTTCCACCTTCGAGAGCGTGTAGCTCGCATACGACGACCAGCCGCGATATCGCGCCACCTCGAGCCGTAGATCCAATCCGCGCGCGTATCCCTCCGCCACGCTGTTTGGAAAGATGATCGTCGTGCCGAAGAAGACGTTCGGATCCGCGTAGTTGCGCACGTGGCGAGACCAGTACGCGGCATCCAGCCTGACGGTTCCCGCCACGCGCCGCTCGATCCCGACTTCCCACGCCGTCTGGCGCTCCGGCTCCAGGTCCGCGCCGCCGGCCCCTTCGTCGTCATCTGCGAACGGCGACAGCGCGCGCGCCTCGGCCGACGAGGAGAGGAGCAGATGCTCGGGCTGCGGCGGTTGGAACAACCGGTTCACTGACGCCCGGAGCGTCGTGGACGATTCCGGCCAGGCATAGGCGATGCCGAGACGCGGGCTCCACTGCGACGCGGGGACGAGCAGTCGAGTCCGATCGAAGCGAACGCCGAAGTCCACGGTGAATCGCTCGCTCGCGGCAAAGCGATCCTGCGCGTAGAAGGCCCACTGCACGCGGTTCGTGCGATCGCGGAAGCGAAACGGATCCTGCAACGTGAAAGCCTCGGCGCGCTCGCTGAGCTCCGCGCCTTCGGCACCGTCTTCATCCGTGACCGCGAACATGAAATCCTCGTGGAGCGCGAGACGAGCCGTCTCGACGCCAAACTTCATCGTGTGACGGCCGTGCTGATGCGTGAGGCTCGCGAGCGCGCCGATTCGATCGTGGCGTCGATCCGAGCTCGCCGCGAGCGGAGTGTCGTTCGCGCTCGGGTGCAGATCGGCATCGATGCGGCGGCGGTACAGCGACACCTGCGACACGATCGCGTCGGACCAGAATCGCTGCCATGACGCCGACTGCGACTGCTGCACGACGCGCTGCCACTGATTCTGCCCGGCCGCTTCCTCCGCCTCGCCATGCGGGACCTGGAATCGCGAGCGGCCGCCGGCGGCGTTGATCCGTACGAGATCGTTCGTCGAGGCGAGCAGGTTCAAGTGCGCCTCCCCCGAGAAGACGCGCCCTTCATTGTGAAAGTTGTCGGGATGCACCGGATCGAGAAAGCGGTTCGAGCGTTCATGCGCGGCGTTGACGGCGAGGTTGGCGCGCGGGCCAACCTGCCCGCCGCCGAGCGCGCGGGCGGCGCGCAGCGCATCGCTGCCGAGCCCTGCGTCGACGCTTGCCGTCCATCCCGTACGCGGCGCCGCCGGCGACTGCACTTCGATCACCGCGCCGGACTTGAGGCCGTACTCGGGAGGAATGTATCCCGTCAACACGTTCATGCTGCCGACGCTCGCGGCATCCGGAGCGATGCCGAACAGGGCGTCGAGGCGGTCGTACACAGGGACGCCGTCTTCGACGTACAAGACGCCGTCGTCCACGCCGCGCACGTGGAGCAGCCCGTTGTCTTCGCTGCCCCACCCGGGCAGCGTGGCGAGCGTCTGCTGGAGAGCCCGGCTCGTCAGCCGCGTCGGCATCCCGCGGAGCGATTCTCCGGCGATCGTGACTCGCGTCGCGGCCGACGGCGCCTCGTTCGCGCCGCGCACCACGACGCTCTCGGCGGCGCGTGCGGAGAGCGTCAGCTCGACGTCGATCGGCAACGCGGCCTGCACCGTGACGACGCGCGCGTCGGATCGCTGCGGCGCCGATTCCGCAAGAAGCGTGTACGTGCCTGGAGCCACGTCGTCTAGACGAAACCGGCCCGTCCGCTCAGTTCGCGTCGCGGCCACGCGGTTGCCCAATTGATCCAGGAGCGTCACCGAGGCGTCCGGCACCGGTTGTCCGTCGGCGCCTTTGACGATCCCGCCGATGGTCGCCGACTGCTGCCCGCCAAAGGACGCGCTTGGCGCCATCAGCATGAGAGCGGCGACGATCGAATAGAACAGATGCCTCGGCATTTTCCGTTCAATCATAGAGGCCGAGCGCGCCTCGTGGAAATACACTAAAAGCATGACTCGCGCGGCGTGCGTTCTCGTGGCCGTTCTCGCCTCGGCCGCGTCGTCGCAGCCCACGTTCCGCAGCAGCGTGCAGACCGTGGCGATTCACGCCACCGTTCGCGATGCGTCCGGACGACTCGTCCCGAATCTCTCCAAGGATCAGTTTTCGGTGTTCGACAACGGCAAGCCTGTCGAGATCACGACGTTCTCGAACGACATCCAGCCGATCACGGTCGCGCTCCTGTTGGACATGAGCGGCAGCATGATCCCGAGAGTGCTGCTCGTGCGCGACTCGACGCTCAAGTTCATCGACGCGCTGCTGCCGGAGGATCGCGCGCGCATCTGCACGTTCGGCGACGAGATCGCGATCAGCCCAATCTTGACGGGCGATAAATCAATCCTCACGCGCATCGCGCGCGAGGAGCTCTGGCCGGGCGGAGCGACCCCGCTCTGGGGCGCGATGTATGCCGCGATGGAGTCGCTCGCGAAAGAGCCGGGGCGGCGCGTCGTCCTCGTGCTCACCGACGGCATCAACGACGGATCGCTGCCGGGTCGGAAGAAGGATTTCGGCGAGGTCCGCGATCGCGCGATCAAAGAAGGCTTCATGCTCTACGCCGTGTACATGCAGGGATACCAGCAAGACGACGGAGCGAAGCGCAAATTCCTCACGCTCATCGACGATACCGGCGGCGGACACTTTCAAATGGGGCCGGAGGACGATCTTCAATCGACGTTCGTCCGGATCGCCGACGAGCTGCGGCGGCAGTACCTGATCGGGTTCACCCCGGGTCCGCCGGACGGACGCGAGCACAAGCTCGAAGTGAAAGTGAACGGCGCGGGCCTGACCGTTCGGGCACGTACGAGCTACGTGGCGGTTCGGCAGTGAGGAGGACGCTTGTCGGCGCGGCGCTTGCCGGCGTAGTCACGCTAGGTTCGTCGCAGATGCCGCCGACGAACGTGGCATCGATCGCGGTGTCGGTGACGACCGATACCGGGAGCACGGTCGGCGGCCTGACCGCCGGCGACTTCGACGTTCGCGTCGATGGACAGCCGGCGGCGATTCAGAGGGTCACGGCACCGCCCGTGCCGATCACGCTGGTCGTCCTCTTCGACATCACGTCCAGCATGACGATGTACGGCGGCATCGAGGAGGAAATCGCGCGGTCGGTCGTGCCTTCGCTCCGCGCGGGCGATCGCGCGCGAGTCGGTGCGATCGCGAATCGTCTGTCGCTCGCGCCGGTGTTCTCGTCGGCGCCGCGAGAGATTCTCGCCGCCGGCCGCAAAGCGATGAGCGTCCGCCGCGAGGATCGCTACGGGCCGTCGCCGATCTGGGACGCCCTGAAAACGAGCGCCGATGCGCTCGCGTCGGAATCTGGGCGCCGCGCCATTCTCATCGTGACGGATGGCCGCGCGACGGGGAATGCCGTGTCGGCGGCCGATGCGGTCGACGCGGCGGTCGCCGCCGAAGCGGTCGTCGAAGTGCTCAGCGAGAATCGAACGTCGTTCTACCGGCAGGGAGCGGAGCAATCGTACGTGCGCGTGCGGACAGGGTACGTGCTGGAGGAGCTCGCGCGGTTGACCGGCGGACTGATCCTGCCCTCGGATCCGAAGCCGACCGCCGACCTTCCGCCCGCGAGCGAGGCGATCCCGCGGCTCATCAACGATGTGCGGGAGATGTACTCGATCGAGATCGCTCAGCCAGGACCCGCCGGCAGCGCGCATCGCGTCGAGGTTCGCGTCAAGCGCGGCGGCCTAGCGGTTCGTGCGCGATCCGCGCTCCGCGTTCCCTGATCGAACCAACGCGTCGAGGTGACGGCGCTGATCGCCCGTTGCGCGGGGACGGTCTTCGAGCTGCCAGCTGCGCGCGCCGCCGTCCGCGCTGAACCGTAGTCCGTACCAGTTGAGCATCTCTCCGTATTCGAGCTCGCCCGCCGTGCCGATCGTCTTCGTGAACCAGGGCTTCAGATTGCGGCCGGCAACGTCTTCGACGGTCTTGCGGAGCTCGTCCGCCGTGAATCCACGCTCGCCCCCGTATCGCTGCATCGCAAGCCGCATCACGTCGTCGAGCGATCGCTTCCCGCCCGTGACGTGGCGAAGGTGCGCGTCGAGGAGAAACGCGACGACATTGCCCTTCACGTAATAGCTGACGGTCGTGGGCTTCGCGCCGACGCCGGAGTTGCTGTTGTTCCAGACTTCCGCCGACGACTGCTCGAGCGATTGCAGCAGGCGGCCGGGTGATTTCTGCAGTGACGCGATCGCCGACGACATCGATTCCAGGAAATCCTCGCGCGTGATCACGCCGGCGCGGACCAGCATCAGCTGCGCGAAATACGTCGTGCCGCCTTCCGACAGCCATAGGCTCGTCGTCGTCGGGGGATTCTCGTAGTCGAACGGGCCCAACTCCACGGGGCGGAGTCGCTTCACGTTGAACGCATGGAAGTACTCGTGCGCGACGAATCCGAGCCAGCTCTTCGTCGGCGTGGTCATCTTTGGCGACGTCGTGAGCAGCGTCGAGTTCGAGTGCTCCAGCCCGCCGCCGCCTTGGCGAATCACGTTCAAGAAGACGTATCGCTTGAACGGAAGACCGCCCCAGAACTTCCGCGCCTCGCCGACCATCTTCTCGATGTCTTCGGCGGCGCGCTTCCCGTCCCAATTGGAGCGTTCGCCGGCGTCGACGAGAACGTGCTTGGATCCGTCGACGGTGAATTCGTGGACGTCGAGATCGCCGGCGACGATCGGCGAGTCGACGAGCGTATCGAAATCCGCGGCGCGATAGTGATTGGCCGCGCCGCCGCTCGCGGGCTCGAGGCCGCTCGCGCTGGCTTTCCACGCCGGCGGCATGTCGATCTTGATCTCGTGCGGCCGGCGCGCGTCTTCCGCGAGCGTGATGAACGCCGCGCCGCCATTGATCACGCCGAGATTGTCGTCGACCCAGTTCGACGTCACCGATCGCCCCTGGCAAAGAAGTCTGTAGGTGAGCGTGACGGTCGGCGTTCCGTTCGTCTGAATCCGCCAGCGATTTGGTTTCGGCTTCGCCGCGTCCAGCGCCGTGCCGTCCGCCGCTCTTGCCGAGAGCGAGTGCACGCGCGCCGCATAGTCTTCGACGACGTAGTAGCCCGGCGTCCAGACGGGCATCATCAAATCGACGGTGGGCTGACCGCCTGTCGGAATCCTCGCTTCGATTTCCGCGATGTGCTTCGCGCCATCCGCGACGCGGAACGTGTACTGGATGGGATCGAGCCCGGAAGCGCGCTGCCCTTCGAGCGCCGGCTCGAGCCGGCCAACGGCAGACGTTGCGAGTGCGACGATTGGAATGACGAACGTGAGGCGGTAGCGGCGTGACAGCATGCCGCCGCGGATGCTATCAGAACCCTTCGTTCTCAGTTCTTGGTTTTTCGTTCTTCGTTCTTGTACGCGAGCCGGGTCTGATCCTTGGCGGTCGGCTTCGGGGCTTTCATGACGCGATCAAGGAAGTGCTCGATCGCGTATGTCGTCACCTGGCCGCACGGTCCGCTGAAGCTCCAATCGCATCCGTGCGTCGCCCACGGCAGCCGCAGGAACATGTGCTTGACCGTGGACTGCTGCAGCTTGGCCTCGAGCCGCACGCTCTCTTCGGGCGAGACGTGTCCGTCGTGCATCCCGTGGATGAGCAGCGTCGGCGGAGAGGTGGGGCTCACGAAGTTGATCGGCGACGCCGCGAAGTACGCATCATCCACCTTGTCCGGCGATCCTCCGAGGTACGCCTCCAGCACGCCTCGCGTGTCGATCAATTGTCTTCGCGCGGGATGCTCGTAACCGTAGCGCAGATCGGTGGGACCGTAGACGGAGACGACGCCGCGAATGGAAGGCTCGTTCGCGGTGTACGCGGCGAGCAGCGCGAGCTGACCTCCAGCCGAGCGGCCGAGCAGCGCGAGCCTCGTCGGATCGAGTCCGAGCTCTTTCGAGTACACCTTCAAGTACGCGACCGCGGACAGCACATCGTCGCGTCCCGCGGGGAACTTCCATTTCGGCGCGAGCCGATAGTTGACGGAGAACACGAGATAGTCGCGCGCGGCGAGATATCCGTTCAGCGAGACGAACTCGCGGCTGTTGCCGTTCTGCCAGCTTCCGCCGTGAACGACGAGCACCCCGGGCAGCGGGCCGTGGACGTAGCCGGGACGGAACACGTCGAGCGTGAGCTTCTCGCCGTCGGGCGTGTTGAACGTGCGCTCCTCGAGGCGCACGGGACGCGACCGCACGGACGACAGAATGTCGGCGACGACGAACGGCTCGCTGCGCGCGTCTTCGGCGAACTTCGCGCGCTCGCGTCGCTCGGTGCCGAACGTCGTATTCAGCTTGCCGGGAAGATCGCGATTGAGCTGCTGTGCGTGATAGATCGGCAGCGCGAAAAGGACGGCGGCGCCGAGGCTCAGAAGGCTCCCGAGCTTTCCAAGGAACTTCTGTCCGCTGCGCGGAAGCGCGGGAAGGAGCGCGGCGATCGCGAGCCAATGTCCGCCTTCGGTTGCCGCGATGCTGACCTTCCACAGCCACTCGGTTGGCGCCGGCATCGTAGTGAGCACGCCCGTGGCCAGGAGTATCAGACCGGCCACGAACCGGAAGAGATCGCTGCGGACGACTTCTGATACACGCATGGCTGACCGGAGGCGTTGGCAAGGCAGGTGCCAGCCGTTTACGGGACGTTTCTGCCCGTTTCTACGCAGTCCCTCGGTTCCCGGATGTCGGGATCGTGATCGAACCGCAAAAGTGTGGTCGACCTCGACAGTCAGCCGTTCCGTGTTGTATCTTCCTGTGCCGGAACGTACTAGCGTCAGCAGCAGTTTTCCAGCCCCGGTCCATCCCGACGTCGATCTGTTTTCGGAGGCACCATGACGAAGGCACATGCGCAGCGTCTGTTGCGTGTCATTCCCGTACTGCTCCTCCTCGCGGCTCCGCTGCGGCTCACGGGACAATCCGCGCAGCCGGCGGGAAACGGATCGAGCTGGGCGGACGAGATCCTCAAACAGGACGGCTACGCGCAACCGCCGAAGGAGATCGCCGATGCCGTGCTCGCGCCGCGGCACCTCAACGTCGCGCTGGCGAATCTCAGTCCCGACAAGAAGTGGTTCCTCGACGAAATCGGCGATGGACCGGTGTTGATGAAAACCTTCTCGAAGCCGTTCCACGAGCTCGGCGGCGTGTTCATCGACTACAAGGCGAACCGCGCGCGCGCGCTGACGATCCGCAACAGCGTCGGCATCCAGATCATCTCGGCCGCCGACGGCGCGAAGAAGCAGATTCAAACGCCTCCCGGAGCGCGCGTGTCGAACGCGGTGTGGTCGCCCGACAGCGCGAGCGTCGCGTATCTCGTGCACGCCGACGATGCGACGCATGTCTGGATCGCGGACGCGGCGACGGGCAAGTCGCGGCAGGTGACGAAGACGCCGCTCCTCGCGACGCTCGTCACGAGCTTCGAGTTCTCTTCCGACGGCAAACAGATCGCCGCCGTGGTCGTTCCCGATGGCCGCGCGCCGATGCCGCCGGCGCCCGCCGCGCCGACGGGTCCGACCGTGAAGATCGCGGACGCGGACAAGAACCGGCTCCGCACCTTTCCGAGCCTGATGTCGACGACGTACGAGAAAGAGCTGCTCGAGTGGCACGCGACCGGTCAGGTCGCGTTCATCGACGTGCAGAAGGGATCGGTCAAGAAGATCGGTCAGCCGGCGATGGTGCGATCGATCGACGCGTCGCCGGACGGCAAATACATCCGCGTCACGCGCATGGTGAAGCCGTTCTCGTACGACGTCCCGGTCAGCAGCTTCGGGCAAGTCGAGGAGATGTGGGACGCGGACGGGAAGATGATCGCGAAAGTCACCGAGCGCCCGATCAACCTCGGCGTTCAGGACGACAACCAACCGCCGGACGATCCGCCGGGCGGAGGCGGCCGCGGCGGGAACCAACAGGGCAAGCGCGAGATCGCGTGGCGGGCCGACAACCAGGGATTGACCTTCCTCGAGCAGGAGCCGCCGCCCCCTGGCGAAGGACGCCGCTCGGGACGAGGCGGCCGCGGCGCCGCGGCGAGTAACGCGGACGAAGGGGGACGCGGCGGTCGCGCCGCCGATCGCAAGGACCGTTTGTATCAGTGGCTGCCGCCGTTCGACGAATCCAGCAAGAAGATGCTGTTCGAGTCGAACACGCGTATGACCGGCCTGCGATTCTCGCCCGACATGAAGATGATCTTCTTCAGCGAGCGCGCCGGACAGAACACCGTCGACTACGCGGTGAATCTCGCGGAGCCGTCGCAGCGCTACACGCTCGCGCGGTATCGCTTCGACGATGTGTATGCGAATCCCGGATCGCTGATGGGCGTGCGCGGCGGCGGTGGAGGCGGCGGCAGAGCCGGCGGACGCGGCGGCGCCGGAGGCGGAGGCGGCACCGGTCCGGTGCAGCTGTCAGCCGACGGCAACAGCGTGTTCTTGCAGGGCACGACCTACGACCGCTCGCCGAACGACGTCGGCCCGAAGACATTCATCGACAAGGTCGCGATCAAGACCGGCGAGAAGCAGCGAATCTACGAGAGCGAGAATCGCGACGTCTTCGAGCGCGTGACGTCCGCGCTCGACGTCGACGCCGGCCGCTTCATCGTCTCGCGCGAAGGGCCGAAGGCCGTGCCGCAGCAGTACCTGGTGCAGAACGGCAAGCGCACGCAGCTCACGCAGAACCAGGACTACACGCCCGACGTCACGAACGCCGTCGTCGAGCGCTTCATGATCGAGCGCGCCGACGGTTTCAAGTTCAAGACAACGGTCACGCTGCCGCAGAACTACCAGCGCGGCACGCGGCTGCCGGCGATCTTCTGGTTCTATCCGCGCGAGTTCGAGGATCAGGACTCGTACGATCGTCCCGACCGCACGTTCAACAAGAACGCGTTCCAGGCGTTCGGCCTGCGATCGATGGCGTTCTTCGTCCGCCTCGGCTACGCCGTCGTCGAGCCCGATTCCCCGATCGTCGGCCCGACGGGCCAGATGAACAACAACTACGTGCACGATCTGCGCAACAACCTCGCGGCGGTGATCGACGAGCTCGATCGCCGCGGCCTCGTCGATCGGACGCGGCTCGCCATCGGCGGCCACAGCTACGGCGCGTTCTCGACGGTGAACGCGATGGTGCACACGCCGTTCTTCAAGGCGGGCATCGCGGGCGACGGCGCGTACAACCGCACGTTGACGCCGATCGGATTCCAGAGCGAGCGCCGCGATTTGTGGGAAGCGCCGAACGTCTATCTCGGGATGTCGCCGTTCCTCTACGCGAACAACTTGAACGGCGCGCTGCTCATGTATCACGGCCTCGCGGATCAGAACGTTGGAACGGATCCCACCAACTCGATCCGCCTCTACCATGCGCTGAACGGGCTCGGCAAAACGACCGCGCTCTACCTCTATCCGCTCGAAGATCACGGGCCGGCGTCGAGGGAGACGTTACTCGATTTGTGGGCGCGCTGGGCCGCATGGCTCGACAAGTACGTGAAGAACCCGCAGAAGCCCGAGCCGAAGAAGACGACGACGACGGAGCAGGGGGACAGATAAGAGATCGGAAGTTCACATTCTCATGATTTTTCTAATCGGCGCCGGCTTGCCGGCCTCGAGCCACTGATCGAGGAAGTTCCAGTTGGTGAGCCCGTCGTCGCTCTCGGGCTCGAGGAGGTAAGCGGCGAGCAGGCCCAGCGGCTGCGCGAGGCGGACGACGCGGCTTCCCGCCGGAATGGTGGCCTTCTCGGCGACGTATTTGCCTTTCAGCTTGACCTCGTTGTGTCCCTGAAAGGGCTTCCCGGACTTTTCGATCGCGTCCACTATGAAGCTCGTGACCTCGGTCGTGAGGGGCGCTTTCAATTCGTCGACGGCGATCCCGTGCTGGCGAAGCTTCTCGACGATCGGTTGGAACGCGGCGCCCTCGGGGATGACGTAGGCTCGCGCCATCGGCACCGATCGCGTCGGCGTGAAGTACGCGTAGTCCTGCATCGTCTCCGGCTTGTAGCTGTCTTCAATCGCGACCGTCATGTTGCGCTGATTGCGGGGATTCAGCTCCTGTTTCACCTCGCCGACGAGAATCTGCACGGGCTTGTCCAACGGCGTCATCTGGTACTCGACGCCGAGCGGCATCTCTTCGGTCCCTTTCGCGCGCTTCATCCAGTCCGCGTCGAGCGCCTTCGTGAGCGCGACGATCTCGGCGCGATGTCCGTCGACGTACTTCAGGATCTCCTCGACGAAACGTTCGGTGACCTCTATGCGCCGCTTGAACGAGAGATACGAGTAGGCCTCGGAGAGAATCGTCAGACGGTTTCGGAACCCGACGTAGTTCTGGCCCGCGCGCGGACGATGATCGAAGCTGTTCCAGCGCCGCAGCTCGCCCGGCGCGGCGCCGCCGCGGCCGAAGTTCCCGTAGTAGTACGAGCGGATCTTGTGATTCGCCTCGAGCGACTTCATGATCGCGGGCATCATCCGCTCGCGGTGATACTCGAGCGTCGTCTTGCTGAGCGAGAGGTTCAGCGGAATCGAGTGCGTCAGGTGATAGCCGTGGTACGAGCCGTTGGTCGTGTGGAGATCGACGACGAGGTGCGGATCCCACGCCGTGAACGCGCCCGCGAGCGCGCGCGCTTCGGCGGACTCGAGCTTCATGTAGTCGCGATTGAGATCCAGTCCCTTGGCGTTCTCGCGCCGGCCCACGCCGGCGATCGGCCCGTACTGGGCGGTCCGGTTCTGCACGTCGATCGCTTCGTTGCCGTCCGCGTTGTAGTTCGGCGCGATCGCGATCACCATGCGATCGAGCAGCGGACGCAGGTCGCCGCCCGTGAAGCGCCGCATCAGCACTTGCACCGCTTCCTTGCCTTCGACTTCGCCGCCGTGGATGTTCGCCAGAAGGAAGACGACGGGACGTCCCGCCGGTTTGTCCCCCGGCCGCGCGACCGCCGGATTCGACAGCGTCACGAGCGGCATCGGACGTCCCTCTTCCGTCGTGCCGAACGTCATGACCCGCACGAGGGGCGACTTTGCCGCGATCGCCTTGAGGAAGTTGGCGACGTCGTCGTGGCGGCTGGTTTCCTCGAAGTTGGTCCGCTCGGGACGCGTCTGCAGCGGATCGGCCGTTTGCTGCGCCGCTGCGATCGGGACCGCGAGCGCCAAGGATAGTAGTACCACTCGCATCATGGACCTTGTGTGCTCCAGCTATTGTGAAAGAATGACCGTATTCTGTCACATCGCCACGACGGAACATCGCAGCGTGAAATCGTTCGCCGCGTGATCGCCTTGGAATACGCTCATGTCTGTCTTCACTAATCCCGCCAACGGCGCCAAGGAACACGCCGCGGCGTACGTTTCGGCGATTCTCGATCTCCTCGGCTCGCGCGATCCGATGAGCGTGCTGCGCGACACGCCGTCCGCGCTTCGCCGGTCGATCGACGGATTGTCGGGGGCGGCGCTGCGGCAGCCGGAGCGGCCGGGCAAGTGGTCGATCGGTCAAGTGCTGCAGCATCTCGCGGATTCGGATCTGGTGTGGGGCTGGCGTTTGCGATTGATCCTCGCGCAGGAGCGTCCGCCGCTGACCGGCTACGACCAGGACTTGTGGGCCGAGCGCTTGCGCTATGACGAATCGGATCCCGCCGAATCGCTCGAGACGTTCGACGTGCTGCGCCGCGGCAATCTGCGCCTGCTCGAGCGGGCGTCGCCCGAGGACATGAAGCGCGTCGGCGTGCACTCCGAGCGCGGCGACGAAGCGCTCGAGCACCACCGCCGGCTCTATGCCGGCCACGACCTCATGCACCTGCAGCAGATCGCCCGTATCCGAGAAACGATCCGAGTCACGTAGGACCGCCGCGGAGTGTAAAATCGGCGTTCGTGAACATCCGCACTCTCGCCACACTGCCGCTCTGCTTCGTTCTCGTCTTCCCAATCCTGGCATCCGGCCAGACGCTCGACAAAGAGATCGCGGCGCAGGTCGACAAGATCGCGGCGCAAGCGATTCAGATCCGCCAGCAGATCCACAAGAATCCGGAGCTGTCGAATCGCGAGGTGAAAACGGCGGAGCTCGTCGCGAATCACCTGCGCGCGCTCGGACTCCAAGTCAAAACCGGCATCGCGAAGACCGGCGTCGTCGGCATCCTGCAAGGCAAGAGTCCAGGGCCGGTGATTGCGGTCCGCGCCGACATGGACGCGCTGCCGGTGACCGAAGCCGGCGATCTGCCGTTCAAGTCGACCGTCCGCTCGACGTATGCGGGACGCGACGTCGGCGTCTCGCACGCGTGCGGGCACGACGTGCACGTCGCCGCCGGTCTTGGGACCGCGTCGGTGCTCGCGGCGCTGAACGATCGGGGCATGATCAGAGGCACCGTGATGTTCATCTTCCAGCCGGCGGAGGAAGGGCCGCCGGCCGGCGAAGATGGCGGCGCGGGCTTGATGGTGCGCGAAGGGATCTTCAAGGAGATCAAGCCGCAGGCGATCATCGCGCTTCACACCAACGGCGATCCGCCCGACGAGGAGCGCGACGACGAGCGGCTCGGACGGATGACGTATACGCCGGGCCCCGCGTTCGCGGCGGCGACGAAGTGGACCGCCGTCGTGCGCGGACGCCAGTCGCACGGCGCGGCGCCGCACCTCGGCGTCGATCCGGTGGTCACGTCCGCGCAGATCGTGCTCGCGCTGCAGACGATTCGGTCGCGCGTGCTCCCGCCGCTCTCCGGCAACGTCGTCACCGTCGGGATCTTCCGCGGCGGCGATCGCAACAACATCATTCCGGGAGAAGTTGCGCTCGAAGGGACGATCCGCACGTTCGACAAGGAGACGCTCGACATCGTGGAGCAGCGGATGCGCGAGATCTTCGACGGCATCACGAAGTCCGCGCACGCGACGTTCGAGCTCGCGTTCGATCATCTCGCGCCGTTGACGAGCAACGATCGCGCGCTCACCGAGCGGCTCGTGCCGACGCTCGAGCGGATCGCGGGCAAGAGCGAAGTGCTCGTCGCGCCGCCGGAAACCGGGGCTGAGGACTTCTCGTTCTTCAGCGACATCATTCCAGGGTTCTATTTCGAGCTCGGCGTCGTGCCGGCGGGGAAGACGTCCGGCGGACATCACACGCCGACGTTCTACGCCGACGACAAGGCCGTGCCGATCGGGATCAAAGCGCTCAGCACGCTGGTCGTCGACTACCTCGCGGCTGGAAATGCGAAGTGATGGTTCGGTATTCGATCTGCGGTCCTGGAGACGTCGACGAGCTCGTTCCTCTGCTCGCGAAAGTGTTCACGGCTGACGATCCGCCGGCGGTCGCCGTCGGCCTCACGGTCCGGGAATTCGAAGCGCTCGTCGATCTGTATCGCATGCGCGCGGCGACGGGCGGGCTGACGATCATCGCGCGATCCGCCGCCACCGGCGAGATGATGGGCGTGCTGCTCGCGGAGGATTCCGCGTCGGCATTCCCCGACGGCGTCGAGCGGCTCAGCCCGAAGTTCGCGCCGATCTTCGACATCCTCGGCGAGCTGGATGCCGAGTATCGGCGCGGCCGGCTCCAGCTGCCTGGCGAATCGCTGCACCTTTTTCTCCTCGGCGTCGCGCAGCCATTCACGCGGCAGGGGGTTGCGCAGGGACTCGTCGAGCGCTGCGTCGCCGCCGGCGGGCGCCGCGGCTATCGGAAAGCCGTCACGGAAGCGACCAATCCGGTTTCACAGCACATCTTCCGCAAGCTGGGGTTCGTCGATCGCGCGAAGCGCCTCTACGCGGATCACCGCTACGACGGCGCGCCGGTCTTCTCCTCGATCGCCAACCACGGCGGCCCCGTCCTCCTCGAGAAGATCCTGAGCTGACGGCGGGAAATCCCGGCCGCGCAACTTCCTATTGCCTTCCCATACGAAGAGTGCTATTGGTATCCCATATGAAAGAGAAGGCCGACGTGTGGCAGGGCACGCTCGCGCTGATGGTGCTGAAAACGCTCGAGACGATGGGGCCTCAGCACGGGTACGGCATCGCGAGGCGCATCGAGCAGACGAGCGACGATCTGCTGTCGGTCAACTACGGCACGCTGTATCCGGCGCTGCTGAAGCTGGAGCAGGAAGGCTACATCGCGTCCTCTTGGGGCATGTCGGACAACAATCGCAAGGCGAAGTTCTACGCGCTGACGCGCGCCGGGCGGACCCGGTTGGCGCGGGCCGCGAGTGAATGGGAGCGGACGACGGACATCATCGCGCGGTTCTTCGCGCCGGAAGGTCGAAGCTGATGCGACTGCGCGCGCTGGTCGTTCGCGTTCGCGCGCTGTTCGGTCGCGATCGTCTGGATCGCGAGCTCGCGGCGGAGCTCGAGAGCCACCTCGCGCATCACATCGACGACAACATACGTGCGGGAATGCCTGCCGACGAGGCGCGTCGCCAGGCGCTCGTGAAGCTCGGCGGCCTCGCGCAGGCCGAAGCGCGCTATCGCGAGCGCCGCGGGATTCCGTTCGTGGAGCATCTCGCCAGCGACGTCCGGTATGCGGCGCGCGCGCTCGCCGCAATGCCCGGGTTCACGATCGTCGCGATCGTGACGCTCGGCCTCGGCATCGGCGCGAACGCCGCGATCTTCAGCGTCATCGACGCGGTGCTGCTGCGCTCGCTGCCCGTCGATCGACCCGAGCGGCTCGTCACCGTCGGCCGCACCGGCGGCGAGCTCCCGATCCATTCGTATCCGGACTACCGCGACATCCGCGACCGCAACACGGTGCTGGCCGGCCTCGCGGCGCTGCGCTTCTCGCCGGTGAACCTCCAGACGGCACGCGGCGCCGCGCGCGTCTGGGGGACGCTCGCGAGCGGCAACTACTTCGACGTGCTCGGCGTCCGCGCGAGCGCCGGCCGCGCGCTGGCGCCATCCGACGACATCACGCCGGGCGGCCATCCCGTGGCGGTCGTCAGCGACGATGCCTGGCGAACGCGGTTCGCGGCGGATCCGGCGATCGTCGGCAGCGTCGTGAAAATCAACGGCATGGCGTTCACGATCGTCGGCATCATGCCGCGCGGGTTTCGGGGCACCGAGCGGCTCTTCGCGCCCGAGATCTGGATCCCGATGGCCATGCAGGCGCACGTCGAGTCGGGGAACGACTGGCTCGAGCGCCGCCAAACGCACAACATCTTTCTGCTCGGCCGCCTGCGCGACGGCATCGGGACGGCCGAGGCGACCGCCTCGTTGAACGTCCTCGCCGAGGCGCTCGGCCGCGAGCATCCGCAGTTGAACGAGGGCATGCGGCTCTCCGTCGCGCCGCCAGGCCTCGTCGGCAACACGCTGCGCGGGCCGTTCGTCGGCTTCTCCGGTGCGCTCATCGGCGTCGCGGGTCTGGTGCTCCTCCTGACCTGCACGAACCTCACCGGCGTGTTGCTCGCGCGATCGACGGATCGCCGTCGTGACACCGCGATCCGCATCGCGCTCGGGGCCAGCCGCGGCGCGCTCGTCCGCCGATCGCTCGTCGAATCCGCGCTCCTGGCGGCCGGCGGCGCCGCAGCCGCGCTGCTCCTCGCGCGCGGCTTCGCGATCGCGTTGTCGCGCTGGCGGATCCCCGTCGACATTCCAATCACCCCCGACGTCTCGGTCGACTATCGCGTCTTGCTCTTCGCGCTGGGCCTGGCGGCGGCCGCCGCCGCGTTCACCGGATTGATGCCGGTCACCCAGGAGACGCGGATCGACGTCGTCCCGGCACTGAAGGAAGACACGATCCGGTGCGGCGGGCGCTGGCATTTGCGCGACGCGATCATCGCGCTGCAGATCGCGATGTCCACCGTGCTCTTGATCGGATCGCTGCTCGTGACGCGCAGCCTGCAACACGCGAGTCAGGTGGACGTCGGATTCAATCCGGACGGCGCGGTGATGGCGCAGGTGGATCTCGGCCTCGAACGCTACTCGCAGACGCGCGCGCGCGATTTCCAGCGCGAGATCGTCGAGCGTCTCTCGACGCAGCCGGGCGTCGAGTCTGCCGCGGTCGCCAATGCGCTGCCGCTCAGCATCGACGTGTCGACGCACAGCGTGTATGTCGAGGGCAAACCACAGCCGCGCGGCACCTCGGTGCCGTCGACGATCTACTACCAGGTGTCGCCCGGCTTCTTCAGGACGTTTCAGATGCGCCTGATAACAGGGCGCGACTTCGACGCCTCCGACCTGCGCGATCGGCCCCGTGTCGCGATCGTCAATCAGGCCTTCGCCGCGCGGCTCCTCGGCACGGGCGACGCCGTCGGCAAGCGGTTCCGCAGCGGTCCGAACGGCGCCTGGACCGAAGTGATCGGCGTCGTCCAGGACGGCAAGTATCAGACGCTCGCCGAGGAGCCGACGCCGGTCGCCTTCTACAGCAACGTGCAGTGGTACAACCCGTCGACGTGCATTCTCGTGCGCACGTCGCTCGGCCCGAGCGACGCGCTCGACGGTCTTCGCGAGACGATTCGCGCGATCGATCCGTCGCTCTCGATCTTTCAGGATCGTCCGGTTGCCTCGCTGATGGCGCTGCCGCTGCTGCCCGCGCGACTCGCGGCCGGCCTTTTCGGCGTGTTCGGCGCGCTGGCGATCGTCCTGGTTCTCGTCGGCACTTACAGCGTGATGTCGTACGGAATCGCGCAGCGCACGCGCGAGATCTGCATCCGCCTTGCGATTGGCGCGTCGGCGATCGACATCGTGCGGCTCGTGATCCGGCGCGCGGCGATTATCTGGATCGCCGGCGTCGGCCTCGGCGGCGCCGCGGCGCTCGCGGCCGCGCCGCTCCTCGCGCCGATCCTGTTGGGTGTCCGTCCGCGCGATCCGTCCATCGTGGCATTGGCCATGGGCGTCCTGACGGCCGTCATCGCCGCGGCGTGCTGGCTCCCCGCCCGCCGTGGGCTCGTCAACGACCCCACGACGCTCCTGCGGCGCACCTGATCCTCGTGACCTCGTGACATAATCGCGGCGGGATGAACACGATCAACACGCTCGCGCGTGCGGCGATCGCCGTCGCCGTCCTTGCCGCGCTTACGCTGACGGCCACCGCTCAGAAAGCTCCGGCGACCGCGTATTTCCCCGACCGCTTCGAGTGGCGAACGCAGACGCTCGAGCAGGCGCGGATCGATGCGGCGAAGCTCGACGCCGCGATCAAGTTCTCGATCGCGAGCGAAAACCCGGGCAACAAGGATCTCGCGATCGATCTCGCGACGTCGTTCGGCCGGGAGCCGTTCGACACGCCGATCGGCCCGGTCAAGCCGCGCGGCGCGCTCAACGGCGTCATCGTCAAGAACGGCTCGATCGTCGCGGAGTGGGGCGAGACAACGCGCGTCGACATGACGTTCAGCGTGACGAAGAGCTTCTTGTCCACCGTCGTCGGACTGCTGTGGCAGAAGGGATTGATCCACGACGTCACCGATCGCGTTCGCGACTACATGCCGACGCCCGAGCTTTTCGACGGACCGCACAACTCGAAGATCACATGGGAGCACCTGCTGCGGCAGACGAGCGACTGGCAGGGAACGCTGTGGGGCAAACCGGACTGGGCGGATCGGCCTGAAGGGCAGTCGCCCGCGGACTGGCCGAATCGCAAACTGAGCGAGCCGGGCACGCGCTACAAGTACAACGACGTTCGCGTGAACGTGCTCGCGCTGGCCGCCCTGCACGTCGCGCGGCGTCCGCTGCCGGAGATGCTGCGCGACGAGATCATGGAGCCGATCGGCGCGTCGAGCACGTGGCGCTGGCACGGCTACGAGAATGCCTGGATCGATCTCGACGGCCGCAAGGTGCAATCGATGACCGGCGGCGGCCACTGGGGCGGCGGGATGTTCATTTCGGCGCGCGACATGGCGCGCTTCGGCTATCTCTTCCTTCGCAACGGTCGATGGAGGGATCGGCAGATCGTCTCGCTTAAGTGGATCGACATGGCGCGATCGCCGGGGCCGGCGAATCAGGGCTACGGCTACATGAACTGGTTCCTGAATTCCGGTCCGAAGCCCGCGTTTCCGCGCGCGCCCGCGTCCGTCGTCACGTTTCAAGGCAACGGATCGAACATCATCTACATCGATTGGGAGAACGATCTCGTCGTGGTCGTCCGGTGGATCCGCCAGGCGGCGTTCGACGAGTTCATCGGCCAGGTGCTCGACGCCGTTCGCCCCTCGAAGCGGTAGCGCGCGATGGATCCCGTGGATCTGCTCGTGTTCGGCCCGCACCCCGACGACATCGAGATCGGCGTCGGCGGGATCGTCGCAAAGCACGTCGCGCGCGGACATCGGGTCGGCTTGTGCGATCTCACCGCGGGCGAGATGGGGAGCAATGGAACCGTCGACGAACGGCTGGCGGAAGCGGAAGCCGCGCGCGTGGTGCTGGGCGCGTCGTGGCGCGTGAACCTCCGCCTGCCGGATCGCGCGATTGGCAGCGATCCGGAACACGCGCGTCAAGCCGCCGCGCTCGTGCGCCGCGCGCGCCCGCGCGCCGTCGCGATCCCCTACGGCGTCGATCGCCATCCGGATCACGTCGCCGCGAGCGCGCTCCTCACCGAGGCCGTGTTCAACAGCGCGTTGAGGCGCTACGATGCCGGCGGCGAGCCGTGGCGCCCCGAATGGACCTGCTACTACTTCATCAACGATTCCGCGCCGGCGTCATTCGTCGTCGACGTGTCCGATCAGTACGACGTGAAACGGAAGGCGCTCGCGTGCCACGCGAGCCAGTTCCGCACCGCGTCGACCGGCGCCGTCGCCACGCGATTGACATCGCCGCTCTTCCAACAGCTCGTCGAGAGCCGCGACGCGCAATTCGGCGCGCTGGCCGGCGTCGCATTCGCGGAAGGGATTGTCGTGAGGGAACCAATCGTGCGCGCAGATCTTCTGAAGTGACCGAACCCGTGAACCCGTGAACCCGTGAACCTGTGAACCCGTGAACCTGTGAACCCGTGAACCCGTGAACCTGTGAACCTGTGAACGTCGGAATCATCTGTTACGCATCGATCGGCGGCAGCGGCATCGTGGCGACGGAGCTTGGCAAGGCGCTCGCCGAGCGCGGCCATCACGTGCACCTCGTCAGCACCGATCCGCCGTTCCGCCTCGGCGAGTACCAGGAAGGTCTGGCGTTCCACCAGGTCCACACGCCGAGCTATCCGCTCTTCCGTGAGCCGCAATACGTGCTCTCGCTCGCGAACAAGGTCGTACAGGTCGCGCGCGAGTTCCGCCTCGACGTGATTCACGCGCACTACGCGATTCCGCACGCGACGGCGGCGCTGCTGTCGCAGCAGGTGCTCGAGGGCGCGGGCAGCGAGCGCGCGCCGCGCGTGGTCACGACGCTGCACGGCACGGACATCACGCTCGTCGGCAGCGATCCCTCGTACTCGGAGATCGTCGCGTTCTCGATCGAGCGATCGAACGGCGTCACGGCCGTCTCCCAGAGCCTCCGCGACAGCACGCGCCGCGAGCTGTGCGTCGCGCGGGAGATCGAGGTGATCCCGAACTTCCTCGACTGCAGGATCTATCGCCGGCGATCCGTCGCGGGCCTGCGCCAGCGCTTCGCGCCCGATCCGGCGACGAAGCTCGTGATTCACGTGTCGAATTTCCGTCCGGTCAAGCGGATCGATGCCGTGCTCGAGGTCTTCGCGCGGATCAGCCGCGCCGTGCCGGCAAAATTGCTCCTGGTCGGCGACGGGCCGGAGCTCGGGACCGCGTATCGGCTCGCGCGCGAGCTGAGCGTCGCGCATCTGGTCGAAGCGCTCGGCGCGCAGGAGGACGTCATTCCGCTCCTGTCGGCCTCGGACGTCTTCCTGCTGCCCTCCGCGCAGGAGAGCTTCGGGCTCGCGGCGCTCGAAGCGATGGCGTGCGAAGTGCCTGTGGTCGCGTCGAGAGTAGGCGGGCTCCCCGAAGTGATCGATCACGGCGTCACCGGCTTTCTGCACGATCCGGCGGATCTCGACGGGATGGCCGCGAGCGTCGTCGCGCTGCTGACGGATCCGGCGCTCCACGCCCACGTCGCCGAAGCATCCTGCACGCGCGTTCGAGAGTTCTTCTGCGTCGACCTCGTCGTCCCGATGTACGAGGAGTGCTACGAACGGGTCCTTCGCTGAGGGGTCTGGGTTCTATGAAGCGTTCAAGCGCGCTCGTGGCGATGTTGCTTGCGCCGTGCCTCGCGATCCTGCACGCCGCGAAAATCACCAAGGAGACGATGAGCTCCTCCGGAAAGGATCGGTCGTATTACCTCTTCGTGCCGGATTCGGTGAAAGACAATCCGCCGCCGCTCGTGATTCTGCTCCACGGATCCGGCAGGGACGGCCGCATCCTCGTCGAGCATTGGGAGTCGATCGCGAAGAGGGAAGGAATCATCCTCGCCGGCCCGGATGCGACGGTTCGCGAGGGATGGAGCAATCGTGACGACGGGCCGCTGTTGTTCCGGCACATCGTCGAGACGCTTCGAGCGAAGCTGTCGTTCGATCCCCGTCGCGTGTATCTATTCGGGCACTCCGCGGGCGCGGTCCACGGTCTTGGGATTGGGATCCTGGAGTCGGAGTACTTTGCCGCGGTCGCGCTCCATGCCGGTAGCCTTGCGCCGACGTACTCGGTCTTCATCGACAAAGCGCCGCGCAAGATTCCGATCGCGATCTGGGTCGGCACCAACGATCAATTCTTTCCGCTGAAGGCGGTCAGGGGCAGCCGCGATTACTTGAACGAGCACGGCTTCAAAGTCGAGCTGACCGAGATCGCCGGCCACACCCACAACTATTACGGTCGTTCGGGTGAGATCAACAAAGCGGCGTGGGAGTTCCTGTCGCGGCATCGCCTCGAGAAAGATCCGCAGTATCAGGACTACGTCATCCAACGCTGAACCGCTCGAGCTCGAAAGCGAACGTCGGTCCGCCTGGAGCAATTCGAAGCCGGATACCAGTCGCGCGTATGCGCGGCCCGGGCCAATCGCCTCCGGCCTCCCGCTTCGCGGGCGCGGAAAACGCTCCCTCCGCGGCGCGTCCTCACGGGGGACGGCGGCGGCTTGAAGGATCCGCACGACAGCCGGAATCGGTTCGGCAACGAGGTAGCTCGCCCGCTTGAGACGAAACCACGCCGCCGCCGATCGGGACCGCTACGGGGCGTTTTACTGGCTTCGCTGTCGCGCCGCTCAAGGTCGGCCGGAGCCGACTGCCCTGGGCCGCCTAAGTGCGCGCGAGTTGATCGCGCGAACGGCTCGCAGGGCATCGGGCTGGTCGGATCGCGCCGACCTTCGAGCGCCGTGATTGCGAAGTAACTAAACCGGCCTGCCGCGGTATCGAGCGGCGTCGGCGCGGTTTCGCCAATGACGTCCGGAGCCCCCGGCTGCCCAACCGATTCCAGTCCGGCGCTCGGACCACCCCAAGCCGACGCCGGCATCGTGAGCGGGCCGCGGCAGGTCGGTTTTCCACGGCGCGAAGCGGGAGGTGCGAGCCGACCAGCCCGATGAGCGACGATGTAGTACAGTTTTTTGCACACGGAAGAAGGTCGCACCTATGAAGACGCCGAATGTCGCGCTCGTTCCGATCCTCGCTGCCGCGCTGGCCGCGCCCGCGGTCTACGCGCAGCAGACGACGCAGACGCAGCCACCGGTCGCCGCCAAGAAGCCGCACACGACGAAGATTCACGGCTACACGCTGAACGACGACTATTTCTGGCTGCGCGAGAAGAGCAACCCCGAGGTCATCAAACACCTCGAGGCTGAGAACGCGTACACCGAGCAGGTCATGGCGCCAACCAAGGCGCTGCAGGACGCGCTCTACACGGAAATGCTCGGGCGCATCAAGCAGACCGACTTGAGCGTGCCGTCGCGCATCGGCGATTACTTCTACTACTCGCGCACGGAAGAAGGAAAGCAGTACTCCTACATGTGCCGCCGCAAGGGCAGCATGGACGCGCCCGAGGAAGTGCTGCTCGATCTGAACAAGCTCGCCGAAGGCCACAAGTTCCTCGGCCTCGGCGCGTATCGAGCGAGCGACGACGGAAATTGGCTCGCGTATTCGACCGATACGACCGGCTACCGTCAGTACGCCCTTCACGTGAAGGATCTGAAGACAGGACAGACGCTCGCGGAGAACATCGAGCGCGTCGGATCGGTCGTGTGGGCGCAGGACAACAGGACGCTCTTCTTCACGACCGAAGATCCGGTATCGAAGCGCTCCGACAAGTTCTGGCGCCACGTCGTCGGCGCGACGGGAAACGATCTGCTCTACGAGGAGAAGGACGAGCTGTTCGACGTCGGCGCGGCGCGATCGCTCGACAAGCAGATCATCTTCCTCGGCAGCTATGCGAAGACCTCGACCGAGTTCCGCTATCTTCCCGCGTCGACGCCGAACGCCGCGCTGAAGGTGATCCTGCCTCGTGAAGCGAATCACGAATACGACGCGGATCACTATCACGGGCGCTTCTACATCACGACGAACAAGAACGCGAAGAACTTCCGCGTCGTGACCGCGCCGATGAGCGACGCGTCCGCGAAGAACTGGAAGCCTTTCATCGATCACAATCCGGCGATCAAGATCAACGGCGTGAGCTTCTTCGCGAACCACATCGTCGTGTCGGAGCGCGAGGGCGGGTTGACCCAGCTCCGCGTGATCGATCCAAAGACAATGCAGTCGCATCGCATCGCGACGGAGGAGCCGGACTTCGCGCTGTCGCTCTCGGGCAATCCGGAGTTCGACACGGCGACGATCCGGTTCAACTATCAGTCGATGGTCACGCCGTCATCCGTGTACGAGTACGACATGAACACGCGCGCGCGAACGCTCCTGAAGCGCCAGGAGGTGCTCGGCGGATACGATCCCAGCCGCTATCAGGCGACGCGCATCTGGGCGGTCGCGCGCGACGGCGTCAAGGTCCCGATGTCGATCGTTCATCGGAAAGGCCTCGCGCGCGACGGCAAGGCGCCGCTCCTGTTGTATGGCTACGGCTCGTACGGCTCGTCGGGCGCGCCGACGTTCTCGTCGAATCGCCTCAGCCTTCTCGATCGCGGCGTGATCTTCGCGAACGCCTACATCCGCGGCGGCGGCGAGCTCGGCGAAGAGTGGCGCGAGGCCGGCCGCATGATGAAGAAGATCAATACGTTCAACGACTTCGTCGATTGCGCGGAGTTCCTCGTCAAGAGCAAGTACACGTCGCCGGATCGCCTCGTGATTCAAGGCGGGAGCGCCGGCGGGCTCCTCGTCGGCGCCGCGACGAACATGCGTCCTGATCTCTTCAAAGCGGTCGTCGCGCAAGTACCCTTCGTCGACGTGATCAACACGATGCTCGACGCGTCGCTGCCCCTGACGACGAGCGAGTATCTCGAGTGGGGCAACCCGAACGAGAAGGCGGCATTCGACTACATGATGAAGTACTCGCCGTACGACAACATCAAGGCGGCGAACTATCCAGCGATGCTCGTTCAGGTGTCGCTCAACGACAGCCAGGTGCCGTACTGGGAGGGAACGAAGTTCGCCGTGAAGATGCGCGCGCTCAAGACCGACAAGAATCCTCTCATCGTGAAGGCGAACATGGGCGCGGGGCACGGCGGATCGTCGGGCCGCTACGACGCGCTGCGCGAGACGGCCTTCACGTACTCGTTCGTGCTGTGGCAGATGGGCGTGCCGCTGACGCCCGCGACCGCACCGTCCGCCGGCCGGTAGAGCGGACGACCGCTTGCCGCCTCCCGCCGCGCATGCTACGGTGTGCGCGGTGGATTGGCAGCAGGTCGGCGCCGTCGGCGCCGTGCCTTTGCGCGTCGCCTCTACCGACGTGGTCAAACGCTGGGTTCGACTCCCATCTCCGTTCCGTCTCGAGATGCCAGCGGGCAACCGCAGCCCGCGCTCCGCTCTGTGGGTTCAGCCCCCCGCGGATCGCCGGCGGCTTCGCGAGGCGGAACACCTTTTCGCGATTGACGATGACGATCATTGCGACGGTGCTCCTCGCGTTCTTCCTGCTCTTCGCGCTGGCGGTCGTCGCCTCGCGGTTCAACAAAACGATCGTCTTCGAGTACGAGCGCGGCTTGAGATTCTCGAAGGGCCGCTTGAAGGACGTGCTCGGCCCGGGCGCGTACTGGCACTATGTGGGATCGACGACGATTCAAAAGATCGATACGAGGCCGTCGCGCGTCGTGATCGGCGGGCAGGAAGTGTTGAGCGCGGACGGCGTCGCGATCAAGACGAGCGTGACGGCGACGGTTCAAATCAAGGACGCCGAACGCGCGGTGATGGGGACCGACAACTACACGGCCGCGATTCACACCGAGCTTCAACTCGCGCTGCGCGCGCTGGCGTCGAGCCTGCCGATCGAGGAGCTGCTCCAGAAGCGAGCCGACATCGCCGCCGAGCTGAAGAAGACGGCCGCGCCCCCGCTGGCCGCGATCGGCATCGAGCTCCAGGACGCCGCGCTGCGCGATCTGACCTTTCCGGGCGAGCTGAAGAAGATCTTCGCGCAGGTGGTGAAGGCGCGGCAGGAAGGGCTGGCCGCGCTCGAGAAGGCGCGCGGAGAGACGGCCGCGCTGCGCAACCTGGCGAACGCGGCGTCGCTCATCGAGCGCAATCCGTCGCTGATGCAGCTTCGCGCGCTGCAGGTGCTCGCGCAGCAGCCGGGCAACACGCTCGTCCTCGGCATGCAGCAGGGCGCGCCGGTGATCCCGCTTCGCGATCGCGCGACGCCGCCGGAGTTGCCGGCGCAGGATGCGGAGCCGCCCTCGGCCGAGTGACGCAGCGCTAGTCATTGGCGGACGACAATGGTCTGTCCCGCCGTGGCGACCTGTCGAGACCGCGCGATGTGAGGCTGCCGCCGACCTCCCGCCGGCCACGTGACCTCGACGTCGACATGATCGACGGACGGCAACCCGAAGTGAACAGGCAGGTCGCTCTGCGCGTCGTAGCCGGAACCGGTGTCCACGAGCCGCGTGCCGAGGAGCGTTCGAGAGCCCGCCGCGTAGACGCGCACCTCGGCGCCGGGGCGCGTCGCGCGGCCGCGCATGTCGCGCACCAGGACGCCGAGCGATCGCCGCGCGCGCCCACGCGGCAGCGTGTTGAGCAGCAGCAGGTGCATCCCGTCGGCCCGCGATCCCGTGAGCGCCAGATCCTCGTCGCCGTCGCCGTCGACATCGGCCCATGCGACGCCATGGTCGGCGTGCAGCTTCAGTAACGTGTCGCTGGTGACATCCACGAACGTCGACCCTGTGTTGCGCAACAGATAGTCGCGGTAGCTGGTGCCGCCCGTCACCGTGCCGTTGACGTAGAGATCGAGACGCCCGTCGTGATCTACGTCGGCGAACGCGCACGCGTCGTAGCGTCCGTCGGTCGCCACGGCCCATGTCTTCGACACGTCGTCGAACCGCCCGGCGCCCCGGTTCAGGAAGAGGCCGTTCGGCCCGTAGTTGGCCATCGCGAGATCGAGCCGGCCATCGTTGTCCACGTCGGCGACGCACGGCCGAACCGTGCCGTTCGCTGCATCGCGCGGCGCCCGTCCACCCCATGCGACGCCGACGGCGTCGGCGACGTCGGTGAACCGTCCGCCATCGTTGCGGTAGAGGCCGTTCGCGTCGCCATCCATGTTTCCGACGTACAGATCGAGATCGCCGTCCTCGTCGTGATCGAACCAGACCGCGCCTACGCTCTTCCGTGAGTCGGCCAGCCCCGCGGCCGCCGCGACGTCCTCGAAGCGGCCATTCGTATTGCGAAAGAACGCGTTGGGACGATCGCGGAACGCGACGAAGAGATCGAGATCCCCGTCGCCGTCCGCATCGACCCACGATGGCTGACGCACGGCACCTGATTCGACCATCAGGCCGGCGGCCACGGTCCCGTCGGTGAACCGTCCTTTGTCGTTGAGATAGAGCCGCAGGATCGGGCCGGCGCCCGGCGCGAACCCCACGAGCAGATCCGCGTCGCCGTCCGTGTCAGCATCGCCCCACGAGGCGGCTCTCGTCGGCCTGGCGTCGGCAACGCCGGCAACGGCGGCGACGTCGGCGAACTTGCCGCCGTCGTTTCGATACAGTCGATTGGGCGCGCCGTTGAATCCGACGAAGAGATCGGGATCGCCATCGCCGTCGTAGTCGGCGAACCCGTTCACGAGCGCGGTTCCATCGGCGAAGAGCTCGGGCTGCACGGCCTCGAAGGCCGGCCACTCGACCGGCTGCCGAAGCGTGACCAGCGCGAGGGCCACGAGGGCGGCGGCCGACGGCCCTCTCATTGTTTCGGTCCGGCGTCGAGGGACGCCACGTAGGCGATCGGCTCACCCTTGCTGATCGCGGGCGTGCCGATGACGTAGAGGATCTCTCCCGCGAACGGCGCGCGGATCTCTTCGATCGTCCTGCCGTGGAAGTCGGTCACGCGGCCGATGAGCGTGCCCTGCGCGACCGTATGGCCACGCTCGACGGCTGGATAGAAGATCCCCGTGCCGCCGCTCCGCACGACCTCGCTGCGCTGCAGCAGGATCGGATTCGCGACGGGCGCGGGGCCGTCCGATCGCATGCCGAGATGCTTCAGCACGCCCGCGATGCCGCGCTCGATGGCGGCGATCGATTCTTCATCCGTCCGCGCGAGGCCGCCCGACTCGATCGTCAACGCCGGCTTGCCGCGCGTGATGGCGGTGTTCGACAAATAGATCGACGCCGCCGCGTCGACCGGCCGCTCGCGATCCACGATGATGTGATCGAAGCCGAAGGCGAGGGCCATCTGCTTTCCCGCCTCGGCGACGTTCGGCGCGCCGGTCGTGATCCAGTAAGTATACGGCCGCAGCGATTCGTTTCCGTCGCCGCAGTGCACGTCGATGACGTGCGTGGCGCGCTCGATCACCTCGCGCGTGATCGCGAACGCGATGCGCTCCGACAGCGTGCCGTCGGCGCGGCCCGGGAACACGCGATTCAAGTTCTTGCCGTCGGCCGGCGCGTAGTAGATCGTTCGCGCGAGATACGACGGCATGTTCGCGACGTGGACGAGGATCACGGTCCCCGCGAGCGATTTCGCGTCGAGCGATTTCAGCACGCGCTGTAGCGCGATGACCGGCGCGTACTCCTGTCCGTGCACGCCAGCCGTCAGCGCCAGCACCGGCCCCGGCTTCGCCCCGTGAATGACGCTGATGGGAATCGTCGTTCCCTCATCCTTGCCGCCAGCCGCCGGCACGACGATCGTCCCGGAGGCGGTCGTGCCCGCCGCGGCGGTGACAGGACCGACGGTGAATGCCGGCTGCGCGCCGGCCACGGCGGCTGCAGCGACAAGAGCGGCTGCAGCGATCAGGGCAACGCCGAGCGGTCGTCTCATAGCGTCCTCCGTCTGTGAGCAGCGAGAGCTTATCCGATCCGCGCGATCGGCGAAGGTCCGCGCGATCCGCGCTATGCTCTGTCGGTCAAGGAGGCTAGGCATGCGAGCACGCACATCGGTACTCGTCGCGGTCGCGATCCTGGGCGTTGCCTTCGCGGCGCTGTCGGCGCAGACGGCCGATCCGCGAGTCGGCACGTGGACGCTGAATGTCGCGAAGTCCAAGTACGATCCCGGTCCAGCACCCAAGAGCCAGACGTTGAAGATCGAGGCGGCTGGAAAGGGCGAGAAGGTCTCGAGCGAGATGGTCAACGCGGACGGCTCGAAGACGAGCACGTCGTACACCGCCGAGTTCGACGGGAAGCCGTCTCCGTTGACCGGGTCGGCGCTGGCCGACGCCGTCGCGTTGACGCGCGTGGATTCGCATACCTCGGACCGCACCGACAGCAAGGGCGGCAAGACCGTCCAGACGTATCACCGCGTCGTCTCGAAGGACGGCAAGACGATGACCGTCACGATCAAGGGAACGAACGCGCAAGGCAAGCCGGTCAGCAACGTGGTCGTGTTCGAGAGGAAATAGGTGACGCTGCAGGAATTCCTGACACAGCTCGCGCGCGAGCCGGAGTGGTCGCAGGCCGGCGCGGTCACTCCGCTCACGCGCGCGACGACGGGCGATACGCCGCTGCACGCGGCCATCTGGGCATCCGAAGACGAGGCGGCGACGCAGCTGATCGCGGCGGGCGCCGACGTGAACGCGAAAGGGGAAGATCGCTACACGCCCCTTCATGCCGCGATCGCGCAGGCGAACGTGCGGCTCGCGCGCCGCCTCACCGAGCGCGGCGCGTCGTGGGACGCGGTGAACGCGTTCGCGTGCTCCGTGCGCGACGCGGCGCGGCGATCCGACGATCCGGCGGTGCGTCTGCTGCTCGAGCAGGAAGAACGCGTGAGCATGCTGCCCGGGCGCATCGGGCACTTCGCGCTCGAGTCGGGGCACCACACCGATCTCTGGATGACCCTCGAGCTGTTGTGCCTGCATCCGGAATTCGTTCGGCAGCGCGCGGCGCTCCTCGCGCGCCGCCTGGACACGCATCGCGTCGACGCGGTCTGCGGTCCGCTCGTCGAAGGCGCGTTCGTCGCGCTCATGGTGGCGACCGATCTCGGCGTCGAGTTCTCGTACGCGGAACGGTTCGAGCCTCCGGACACATCGGGCGCGTCCCTGTTTCCGATTGAGTACCGCATCCCCGGCGCACTGCGCCGCGGGCTCGCCGGCAAACGCGTGGCCATCGTGAACGACGTGATCAGCGCGGGCTCCGCGGTGCGCGGCGCGCTCGCGGATCTCCGTGCGTGCGGCGCCGAGCCGGCCGCTATCGCGGCGCTCGCGGTGCTCGGTCCGTCGGCCGAGGCGTTCGCCCGGAGCGAGCATCTGCCGCTCGAGAGCCTCGCGTCGTTTCCCTTCAACCTCTGGATCCCCTCGCAGTGCCCGTTGTGCGCCTCGGGCGTTCCGCTCGACGATCGCTCATGATTCTCGTTGCGTACGGGGACGCCAGGTTCCACTCGTGAAGACCGCGCTCTCGTGGTGCGTGGCGATTGCAGCCGCGGCAGCGCTCCTCGTCGCGGCCGGCTATCGCAGCCGCGATCCCGATTCGGCGCTCTACGCAAAACTCTCCGCGTCGCTCGCCACGCAGCCGCTGCCGCGATGGATCGCGCCGGAGTGGGGAGGCGAGTGGGATCACGAGGGACTGTTCCGCGAGCACCCGGTGGGAATTCTGTTACCGCCCGCGGCGCTGGTGCGCGCGGGCTTCCCGGCGGAGCAAGCCGCCTACGCCGTCAACATGGCGTATCAGGCGCTCGCGATCCTGCTGATCCCTGCGGTCGCGGCGTTCGTGCTGAAAGGCATCGAGGCGCGGTCGCTCGCGTGGCTGCTTCAGCTCATTCCGGTTGCCTTCGTCTATCGCATCCGCGGCAATCAGGAACATCCGCTGCTGGTCTGTTTTCTCGCGATGATTTACGCCACGCACCGGTCGCGCGCGAACCCATGGTGGATCGCGCTGACGATCGCCGCCTTCTGCGCGCTCGTGCTGATCAAGGGCGCTTTCGCGCTGCTCGCGCTCGCCGCGGCGGTGCTGTGGGCGGCGATCGTTCAACCCGCTGTCGATTCGCCGCGGAACAACACACCGCCCTGGCCGTGGATTGGTTTCGCGCTCGCGATCGCCGCCGCCGGTTCGATGATGGCGATCTACGAAGCGGTCTACGTCCGTACGACAGGCGAGTCCTTCTTGAGCTTCTACAACGCGACGCGTCTCGGCGCGTCGATTCAGTTGACGGACGCGCGCGTCGTGCCCCATTCCCTCATCAATGCCGGCTGGTACGCGATCAGGTTGATCTGGTTCGCGGCGCCGTGGAGCCTCTTTGCCGCGTGTGCGCTGTGGGCCGCGGTTCGCGGCGTGCCGCCGCTCGATCGCGTCTCGCGGCGCGCGCTCCTGTGGACGATCGCGATCGTCGTCGTCTACGTCGCCGCGCTCAGCCCCGCGCTCGTTCGCGCCGAGCGCTTCGTGTTTCCTCTCTACTTCGTCGTCGGCGCGGTGGGGATCGCGACGGCGATCCGTCACGTTCCCGCCATCGCACGGTTGACAGCCGTCACCGATCGCTATCCGTCGCTGCCGATCGCCGTCTGGTTCGTGACGTTTCTTCTGAGCCTGGCCAGTAGAGTGATGCGATAGTCGACAGTCGACAGTCGTCAGTCGACGGTCACAGTCGACGGTCACAGTCGACAGTCGACAGTCACCAGTCACCAGTCACCAGTCGACAGTCACCAGTCACAGTCGACAGTCACCAGCCACAGTCGACAGTCACCAGTCACCACACCAGTCGACAGTAGCTGACGTGTGACTTCCGACTCCCGACTTCCGACTCCAGACTTCCGACTCCCGACCGTGAC